>CAXTVI010000016.1:0-77773 GCA_964247695.1 uncultured Acetobacteraceae bacterium
AGTTGCCCTCGAACGGGTAGCCGCGGCCGCGCTCGATCTCGAGGATCCAGTTGGTGACATTGTCGAGGAAGTAGCGGTCATGGGTGATCACCATGACGGTGCCGGCGTAGTCGCGCAGCGTGCGCTCAAGCCAGGCGACGCTCTCGGCGTCGAGATGGTTGGTCGGCTCGTCGAGCAGCAGGATGTCGGGCTTCTCCAGCAGCAGCCGGCACAGCGCCACGCGCCTACGCTCGCCGCCCGACAGCTTCTCCACGTCGGCCTCGGCGGGCGGGCAGCCGAGCGCGTCGAGTGCGATGTCGATGCGGCGGTCGAGGTCCCAGCCCTCGCCGGCCTCGATCTCCTCCTGCAACGTCGCCTGCTCGGAAAGAAGCTTGTCCATCTGCTCGTCGTCCATCGGCTCGCCGAACAGCAGCGAGATGGCGTTGAACCGCTCCACCGCCGCCTTCAGCTTGCCGAAGGCGAGGCCGACATTCTCGCCCACGGTCAGGGTGGGATCGAGCTTCGGCTCCTGCTCGAGATAGCCGATGGTGACACCTTCCGCCGCCCAGGCCTCGCCGCCATACTCGGTCTCGATCCCGGCCATGATCTTGAGCAGGGTGGACTTGCCGGCGCCGTTGACGCCGAGCACGCCGATCTTGACCCCCGGCAGGAAGCTCAGGGTGATGCCCTTGAACACCTCGCGGCCGCCCGGATAGGCCTTGGTCAGGTCCTTCATCACGTAGACGTACTGATAGGCTGCCATGGGAGGCTCCTGGTCCAGGGTGTATCCGGCGAGCGTGAATCCGGAAGGCGGGGACCTGCGCCCGGCAGGACTCGAACCCGCAACCAAGCCGTTATGAGCGGCCCGCTCTAACCATTGAGCTACAGGCGCACAAGTCACGCATCAGATCGCGCATCAGGGCTGCAATGGCAAGTTCCCGGCCGGTTGGCAGAAGGCATGGCAGCCTTTGATCCGCCGTATTCGCGTGCAAATCTTGAGACTTCACAAGCGCGCTTGGAGCGACCGCCATGATCCCGAACCGCCACCCCCTCGCCAGCCTGTTCCTGGCTGGCGCGCTGCTGCTGCCGGCCGGCGGGACTTTCGCCCAGCCCGCGCCCGGCCCGGGCCCGGACCAGCAAAACTCCATGCAGGCTCCCCCGGACCAGCGACCGGTGGACCAGCAGCCGATGGCCTCCGGTGTCCGGCAGAAGCCGAGGGGCGGCTGCCTGAAATACGGCGCGGCGGGCGCCGTCGGAGGCCATTTCGCGCATCACCACGCCGTGCTGGGCGCGGTGGGCGGTTGCGCCGTCGGAGCCTACGTCAAGCATCGCTCCAAGAAGCGCATCCGCGCCGGCCTGCAGCCCTGACGCCAGAGCATGATCAGATCGATCATGCTCTGCCTGCCCTTCGACAGAGCAGCTTTAACCGACACCTGGCATCGCAGAGCAATCCCAAATTGTCGGATGCCGCTCTAGCTTCGGTGCGGCTTGGCAACAGCCGGGCCGACCGATAGGGTCGCGCCGCACAGCGAGCAAGGACACGCCAGGATGGACGTCTCGAAGATCAGCCCGGGCAAGGATGTGCCCTGGGACATCAACGTGGTCATCGAGATCCCGGAAGGCTCTGCGGTCAAGTACGAGGTCGACAAGGAGAGCGGCGCGCTCGTGGTCGATCGCTTCCTGTTCACCCCGATGGCCTATCCGGCCGCCTACGGCTTCATTCCCGGCACGCTTGCCGATGACGGCGATCCGGCGGATGCGCTGGTGCTGACGCCGGCAGCCGTGGTGCCGGGTGCGGTGATCCGCGCGCGCCCCATCGGCATGCTGAAGATGGAGGACGAGAGCGGGCAGGACGAGAAGATCATCTGCGTCCCGCACGACAAGATCCACCCGCTGTACAGCTCGGTGCAGAGCGTGGACGACCTGCCGGAGATCACCCGGCAGGCGATCGAGCATTTCTTCACCCGCTACAAGGACCTCGAGAAGGGCAAGTGGGTAAAGGTTACCGGCTGGGCGAGCAAGGACGAGGCCGCGGAGGTGATCCGCGCCGCACGGGCCGCCGCCGGCAGGTAGCTCAGCCGCCGTCGATGGTGCGCCGGATCAGCGCCTCGTAGTTGGCGATGTAGTCTCCCATCGAAAGCGTGCGCTCGGCCTGCTCGCGCACGGCTAGCCGCAGCCGCGTCGCCAGCGCCTGGTCCGCCAGCAGTTCCAGCACCCGCTCGCCGAGTGCCTGCGGCTGGTGGAACGGCGTCAGCAAGCCCGTCTCGCGGTCCTGGATGAACTCCTGCACCGGCGCGGTCTCGCTGGCGACGATTGCGCAGCCGATCGCCATGGCCTCGCGCAGCGACCATGAGGCGACGAACGGGTAGGTAAGGTACACGTGCGCGTCCGAGCGCTGCAGGAGTGCCACGTAGGTCGCATAGGGCAGCTTGCCGACGAAATGCACCCGCGAGAGGTCGAGCAGGCTGCCGACCTCGCGCAGCATGTACTCGCGCCAGGTGCCTTCCGAGAGCCGCGCCCCGTAGCTGACGCCGTCGCCGCCGACCAGGACGATGCACGCGTCCGGCCGCGCCTGCAGGATGTGCGGCAGCGCGCGCATGAAGATGTGGAACCCGCGATACGGCTCCAGGTCGCGCGCGACATAGGTGACCAGGCGCTCGCTGGGGCGCACGACGAAGGCGTAGCCGGGGACCGCCTCCCGGTCCGGCACCGCCAGCGCCAGGTCGCGGCCGGCGGCTTCGGGATCGGGCGCGCAGATATCGAGGTTGACGCCTTCGGGGAGCACCGAGATCTGCTGGTGCGCCCACTCGGGATAGGTCGAGCGCTGGAACAGCGTCGGCGTCTGGCCCCTGACCCGTGACCGACCGTCGGGACCGGTGGTGAGCGCCAGCAGGTTGACGACGTTCTTCGCGCGCACGCGGGGGAACATCGAGATGTCGGACGGGAATTCCGGGTCGAAGCCAACGTCGAACCGGCCGGTGTGGTAGTAGAATTCGAGATAGCCCAGCACCGGCGTCCGCTCGAAGACATCCTGCATGTTGAGCAGCTCGCCCCAGCCATGGTGGCCGATGACGATGTCCGGCACATAGCCAAGCTGGCGCAGCGTGCGCGCGGTCTGCGCCACCTGCTCGGCGCGCAGCGTCGCGGCTTCGAATTCCTGCGCCACGGGGTAGGTCTCGGCCGCCGCCTCGCGTGGCATCCGGTACGAGACCCGCCGTACACCGGGCATGGCGTTCTGGTTCGGCTCGCTGATGAAGACGACCTCGTTCTGGCCGCCCTCGTGGTCGTTCTGCCGGATCAGGTGGCGCACCAGGTGCAGGAACTGGCCAGGGAAATTCTGGTGGACGAACAGGTAGCGCAAGGCGACGGCCTCGGCGTCCGGTCAGCGCCGCCTGGCGCGCGACGCCGCGGCCGCCTTGCCGGCGGGCTCGGCACCTACCTTGGGCGCGGGCTCGGACCCCGCCTTGAGAACAGGCTCGGCACCTCCCTTCGCACCCGTCGCCACGGCTGGCCCCTCCGCATCCGACGTCACCTCGGGCACGGTCGCGGCCTCGTTCGGCGTGATCTCGACCAGGAAGGCCTCCAGCGGCGCCAGGCTGGCGGCCTCGACCGTCTGCGTGTCCGGCGCCGGGCCGATCGCGGTGCCGTCGGTGAAGGTGGCGCTGACGCTTAGCGAGTGGGTCTCGGCGGCGTCTCCCTTGAGCCGCACGCGCAGGCCCAGGATCGGCAGCGCCATGCCGCGGCTGCCGCAATACTGGCCGCCATCCGACCAGGGCGACAGCCAGCCCTTGCCCAGCACGGCCTGATACTCGACGTTCTCCGGACGGATGTGCCGGCTCGGTGCCACGGCAAATCCCTCGATCCAGTTCTGGCTGCCGCGCTCGCCCATCCATTCGCCGACCCGTCCCAGGCGGTCGCCACGACGCTGGATATGGGCCGCGACCTCCCAGGCCTCGTCGGGTGCCGGTGCGGCTGCGATCGGGCTGCCAGCGCTGGCCTCGGCGAAGCCGCGCGACAGGGCTCCGGCCGGCATCGCGAGCGCCTCGGCGCCGAACGGCCCGCGGGCAGGGGCGGGGCGGAGAGCGACCGGCTGGACGGCCACGGTCGTCGTGTCGCCGAGCCGCATCACCTGCAGGCGTGGCGCCTCGTGCTGCACCAGGGCGCTCTGGTAGATGGTCACCAGCAATTGCGCCGCGCTCCCGTTCACCCGCACCAGGGCCGCACTCGCGTCGGCGCCGATCCAGCCATCCTCCTTGAACGTGCTTATGCTCAACAGGTCGGGCTCCTGCACCGGCGGATGCGAGATGCGCACGCCGGGCAGGCCGGTCCGCGGGTCGGCTGGCGTGCTGCCGGGGGCATGGAAGACGCAGTACAGTCCCTGCTCCAGGGTCATCAGGTGGCCGGAGACCTTGAGCTCCGCGACGAGCTTCTGGCTGGTGGCTGAGGACATCTCGATGCTTCCCGCATGACGATCGCGCCGGCGGCCGTGTCGTACTCGGTCAAGGCACTGCGCGATATTCCGTCGTCATAACATCCTTTGCGGCTCAAGAGATCGTGTCTTTGCCATGGTGTTCTCGATCGGCCGAGGTGCCGCTGGCCGGCCACCGCACAGCCGGAGCAGGGTGTCGTTCAGCATCGGCACCGGCAGCGCCAGCGGCAGCACCGCGCCGCGCCCGGTGGCGCGTATGCGCTCCGCCTGCGCGCCGATATCGAATGCCACCGCAGGCAGGCCCGCGCGCCAGGCCAGCGACAGCGTGAAGCACCAGGTTTCCGGCCAGATCGAAGGCAGCCAGGCGAGGTCGCAGGCCCGGCTCCGGATGAGGGCCACCGCTTCGTCCTCGCGATACGCGCCGGTGACCTCCGAGCAGCCGGCGGCAAGCAGCGCGTCGTCGTCGCGGGTCGCCCCGACCAGGACGAAATCGAGCGCCAGATCGCGGTGCTGCCGGTCACGCAGGCAGGCCAGCAGCACGTCGTAGCCTTTCTCGCGTCCGATGCCGCCGATCACGCAGATCCGCCTGCGTCCGGACGCGACCGTCGGTGTGCCGGACAAAGTCGGCGCGTCGGCGTAGTCCTGCAGCGACAGATGCGGCCTGTCCTGCTCCCATGGCAGCAGCTCCGGGAGGGTGCCCGGAAAATGCCGCGCGATGCGGGCGCAGGCATCCAGCGAAGGCGCGATCACCCGGCGCGCGCGCGCCAGCTCGTCCCGGGAGCGCGCCAGCAGCGCCTCCGGTGCCAGCACCTCGCCCAGCAGGCTGCCCTGCGCGCCGATGCAGGCGACACAGCCCGCGAGGTCCGGCTCGCCGCAATACCGGTTGGCCGGCCCGACCAGCGCGATGCGCTCGCAGAACGACGCATAGTCGTGGATCACCACGTCGAACGGGATGCAGAGCCGGTCGCACAGGGTGCGGAGCACCGGATGATGGCCGAGGAAATGGTGGCACTCGGCATAGGCCAGCCCCTCGCCGGCCAGCAGCGCCACCAGCAGGTCGATCTCGCCCGGCAGGTCGAAGACCAGGTTCGGGGTGATATGCCGGTCCGGCTCTCCTGCCACCGGCACGTCCACCAGGCAGCCGCCGCCCTGCACGGGACGCAGCACGATCGGACGCAGGCCGCGGCGGGCGAGTGCTGCGGCCCGCTCGCGGACGATGCGCGCGACCCCGCCGGTCTCGTCGTGGGTGATCAGCAGGGCGCCTTTCGGTTCGGCACTTCGGCCGGCGATGAACCGCAGCCGGTCGATACGGCGGCGGCAGGCGGCGAGCGGGTCGGCCGCGATATGCGCCCGGACCAGCGCGTCGTAGCCGGGATGCAGCCGGTTCACCGTCTCGAGGTTGCGCCGCATCAGGGCCGCGCGCGCGCCACCGAGCGCCGGGGCGAACGAGGCGTGGCCGGCATGGCCGACATAGGCTCCGGGTGCCGCGACATGCCGCCAGCCGCGGCTCCCCGCGCGCATGCAGAACTCGTTCTCCTCGCCGTAGCCCTGGGCGAACAGGTCCTCGCGGAACACGCGGCCGTCCTGCAGGCACGCGCGCAGGCAGTCGCGCCGCAGGTAGAGGCAGTAGCCGTGCCCGGTCGGCACGTCGATGACGCTGCCGCCGTTGGCGCGGGCGGCCAGCGTCATCAGGGCGGCCACGCCGGCCGCGTCCGGCATGCGGTTGTACGCGCGGTGGTCCGGATAGCTGAAGATGCTCGCGTCGTTGGAGAGCGGCGTCACGCTGCCGATGTCGGGCGCGCTGTAGGCGGCGGTCCGCAGCGCCTCGAAGCAGCCCGGCGGCACCAGGGTGTCGCTGTTCAGCAGCACGACGTCGCGTCCCCGGCAGGCGGCGATCCCGGCATTGGCGCTGGCGGGGTAGCCGAGATTGACCGGATGCCGGATCAGCACGATCGCGCCGGCGGCAGCCAGCCCGTCGAGCGCCAGCGCCAGCGCGGGCTCCGGAGAAGCATCGTCCACGACGACGATGCGCGCCTCCCGGCTCGCGCCCAGCAGCGCCGCGCGGACGCTCGCGATGCAGGCCAGGGTACGCTCCCGGTCGCAATGGACCGGGATCACCACGTCCGGCCCGGGCGCCGGTCGCGCCGGACGGACCGCCCGGCTCGGGCGACGAGCCGTCCGGGACCGCAGGTTCGAAGGAGGGCCTATCGGGCTGCCGGACAGGTGGCGCCCGTCCTCCCCGCGCAGCCGCAGCATGCCGGGCGGCAAGGACGCCGCCAGGATCGCAAAGCCGCGCGGGCGCACCAGCGGTGCCTCGGCGTCGATCTGCTCGGCGAAGCGCTCCAGCCGCAGCACCTGCAGCGCGCCGTCCCCGGCCTCTACGGTCAGCAGCGGCACGCGTTCCGCCTCGCCTGGATGCCAGAACCAGCCCTGCAGCGCGCCGTCGCGCCATTCGACGAAGCCCTCGCAGCGCAGGATCGAGGCGACCTGCAGCGGGCTGCCCAGCAAGGCGAGGCCGCGCCGCCTGACCTCGATGCGCGTGGCCACGCGCCAGTCCGGCGGCAGGGCGCGCACCGGCTCGCCGTCCACGACGACCTCGACCGCGGGCGCCGCGAAGGCATCGCCGCCATCCACCAGCAGGCGGCCGCTGCCGGACAGGCCGCACCAGCCCGGCCAGAAAGCGGCGCGCGCGATGTCGGCCATCTGCGCGAACAACCAGTCGGCCGGCGCGTTCTGCGACAGTGCCCGCGACAGCGTGCGGGCGGCCTCGTCGTGCACGCCCAGGGCATGCTGCGCGCCGGCCAGCGCGATCCGGCCCTCGCGGAAGTCGAACCGGCGCAGCAGGTCGCGCAGCAGGGGCACGGCCCGCGCCGTATCTCCAGTCTCCAGCCGCGCCAAAGCCAGCATGAAATCGACCTGCGGCGCGCCGCCGCTGATCCGCTGCGCGCGCTCGAACCATCGCGTCGCGTCAAAGCCGTCGCTGTCCGCCAGCGCCTGCCGTCCGCGCAGGAATGCCGCCTGCGCCTGCTCCTGGGTCCAGGCCAGCCAGGCGGCCCGGTGCGCCTCGGTGACCCGCGCTACGCGCAGGCGCATCGCGTGCCGCCGGCAGCGGAACGGGTCAATTTCCGGAAGCGGCGCGGGCCAGCGGGACCGGTTTATCCGTGCCCTCGCCGCCCGTCGTGTCGGCACCCGGTATGTGCAGTCCGGGCTTCTGCGCGACGGCTTTCTGCATACCGGGCTTCTGCAGAACAAGTTTGTCGGGGACCTGCTCGCCGAGACGCGCGAGCTCGGCCTCCGCCTGGCTGTCGCCCTGCGCGCGGGCGCGCTGCAGCCAGACCCGCGCGGCCGCGACGTCGGTTTCGCCCGCGACTCCGCGCGCGAGATAGCGGCCCAGCATGAGCTGGGCCTTGGCATGGCCGCGCTCCGCCGCCTGCCGGAAGCAGCTCTGCGCCAGGACCCGGTTCTCCGGGATCTCGTGGCCGCCGCCATGCATCGCGCCGACCGCGAAGATCGCGTTGACATGTCCCTGAGCGGCAGCGCGCTCGAACATCTCGAGCGCCGCCGAGTGGTCGCGGTCGCCGCCGCGTCCGCCGAGCAGCAGCTCGGCATAGGCGACCTGGGCGTCCGCCATGCCTGCCTTGGCGGCCCGCGCGATCCAGTGCCGGCCCTCCTTGAGGTCCACCTCGATGCCCCGGCCCTCTGTCAGCATCCGGCCATACCAGTACTGCGCGTTCACCACGCCGTCGGCAGCCCGGCGCAGCCACATCGCGGCCTTGCGCTCGTCGCGCTCGACGCCCACGCCCTCGGCCAGGCACACGCCGAAATTGAACGCCGCCACCAGGTCGCCGCCGCTCGCCGCCTTCTCGAAACGCTCGCGGGTGGCGACGCGGTCGTCCTCGGCGCCGGCACCGCCCATCACCAGGTTGGCGAGATCCACGCTGGCGGCATGGTCGCCGGCGTCGGCCGACCGGCGGAACCAGCGCGCCGCCTCCTCCGGATCGCGCTGCACGCCGGCGCCGGTCAGGTAGAGCAGGCCGAGCGCGCGGGCGGCCGCGGCATGACCCTGCTCCGCCGCCCGGCCATACCAGGCCGCGGCCTCGGCATAGTTCGGCGGCAGGTCGCCGCCCTTGGCGTAGAGGTCGCCGATGACGGCGGCCGCCTCGCCGTCGCCGGCCAGCGCCGCCTTGCGCAGCCAGGTCTCGCCGCCCTGCAGATCGCGCTGCACGCCGCGCCCCTGCATCAGCGCCATGCCGTAGCGGGCCTGCCCCGCGCGCACGCCCTTCTCGGCCGCCTGCCGGTAAAGGGTGGCCGCGGCGGCCAGGTCCTGCTGCACGCCGGCGCCGCGCTCGGTCATCACGCCGAGCAGGTAGATCGCGGTGGCCAGGCCTCCCGCCGCCGCCTTCGTGAGCTCGATGGCGGCCTGCTGCTGGACCTGCGCGTCGTCCGTCCGTAGCAAGGCAAGGCCGAGCCCGAGCGCCCCCTGCGCCGAACCGGCCGCGGCGGACCGGCTGTACCAGTGGCCGGCCTGCTCCAGGTCGCGCAGTTCCTCGGGGCCGGAGGTGAGGATATAGCCATACAGCGCCTGCCCGTCCGGCGAGCCGGCCTCGGCGGCAAGCTTCGCCCAGTGCGCGGCCTGGGTGAAGTCGGCGCGGGCACTGGCCTGCTCCGGCCCGGGCGAGAACAGCCCCAGCGTGCCGCCGGAGGCACCGAGGCCGAACAGATGCAGGGTGGCTAGCACGAACTGCGCCTCGACCCAGCCGGCCTCGGCGGCGCGCTGCATCCAGCGTGCCCCCTCCTCCCGGCTGACCGGCACCCCGGCTCCGTCGAGATAGGCCCGGCCGACCCGGAACTGCGCCTCGGGAATGCCTGCCGCGGCGGCGGCGGTAAGCGGCGCGAAGGCGCGCTTGATGTCGCCCGCCTCGATGAGAAGCTGCGCGTAGGCGAGCTTCCCTGCCGGCGAGAACAGCGAGGCCAGCCGGGTGAGGAGACCGGCCATGCTCAGGTGCTCATGCTGAAGAGGGGCGCGTCACGGTTCGCGCATCCCTTCGGTCGCCACCGGCAGCACCGTGCTGAGCAGGTAGCGCAGGATGGTGCGCTTGCCGACCTTGATGTCGGCGGTCACCGGCATGCCCGGAACCGGATGGAAGTAGTTCGGCACGCCGTGCAGGGTGTAGCCGTCGACCCTGAGCCGGATCCGGTAGTACGTGTCCGGCGAACCGCCCGGCACGGCGTTGCCCTGCGCACCGTCGGAACCGCCTGGCTGGCTCGCCGCCTGCTGGTCCTTGCTGAAGCTGTCGGCACTGACGTTGCGGACGGTGGCGGTGGCACCGCCGTACTGCGTGTACGAGAAGGTGGCGAACTTGATCAGCGCCTGGTCGCCGAGCTTCACGTAGCCGGACTCCGAGCCCTTCAGCTTGGCCTCGACCTCGAGCGGGGCCGCAAGCGGCACCAGGGTGATGAACTGGCTGGCCGGGCTCAACACCGACCCTACCGAGACCTTGGCGATGGTCAGCACGACCGCATCGGCCTGCGCGCGCATCACCATCAGGCTCTGCCGCAGCACCGCCTTTTCGAGGTCGCCGCGCGCCTCGTAGTACTTGTGCTGGGCGTCGGTCAGGTCCTGGTAGATCTGCGCCTTCCAGTTCTGCACGAAGCCGTCCTGCTCGGCGAGCATGGCGGAGAGCTTGCCGCGGGCACCGGCGGCGTTCTCCTGGGCGGTGATCTGCGAGCGCTGCATCTCCATCAGGTCGTCCTGGGCGGACAGCGACGACAGCCGGCTGCCGACCTGGTCGTGCTGCAGCTGGATGCGCATGTTGTGCACGTCCTGCGCCAGCCGCACCCGTCCGGCATACATCGAGGCCGACGCCTGGTAGCCGGTGACGTCGCTGCGCAGCGCGTTGATCTGCTCGTTGTAGTTTACCATCTTGGCACGGAACTCGGCCTGCCGGCGCATGTAGGCTGCTGCCTCCGCGGTCGCGGCCGGGTTGGCGAGGTCCGGACGGTACTCGATGCCGGCGGCCTCGGCCTGCAGCCGCCTGATCTGGGCGTCGTAGGCGTAGGTCTGGGCGCGCAGGTTGCCCTCGTCGGCGCCGGTCAGGGTCGGATCGAGATGGGCGAGGACCTGGCCGCGGTGGACCACCTCGCCCTCCCTCACGTCGATCGACTTCACGATCGCGGTCTCGAGCGGCTGCACCAGCATGGTGGGCGCCGTCGAGACCAGCTCGCCCGGGGTGGTCACCACGCGGTCGAGCGGGAACGTGCCCATCACCGTCAGCATGGTGATCGCCAGCGCGCCGACGATCCAGATGATGTAGCGCGCCACCGGCAGAGGCGGCATCGCCACCAGGGCGGCACTCGGCGAATGGAATTCGAGCAGCGCCTGCGGCAGTTCCTCCTCGCGGCGGCGGCGGCGCGGCGAACGCTGCCGGGGACCTCTGTCTCCGGGAAGTGCCCCGCCAGCCTGGACGAGATCGGTGTTCGCCATGGCTCAGTCTCCCTCGGCCAGCAGCGGTGCGGGCGTGACCCGCTTGTTGCCCTGCGGGTCGAGATGGCGGTTCTGCTGCAGCCAGAGCTGGCGGTAGATCGCGCAGCGCTCGACCAGCACCTCGTGCGGCGCCATGTCCGCGATCCGCCCGCGTTCCATCACCAGGATCAGGTCGCAATCCACCAGCGAGGACAGCCGATGCGAGACGATGATCATCGTGCGCCCCTTGCTGATCCGCTTGAGGTTGGCGTTCACCAGCGCCTCGCTCTCCGGATCGAGCGCCGACGTCGCCTCGTCGAGGATCATCAGCTTGGGATCGGTGATCACCGCGCGCGCGATGGCAAGCCGCTGGCGCTGACCGCCCGAGATGTTGGTCGAGCCCTCCTCGATCCAGGTCTCGTAGCCGCCCGGCATGCGCTCGATGAACTCCTCGGCGCCGGCGAGGCGGGCGGCGCGCACCGCATCCTCCAGCGTGAGCCCGGGCCGGTTCGCGGTGATGTTGTCGCGGATCGTGCCGCGGAACAGGAAGTTGTCCTGCAGCACCACGCCGAACGACTTGCGCAGATGGGTAAGGTTGATCTCGCGCAGGTCGATGCCGTCGAGCTTGAGGAAGCCGGTATAGTTCCGGCTGACCCCCTGCAGCAGCCGGGTCAGCGTCGACTTGCCCGAGCCGCTGCGCCCGACCACGCCAAGCGAGGTGCCGGCGGGGATCTCGAAGGTGACGTCGTCCAGCGCCTTGGTGCTGCCGGCCGGATAGGTGAAGTTGACCTCCTCGAACGACAGCGCGCCCTCGATGCGCGGCCGCATGCCGTTGGTCAGCGCCTTGGTCTCGGTCGGCTGGTTCAGCACCGCGCCCGCCTCGCCGAGTGCCGAGCGCACCTCGGTGAACTCCTCCAGCAGCTTGGCGAGCGAGACCAGCGGCGAGGCGACGCGGCCGCCCAGCATCATGAAGGCGACCAGGCCGCCGGCGCCGAGCGTGCTGCTGCCGGTCAGCAGCAGGTAGGCGCCGACCAGGATCACGCCGCGGCTGATGAACATCTCGAGCGGCATCGACAGCGTGGACGGCCAGTTCGCCATCCGCCCGGCATCGAGCTTGGCGCGCACCACGTCGGCGGTGGCGATGTCCCACTCGACCCGGCGCGACGGCTCCAGCGCCAGAGTCTTCAATGTGCGGATGCCGGCGACGCTCTCGTACATGATGTTGGCGCGTCGCATCTCGGCGGCGATGACGCGGCCGATCAGGCGTCCCACCGGGCCGATGAAGATCACCACCAGCAGGCCGATCAGCCCGGCTGCGGCCATCGTCATCCAGGCCAGCGTCGAGGACATGAAGAACAGGAACGGCAGGATCACCATCAGGGTGAACATGTCGAGGAAGGTGCTCATCAGCTTGCCGGTGATGAAGTCGCGCACCTTGTAGATCTGCGCGACCCGGCCGATCACCGTGCCGGCCTGCTGGCGCTCGAAATATTCCAGCGGCAGCGACAGCAGGCGCGCGAAGATCACCAGCGCGATGCGGCTGTCGAGCCGCGTCGAGAGCACCAGCACGATCTCGCGTCGGCCGTAGCTGAGCAGCGTCTCGTACGAGGTCAGCGTCAGGATGATCATCGAGATGGCGATCAGGGTGGCCATCGAATGATGGTTCACCACCTTGTCGATCACCTGCATGACGATCAGCGCCGGGAAGATGGTGAGCAGGCTCATCACCACGGAGGCGATCGAGATGTCGCGCAGCGAGCGGCGCTCGCGCAGCACCATGCGCGTCAGCCAGCCGAGATTGATCGGGGCCTCGGTCTCCGACTGGTTGCGGCTGCGCTGCACGAGCACGACATCGCCGGTCCAGACCTGCGAGAGACGCAATTCATCGACCGCGACCGGCGCGTCGCCCTCGGTGCCCATCGGGTCGCGCAGCCACACCACGCCGCGCCCCGGATCGGCGCCGACGAACAGTCCGGCACCGCCATCCTTGAAGATCAGCACGAAGGGCGGCGTGTTGGTCATGCGGACCAGGTAGCGGAACTTGAGCGACATCGCCTTGGCAACCATGCCCTGCTCGTTCAGCCACAGCACCAGGCTCGCGGGCGACGGCGTCACTTCCGTGATCGGGCCACGAAAATCGCCGGCCACCAGCTCCGCGCCATGGTAGCGCGCGGCCGCCATGACCGCGCGCAGGCGTATCAGGCGACCATCGACATGTCCCGACGCGCCGGTGCCGCTCCCAGTGTCACCCATGGAGTCGCTGGTCTGTGCCACTGGCTTCCCTCTGTACAATCGTCATCGCAGCTGAAACGACATGTGCGCGACGAACGCGGTCGCCAGCATGAATTAACCGGCTGTATCCCGCGGGGAATCAACCGAAACGCAACAGTTCCGGGCGGAGGCTTAGCATAGCAGGGCAGTTTTTCCCGAGATTTTTCTGCTACGACATAGGAATGACAACGGAAGACCACGTATCAAAAATGATTTTGACCCGCATATTTCAGCTCTGGTTCAGTATTGTTGCATCTGTTGCCACATAGCTCCCCGAAAGGAACGGATCTGATTCGAGCAGCCCGCGCAGCACAGCCGCTTCCTCTGGCAGCAGCACCGCCGTCACGGTGCGGAAGAAGCCGACCGTCCCCTTTGCGCGCGCCTGGAACAGCTGGACCAGGGCGCGCGCCTGCTCAGCCCGGCCGGTGCAGCAGGTGCAGCCGCTACCATGCACGGCCGTGGCAGGCCCCTCCGCGGGTGCCGGCGGTAGCCGGACCACCGTCGTCCAGCCGGACCCCAGCCCCGGTGCCGGCATCGATGGCGACAGCAGCAGGGCCTGGCTGGCCTGCGGCCGATCCGGCTGCGCGGCCAGAAATTCGACGGGGATGCGGGCGTCTATGAACAGGGTCTGCTCCGGATACTGGACAGGCGGCCCCCCGCAGAGGACAAGGTCCGCCCCATGCGTCCATGCCTGAACTGCCGCTCAAGCCTGGACTGACCAAGCTGAACTTGCTCGCCCATCTGCCCGAGGCCGTGCCGCCATGACAAGACCCCATCTGCTCGATGCCCTGCGCGACCAGGTCCTGCTCTGCGACGGCGGCATGGGCTCGCGCGTGCAGAGCCTGACGCTCGATGTCGAGGCGGACTACTGGAACCGCGAGAACTGCACCGAGGTGCTCAACCTGTCCCGCCCGGAGCTGGTGCGCGAAATCCATCGCGGCTACTTCGAAGCCGGCGCCGACATGGTCGAGACCAACAGCTTCGGCGGCTCGCCGATCACGCTCGCCGAATTCGACCTCGAGGACCGCACCCACGAGATCAACCGCATCGCGGGCGAGCTGGCGCGCGAGGCGGCCGACAGCTTCTCCGACGGCCGCCACCGCTACGTGGTGGGCTCGATCGGCCCGGGGACGAAGCTGCCCAGCCTGGGCAACATTGCCTACGACCCGCTCGAGGCGGCGCTCGCCGCGCAGTGCCGCGGGCTGATCGCGGGCGGGGTCGATGCGCTGCTGATCGAGACCTGCCAGGACACGCTGCAGATCAAGGCGGCGGTCAATGGCGCCAAGCTCGCCCGCCTGGAGGCCGGCACCGACACGCCGATCTTCGTGCAGGTCACGGTGGAGACCACCGGCACCCTGCTGGTCGGCCCGGACATCGCGGCGGCGGCGACCACCATCCACGCACTGGACGTGCCGCTGCTCGGGCTGAACTGCGCGACGGGACCCCAGGAGATGGCCGAGCACGTGCGCTGGCTCGCCACAAACTGGCCCGGCCTGCTGTCGGTGCAGCCCAATGCCGGCCTGCCGGAGCTGGTGAACGGCCAGACGCACTATCCGCTCGGGGCCGCCGAGATGGCTTCCTGGGTGGAGCGTTTCATCGCCGAGGACGGGCTGAACCTGATCGGCGGCTGCTGCGGCACCTCGACGCCGCATATCGAGGCGATGGACGCGATGCTGCGGCGGCGCGCCAGGAGCGGACACCGCCCGGCGCCGGTGGCGCGCTCCCCGGTCTGGGTGCCGTCGGTCGCCAGCCTGTACGGCCAGGTGCCGCTGCGCCAGGAGAACAGCTACTTCTCGATCGGCGAGCGCTGCAACGCCAACGGCTCGCGCAAGTGGCGCGAGCTGCAGGAAACCGGCGACTGGGACGGCTGCGTCTCGGTCGGGCGCGAGCAGGTCGCCGAGGGCTCCAACAGCCTCGACATCTGCACCGCCTTCGTCGGCCGCAACGAGGTCGCCGAGATGAACGAGGTGATCACGCGTTTTACCAGCAGCGTGAACGCGCCGCTGGTGATCGACAGCACCGAGACCAACGTCATCGAGGCGGCACTCAAGCTGCATGGCGGCAAGCCGATCATCAACTCGATCAATTTCGAGGACGGCGAGGAACACGCTGCCGCCCGCCTCAGGCTGGCGCGCAAGTTCGGCGCCGCGATCGTCGCCGGCACCATCGACGAGACCGGCATGGCCAAGACGGCCGAGCGCAAGATCGAGATCGCAGCCCGGCTGGTCGAGTTCTGCTGCAACCAGCACGGCCTGCCGCAGTCCGACCTGATGATCGACCCGCTGGTGCTGACGGTGGCCACCGGAAACGAGGACGACCGCAAGCTGGCATTGTGGACCCTGGAAGGCATCCAGGGCATCCACGACCGGTTCCCGGACATCCAGATCGTGCTCGGGCTGTCGAACGTCAGCTTCGGGCTGAACGCGGCGGCGCGTGCCGTCCTGAACTCCGTCTTCCTGGATCTCGCGATGAAGGCCGGCATGACAGCCGCCATCGTGCATGTCAGCAAGATCCGGCCGCTGCATCTTATCCCCGAGGAGGAGGCGAAGGTCGCCGAGGACCTGCTGCTCGACCGGCGCTCCGAGGGCTACGACCCGCTGCACCGCATGCTGGAGCTGTTCGCCGACCGCAAGCTGGCGGATGTCGCCAAGAAGGGCCGCGCCGAGACGGTCGAGGAGCGGCTGCGCGACCGCATTGTCGACGGCGAGCGCAAGGGCCTGGAGGACGAGCTCGACCTGGCGATGCTCACGAACAAGCCTCTGGACATCATCAACACCATCCTGCTCGACGGCATGAAGACCGTGGGCGAGCTGTTCGGCTCGGGCAAGATGCAGCTCCCCTTCGTGCTGCAATCCGCCGAGACCATGAAGGCGGCGGTGGCGCATCTCGAGCCGCACATGGAGCGCGTCGAGGGCCAGGAGCGCGGCACCATCGTGCTGGCGACCGTCAAGGGCGACGTGCACGACATCGGCAAGAACCTGGTCGACATCATCCTGACGAACAACGGCTATCGGGTGGTCAATCTCGGCATCAAGGTGCCGCTCGCCGACATGGTGGCCGCCGCCAAGTCCGAGCGCGCGCATGCCATCGGCATGTCGGGACTGCTGGTGAAATCCACCGTGGTAATGCGCGAAAACCTCGAGGAGATGGCGCGCCAGGGGCTCGACATCCCGGTGCTGCTGGGCGGCGCCGCGCTGACCCGCAACTATGTCGAGGAGGATTGCGTCGCCGCATACGGCACCGGTGGCCGCGTCGCCTATGCGCGCGACGCCTTCGACGGGCTCGGGCTGATGGACAAGGTCAGCACCGGCGGCTTCGACGACTACCTCACGGCATTGCAGTCGCGCCGCAAGGGCAAGGCGCGGGCCAACAAGCGCGAGCCGGAGCAGCAGGAGAACCGCGGTTTCGCGCCGGTCGATATCGCCGCCGTGCAGGCAAGGCGCCGGGGCATCAATGCCGGGCTGGAGCCGGTCGAGCCGCCATTCTGGGGGCCGCGCACCATCGAGGCGACCCCAGAGGCGGTGCTGCCGTTCCTCAATGAGCGCAGCCTGTACCAGTTCCAGTGGGGCTTCCGGAAGCAGGGCCGTTCGCTGGACGAGTTCCTCGGCTGGGCCAAGCAGGAGCTGCGCCCGGTGCTGCGACGGATGCTCGCCTTGTGCAATGCCGAGCACATCCTGCGGCCGCAGGCGGTGTACGGCTACTGGAAGGCGGCGGGACAAGGCAACGACCTGATCCTGTTCGAGCCGGACGGCAGCACCGAGGTCGCGCGCTTCGGGCTGCCGCGTCAGCCGCGCGAGGACGGGGCCTGCATCGCCGACTTCGTGCGCGACATCGACGACAACCAGCGCGACGTCATCGGGCTGCAGGTGGTGACGGTGGGCCAGAAGGCCTCGGACATCGCGCGCGAGTGGTTCGAGGGCAACCGCTACCAGGACTATCTCTATCTGCACGGGCTGTCGGTGGAGATGGCGGAAGCCATGGCCGAGTATGCCCACAAGCGCATCCGCGCCGAGCTCGGCTACTCGTCCGAGGACGACCGCGACATGGACAAGCTTTTGCAGCAGGGCTATCGCGGCTCGCGCTACTCGTTCGGCTATCCGGCCTGCCCGAAGCTGGAGGACCAGGTGCCGCTGCTGGGACTGCTGGAGGCGGAGCGCGTCGGGGTGTCGCTCTCGGACGGCTACCAGCTGCACCCGGAGCAATCCACCAGCGCGCTGGTGATCCTGAACCCGCAGGCGAAGTACTTCACGGTTTGAGGCCGCTCGCGGGTCCTGCCGGTGCGGTCGAAACGTCCGTGCAGGCCTGCGAGCGGGCCTTTGCGACGCTGTGGGACACCGCCCTGCACGAGGCCACCCGCCAGGACCTGTCGGCGCCGATCCTGATCGCCCGGGTGGCGCGCGAGGCCGGGCTGGAGGCGATGGCCTGCGTGCAGGCCTCGGTCACGCATGATCGCGATGCGATGGTGCAGCATTCCGCCGACATGATCGCGATGCTGACCCTGCTCTGGGCAACCGCAGGAGTGGAACCGGACGAGATCTGGACCGAGCTGCACAAACGCGAGCGGATCGGCACGCTGCTGCACGAGATGGCCTACAAGCCGGGGCGCCCGAAGCGCCGGCTGACGCGGCCGTGGCGGGTCGACAGCACCAAGCTGCCCTGAGAAGATCGTTCGAAATGCACCACCCGCTCGATCGTCCGATCTGGACCGCGTTGACAACCCGCCAGGCGGCCTTCGCACAGGTGTCGGGCGGCATACGCCGCTACGATCCGACTGTCGGCCTGTTCGCAGCGACTGCCGACGGCACAGCCGGGAGCCTGGCCGGGCTGGCAGCACTCGTGCCCCTTGGCGGGGAGATCTACCTGCAGCTGGACGAGGCGGTCGCGCCACCGCCCGGGTTCGTTCTCGTGCGAGCTGCACTCGCGGTGCAGATGGTGGCAGACGCGATCGAAGGGGCGCCCCCCGCCTCCGCCTTCGAGGTCCTGACCCCTGCCGACGCATCCGAGATGCTGGCGCTGGCGACCCTGACGAAACCCGGCCCCTTCGCCGAGCGGACGCACGAACTCGGGCGCTTCGTCGGTATCCGTCAGGACGGGCGGCTGGTGGCGATGGCCGGTGAACGGATGAAGCCGGGCTTCTATACGGAAGTGAGCGGTGTCTGCACCCACCCCGAGCATCGCGGGCGGGGCTATGCCGCCGGGCTGATGCGTGAGGTCGCCCGCGCGATCCTGGCGCGCGGCGAGACGCCATTCCTGCATGCCTATGCGGACAACCTCGGTGCGATCGCGCTCTACGAACGACTCGGCTTTGTCATCCGCTCCCAGTCGCTGCTCGTCGCGCTCAAGCGGATCTCATGAGCCGAGCCGGGTGAAGCGCTGATCCGGCAGGCCTGAACCGGGACTGGTGCAATGGCCGGTGCAGGACGATATACCCGGCGCGCCGGGCCGGAATTGGCCCGAGGTCGGACGGAGCGGCATGAACTGGGTCGATGCGGTGATGCTGGCGTTCCTGGCGCTGTCGGTCCTGGTCGGGCTGTGGCGCGGGCTCGCACGCGAGATGCTCGGGCTCGCCGCCTGGGTCGTGGCGGCGCTGCTCGCCACGCGCTATTATGGTTGGGCCGTCCCCTTCGCCGACCGGTTCGTCGAGGACGGAGTCATCGCCGACGTGCTCGCCTTTACCGCGGTCTTCGTCGTCATCCTGATCGGATTGTCCATTGCCGCCTCGCTGTTGAGCCGCCTCGTGCGCCTGTCCCTGCTGGGCGGCATCGATCGCGTGCTCGGCGCCGCCTTCGGACTGGTGCGGGGTGCAGCCTTCCTCGTGCTCGCCTACATCCTGTTCGCCGCAGCACTCCCGGGACCGGACTGGCCGGACCCGGTGCGCCACGCCAGCGCCCTGCCCTACCTGAACCACGGGGCCCGCTACGCCATCGCCCAGGCGCCGACCGGCTGGCGCCACGTCCTGCCCGATCTCGGCGCCGATGCCGCCTCGCCGGCCGATCCATCCGGCCCGGCCAAGGAGAGTTTCTGACATGGTCGCTTTCCCGCAGCATCCCTACAGCCTCGACGAGCAGGACGACGACAAGCCGCACGAGGAGTGCGGGGTGTTCGGCATCTGGAACGCGCACGACGCCGGTGCGATGACCGCGCTCGGGCTGCACGCACTGCAGCATCGCGGCCAGGAAGCAACCGGCATCGTCAGCTACAACGACGAGACCCGGCCCGGCGTCACCGGCTTCCACACCCACAAGGGCATGGGGCTGGTCGGCGACGTGTTCGGCGACGCCCGCATCATCGCGGGCCTGCCGGGGCATTCCGCGGTTGGCCACAACCGCTACGCCACCACGGGGGCGACCATCCTGCGCAACGTGCAGCCGTTGTTCGCCGAGTTCGAGTTCGGTGGCCTGGCGGTGGCGCATAACGGCAACCTCACCAACGCGCTGTCGCTGCGGCGCGCGCTGGTGAAGCGCGGCTGCATCTTCCAGTCCACCACCGACAGCGAGGTGTTCATCCACCTGATCGCGATCAGCCTGTATTCCACGGTCAACGACCGGCTGATCGACGCGCTCAAGCAGGTGATCGGCGCCTACTCGCTCACCGTGCTGACGCAGCAGGCGCTGATCGGCGTGCGCGACCCGCTCGGCGTGCGACCACTGATCCTGGGCCGCATCGTCAGCGAAACGGGGGCCGACAAGGGTGCCGGGCCCGCGTGGGTGCTGGCCAGCGAGAGCTGTGCGCTCGACATCGTCGGCGCCGAGTTCGTGCGCGACGTCGAGCCCGGCGAGATCGTCGTCATCGACCATTCCGGCGTGCGCTCGATCAAGCCTTTCGCGCCGAAGCGCGGCCGTTTCTGCGTGTTCGAATACATCTATTTCGCGCGCCCGGACTCCGTGCTCGACGGGCACGCGGTGTACGACGCCCGCAAGCGCATCGGCGCCGAGCTCGCGCGGGAAAGCGCGGTCGCGGCCGACGTGATCGTTCCGGTTCCGGATTCCGGCGTGCCGTCCGCGATGGGCTATTCGGTGGAGAGCGGCATTCCGTTCGAGCTCGGCATCATACGCAACCACTATGTCGGCCGCACCTTCATCGAGCCGACCGACCAGATCCGCAACCTTGGCGTCAAGCTCAAGCATTCCGCGAACCGCGCCACCATCGAGGGGCGTCGCGTGATCCTGGTGGACGATTCCATCGTGCGCGGCACCACCAGCCGCAAGATCGTCGAGATGGTGCGCGCCGCCGGCGCCACCGAAGTGCATATGCGCATCTCCTCGCCGCCGACCACGCATTCCTGCTTCTACGGCATCGACACGCCCGAGCGCGGCAAGCTGCTCGCCGCCCAGCACAACGTCGAGGAGATGGCGCAGCTGATCGGCGCCGACAGCCTCGCCTTCATCTCGCTGGACGGGCTCTATCGCGCGCTCGGCCAGCCGGGCCGCGATCCGGACCAGCCGCACTACTGCGATGCCTGCTTCACCGGCCTGTATCCGATCAGCCTCGCCGACGTCGACGAGAACAGCCAGGCGCGCCAGACGGAACTCGCCGCGACCCGCTGACGATGTCGCTTCCGCTGGAGGGCAGCGTCGCCCTCGTCACCGGGGCCAGCCGCGGCATCGGCCGGGCTACCGCCTGCGGGCTGGCGAGCCTGGGGGCGCATTGCGTGCTGACCGCGCGCAGCCCAGGCGGCCTGGAGGAGACCGACGACCTGATCCGGACGGCGACCGGCCAGGCAACTACGTTGCTGCCGCTCGATCTCGCGCGCGGGTCCGCCATCGATACCATCGGGCCGACCCTCGCCAGCCGCTTCGGCCGGCTCGACATCCTGGTGCACGCGGCGGCGACGCTCGGCGCCCTCACCCCGGTCCCGCACGCCAGCGAGCGCGATTTCGAGCAATCCATGGCGATCAATACGGGGGCCGCCTGGCGGCTGATCCGCACCGCGGCACCCCTGCTGCTTGCGGCACCGGCCGGCCGCGCGGTGTTCCTGACCGACGCGCATGCCCGGGCACCGGTCGCCTACTGGGGGCTGCTCGGCGCCGGCAAGGCCGCGATGGAGAACCTGGTGCTGAGCTGGGCCGACGAGGTCGCGGCGCACGGACGGCTGCGGATCAACCTGTTCGATCCGGGCACCGTCGCGACCCGCCTGCGCGCCCAGGCGATGCCCGGAGAGGATGCGTCAGGACTGGCACGCCCGGAGGATGTGGGCAGCGGGATACTGTCACTCTGCCTGCCGACGTCGGATGTGCACGGAGCGCTGATCGGCCGCGCCTGACCGTACCCGCGCGATGGCCCACCTGCTTCAGGGCAGCGCCGGACCGCCTCCGGCCTGGATCCCGCCCTCCATGCCCATGCCGCCGTTGGCGCCCCCGGGGCCCATGCCGCCATTGCCCTGATAGTCCGGCGTCGCGGGTCCCCAATCGCGCTGGATCAGGGGCGCCGGCTCCGAGCCCGGCGGAAGCGGCCCGCAGCCGGACAGGATGCGGAGCAGGGCCAGTGCGGTCGCCACCATCGTTCGCGTCATGGGCGGACTACGCCCGACCGCCCGCCTTGCCGCAGGCCGCTCACGCACTTTCCCGGTTGTTGATGACCTGCTTGATGATGGGCCACGGATTCAGGCCGCCCCGGCGTCGTGCTGCACGAAACGGATGAGCACGTCCTCGATCAACTGGTCGACGGTGGCGCCCGCGACCTTTCCGGCCGAGGGCGCCAACCGGCCATCGATGAGCAACGTCGCAAGTCCGTGCACCAGGGACCATCGCGCCATCGCGACGACCAGACCCGGCAGGCCGGACACCGCCGGCATTCCGGCCTGCGGTTCCTCCTGCGTCAACATCGCGAAGGCCGCTTCCGCCGCCGCCGCCAGTGTGGGGGAGGACCAGTCGAGCCGTTCCGAGCGGAACATCAACTGGAACAATCCGGGACATGTCCGGGCGAAGCCGACGTAGGCGCGGCCGAGTGCCAGCAGGCAGGCCTTCGGCTCCCGCCCCGCCTTGCCGACTTCTGCCTGCATGGCTTCGCGGAACCTAGTGAAGCCGGTGGCCGCGAGTTCGCTCAGCAGCCCGGCGAGGTCGCCGAAATGGTGGGTCGGTGCCGCGTGCGACACCCCCGCCTCGCGCGCCGCGGCCCTCAGGGTCAGGGCGCCAAACCCGTCCCGGTCGAGAATGACCTCCGACGCCCGGAGCAGGCCGGCGCGGAGCGAGCCGTGATGGTAGGTGTGGGTCACGGCCGAACTTTACACTGGTAAGATTCCGGTTGACCAGTCCGGGCATCCCCTGGCATTGATCTTTACGTCGTAAAGATCTGGGAGGGAGAGACCATGCCGGAGATCGTCACCGAGCGGGTCTGCGTCGAGATCGAGGAGGAGATCGTGGTCTTCCTGATCGGCATGCGGATCAACAGGCTCTGGAAGGTGTGGAAATGGCTGCCCGTCGCCCGCGCCATGTCGACGATGCTGCAGGAGCTTGCCGCGCATCCCGAGCTTGGATTGCTCGGGGTGCTGCAGGCCTTCAACCTGCGCGACCTGTCCTCGGTGCAGTATTGGAAGAGCGCCGCCCACCTGCAGGCCTATGCCGGGTCCGCCGCCCGTGCGCACCTGCCGGCGTGGCGTGCGTTCCACCGAAGCATCGGCACCAACGGCGATGTCGGCATCTGGCACGAGACCTATGTCGTGCCGAAGGGCAATCTGGAATCAATCTACGTCAACATGCCGCGTCAAGGTCTGGGGCTGGTGAGCAGGTTGCTGCCGGCCAGCGGGTCGCGGGCCACCGCGGCGCGGCGTCTCTCCGGTGTCGCGGCTCAGCGCGCATACGCGAGCACCGGCCCCTCGACCTGAAGGTCGACCACCGTGTCGCGGGCCGGCATTGCGTAACCCGGCACCCGCGCCGACACGACCCCGCCGCCGTCCGGCAGCCTGATGCCGACCAGGGAGTCGTGGCCGCCGAAACCGGTGCGTTCGACGACGCCGCGAAATGCGGTGCCTCCCGAGCCGGCTTGCAGCAGGCGGATCTGCTCGGGGCGGATCATCACCTCGACCCGGCCCCAGGCCGGAACCAGTAGCGACAGGTTGCCGAGCGCACAGGCCACGCGGCCACCGTCCGCCTCCCCCGGCAGCAGCACCGCATCGCCGATGAAGCGGGCGAGCGCCGCATCCACCGGCTGGCGGTACAGGGTCTGCGGCGTCGCCACCTGCACCATCCGGCCGTGGCGGAGCACTGCCACCTGGTGGCCCATCGACAGCGCCTCCGCCTGGTCGTGCGTCACCAGCACCGCGGTGGCGCCGGCGGCGGCGAGCGCCGCGGCCACTCCGTTGCGCGTCTCCTCGCGCAGTGCCGCATCCAGTGCCGAGAACGGTTCGTCGAGCAGCACCAGCCTAGGACCCGGCGCGAGCGCGCGCGCCAGGGACACCCGCTGCTGCTCGCCGCCGGAGAGTTCGTGCGGCTGGCGGGCCGAAAAGGCAGCCGGCAGCCCCACCGCCTCCAGCAGCGCCTCGGCTTGACGGCGATCCCGCCGGGCCGCACGCGGCAGCCCGAACAGCACGTTGTCGGCGACCGTGAGATGCGGGAACAGCGCGCCGTCCTGGGCCACGTAGCCGATCTTGCGCCGATGCGCCGGCACGTGCAGGCCACGGCCTGCGAGGCGCCGGCCGCCGACCTCGATGGTCCCGGCATCCGCGCGCTCAAAGCCGCACAGCAGGCGCAGCAGCGTGGTCTTGCCACCGCCCGATGCGCCGAGGATCGCCAGCAGACTGCCAGACGACACCTGTAGGTCGATCGCCGTGAGCACCTGGCGGCCCAGGAAGCTCTTGCCGAGGCCGTGGACGGCCAGTTCGGCCGACCCGGGCGGACGCAGGCTCACGCTGAGGCACCCGGGACGGCGCCGAAGCGGCGGACGAGCACCCAGGTCGAGAGCAGCGACAGCGTCACCATCACCGCCGCGTAGGGCGCCGCCGCGGCGAAGGCCAGCGTGGAGGTATCGACCCAGACCTGGGTCGCGAGCGTTCGCGTTCCGATCGGCGACAGCAGCAAGGTGGTGGTGAGCTCGGTGACTGTGGAGACGAACACCAGCGCCGCCGCGGCACCCAGGCCGGGTCCAGCCACCGGCAGCAGCACGCGCCGGAACAGCTCGGGCGAGGTCAGTCCCAGGGAGCGCGCCGCCTCGTCGAGACCGCGCGGCACCTGGGCGAACGCCGCACGCACGCCGACCAGCGCCAGCGGCAGGAACAGGATTGCGTAAGCCACCACCAGCAGGCCGGCGGTCTGGTATATCGGCCGCAGCACCTGCACGGCGAGCGAGACCAGTGCGAGCGCAACGACGATGCCGGGCACCCCCTGCGCAAGGAAACTGATGCGCTCCAGGACCATCACCGCGCGTCCCGGGTGGCGGGCCGCCAAAAAGCCTAGCGGGATCGCCAGGGCCACGGTGAGCCCTGCCGCGGCGACACCGAAGCCGACCGAGGCGAGGGTCGCCGACAGCAGGCCGGCGAGCGTCGCGGTTACCGGGCTCGAAGCGGCCGAGCCAGGCTGGGTCAGCCAGTACAGCACCATGCCGACCGGCACGCCGATAGTGAGCCCCACCAGCAGCGACAGGCCGGCGAGCACCGGGAGCGCGGTCCAGCCCAGCCGCAGCAAGGTCGCCGGGCGTCGCGTGAAGCGGCCGACCCGGGCATAGCGGGTCCGCCCGCGCAGGACGGCCTCGCCGGCCAGCAGCAGCAGGCAGGCCAGCACCAGCACGGCGGCGAGCAGAGCGGCACCGGGGCCGGCGAAGCCGGTGCGATACTCGGCGTAGATCTCGGTGGTGAAGGTGCGGTAGCGCAGCAGCGTGAACGCGCCGAACTCGACCAGCACGTTCAGCGCGACCAGCAGCATGCCGCCGAGCAGGCTCGGGCGCAGTTGCGGCAGCACCACCCGCCGGAAGCACCGCGCCGGACTGCAGCCCAGGGCACGGGCGGTCTCCTCCAGCGCCGGATCCATGCCGCGCAGCGCGGCTGCCACCGGCAGGTAGACCAGCGGATAATAGGCGCTGGTTACCACCAGCAGGGCGCCAGCGAAATCCTGCAGCCCGTTGCTCAAAGACACCCAGGCATAGGAGGTCACGAAGGGCGGGATCGCCAGCGGCACCGCCACCAGCACCGCCCAGGCACGCCGCCCGGGAAGCTGCGTGCGCTCGACACACCATGCGGCGGCCGTGCCGATCAGGGCGGAGGCGACCGTGCTGGCCGCAACCAGGGCTGCCGTGTTGTCCAGCAGCTGTCCGACCAGCGGACGGAACAGCAGGTCGGCGGCATCCTGGGCCGGGATCCGGACCGCCTCGAGCAGGATGGTCAGGATCGGCAGCAGCACCAGCGCCGGCCCGATGCAGGCAGCCAGCAGCAGGGTCGCGTGCGGCGGCAACCGCAGCCGCGCGAACGACGCCGGACCGGTCAGAGCAGGCCGGCCTTGCGCAGCAGGCCGACGGCCTGGCTGTCGTCGCCAAGCCTGCGCCAGCCGATCTCGGGCGGCGACAGCTTGGCGAGCGGCGTGAGCGCCGGATTGGCGGCGACACCAGGACGCAGCGGGTACTCGAAGGTGATGTTCGAGCGACCCAGCGCCGCCTGGGTGGGTGCGCTGACCAGGAACGCCAGGAACCGCTGCGCGGCACCCTTGTGCCTGCTGGTCTTCAGCACGGCGGCGCCCGACACGTTCACCAGCGCGCCCACGTCGCCCGGCGCGAACTGGTGGATGGCGCTGCGCATGCCGTGCGCGCCGTTCTGTTCGCGCAGCCGCTCCCAGTAATAGTTGTTGACGATGCCGGTCGCGACCGCGCCGCGATCGACCGCCGCCGCCACGCCTTCGTCATCGTCGAAGGTCTGCGCGTTGTGCTGCAGGCCGCGCAGCCAGGCGAGGGCACCGTCCTCGCCCTTCATCGCGATGACCGCGCTGACCAGGGGCAGGAAATCGCCATCCGAGGGCGCGATGCCGACGCGACCCTTCCAGGCCGGTGCCGCGAGGTCGACCACCGAGGCGGGCAGTGCCCCTGCCTCGATCTTGGCCGTGCTGTACGCGAGCACGTTCTGGCGGGCGAGTACGCCGAGCCACTCGCCCAGCGGCGAGCTGTAGCGCGCCGGCACCTGCGCCAGCGTCGCCGCATCCACCGGCGCCAGCAGGCCATGCTCGGCCAGAAGCTGCAGCTCGGGCGAGTTCTCGGTGAAATAGACGTCGGCCGGGCTGGCGCTGCCCTCGGTGAGAAGCTGATTGGCCAGTTCCGGTCCTTCGCCGCTATGCACCTTCACGACGATGCCGGTCTGCTTCTGGAAGGCGTCGACGAGCTGGTCGACGGTCTGCTCGTGCTGTCCGCTATAGAGCGTCAGGGTCTCTGCGGCGCGTGGCGTAGCCGGCAGCAGCAGGGCCGCGAGCGCGGCGCCGAGCATGACGGTGCGACGGCCGGAGACCGGCCGCCGGCGGATTTCGGAAAGCATGCAATCACTCCGGGAGGGCGTGGCGAGCGGCCGCGCCAAGGTTTCTCAGGCGTTGGCGAACAGTCTCTGGCCGATGAACTCGCCCTCGGCCACGCCACCGGGACAGGCGAACAGGCCGCTGCCGACATGGGTGGCGTACTGGTTCAGCAGGTCGAGCTTCGACATCTGCTCGAACATGCGGGTGAAGCCGCGGCGCGGGTCCTGCTGGTAGGCGATGAACAGCAGTCCGGCGTCGTATTCCAGGCCCTGCCGCCAGGGTGGCCAGCGCTCGGCGACCATGCTGAGGCCGTCATTGTACGAGTAGGTGCGGCGCAGGATGCGTGCTCCCTGTGCCTGCGAGGCGGCGCCGAGCCGGACATGCGCATTCTCCGCGATCACCGGATTGCCGTCGGCGTCGGTGGCGTCGAGGTCGAGCGGATCATATTCGTGCCGGCCCGTGAGCGGTGCGCCGGACGCCTTGCGACGCCCGATCACCTGCTCCTGGAAGTCGAGCTCGGTGCGGTCCCAATGTTCCAGTGACAGCCGGATGCGACGCGCCACCATGTAGCTGCCGCCGCGCATCCAGGCCGGACCTCCCTGGTCCACCCACACCACCTCGTCGAAGCTTCCGTTGCCGCTGAGCCGGCCGTTCGACTTCTCGGCCATGTGCATCGAGCCGGGATTCTGCGTGCCGTCCTTGAAGCCGAGCAGGTTGCGCGGCGTCTCGCCGGACGGGCTGTCCGGCAGGAAGCCGGCCTGCATCCAGCGCAGCCGCGCGGTTCCCTGATGCGCGCCGGTCGCCACCGTGGCGCCCGGGCGCTTGCCGCCATAGCCGGTGGCGGCATCGTCCGGGGCGGCAATGCGGGCGAGCTGGCGGATCGCGTGGAAGGCCACGAAGCCGTCGTCGGCGCAGGCCTGGATGCAGAGGTCGCCGCCGGTGCGCGCGGGATCGAGCTGGTCGCCGGCGAACACCGGCAGGTCGGCGAGCTCCGCTGGACGCTGGCGGGCGAGGCCGTAGCGGTCGCGGCCGTCGCGCTCGAACAGACCCGGGCCGAAGCCGAAGGTCAGCGTCAGGCGGCGGGCACCCAGGCCGACGGTCTCGCCGCTATCCTCCGGTGCGCGATCCGCCGTCGCATTCAGCGGCTCCGCCGTCTGCCCGGCCGCCAGGCGCGCGGCGGCGCGGGTCCAGTCCTGCAGCAGCCGCACCACGTCGCCGGCCGAGCTGGTCGTGAGGTCGAAGCTCGCGAACACGGTGTGGATCTGCTGCGGGGTCTCGATGCCGGCCTGGTGCACGCCGAAGAACGGCACCTGCCCGTCCGCGGTGCTGGAGCCGGCCATCGCGGATGCGGCCGGATTGACCGACCCCGCGGGGGCGCGCCCCAGCGGCGAGGCGAGTCCGGTCCCGAGGGCCGCACTGCCGGCCAGCAGGCCGCCGGCGGCGCCGAACAGGCCGCGGCGCGAGGTCGAGAAGGGGCATCGGCTCATGGTGGCGATCCGGGATCCGTCAGTTCGCGAGTTGCAGCGTATTTACGTCGTCCTCGACGTAATAGAAGCCGTCGCCGTTCGGAGTGGCCGTGATCCCGAACAGGTCGCCGCTGCCGGCGGGAGACTGCGCCTTGTCGCTGTCGAACCACTGCGCGCCGATCTGCCGCTGCGCCTTCGGGTCGATCTCGACGACCTGGCCGTTGAGCCCGTTGGTGGTCAGCAGATGGCCGCCCGGCGCCTGCACCAGGGCGAGCGGCCGGTTGAGCAGCCCGTCGCGGCTGATTTCGCGACCCTGCCCCGCGCTGCCGGTCCGCTTCAGCGCCTCGTCGATTGCGATAATCCGGTTGCCGAGCGCGTCGGAGGCATACAGCGTGCCGTCCGCATCGAGGGCGAGGCCGGTCGGGCCTATGATGAACACGCTCTTGTCGGCCTGCTCGCCAAGCCCGTCCGCCACCACCGTCTGACCGGTGATGCGCGGCGCCTGTCCGGGTGCGTAGGCAAGCTCGATCCGGAGGATGGTCGCCTGCTTCACCACCGGCGGCGAGCCGTCCGGGGCGCCCACGGCAAAGCCGGTGTTGCTGACGAACAGGGTGGCGCCGCCGGGATGCTCGTGCACCGCCATGTTGCCCCACGGGCCGTTGATCCGCGGGCCGGTAAAGCTGTCCACCAGCCGGCCGGAACTGTCGAGCACCAGCAGGCAGCCTTGCCCCTTGGTGGCGGTGGTGCCGTCATCGCTGGGCAGCGAGCCCACGATCACGTAGCCGCTCGAGAGCATGGTCATCGCGGTGGTCAGCCCGACACCGCCCGGGCATTGCGGTCCGCTCGCCGGCAGGTGCCGCGGCAGCGTCGCGAACGTCGAGAGCGCGCCGCGCTCCGGATGGTAGTCGACGATCGTGGTGCCGAGGCCCTGGAGATTCTTGCCGTTGTTGAAGTTGCCGACCAGCACGTCACCCTGGCGGATCGAGCCGGCGCTCACCGGCGCCACCACGATCGCATAGGGGTTCTGGTCGCCATTGGCCGGCACCGTCGTGCTCAGCAGGCGGTGGTGATGCAGGCGCCCCAGCACCGAGCCCGCTTCGAGAGCGCAAGCCTTGCCGGAGGGGGCGAGCGCCAGCACGGCAAGCAACACCGCAGCCGGCCGCAGGTCTCGGACAAAGGTCAAGGCGGTCTCCGGATCAGATGGTCTGCACGAATGCGAATGCTGATGAGAGTCATTCTCATCTTCGGATAGTCCTGTCAACAGAACGCCCGCCTGGACGGACCAGGCGGGCGCGATTGCAGGCTTCGAGGTGGATCGATCTACGGGTTGCTGGAGCTTTGCGGGAGGCCGGCCGGCGTCGCGTCCGGTGCGCCGACGTAACGGTAGATCATCGGCGTGCCGACGCCTGTCGTGTAGTTGTACAGCCTGCCGAAGCTGCCGTTCGCGACCACGCCGTTATAGCCGGGGATCCCCCGTTGGAAGACCGTGGTGGGCTGGCTCGGGATGCCGCCCTGCAGCGCCTGCTCGGCGGAGGCCGCGTAGATGTAGTTGTTGAGATTGCCCATGCGGCCGTATTGCTCGACCAGCAGCGCCGTGGCACCCGCGAGCTCCGGCGACGACACGCTGGTGCCGACCAGGCCTTCGTAGGCACCGTTGACGGCGACGATCACATAGGAGCGGTCGGTGTTGCCGTTGCCGTTGATCGCCTGGTCGCCGCCGTTGCAGGGCAGGATGGCGATGCCGCCCGGGCAGCCGCCGACCTGCATGCCGATATCCGGCAGGGCACGCCCGGTCAGCGACCCGGTGATGCTGAAGGCCTGATACACCGGCCGCGTGAACAGAGTGCTGACACCGCCGCCGGCGCCCCAGTAGCCGCCTGAGACGGTCGCGCCGATCCCGTAGAGATCGTACGGGATCTCGGGATCGGACCAGGCATTCTCGCCGACATAGGCGGAGTCCAGCGAGCCGGCGGTCGCTCTGGTCACCACGTTGGTGCCGCCGACCGCCGTCACGTTGCTGTCGGCGGCCGGCACCGAGACACCCGGGATGAAGGTGCCGTTGGCGCCGTCCACGGCATAGCTCGTGCTGGCGCACTCGAGCCCGGCCTCGTCGCCGGAACTGGCCAGGAAGCTGATGCCCTGCGCGTTGCCCTGCTCGTACAGCTCGTGCTCGGTCTGCAGGATCGAGGTGTAGTCGACGCCGCCATTGTACGCCGCGGTGTAGTTCAGCTCGCACTGGCCGAACGACGAGCTGACCACGTCGGCCTCGTTTGCCTCGTCGATGGCAGTGTAGCCGGCGATGATGTCGTCGTCGGAAAGATCGGGGATCGTGTACAGCACGACATGCGCGCCGGGTGCCCCGGTGATGCTTTCCTCGACATCGAGCGAGGCCTCGTCGATCGAGCCGTTGGCGATGCCCTGCGCCGTGGTGGCGCCGCCATTCACGGAGACCCGCTTGTACAGCGTCGGGTCGGCGGTACCGGCATAGATGCTGAAGTTCTCGTGGTCGAACAGCGCCTTCACGTCGGCATCGAAGATGTCGCTCGACATCAGGATCCCGATGGTCGCGCCCGTGCCGTCGAGGCGCTGCGACTTGCCGTTGACGGTGACCTTGGTCTGGTACGACGGATACCGGTACGCCTGCTTGAGGTCGTCGAACCAGTAGCCGCCGGTGCTGCTGGTCCGGTTCATCGGCGCGTCGAACGCCACCTTCGTGCCCGGCACCTGCCGGGCGAAGCTGTGCGCCACATGCACGTTGCGGGCGAAGTCGATGACGAAGCCGCCCGCTGCCGCCACCTCCGCCGGCAGCGTCGGCGTGCGCGACGCCACCATGTGCGTCTGCCCGTTCGGCAGGGCGCCATGCATCAGGCTGGTGGACAGTGCCTTGTTGACCGCCGCGGCACTGCCGGTGACATGCAGGCTGCGCGAATGCACCTCGACCGCCAGGCCCCTGGCCTGCAGGCCTGCGGTGACGCGCGCCACCGTCGCCGCATCCGGCCCGAACCGCGCGCCGAACTGCTGCGGCGTGATCCACTGGTGGAACCGCGCCGAGGCCGGGTCATGCTGCGCTTTCAGCAGCGACTCCAGGCCAGCCGGATCGCGCAGCGGCAGGATCACGTCGAACCCGACGGACTGGGCCTGGTCGACCGCGGACTGCAACTTGATCGTCGCGGCAGTTGCGGGTGCGACAATCGCCATGGCCACCAAGGCAAGTCCCGCAACGCCGGCACTGCGAGGCACGTCTCTTTTTTGCATATCCGTATCCTGATAAACGCGCGGCAAGTCTGGCCCGGAAATGATTTTCCCGAAAGGCGCGCCGGGATCAGGTCGAAACGGGTGCCGGCATCGCGGCCTCGGACCGGGACAGGGCCGCAACGACCGCCTCGGCCGCCCGGATGCCGTCGACACCGGCCGACAGGATGCCGCCGGCGTAGCCGGCCCCCTCGCCCGCCGGGAACAATCCGGCCACGTTCAGGCTCTGGCCGTCGGCGCCACGCGGCACGCGCACCGGGGAGGAGGTGCGTGTCTCGACGCCGGTCATCACCGCATCCGCGAGCGCGAAGCCGCGCAGGCGCCGCTCGAACTGCGGCAGCGCCTCGCGGATCGCCTGCACCGCATAGTCCGGCAGGCAGGTCGCGAGATCGGTGGGGGTGACGCCCGGCTTGTACGACGGCACCACCGCGCCGAGCGAAGCCGAGGGCCGCCCGGCGAGGAAATCGCCCACTGTCTGCGCCGGCGCGTTGTAGGTGCCGCCACCGGCGATGAAGGCGCGCGCCTCCCAGTGCCGCTGGTACCCGATGCCGGCCAGCGGACCGTCGGGATCGAACTCCGCCTCCGGGGTCGCCCGGAAATCCTCCGGCACCAGCCCGACGACGAGGCCGGCATTGGCGTTGCGCTCGGCACGCGAATACTGGCTCATGCCGTTGGTCACCACCCGGCCGGGCTCCGAGGCGGCGGCGACCACCGTGCCGCCCGGGCACATGCAGAAGCTGTACACGCCGCGGCCGTTGCCGGCATGGTGCACCAGCTTGTAGTCGGCGGCCCCCAGCAGGGCGTGCCCCGCCTGCGGGCCGAACCGGGCGGCGTCGATCAGCGACTGCGGATGCTCGATGCGCACCCCGATCGAGAGCGGCTTGGCCTGCAGCGTAACACCCGCCGCGTGCAGGGCGATCATGGTGTCCCGCGCGCTGTGGCCGGTGGCCAGCACGACGTGCCTCGCCTCGATCGTGCTGCCGTCCGCAAGTTCCAGTCCTTCGATCCGGCTCTGGCCATGCCGGTCGATGCCGATGCCGAACCCGGTGACACGGGTCTCGAAGCGATATTCCCCTCCCAGCGTCTCGATCGTCTCGCGCATCCGCTCGACCATGCTGACCAGCCGGAAGGTGCCGATATGCGGCTTGGAGACCACCAGGATCTCCTCGGGCGCGCCGGCCCGCACGAACTCCTCCAGCACCTTGCGGCCGTAATGCTTCGGATCGCTGATCTGGCTGTACAGCTTGCCGTCGGAAAAGGTGCCGGCGCCGCCCTCGCCGAACTGCACGTTGCTCTCCGGCGACAGCTCGCCGCGGCGCCAGAAGGCGAAGGTGTCGATTGTGCGGCGGCGCACGATGCGGCCGCGCTCGAGGATGATCGGACGCAGCCCCATCTGCGCCAGCACCAGCGCCGCCAGCAGCCCGCACGGGCCGGTGCCGATCACCACCGGCCGAGAGGCGGTGGGTGCCGGCCGGGCGAGGTAGCGGTAGGCGACGTCGGGGGTGCGGGTCAGGCGGCCGTCATGCGCATGCGCCGCCAGCACCGCCGCCTCGTCGCGCAGCTCGAGATCGACGCTGTACACCAGGCTGATCGCGCCGCGCTTGCGGGCATCGTAGCCGCGCCGGGCGATGCTCGAGGTGATCAGCGCATCGGGCGCCAATTGCAGGCGCTGCAGCGCGGCCTGCTCGACGGCATCGGACGCATGGTCGAGCGGCAGCTTGATCTCGTTCAGTCTGAGCATGCCGGTCTCTTACGCAGCGCGAGGTCCGTTCGCCAGATGCCGCTGCCATGGCGCTGGAGGGGTGCGGGACAGCTTGCTAACATCGGGCAGCTCCAGACGGCGAGGCCATGGTTCACCTGCACACCGACACGCACCTGCACCACGACCATGACCACGATCACGATGATGACCATGATCATGGACACGGGTGTGGCGGCACGCACGGCCACGCGCACGGACCGGGCGGCCACAGCCATGCACCGGCAAGCTTCGGGCGGGCGTTCGCGATCGGCATCGCGCTGAACGCCGCCTATGTCGGCGGCGAGGCGGTGGCCGGGCTGCTCGCGCACTCGCTCGCGCTGCTGGCCGATGCCGGACACAATCTCGGCGACGTGCTGGGGCTCGCCGCCGCGTGGCTGGCGCAGGGGCTCGGGCGTCGGCAGCCGACGACGCGCTACACGTACGGGCTGCGTCGCTCCTCGATCCTGTCGGCGCTCGGCAACGCGGTGGTGCTGCTGGTGGTGACCGGCGCCATCGCCTGGGAGGCAGTGCGCCGCCTGCTGCTCGCCCCCGCGCCGGTCGGCGGCGAGACGGTCATGGCGGTGGCGGCGATCGGGATCGTCGTGAACGGCATCACCGCGCTGATGTTCGCCGCGGGCCGCAAGGGCGACCTCAACATCAAGGCCGCCTTCCAGCACATGGCCGCGGACGCGTTGCTGGCGGCCGGCGTGGTCGCGGCCGGCGCCGTGATCTGGCTGACCGGCTGGTTGTGGCTCGACCCCCTGGTCAGCCTGGTGCTGAGCGCGGTCATCGTGTTCGGCACCTGGTCGGTGCTGCGGCACTCGCTCGACCTGGCGCTCGACGCCGTGCCGCCTGGCATCGACCGCACCGAAGTGGAGGGGTTCCTGCGGCAGCTGCCCGGCGTGGTCGACCTGCACGACCTGCACATCTGGGGCATGTCCACCACCGAGACCGCGTTGACCGCGCATCTGGTGCGTCCCGGCCGTACGGTGGATGACGCGATGCTGCGCCAGGCGGCGACCGACCTCCGGCTGCGCTTCGGCATCGGCCACGCCACCTTCCAGATCGAGCAGGAGCTGGACGGGCTCTGCATCCTGGCCGTCGCCGGGAGTGTCTGAGCGCACGCGCTGTTGGCTTGCACCGCCAATTCATGGCCGTTCCCGCCGCGGCGCCGAGGCAGGGATACCGAAAACTTTCCGCTAAATCAGTGGTCTAGGATGATCACCGGGCTGGCATAGTGGTTGCTACACGGTTTCCGTCGGCACCCGCCGGCAAAACCAAGGGAGCGAAGAACCATGGCCGGTCGTATCCGCCGGGGACTTGCGAGCGCCGTCGCGCCGACAACCGCCGCCTGCGGCCTGGTCGCCTGCATGACAGCCACCGCCGCCGCCTGCGACGGCAAGAGCTACAGCCAAAGCATCAGCGCCGGCCAGACGGTTTCCGGCGGCGGACTGGTGGTGCGCCTGGACCGCGCCAGGCTGTTCGACCAGGACCCGGACAAGTACATCATTTCGGTGAAGGACGACGGCAGCATCCTCGCCGACCACGTGCTGGTGGTTCAGCATGGCAGCGTCGACTTCCACACCAAATGCGGCACGGTCTCGATCGGCGCCGACAGGAAAATGTTTGGCAGCGGCACCCTGACGGTGAGCTGGAGCTATTTCTAGATCAGATGGCTGGCGATCCGACCAGGATCAGGCCACGCAGGCGCTCGACCGTGACGCGCTCAGGCTTCGCCGTGCCGGGAGCGGTGACCGCGGCACCGCCCGCCGCGATCCCCCAGGCAAACGCATCCTCGGGCGTGCGGCCGTCCGCCAGGGCCATGACCATTCCGGCCAGGAAGCTGTCACCGGCCCCCACCGTGCCGTTCACCACCACGTCGAGCGCCGGCAGCCGCAGCGTGCCGTTCTCGGACGCCAGCACCGCGCCGTTCTCACCGAGCGTCAGCGCCACCAGCCGGGCCCGGCCGCTGCGCACGATCTCCATCGCGGCGGCCTCCTGGGCCTGCGGATCCGGCAGCCGGCGCCCGACGATGCTCTCAAGCTCGGTGAGGCTCGACTTCACCAGCTCGACCCCGCCATCCGCGAGCCCCGCGCGCAGCGCCGGCCCGGACGTGTCGAGCACGTAGCGGATCGCCCGGCGCCGGGCGACCTGGCCGAGCTGGGCATAGAAATCTTCCGGCGTGCCGGGCGGCAGGCTGCCGCTGGCGATCAGCCAGCCGGCCTCCAGGCTCTGCGCCGCGTCGAGCATCGCCGTCCAGTCCGCCTCGGCCAGGGTCGGACCCGCCGCGATGAAGCGGTATTCGTGGCCGGTCGAGGCGTCCGTCACCGTGTGGCTGGTACGGGTGCGGCCAGGGATCTGCACGATCCGGTGCTGCACGCCACCCTCCTGCAGCAGCTCCTCGAGCAGCCGCCCGCTGGACCCGCCGGCCAGCACCAGCGCCAGCGAGCGACCGCCGAGCGCGTGCATCACGCTGGCGACGTTCACCCCGCCGCCGCCTGCATCCTGCCGCTCCGCGAACGTGCGCAGCTTGTGCGTCGGGCGCACGCTCTGCGCCTGCGAGGCGATGTCGATGGTCGGGTTCATCGTCACGGTGGCGATCAACGGCAAGGCGGAGAACGGCGGCATGCACGGCACTCGAAGCGGATCGCCCCATCATGGACCCGGCTGCTCCGGGATTGGAAGCCAGGCTTAGAACAGCGCCATCTGGGCCGGCTCGGGGGCGGCAACGGTGCCGCGCGCCCCTGGTCCGTGCGCCGCATCCGACGGCGGCTGGAACTGCGAGGTGTCCAGGGGTGCACGCCCCTCCAGACCGAGCTTCGCCGCCATCCGCCTGAACCGTTGCGCCAGCATGTCGGCATAGACGCCCTGGCCGCGGAAGCGATGGCCGAAACGGCTATCGTTGAGCGCACCCGCGCGCGTCTCGCGCACCAGGTTGAGCACGTGCCGTGCCCGCTGCGGATAATGCTGGTGCAGCCAGGTTTCGAACATCTGGCGCAGCTCGAGCGGCAGCCGCAGCAGCACGTAGCTGGCATCGCAGGCGCCGCGGGAAGCAGCCGCCTCGAGGATGCGCTCCAGCTCGGCGTCATTCAGCCCGGGGATCATCGGCGCCGCCAGCACGCCGGCCGGGATGCCGGCCTCGCTCAGGCCGGCGATCGCCGCCAGCCGCCGGACCGGGGTGGCCGCGCGCGGCTCCATGCGACGCGCCAGCTCGGGATCGAGCGTGGTGACCGACAGCCAGACCCGCACCAGCCCGCGGCTCGCCAGCCGCGACAGGATGTCGGTGTCGCGCAGCACACCCGCAGACTTGGTGACGATGCTGACCGGGTGGCCGAACCGCTCCAGCACCTCCAGCACCGAGCGGGTCAGCGACAGGGTGCGCTCGACCGGCTGATACGGGTCGGTGTTGGAGCCAAGCTGGATGGTGCGCGGCACGTAGCCGGGGCGGCGCAGCTCGCGTTCGAGCAAGCGTGCGATCTCGGGCTTGAAGGTCAGCCGGGTCTCGAAATCCAGGCCGGGCGAGTAGCCGAGATAGGCGTGGCTCGGCCGCGCATAGCAGTAGACGCAGCCATGCTCGCAGCCGCGATACGGATTGACCGCCCGGTCGAAGCCGAGGTCCGGACTCTGGTTCCAGGCGATCGCGCTGCGGCTGGCATCGCGCGCGAGCGTCGTGGCGACGGCAGGCGGCGCCAGGGTCTCCGCGCCGATGCTGTCCCAGCCATCGTCGAAGGCCTCGGAGTTGTGGCGATCGTAGCGGTTGCCGACATTGCCGGAGACGCCACGACCCCGGCGTATCGCGGGTGCTGTTTCGGCGGTGCCCGTCTGGTCCTGCATCGGTGATCCTCCGCGTTGCCGGTCATGATCTACGTCAACATGGCCGGCGAACGTGACACGCGCAAGAACGAATACAGAACATAAGCCCTCCCGGCATCTTGTCGCCCATGCCGAGGCTGGGTCATGCTGAGGCCGCCGCCCGGCTGTTCACGCTGCATCTTCGGGCGCCGGAATGCTAGGATGCGGATACCGCGCAAGGATCCACAGCCATCCCAGGTAGCATCAACGCGGCTTGCAGAGAGATGAAGTCCGGCATGCCCCTCATCGCCATCCTCGACGACCCGGGCCGGCCGTTGCAGGAGCGCTTCGGGCTTGCGGTCGGTCCCGAGGTCGTGCTGCAGGCCTTCACAAGCGAACCCGAGCTGCGTCACGGACTTGCCGGGATACCCGATCTCGTCATCGCCGCGCCGGGCCTTGCGGGTTTCGATGCGGCTGCCTTCGCCCGGGATCTCGCCGGCATGCCAGGATGCGGCGACGTTCCGCTCCTGCTGGCCGGAGCCGGGGAGGAGCCGGCCGGCATCGCGGCGCGCGCCTGGCGGCTGCTCTGGTCCCGCACGCGCGGCGCGGCGGCGGCCGGCGAGCACGCGCTGGCGCAACTGGTCGACGCGGTGCCGGTCCTGCTCAGCGTCTGCGACGCTGACGGACGGTTCGTCCTGGTCAACGCGCTGTACGGGAGGGTCGCCGCCACCCATCCTGGCGGCATGGTCGGGCTGCGCATGGCCGACGCGTTCGGCGAGGCCTACGAGCAGCGGCACCTGACGCTCGACGGGCTGGTGCTGCGCACCGGCAATGCACTGCCCGGTTTCGAGGAGGAGATCACCGACCGCAACGGCGTCACCCGCGTCCTGCTGACCACCAAGACACCGTTCCGGGGCAGCGGCGGGCAGCCCGGCGTGCTGACCACCTCGCTCGACATCACCGAGCGGCGCCGGGCCGAGACGCGCCTGGCGCAACTGGCGAGCCACGACGCGCTCACCGGGCTGCCGAACCGGGTGCTGCTGCGTTCCCGCCTGGAGCGGCGGCTCGAGGTGCCACGCCCGCGCAGCACCTCCGCGGTGCTGTTCCTCGATCTGGATTTCTTCAAGCTCGCGAACGACCAGATCGGGCACGAGAACGGCGACCTGCTGCTGCGCGAGGTGGCGCGGCGCCTGGAGCGCGCGGTGGCACCCGGCGACCTGGTGGCGCGCCTGGCCGGCGACGAGTTCGCCATCCTGCAGAGCATCCCGCTTGCCACCGCAGCGGCCGCGGACCTCGCGACCCAGACCGAAAGCCTCAGGAGCACCGGCCTCGCCCAGCAGGTGCTGCAGCTCATCGAGACGCCGTTCCAGTGCGGCGAGGAGGCCGTGCACATCACCTGCAGCATCGGAATCGCGCTGCATCCACAGGATGGCGTGACCGCCGACGAGCTGCTGCGCAGCGCCGAGCTCGCCATGCACGGCGCCAAGGCCGACGGACGCGCTTGCTGGCGGCTCTGCGTGCCCAACCTGAGCGAGCAGGCCGACCAGGCGGCGCGGCTGCGCGCCGACCTGCGCGAGGCCCTGGAACGGGGCGAGTTCGTGGTGCACTACCAGCCGCAGGTGGCGCTCGCGACCGGGCACATCGCCGGAGTCGAGGCGCTGCTGCGCTGGAACCGGCCCGGCAGCGGGCTGCTGCGCCCGGGCGAATTTCTCCAGGGCGCCCTGGAGGCCGGCCTGCTCGATTCAATCGACCGCTGGGTGCTGCACCAGGCCTGCCAGGATGCCGCCGACTGGCAGGCGCTGGGGCTCCCGCGCATCCGCCTCGGCATCAACCTGTCGCCTCGCATCCTCGATAGCGGCCAGGCGCTGGACCTGGTCACCGAGACTCTCGCGATGACCGGCCTGGATGCGACCCTGCTGGAACTCGAGCTGACCGAGGGCGACCTGGTCGAGGACCTCGACGCGGCGGCCGGCATGCTGGCCTCGCTGCGCCAGCTCGGGGTGGCCATCGCGATCGACGATTTCGGCATGGGCTATTCATCGCTGAACTACGTGAAGAGCTTTCCGGTCGACCGGCTCAAGATCGACCAGTCCTTCGTGCGCGACCTCGAGACCGAGAGCCAGGACGCCACCATCGTGCATGCCATCATCACGCTCGGCCACAGCCTGGGCCTGAGCATCGTAGCCGAGGGCGTGGAGACGGTCGGCCAGCTCACGATGCTGATGAGCGACGGCTGCGACGAGATCCAGGGCTACTATTTCAGCGAGCCGCTGCCGCGCGGCGAGCTCGAGGAGATCCTGAGGCGCGAGCAGGCTCTGGCGGGGCCGCTGGCCATGCCGGCGGCGCTCGCGTGACCTATCTGGGGGACAGGTCGACCACCGCCATCCGGCCGCCCTCGGTGCCGAAGGCGAGGCAGGCGCCGTCCGGCGAGTAGGCCAGCGCCGTCACCGCCTGATGTCCCTCGCTGCCATGCGGCCCGCACACCGGAAGCACCTTCTTGGTCGCCACGTCGGCCATCAGCACGGTGCCGTCCGCAAATCCTGCCGCCACGACGTCGTGCTGCGGATGGAAGGCGACACGGGTGCACAGCACGTTCTGGATGCCGGCGAGTTCGGTTGGCGGCTTGCCCATCGGTCCGCCGCCGAAGAACGGCCACAGCACCACGGCATCGGCCCCCGACGTCGCCAGCCAGCGGCCGCTGCGCGAGAACGAGATCGACTGCGTCTTCTGCGGATACCCGCTCATTCGCATGTTGTGGCCGTCGGGCAGCCGCCAGCCATGCAGTTCGTTCTCCTGCATGGCGGTAACCAGCGCCTCGCCGTTGGGATGCAGCGCGATGCCGATATGGCTACCCTTCCAGGCCAGCAGGCGCGGTGCGTCACTCTTGGTATTCACGAACCGCAGCGTGGCGCCGCCATAGTGCGACGTGGCGATGCGCCTCCCCTTGGCATCGAACACCACGCCGGAGACCGTGCTGTCATGCTCGAGCGTGCGGACCAGGGCGCCGGCGCCGTCGCGCAGCTCGACCTGCTTGCCGACGGCGGACGCGATCAGCACCGTGCGCCCGTCCACCACGCTCGCCACATGCTCGACCCAGCGCCGGCCGCGGGCGATCTCGTGCACCGCATCGTCGGCATCGATCCGGCACAGCCGGTTGTCGTCGCCGCCGGTCAGGAAGCCCTGCGGCGTCACATCCTGCGCGAGGGCCAGGACTGAGCCGTCATGCACCTCGAGCCGCCGCCAATGCTCGGCCGCCCCCCGGCGCGGCGTCACATGCACGGTGCCCTCGCCCGTCGCGAACGCCATCCGGCTGGAGTCGCGGGCGACGGCGCAACCGACGACGAAACCGTCGGCCTGCTGCACCGCGCCCCTCGTCGTGAGCAACTCGTCGACCGGAGGCGGTCGCACGGGTTGGGTGAAGGTGCTGCTCATTGCGCGACGCAGGACTCGAAGCCGCGGCGCAGGCGCGGCCGGTTGAGGTTGCGACCGATGAACACCAGCCGCGAGGTGCGGGCCTCGTCGGCCGTCCAGGGCGCCACGAAATCGCCGTCCGCCATCATGTGCACCGCCTGGAAGGCGAAGCGCCGGGGCTCGCCCTTGTACGACAGGATGCCCTTGGAGCGCAGGATGTCCTGCCCCTGCTCCTGCAGCACGGCGCCGATCCAGGCCTGGAATTTCGCCGCGTCGAGTGGCGCCTCCACCTCGAACGACAGGCTCTGCACCTCATCGTCGTGGCTGTGGCTGTCGCTCTCCAGGAAGTCCGGAGCCACCTCCAAAGCGCGCTTCAGGTCGAAGCCGCCCTGGTCGAGCAGGTCGGTGATGGCGACGCGGCCGCGCTGCGCGCGATGGATGCGCGCGTAGCGGTTGATGCCGCGTATGCGCGCCTCGACCGCATCGAGGGTCGCCGCATCCACGAGGTCGGTCTTGTTGAGCACGATGACGTCGGCGAACGCGATCTGGTTCTGCGCCTCGCGGCTGTCGGCGAGACGCGCCGGCAGGTTGAGCGCATCGACCACGGTGACGACCGCATCGAGCCGGGTCTTCGCCTTTACCTCGTCATCGACAAAGAAGGTCTGGGCGACCGGCGCCGGGTCGGCGAGGCCGGTGGTCTCGACGATGATGCCGTCGAACCGGCCGCGGCGCTTCATCAGGCTGCCCAGGATGCGGATGAGGTCACCGCGCACGGTGCAGCAGATGCAGCCGTTGTTCATCTCGAAGACCTCCTCGTCGGCGTCCACCACGAGGTCGTTATCCACGCCGAGTTCGCCGAACTCGTTGATCACCACGGCATATTTGCGGCCATGCTCGGCGGTGAGGATGTGGTTCAGCAGCGTGGTCTTGCCGGCGCCGAGGAAGCCGGTGAGCACGGTGACCGGGATCAGGGCGGGCCTGGTCTCGGATGCGGGAGCGGTCCGGGTCTCTGACATGGGCTCAGCCTCGAAGGGTGACAGGGCGTGAAGCGATCGGCCGCTGCATATAGGGCGTCGCGGCCGCCAGTCCCAACCCCAGGATCAGGAAGAACCAGCCGCCGAGCGGCATGTTGGTAAAGGCGCTGGACGAGGCGATCGGCCATTCCTGGATCAGCACCGCCACGAACAGCCCGGTGCGCCAGGCCTGCTGCACGGCGCTCTGGCCGGGCGGTTGCCGGGGTTCGAGTGCCCGCAGCCAGGCCAGCACCAGCAGGCAGAACAGCACCAGCCCGGGTAGACCGGCATCGGTGAGGGCCTGCAGGTAGTGGTTGTGCGGATGCTGCACGCAGAAGCCAGCCCCGCCGCCATCGGAGGTCGCCGGCGCCAGCGGCGACACGCCATGGAAATATTGCGGCAGCGGGCAGCCGGTGCGGAAGCCGTCGAAGCCGCGTCCGGTCAGCGGATTGCCCCGCGCGATGGCGAGCGCGCGGCCGAGGATCAGGCCGTATGGGCTGCTGCCGAAATGCTGCATCTGGCGCTCGAACAGCAGCACCAGGTGCGAGAAGCTGCGCGGCGAAACCACCGCAGAGACCCCGACCAGCACCGGGACCAGTGCGAGGCACGCCAGCAGCGGCACGCGCAGGCGGGGCAGCATCAGGCATGCCACGACCAGCCCGAGCCCGCAGAGCAGCAGCGGCACGCGCTGGCCGGACAGCACCATCAGGGCGAGGCCGCCAATTAGGATCGCGATGGCTCCTGCGATGCCGGCCACACGCTGGGGGCGCGAGACGCCGCGTCCGATCAACCAGGCACAGGCCGGCAGCATGGTCGGGAACAGCAGCCGCGACAGCGGCGCCGCCGCGCGCGGGTGGTCGTATGGTCCGGTCAGGGTGCCGTCATGGAAGCGCGGCATGCCGAACAGGTTGTGACCGGTGACCGCCTGCAGCAGCAGCTGCGCGGCGATATAGGCGAAGCTCGCCCAGAGCAGCCAGGCGAGCCAGCGCTGGTGGCGCACATCACGCAGCACCCACGCCTGCAGCGCCGCCGGAAACAGCAGGAAACGCACGGTCAGCAGCGCCTGCAGGAAGGACTTCCCGCCGCCCTGCCCCAGTGAGGCAACCGGCAGCGAGCACACCACCAGCCACAGCCACCAGAGCGCCGCGATCCCGACCCAGGCCTGCCGGGTCCAGCGCCAGTCGCGCATCACCGTCGAGCGCAGCAGGAACAGCACGGCGACCGCATCGATGCAGCCTTCGGCCAGGGCGCGTCCATGCACCAGGAACAGCGGACATAGCAACGCGGCCACAAGGGCCACGCGGTCGAGCGGACGGGTCATGCGGATGCGGATTGGCCCGGAGCGCGGCCTGGCGCAAGGGCATCCCCGCGCATCGCCTCGAGCCGCCGCAACGCGGGCTCGATATCGAACAGCCGCGCACGGGCCCGTGCGCGTTCGGAGAGACTGGCCTGGAGCGCCATGTCGCCGGTCAGTTGCAGCAGGGCAGCCTCCAACTGCTCCGGCTCGGCGCGCAGGGCAGCATCGCCCACCACCTCGATCAGCCCGGGGCGCGGCGAGACGATCAGCGCGGCGCCGCAGCCCATCGCCTCCAGGGCGGTCATCCCGAACGGCTCCTGCCAACGGCTGGGCACGACCACGATCGCCGCCCGCGCCATGGCCTCGAGCACCGCCCGGTGCGGCTGGTGACCGTGCATCACGATCCCGGCCGCCGCGGCGCGGGGACGCAGGGCGGCCAGGAACGGTGTGTCCGGCGCATCCACGCAGAAGCGGTCGCCGCCGATGATCGCCGCCCGCCAGCCCGGGCGTTGCGGCAAGACCTGCGCGCAGGCGGCCACAAAGGCGTCCGCACCCTTGTCGGCGACCACGCGCCCGGCGAACAGGATCAGCGACTCGCGCTCAGGCATCGGCGGCGGCAGGGCAGCGACGTCGATGCAGTTCGGCAGCACCCGCACATCGGCACCTGGTGCCAGACCTTCGACGAAGCGTCCGCGCAACCACTCCGAGACGCACCCCACCCCCATGCGCCGCAGCAGAGCCGCGCGCTCCCGGGCGGTCCGCGCTCGGCGCATTGCCTGCGGGTCGTTGTGCAGGATGAGGGTCAGCGGGATGCGGGGGAAGCGTCGCGCGAGGTACCGGGCGATCTCGGGGCGGTTATGCACCTCGATCAGGACAGGGCTCAGCCGGCGCAGGGCCGCGGCTACGGCGGCGGCAAAGCGCAGCGGACCTAGCAGCGGCCATGCGACCGGCCGTGCCGGGAAATACCGGCGTCCCGCGAACGGGGCGGTCGCAAGCGGCGCGCCGACGATGCAGTCCTCAGGCAAGCTGACCCGGTGCACCAGCAGCCCGATCGCCCCCACCGCGTCCGGCGAGAAGCCTTCGCGCGGCGGCAGCACCACCGCGACCGGCCCGGGCGCTGTCAGGCGACGGTTTCGTACTTGTCGAGCCGCCATGCAGCCGGTTCCAGCGCCGCCTCGTCGTACCAGCGCTGCATCAGCGGGTGCGCCCGCACCCGGTCGCGATAGGCGCTCGCCGGCTCGCCAAGCGGCACGGCATAGGACAGCAGGCGGGAGACCACCGGGGCGAACATCGCATCCGCGATCCCGAAGCTTGCGCCGTACAGGAACGGGCCGCCTGCCTCGCTCCAGATCGCCTCGATCCGGGCGATGTCGGCGGCAACCTCGCCCGGCACGCCGCCGGCCAGCGGCCGCGCCTCGCGGCCGCAATTCATCGGCATGGCGATGCGCAGCGCCCGGAAGCCGCCATGCATCTCGCTGGCGACGCTGCGGGCCTGCGCGCGCAGGATCGGCTCCGATGGCCACAGGCCGGGTGCCTGCTCGGCACAATACTCGCCGATCGCCAGGCTCTCCCAGATCCGAGCCCCACGGTGCTCGAGATACGGCACCAGGCCGTTCGGCGTGGCCTGTGCAATCGCCTCGGTGCGGCCGCCGGCGATCGGGATCACCTGTTCCTCGACATCCAGACCGGCGAGGTGCACCGCCAGCCAGCCACGCAGCGACCAGGAGGAGTAGCGCCTGGTGCCGATGACAAGTCGTCCGTCCGCCATGTCGTCCCTCCCGGCTCAGCTATCGTCGCGCCGGATGAAGCCGCCGCCCAGAACGCGGGTACCGTCATACAGCACGCAGGCCTGCCCGGGGGCTGCCAAGCTGGCCTGATCGAGCAGCACGTCGGCCCCGTCCGGTGTGGCCAAGACCGTGGCCGGCCGCACGCTCTCGCGCGCCCGCAACTGCACGGTGCAGCGCAGCTCTCCGGACGGCGGCTCGATCAGCCAGTTCATCCCGCGCAGCCGCAACGCCATCCGTCCAGCGCCATCCCGGCGCGGACCGACCACCACGCGCCGGCTGCCCGGCTCGACGCGCACCACCTGCTGGCGGATGCCGCCCTGCATCGCGGCAGCACCGAGACGCTTGCCCTGGCCGATCGTATAGCGCGCGATGCCCTGGTGCCGTCCGAGCACGTGGCCCTCCTCCCCCACGATCTCGCCGCCGCCGGCGATCTCCGGGCGCAGGCGCTCGACCATCCCCGCATAGTGCTCGCCCCCCGGAACGAAGCACAGATCCTGGCTGTCCGGCTTGGCCGCAACCGTCAGCCCCAGCCGCTGCGCCTCGGCGCGCACCGCCGCCTTGTCCGGCATCTCGCCGAGCGGGAAGCGCAGGTAGCCGAGTTGCGCCGCCGTGGTCGCGAACAGGAACCAGCTCTGATCGCGATCGGCATCGAGCGGCCGGTGCAGCTCGACGCCTCGCGTGGTCTCGATGCGCCGCACGTAGTGCCCGGTCGCCATGGCCTCCGCTCCAAGCTCGCGCGCCAGGCCGAGCAGGTCGGTGAACTTCACCCCCATGTTGCACTGCACGCACGGCACCGGCGTCTCGCCGCTGGCGTAGCTGTCGGCGAAGTTGCCGATCACGCTGTCGCGGAAGCGCCGCTCTGCGTCGATGACGTAGTGCGCGAAGCCGAGCCGCTCGGCGACGCGCTTGGCATCGCGTATGTCGCGCCCGGCACAGCAGGCGCCGGCCTTGGCGTCGCCCTCGCGCACATCATAGAGCTGCAGGGTCGCACCGATCACCTCGTGGCCGGCCGCGGCCAGCGTCGCCGCCACGACGGAGCTGTCGACGCCTCCCGACATGGCAACCAGGATGCGCATCGGCGGCTGTCAGCCGGTGCGCGGCAGGCGGACGACCAGGCCGTCGAGCGCCTCGGTCATCACGATCTGGCAGCCGAGCCGCGAGGTCTTCTCCAGGCCGAAGGCGAGGTCGAGCATGTCCTCCTCGTCCTCGGTGGCGTCGGCAAGCCTGCCGATCCAGGCCGGGTCGATGACGACATGGCAGGTGGCGCAGGCCAGCGAGCCCTCGCAGGCGCCTTCGAGGTCGACGCCGTGGCGATGCGCGATCTCCAGCACGGAGAGCCCGAGCGGCGCCTCCACCTCGCGCACGCCGCCATCACGCTCGACAAAGGTCATCTTTGGCATTCAGGCATCTCGGCAGCGTGGTCGGTTGCGGTCTTGGCATAGGCGCACAACAGGATCGCCGCCGCCTGCTCCAGGTCGGCCGGTGAGGTAAAGCGTCCGATCGCGAGGCGCAAGCTTCGTGCCGCCTGCGCCCGGCTCAACCCCATCTCCTGCAGCACCGAGGATGGTTCCACCGAGGCGGACGAACACGCCGAGCCGGTGGACAGGCACAGCTCCGGCGCTGCCTGGATGATCGCCTGCGCGTCGCTTGCCGGAAACCGCAGGTTGAGGTTGCCGGGAATGCGGTGTGTCATGCTGCCATTCACGGCGAGATCCGGGATGCCGTGCCGCAGCCGCTCGAGCAACCGGTCGCGTAGCGAGCCGAGCCGGATCGTCTCGTCGGCCAGCTCGTCCACCGCGATCTCCGCCGCCCGGCCGAAGCCCACCACCAGCGGCACCGGCAGCGTGCCCGAGCGCAGCCCGCGCTCCTGGCCGCCGCCCGAGAGCAGCGGCTGGAGGCGCACGCGCGGCCGGCGCCGGACATACAGCGCGCCGACGCCCTTCGGGCCGTACAGCTTGTGGGCGCTGACGGAGGCGAGATCGAGATCGAGCGCCGCGACATCGACGGCGACCTTGCCCGCCGCCTGGGCCAGGTCGGAATGCAGCAGCGCGCCCGCGGCGCGCGCGATCGGCGCGAGGCCGGCAAGGTCCTGGATCACCCCGGTCTCGTTGTTCACCGCCATGATGCTGACCAGCAGCGTCGGCGTGCGCAGCGCGTCGCGCAGCCGCTCGGGATCGAGCCTGCCATCCGCCCCGACCGGCAGCACCACCGGCTCGCACCCCTCGTCCGCAAGATCGCACACCGCCTGCAGCACGCAGGGATGCTCGGTGGCGAGTGTCACCACCCGGCGGCGCGGATCGCCGAATGCGCGCAGATGCCGCACAGCCCCCTTGATCGCAAGGTTGTTGCTCTCGGTGGCACCCGAGGTGAACACCAGCGCGCGCGGATCGGCGCCGAGCAGCCGGGCCACCGCCGCGCGCGCGAGATCGCAGGCGGTCTCCGCGTCGCGGCCCATCCAGTGCTCGGCGCTGTGCGCATTGCCGTAGCGCACGCCGAAGAACGGCAGCATCGCATCGACCACCCGAGGATCGCATGGGGTCGTGGCCTGGTTGTCGAGATAGATCATGACATGTGTGGTCCGGACCCGGTCGCCATGCGCCCGCTAGCCATGCTGATGTAGGCGGCGATGAACCCCTCGACAGCCGCCTCCCGCACATCCCAGGGCAGCGACACCCGGATCGCCTGGCCGGCCAGCGCACCCAAGCCCATCGCCTCCAGAACGTGCGAAGGCGCCACCTTGCCGGATGAGCAGGCGCTGCCCGCGGACACGCCATAGCCCGCGATGTCGAGCGCGATCAGTTGCGTCGCGGCGGCACGTCCCGGCAGGGCAAGGCAGGTGGTGTTGGGCAGCCGCGGCGCCGCGGCCCCGCAGGCCACCGCGCCGGCGGCGACGGCGGCCTGTTCGATCCGGTCGCGGAGGCGGCTCAGGCACGGCGTGGTCTCCGCCATGCCGGCGACCGCCGCCTGCGCCGCCGCCGCGAATCCAGCGATGGCGGGCAGCGCTGGTGTGCCGCCGCGTCGGCCCTGCTCCTGGCCACCGCCCAGGATCATCGGTGGCAGGCGGCCGCGCCGCGCATTGGCGAGCAACAAGGCGCCGGCGCCTTTCGGTCCGCCAAGCTTGTGCCCCGAGAGCGCCATGCTGTCGGCGCCGAGCGAGACCAGATCGAGCGGCAGCCGCCCGGCCGCCTGCACCGCATCGACATGAAGCCATGCGCCCTGTGCGCGGCAGATCTGCGCAACCTCCGCCACCGGGTGCAGCACGCCGGTCTCGTTGTTGGCCAGCATCAGGCACACCAGCGACGGCCCTGACTCTGCCGCAAGTGCTGCCGCCAGCGTTTCGGGATCGAGGCGGCCGTTTGGCTGCACGGCAAGCACACGCGCATCGGCGGGTGCCGAATGCCGGATCGCGTCATGTTCGGTAGCGCCATACAGGACCGGCCGCACGACGCCGTGCAGGGCGAGCGCATTCGCCTCGGTGCCGCCTGACGTGAACACGACATCGTCGACATCTGCCCCGAACAGAGCGGCAAGACTCTCGCGCGCCGCCTCCAGTGCGGCGCGGGCGGCGCGCCCGGCGCGATGCATCGAAGCCGGGTTGCCGGCGAGGTGTGCGGCGGCGGCGGCGGCGTCCAGCGCAGCATGCCGCGGGCTCTCCGACGCATTCGCGTCCAACAGCGTAAATAATCCGTTAGAACACTTGTCCATAGCTGTCCCAGAAATGATCGAACACTGGATGAACAAGGGCCGTTGCAACGGTATCACAATCCCGTGTTCTCCATTTCAGCGCCGCTGTGCCGCTTGGCCATTGATTTCAGTGTAAATCGGCCGCTCCCGCCGCTATACAGTCGCAAACGTGTTGTCCGCGGGCCAATTTTGCAGCGTGGAGTCGCACGAAAAGGACCCAGGTTCATGACCTTCCGATCTGCGGAGCCGCGACTGATTCGCCCATCGCGGGCGAAACTCGTCCTGACGCACACCTGCACCGACAACTGGGCAATTTGAAAGCTCCGGTCGTTGCGCCATATACAGCCTCCCCGTCGCGAGCGGTGTCCCACGGCATGCTGCACGCGGTAACTCCAGGTTAATCCGGCGACTGGCCGGCTGGCCACGACACTCTCCTGAAGGCGGACGCATGGCGGGGCATCGCCGGCGTCCGAATTGCGTTGCAACAAAGCTTGCGCCCATGCCTGGAGGCGGAGCGAGAAGAATAGTGGGACAAGATGCCTGAGGTGATGTTCGCTGGTCCTGACGGCCGGCTCGAAGGACGCTACCACCACTCCAGCGAGCCGAACGCGCCGCTTGCTCTCATCATGCATCCGCATCCGCTGCATGGCGGGACCATGAACAATCGCATCACCTATGCGATGTACCGGGCCTTCGAGAAGCTCGGCTTCTCGGTCATGCGCTTCAACTTCCGTGGCGTCGGCCGTTCGCAGGGCCGCTATGACGGCGGCATCGGCGAAATCAGCGACGCCGCGGGCGCGCTCGACTGGATGCAGATGGTCAACCCGAACTCGAGCGGACTCTGGATTTCCGGATACTCGTTCGGTGCCTTTGTCGGCATGCAGTTGCTGATGCGGCGTCCGGAAGTGTCCGGCTGGGTCAGCGTTGCACCCCCCGCGAACCATTATGATTTCGGCTTCCTCGCTCCGTGCCCGTGCGGTGGCCTGATGCTGCATGGCGACGCCGACGAGCTGGTGCCGGAGCCCGCGGTCCGCAAGCTGGTGGACAAGCTGAACACCCAGAAGGGCGTGCAGGTCGATTATCGCGTCTATGCCGGCGCCGACCATGTGTTTGCCAATCATGCAGACCACGTCTCTGAAGCCATCGACGACTATGTCGGCCGCGTCGTCGCCCGCAAGACCATGGCGCTCGCCGCCGACTGAGTCGCGCCCGCCCACTACATCTTGCGGCGCCGGAGTTTCTCCGGCGCCGTTTTCTTGTACATCCGCGGACACGCGACGCCGCATCGCTGGCGGCATGTGTTCGGCAAATGTCAGCGCCGCGTCGAGCACATGTCTGAAATTTCCGGAGCGGGTGAGGGTTTTACCTGCGCGTCATTGTGCGGCCGCCGCGATCGCCAGATGCCAGAACCGTTCCGCCGACGCATCGAGCCTTTCCTCGGGACGGATCAGCACGATCTCGATCTCGATGGCGTGCGCGTCCTGCCTGACCAGGCGCCCCAGACGGAGATCCTCCTCGATCAGGCTTTCGGGCAGCCATGCCACGCCGCGCCCATCCTTCGCCATGGAGCGCAACGCCTCCGCCAGATGCGACGTGAAGACTGGCCTCGACCTCTGTCGAGGGTCTCGCCCGAGCACGCCGGCGACGATGCGCCCGAGGCCCGAAGACGCGCTGTAGGCCAATTCCCCCGTGCCGCCACCAGGTGCCGCGACCAGCGACAGCCGGTCGGTGCCGATCCGGACCGCGGTGAAGCCGGCGCGGTCGAGGCGGCCCTGCACCGCGGCGCTGCGGTGGCACAGCAGGAACTGCACCTGCCTGTCCAGCATCGCCTGCTCGCACGCCTGCAGATGGTCCGAGACCAAATTCAAGCCGAGCTGCAGTTGCGGCACCTCCAGGCGCCGAAGCCAGGCCGGAAGGAAGCTGAACGACAGCACATGCGTCGCGGCGAGGTTCAGGCCGGAGCCGCTCGCCCCCACCGCGCGCGTCTCCTCGCGTGCCGCCTGCAGGCGGCGCGTCACCTCCAGCGCCGCCGGCATGAAGTGCCGGCCCGCCTCGGTGAGCGCCACCGGCTGCGTGCCGCGGTCGAACAACGCGGCGCCGACCCACTCCTCCAGCGCGCGTATCCGCCGGCTCAGGCCGGGCTGGGTGACGTAGCGCCGCGCCGACGCCCGCGAGAAGTTGCCGGTCTCGGCCAGCGCCAGGAAATCCTGCAGCCAGCTCAGCTCCATCCATGCGGCTCCCGCATCATGCGATGACACATGGTGATTGGCCGCCCCCGACGACGGCCTGTAGAGAACCCGCCATGCGCATCCTCGACATCCGTGAAATCACCCAGCCCATCGCCTCGCCGATCCGCAACGCGTACATCGACTTCTCGAAGATGACGACCAGCCTGGTGGCGGTCGTCACCGACGTCGTCCGCGAGGGCCGCCGCGTGGTCGGGTACGGCTTCAACTCGAACGGCCGTTACGGCCAGGGCGGCCTGATACGCGATCGCTTCGCCCCTCGCGTGCTCGAGGCCGATCCCGCCAGCCTGCACGACCCGACGTCGGAGAATCTCGATCCGGACCGGATCTGGTCCACCCTGATGCGCAACGAGAAGCCGGGCGGCCACGGCGAACGCTCGGTGGCGGTCGGCACCATTGACATGGCGGTCTGGGACGCGGTGGCCAAGATCGCGGGAAAGTCGCTGTTCCGCCTGCTCGCCGAACGCCACGGCACCACCGCCGACCCACGCGTCTTCGTGTACGCGGCGGGCGGATACTACTATCCGGGCAAGGAACTCGAGGGGCTGCGCGCCGAGATGCGCTCCTATCTCGACCGCGGCTACACGGTCGTGAAGATGAAGATCGGCGGCGCCGACCTCGCCGAGGACCGCCGGCGGATCGAGGCCGTGCTGCAGGAGATCGGCTCCGCGCGGCTCGCCGTCGACGCCAACGGCCGCTTTGATCTCGCCACCGCGATCGCGTACGCGAAGATGCTGCGCGACTACCCGCTGTTCTGGTACGAGGAGGCCGGCGACCCGCTGGACTACGCGCTGCAGGCGGCGCTGGCCGAGCATTATCCCGGCTCGATGGCCACCGGCGAGAACCTGTTCAGCCACCAGGATGCCCGCAACCTGCTGCGCTATGGCGGCATGCGGCCCGACCGCGACTGGCTGCAGTTCGACTGCGCGCTGTCGTACGGACTGTGCGAATACCAGCGCACCCTTGGCATCCTGGCCGAGGCCGGATGGTCACCAAGGCGCTGCATTCCGCATGGCGGCCACCAGATGTCGCTCAACATCGCGGCCGGCCTGGGGCTCGGCGGCAACGAGAGCTATCCCGACCTGTTCCAGCCGTATGGCGGCTTCCCCGACGGCGTGCGGGTCGAGGACAGCCACATCGTGATGCCCGATCTGCCCGGCATCGGCTTCGAGGGCAAGTCCGACCTCGCCCGGGTGATGCGCGAACTCGCGGAGTAGCATTGGTGTCGACCCCGGAAGCCGTCCGCGCGACGGCGGCGCGCCGGTCGCACGGTCGCCTCGGTCCGCTCTGGCTGCAGGTGCTGGTCGCCATCGCGCTGGGAATGGCGCTTGGCGCGGTCTGGCCCGGCTTCGCGGTGTCGCTGAAGCCGTTCGGCGACGCCTTCGTCAAGCTGATCCGCATGGTGCTGGCGCCGATCATCTTCGGCACCGTGGTTGTCGGCATCGCCCGCATCGGCGACCTTGAGGAGGTCGGCCGCGTCGGCGTCAAGGCGCTGCTGTATTTCGAGGCGGTCTCTACGCTCTCGCTGCTGCTCGGCCTGCTCGCGGTCGACCTGCTGCAGCCCGGTGCGGGCATGCATGTCGATCCGCGCAGCCTGGATGCCGGCGCGATCGCGAGCTATGCGGCCTCCGCGCGGCATGTCGGCGTCGTCGGCTTCCTGCTCGACATCATCCCGTCCAGCATCGGAAGCGCCTTCGTCGGCGGCAACGTGCTGCAGCTCATCCTGTTCGGCGTGCTGTTCGGCCTCGCTCTGGCGCGGGTCGGCGAGCGCGCGGCGCCGCTGCTGGACCTGCTCGACCTGATGCTGGCCGGGCTGTTCGGCATCGTGCGGATCGTCATGGCGCTGGCGCCGATCGGCACCCTGGGTGCCATCGCCTTTACCGTCGGCCGCTATGGGCTCGCGAGCCTGGTGCAGCTGGCGCAGCTCACCGCCGAGGTCTGGCTGGTCTCGATCCTGTTCGTGGTCGTCGTGCTGGGCGCGATCACGCGCGCCGCCGGCTTCGGCCTGTTCAAGTTCCTGCGCTACATACGCACCGAGATCCTCATCACCTTCGGCACCTCCTCGTCCGAGGCGGTGCTGGCGCCGCTGATGACCAAGCTCGAGCAGCTCGGCTGCGCCCGCTCCGTGGTCGGGCTGGTGATGCCGGCCGGCTACACCTTCAACACCGACGGCACCTCGATCTATCTCGGCATGTCGGCGCTGTTCATCGCGCAGGCCACCGGCACCCACCTTGGCCTGGGCGCACAGGCCGGCCTGCTGCTGATGCTGATGCTGACCTCCAAGGGGTCCGCGGGCGTCGCCGGTGCCGGCTTCGTCACGCTGGCGGCAACGCTTGCCTCGATGAACCGGATCCCGGTCGCCGGGATCGTGCTGCTGCTGGGCGTCGACCGCTTCACCAACGCAGCCCGCGCGATCACCAACATCATCGGCAACGGCATCGCCACCATCGTGATCGCCAGCTCCGAGGACGCGCTCGACCGCGAGCGGCTGCAGGCGGCACTGGCGGAGGGTCCAGGCGAGTAGGGTGCGCCGTGCCAGCCGCCGGGCCTCGTGCTAACAGGCCGCTCCATCGAGACAGCACCCAGGCCCCGCATGACCCAGAGCCCGCCGAGCAGCCCGTTCCTTCGAGAGGCCGAAGCGCGCGGCTACGTCTTCCAATGCACCGACATGGCGGCGCTGGACGCAGCCCTGGCGGCCGGGATCGTCGGCGGCTATGTCGGCTTCGACGCCACCGCCGACAGCCTGCATGTCGGCCACATGATCCCGATCATGGTGCTGCGCCTGCTGCAGCGGCACGGCCACCGGCCGGTGGCGCTGCTCGGCGGCGGCACCACCCGGATCGGCGACCCCTCGTTCCGCGACGATGCCCGGCAGCTGCTCGACGAGGCCGGCATCGCGCGCAACCGGGCCGGCATACGCGCCAACCTGGCCGGCATGCTGCGCTTCGGCGACGGACCCTCGGATGCGATCATGCCGGACAATGCCGAATGGCTCGACCGGCTCGGCTATATCGACCTGCTGCGCGAGGTGGGCGTGCATTTCAGCGTCAGCCGCATGCTCGGCTTCGACAGCGTGCGCCAGCGCCTGGAGCGCGAGCAGGGCCTGACCTTCCTGGAGTTCAACTACTCGATCCTGCAGAGCTACGATTTCCGCGAGCTCTGGCGCCGCCACGGCGTCGCCCTGCAGATGGGCGGCTCCGACCAGTGGGGCAACATCGTCTCCGGCGTCGACCTGGTGCGCCGCACCGACCAGAAGCAGGTGTTCGGCCTGACCACGCCGCTGCTGACCACCGCATCCGGCGCCAAGATGGGCAAGACGGCAGCCGGTGCGGTCTGGCTGTCGGCGGCGCGGCTGGCGCCGTTCGACTACTGGCAGTTCTGGCGCAACACCGAGGATGCGGACGTGGGCCGTTTCCTCAGGCTGTTCACGGATCTCCCGGTGGAGGAATGCGAGCGTCTGGGAGCGCTGCCGGGGGCTGCGATCAACGAGGCCAAGAAGATCCTCGCAACCGAAGCGACCGCGATCTGCCACGGCCGCGCGGCAGCCGAGCAGGCCGCCGCGGCTGGCCTGCAATTGTTCGAGGCAGGCCACGCGACCGGTGGCCCTCACGACGCGCTGCCGTCACGCGAGATCGCCAGTGCGGCCCTGCAAGCGGGTGTGCCGGTGCATCGCCTGTTCGCCGAGATGGGGCTGGTGGGCAGCAACGGCGAGGCGCGACGTCTGGTGCGCGGCGGCGGCCTGCGGATCAACGACGTGACCGTCACGGACGAGAACCGGGTTGTCACGACCTCAGATATGCGCGACGGCGCGGTCAAGCTTTCGGTCGGCCGCAAGCAGCACCTGCTGGTGCGCCCGTACTAGATTTCCATCAGCCGGCGATCGCCTTCGCGCTGCTGATCTGAACCGCGATGGCCTCGAGCGTGATGGCGGCGAGTGCCGCGCGCATCGCGGCCTCGGCAGCTTCGAACCGCTCTCCCAGCACAATCGGCACATGACGACCGACCGGGCATTCCGGATCCGGATTGGCGTGCAGCGGCAACAGCGGCAGGCGGATCGGATTGACCGCGATCCAGACATCGTCGAGCGAGATCCGTTCGGCCGGCCGTCCAAGGGCGGCACCGCCCTGGCCCCGGCGGACACGCACCAGGCCGGCCTTGGCCAGCAGCCGCATGATCCGCCGCACGACCACCGGATTGGTGTTGACGCTGCCGGCGATGCGCGGACTGGTCAGGCGGCCGGCTGGCTCGACCGTCATCAGCAACATGATGTGGGTGGCGACTGAGAACCGGGTTGCGATCATGGCAATTGTGCAGCGCCTGCCGGCAGGCGTGGTTGCGCGACCATCCGAGATAGTTCGATCAGGTTGGGGCAGCGCCAGGGTCTTGCCCAGGCGGCGTCATTTCGGCATCACGCAGGACAGATGCAGATCAGTGACGAGCGCAGGTCCGCCCTGGCCGAGAACTCCCTCGCCATCCGTCGCGCGGCCGCCAGGCTCTGCGGGCAACTCGGCTGGGCGCCGCTGCACGAGGTGCCGCTGCCGAACGGCAGGCGCGCCGACATCCTGGCGCTGCGTCCGGACGGCGGCTTCGCCTGCATAGAGGTGAAGTCCGGGCCGCGCGATTTCCTGACCGACACGAAATGGCCGGACTACCGCGCATATTCCGACGCGCTGTTTTTCGCGGTCGACGAGCAGTTTCCCCGCGCGCTGCTGCCGCCGGATACCGGCCTCATGGTCGCCTGCGTCGGCCCGCATTGCGCGCCCGGCTCGGTCATCGTGCAGGATGCCGAGATCCTGCGCGAGGCGCCGGCGCACGCCCTGGCCCCGGCACGCCGGCGAGCGCTGATGCAGCGCTTCGCCACCATCGCGGCCCAGCGGCTCGCGATGCTCGAGGATCCCGCCATCACGGCCTCGCTGCGGGCAGCGCTCCGGGTCGAGTGAGGGCGGCTTGCGCCGGCATGCCCGGCGGCCCAGGCTGGCTGCACGCAACCGCGAGGTCCACCGCATGCAGTCGAACGCCCTGAACCAGCGGCTCGAGGCCGCCATCGCGATCGTCGCCGAAGCGGCGGCGCTGGCGATGCGCATGCGCCCCGCCTCCGGCAGCTTCACCGGCAACCTGAAGGGCGCGCAGGACTGGGTGACCGAGGCGGATGGCGCGGTCGAGGCGCTGATCGCGGGCCGGCTGCGGTCGCTGTTCCCCGCTGACGGCTTCAAGGGCGAGGAGACCGGTGATGCCGAGCAGGGAGCCGGGGCCTCGCTGCGCTGGGTGGTGGACCCGATCGACGGCACCTCGAACTATGCGCGCGGCCGGGATCGCTGGGCGGTCTCGCTCGGCCTGATGGATGGCGCGCGGCCGGTGCTCGGCCTGGTCGCGGCACCAGTCCTCGGAGAGACGTATCTCGCCCGCGACGGCGGCGGCGCCACCCTGAACGGAGCGCCGATCCACCCGGCCGACACCACCGACATCGAACGCGCGATGGTCGAGGTCGGCTGGAGCCCGAAGGTGACCGCCCAGGCGCACGCGGCGCTGAGCGGGCGCATCGTGGCCCTGGGTGCCGCACCGCGCACCGGCGGCTGCGGCGCGATCGCGCTCGCCGAGATCGCCTGCGGGCGGCTCGACGCCTACATCGAGCCGTTCATCAACCTGTGGGACGTGGCCGGCGCGCTGCCGCTGCTGGCCGAGGCCGGGATCCGCGTCTCGCCGTTCCTGCGCGATGGCGGCATGACCGGCGCGTACCCGATCCTGGCGGCGACGTCCGGCATCGCAGCCGCGGTCTCCGAGGCGACCGGCATCGGCTTCGCGTAGAAGCGGGGGCTCACGAGCCAGGGCGATATTTGCTAGTCATGCAGCCGTAGCGTCCGGACGACTCGGCCCGGGCGCGGGCTGGAGACAGGATTACCCATGCGAACGCGTCGCGGCCTCACGGCAATTCTTTCGGTGATGCTTGCCGGCATGACGCTGGCCGGCACGACGCTGGCCGCCGCCCCGGCGCTCGCCCAGCAGCTCACCGAGCGCCAGGAGCAGCAGCAGCGCCTGGTGGATCGCGCGACGCTGACGGCGCAGGACATCCTCGACTGGCGCGCCAACGGCGACCAGGCGCGCCGCTTCCTGGAGCGCTCGCGCGGCGTCCTGATCTGCCCGAGCATCTTTCGCATGTCGTTCATCTTCGGTGGTTCCGGCGGCGGCTGCGTGCTGCTCGCCCGCGACGGCTCGGGCTCGTGGTCGGCGCCAGCCTTCTACTCGATGGGGTCCGGCTCGTTCGGGCTCCAGGCCGGCATCCAGGACGCCGAGCTGATGCTGTTCATCATGAGCCGGCGGGGCCTGACCGCGATCATGGACAGCCAGTTCAAGTTCGGCGCCAATGCCGGCGTCACCCTGGCCACCCTGGGCGCCGGAATGGAGGGCGACACTTCGGCCGCGTTCAACGCCGACATCGTGGTGCTCGAGAAGAGCAAGGGCCTGTTTGCCGGCATCTCCCTGCAAGGCAGCATCCTGTCCTTCGACAGCGTCGGCAACCGCGCCTATTACGGCCAACCGGTGGGCGTGCAGGACATCGCGGTCGCCATGCGGGTCAATAATCCGGGTGCCGATCCGCTGCGCGCCGTGCTGATGCGCTACGGCGGCACCGGTCCGGCACAGCAGCCGGCACAGCAGCCGGCCTATCGCGACGAGGCGGCGCCGGACCAGGGCAGGCCGGACGCCTATCCGCCGCCGTATCGGCGCGGCACCGCCTACGGGGCACCGGGCGGCGACCCTGGCACGCCGTCCGGCCCCGGCACGTATCCGCCCAATCCGGATACCGGTCCGACGCAGCTCGCCCCAAACAACCCGGTGCAGAGCCAGTCGCTGCCGCCGCCCCGCTAGGAGCATCCGGCGGTGAGCCAACCGAACCCGGCGAGGCAGGCCCTGGTCGCAGGGGCCAGCGGCATCATCGGCGCCGGTCTCGTCGATGCGCTGCACGCGGCCCCGGGCTGGGAATCCGCGCTGCTGGCGACCCGCGCCCTTCCGCACGCCCGCGCCATCGCCGCCGACCTGCTCGATGCGAAGGGGCTGGCACGGACGCTGGAGGCGGCGACCGGCACGACGCACCTGTTCTATGCGGCCTACCGCGCGCAACCCGACTTCGCGTCCGAGGTCGCGGTCAACGGGCCGATGCTGGAAAACCTGCTTGATGGCCTCAAGCAGGTCGGAGCGCCGCTCCAAAGGGTCGTGCTCTACCAGGGCGCCAAGGTGTACGGCGTGCATCTCGGGCCGGTGCAGGCGCCATTCTTCGAGGACACACCGCGCCACATGCCGCCCAACTTCTACTTCACCCAGGAGGACACGCTGCGACGTCGCGCCGCGGCCGGGGAATTCGGGTTCTCGATCCTGCGGCCGGACGTGGTGGTGGGCGACGTCGCCGGCAATCCGATGAACATCGCCATGGTGATCGGCGTGTTCGCCACCCTGTGCAAGGCGACCGGAACGCCGTTCCGGTTCCCCGGCCCCGGGCAGGTCTATGACGGCGTGCTGGCGCAGTTCACCGACGCGCGGCTGCTCGGGCGGGCCAGCCTGTGGGCCGCGACCGACGAGGCGGCGGCCGGCGAGGCGTTCAACTATGTGCACGAGCCGTTCCGCTGGCGGCGCGTCTGGCAGCAGGTCGCGGACGCGTTCGATCTCGAGGTCGCGCCGCCGCTGCGCATGAGCCTTGCACAGCAGATGGCGGACAAGGCGCCGCTGTGGGAGCGGCTCGTGCAGGCGCACGGGCTGCAGCCGATGCCCTACGAGAAGCTGGTCGGCTGGGCGTTCGGCGACTTCATCTTCAACACGGCGTTCGACATGATCTCGGACATGGGCAAGATCCGGCGCGCCGGCTTCAACGAGACCATCGACAACGGCGCGGCATTGATCGGCGCGATCCGCCGGCTGCAGGACCGGAAATTTCTTCCGCGGGTCGATGAGGCCTGAGGCTTGGCGGGACGAGGGCAGCGCCCTCACCCTGCCTGCTCAGGGGCCTGCCAGAGCATGATCCGATCGATCAGGCGCTGCGCGTCTTTCGAGTGGGCAGCCTTGGCAATGTCCGGACGCAGCACACGGTGGAGACCCGCATGAAGGCCTGCAGCGCAGCGGAATTCGAGCAGATCGTCGCGCGCCTGGGTGGCGGTGTTCCGGATGCCGAGATGTTCCAGCACATGTCGACGCTCACGCTGGACGTCCCGGCTGCACGCCGGCTCACCGGCCTGGATCCGTTCTCGGCCGAATATCACGAGGCCGCGCTGGACCTCTATCTCGACCTCCGGGCGCATCCCGAGGCCGACTATATTCCCCAGCGCGACGAGGCTCCCTCCTTCGCCGTCCCGGAGCATGTCTGGTCGCAACTACCGCCCTGGAGCTTCCGGGACCCGGGCATGATCGGCGAGCATCTTTATTCGTGGGGCCACATCCTGCGCCATCTGGTGCTTCCCCCCGGGGGCAGCGTGCTGGAGTACGGGCCCGGCAGCGGACAGATCCTGCTGATGCTGGCGCGCATGGGATATCGGGTGCATGGCGTCGACGTCGATGCGGTGGCCCTGGAAGGCATCCGCCTGCAGGCGGAAGGGATGCGGCTGGAGGTTTCGACAGAGCAGGCCGTGTTCGGCGAGGGCTTCGGCCAGCAACGCTTCGACGCCATCATCTTCTACGAGGCGTTCCATCATGCCCTCGAATTCCAGAACCTGCTGCGACGCCTGCATGGCCGCCTGAACCCCGGCGGCCGCGTCATCCTTTGCGGCGAGCCTGTCGTGCCCGGCATGTTTCCCGGCATCCCCTATCCATGGGGTCCCCGGATGGATGCCCTGTCGGTGTTCTGCATGCGTCGCTTCGGCTGGATGGAGCTGGGTTTCACGCATGACTTCTTCATGGAGGCGGCGCGGCGTGCGGGATGGACAGCGACCTTCCATCCGTTCCCGAACTGCGGACGCGCCCATGTCTATATGCTGGAAGCCGGGACGTCCGACGTTGTCCCTCCGCCGCATCGCGGCGACGCGGCTTCCGAGGCCGTGGCCACAGCCGCCGCTTCAGGCCCCGCATTCTCCGGCGCGACGACTGCACAGCTCAGGGCGGAACTCGCCGCCATCCATGCCTCCACCTCCTGGAAGGTCACCGGCCCGCTGAGGATGGCGGGAAGGATCGCCGGGCGACTTTCGAGACGTGGCGGATATCGTCGCTGAACAACGGATGCGTGGTCCCGCTTGAGGCCGCCGTCCCTCCGCCGTCGAGTCAGCCGTGCCAGGACGAGCCGCGGATCACCTGGCAGAAATTGCCGCGATGGGGGTGCGGCTCCGCACGCTGCGGCTTTGCAGCGGTGGAGATTTTTCGCCATGCCTTCGGGCGGCGTCTCGGCGTGTCACCGGCCGCCTATCGCGGGCAGCATGCCGAGAACGCGGAGCCGGTGACCGGCGTCAGGTGAGCAGGTACGGCCCAAGCTGGCTCGGCCACTCGCCGCGCGGCCTTGCCTGGGTCACCGCGGGCGGCAGCTTCACCGCAGAGCCGCCGGCCGCCGACTGGTAGATGGCAGCAAGAATGCGCATGTCCTGCAGCCCCTCCTCGCCCGGCGTCAGCGGCACCGCCTTGTTGTGCAGGCTGAGCGCGAACGCGTCCATCTCGACCGCGAACTGGTTCTTCGGGGTGAAGCGCCGGGTCTCCAAAGCGCTGGCCTTGCCCGCCTTGCGGTCGATCTGCAAGGCCAGGTTGTCATAGCCGAAGGCCGGGTCGAGCCCGAGCCAGCCGCGCTCGTTATGCACGCGCAGTTGCCGGCTCTCGTGGAAGCTGTAGCCGGAGCTGCCGGTGGCGATGATCCCGGACGGGAACCGCATGGTGAACAGCGCCACGTCCTCGACCTCGCGGAAGCGCGGATCGTGCGCCGGGCGCGTCACCTGGCCGGTCACCTCGACCGGCTCCTCGCCGGTGATGTAGCGGAACGCGTTGGTGCAATAGAGCCCGACATCGGGCAGCGAGCCGCCGCCGGCCATCGCCAGGATCTGCCGCCACTGGCCGTTCGGCAGGTCGTTCTGGCCGTTCACCGCCTCGATCATGCGGATCGCGCCATACTGGCCGCTGCGCGCCAGCCCGATCAGGGTGCGGTGTGCCGGGTCGTGCTGCAGACGGTAGGCGATCATCAGCGTGCGGTGCGCCTGCCGGCAGGCCTCGACCATCTGCTCGGCCTCGGCGACGGTCGCCGCCATCGGCTTCTCGCACAGCACGTGCTTGCCGGCGGCCGCGGCACGCAGCGTGAACTCGGCATGCATCGCGTTCGGCAGCACTATATAGACCGCATCGATGTCGGGATTGTCGCGGATGCTGTCGAAGTTCGCATAGCTGTACAGGTTCTTCTCCGGCACGCCGTATTGCGCCCCGATCGCGCGGGCCTTTTCCGGCCGGCCGCTGACCAAGGCTGCGATCCGCACATGCGCCGCCTGTCCGAAGCCCGGCAGGATCTCCTCCAGCGCCAGGGTGCCAAGCCCGACCACCGCAATGCCGACTCGCCTGTCCGGCGGCAGCGGGTTCGGCACCTCGCCGTTGGCCTCGCTCGGGGCATGCAGCGGCGGCAGGCTGACGCGGCCGTCCTCGACGGCGCCACGCAGCCGGCCTGGTTCCTGCTGACCCGGGCCGCGCTCCGGGGTTGCCGCGGCCGCGGCGCCCGCCGCGAGCAGGGCGGTGGTGCCGAACAAAGTGCGGCGGGTCAGGTCGGTCATGCACGGGCTCCAGGCATTTCGACTGGCACGCCAGCCCCACCGCCCAACACGGTGCGAGAGAACGGGATTTACAGACCCACATGCTTGTGTGGCATCTACCCGCATGGCTGAACGCTCCTACTCCTCACGGCCCCCGGTGGTCGGCCTGCCCAGGGTCGTGATCATCACCGGCGGCTCGTCGGGGATTGGCCGCTGCACTGCGGGCCGCTTCGCTCGAGCCGGCTGGTCGGTCGGACTGATCGCCCGCGGCCTCGCGGGACTGCGGGCCGCGCTGGAAGATGTGCAGGCAGCCGGCAGCATCGGCGCTGTCGCGGTCGCTGACGTCGCCGACGCCGAGGCGCTGGAGCAGGCGGCGCGCGCGCTGACCGCCCAGCTCGGGCCGGCCGATGCCTGGATCAACGCCGCCGGCAACGGCGTCTATGGCCGCCTGCTCGACGTGCCGGACGCCGAGTTCCGGCGCGTGACCGACGTTACCTACATGGGCACGGTGAACGGCGTGCGGGCGGCGTTGCGCATCATGCTGCCACGCGATAGCGGTGCCATCGTCAATGTCTGCTCGGGCATCGTGTTCCACGGCCTGCCGCTGATGTCGTCCTATGTCGGGGCCAAGGCGGCGGTGCGCGGCTTCGGCCAGTCGATCCAGGTGGAGCTCAAGCTGGCGCGCAGCCGGGTGCGGCTGGCCACGATCTTCCCGCCCGCGGTGAACACGCCGTTCTTCAGCCACGCGCCGTCCTATATGGGCTTTCCCGCCCGTCCGGTGCCCCCGGTGTACCAGCCCGAGATCGTGGCCGAGGCGCTGTATCTCGCCGCCACCGGACGCTGCCGGGAGATGACGGTCACCTCGGTGGTGACCGCGTTCTCCTATGTCGCCCGGCTGTCGCCCTCGCTCGCCGCCTGGCTGATGGGCCGGCTGCGCTTCGACGCCCAGCTCTCGCGCGATCCGGCGGCAATCGCCGCCGAGGAGCCGTGCCTGTTCCGGCCGCCATCGCGGGTGCTGGGCGTGCGCGGGCCGTTCAACCAGCGCGCCCGCAGCTGGAGCGCGCAGGTGCGGCTGCTCGGGCTGCTGCAGCGCTTCACCGCGCAGCCCGGGCATCGACTCGATCGGTCGGCAGGAACGCCGCAGCGTGCATCATCGGGTCCAGAAATGGCGCCGCAAGCGCCTGGGTCGCCGTCCAGACCTGCGCCCGCAGCGTCATGTCCAGCGCCCGCCTGTTCGGACGCACCGGCAGACGCCGCTTCAGGTAGGCCCCGCTGAGGCCGGCGCAGTCCGGCGAGAGAGCCGCGAACAGCGGCGTGTCCGCGCCCTGGCTCTCAGTCAGGCTGAATGGCGCCATCAGCCGCCAGGCCACGCCGACCACGCCCGGCTCGCGTACCAGGCCGCTCGCGACCAGGCCCGGATGCACCACGTTCGCGGTGACCAGCGCCGGATCCAGGCGGGTCGCCAGCGTCATCTGGGTCATCAGCAAAGCCAGCTTCGACCGGGCGTAGGCACGCGTCATCCGCCACGACTTGGCCAGCTCCAGGTCAGCCGGGTCGATCGTCGTGGTGTCCGAGGTCGAGGAGCCGACGCTGACGATCCGTGCGCCGCCGCCCTGCGCGAGCAGGGCCGGCAGCAGCGCATGGGTCAGCACGAAGGGCGACAAATGGTTGACGGCGAGCGTCTGCTCATGACCTTCCCGGGTCAGGTGCCGCCGGCCCGACAGCGTCCCGGCATTGTTGACCAGCAGCGCGATTGCAGGGGCGCCGGCACGGATCATGTCCGCTGCGCTCCGGGTCTCGCCGAGCAGCGACAGATCGGCCCGGATCGGGAACAGACGCTCCCGGCTGTCCGGCACTCTCCCCGCGATCCACTCCCGCGCCCGCCCGAGGCGCGTCGCGTCGCGTCCGACCAGGAACACCTCGTGCCCGGCCGCGGCCAGTCCGAGCGCAATCCAGCGTCCGAGGCCGCCGGTGGCCCCGGTGATGACGGCGGCACTCACCGCGCCGGCTCCGGCACTGAAGCACCGGTGGCACGCGACGCCTCCAGGGCGCGCAGCCTGGCGACGTTCTGCAGGTGTGTCGGCAGGTCCGAGGCGAACGCGTGGCCGCCCGTGCCGTCAGCCACGAAATACAGCGCATCTCCCGCGGCCGGATGCGCCACCGCGTCCAGCGCGGCCACACCGGGGGCGCAGATCGGCCCCGGCGGCAGGCCGGCCAGCAGGTAGCTGTTGTACGGGTTCGGCTGCGCGAGATCCGCCCGGCTGAGCGGCCGCGCCAGTACTCCCTGGCCGCCCGACACCCCGTAGATGACGGTCGGGTCGGATTGCAGCCGCATGCCCTGGCGCAGTCGGTTGAGGAACACGCGGGCCACCAGCGGCCGCTCTCCGGGCTTTGCGGTCTCGCGCTCGACCATGCTGGCGAGGATCAGCAGGTCCTGCGGTGTCGGTAGTTCGGGCTGCGGATCGCGGCCGGCCCAGACCTGCTCCAGCCTGCGGCGCATGGCGGCCCGCATGCGCCCGACGAGCTGGCCGCGTGGCGCGCCGAGTTCGTAGGCGTAGGTGTCGGGCATGACGCTGCCCTCGGGCGGAACCGGGGCCGGTCCAGCCAGGGCTCCAGCGCCTGCGACCAGGACCGCGATCTGTGCGGCGGTGAGGCCTTCCGGGATGGTGAGATGATGCTGCACCGGCTGCGCCGTGCGCAGCACCAGCAGCAGGTCGCGCAGCGAGGCATGTGCCGGGAAGTCCAGCTCGGCGGCATGCACCGGTCCCTCATCGCGAGTCAGGCGGCCGGCGATCCGGAATCCGAGCAGCGCCGCGGGTCCGTCCGGCAGCGCGCCGTTTCGTTGCAACGCAGCGCCGACGGTCGCCAATCCGCCACGGGGAATGACGATGGCCTGATCGGCCGCCAGCGGACCCGACCTGCCGTACAGCCACAGCCCGCCAAGGGCCGCAGCGCCACCCAGCAGGATCGACAGGAACAGCAATGTCAGCAACCGGCGCATCAGCACAGGATGCCGGCGTCAGGCGACGTCAAGCCAGCGGTTCAGATGCCGCCGAGGACGATGCTGGCATTGGTGCCGCCGAAGCCGAAGCTGTTGGACAGCGCACGGCGCACCGGACGCTCCTGGGCGGTGTGCGCCACCCTGTCGATCACGCTCTCGCGGCTCGGCTGGTCGAGATTAAGGGTCGGCGGCACCACGCCGTCGCGGATCGCCAGCAACGAGAAGATCGCCTCGATCGCGCCGGCGGCGCCCAGCAGGTGCCCGGTGGCGGACTTGGTGGACGACATGGCCAAGCCCCGGGCGGCGTCGCCGAACAGCCGCTCGACCGCATCGAGCTCGAGGTCGTCGGCCATCGTCGAGGTGCCGTGCGCGTTTACGTAGCCGATATCGGCCGGCGTGAGGCGCGCGCTCTTCAGCGCGGCCACCATCGCCCGGTAGGCGCCGACATGACCCTCCGGCGGCGCGGTGATATGGTGCGCATCGCCGGACAGCCCGTAGCCGAGCACCTCGCCGTAGATCTTCGCGCCCCGCTTGCGGGCATGCTCGTACTCCTCGAGCACCACGATGCCGGCGCCCTCGCCCATCACGAAGCCGTCGCGGTCGCGGTCCCAGGGACGCGAGGCGCGGGCGGGGGTCGCGTTGAAGTCGGTGGACAGCGCGCGCGAGGCACAGAAGCCGGCGATGCCGAGCTCGCAGACCGCGGCCTCGGCGCCGCCGGCGACCATGATTTCGGCATCGCCGAGCAGGATCAGCCGCGCCGCGTCGCCGATCGCATGCACTCCGGTCGCGCACGCCGTGACCGCGGAATGGTTCGGTCCCTTGAAGCCGTAGCGGATCGAGAGGTGGCCCGAGACCAGGTTGATCAGCGCGGACGGGATGAAGAACGGCGATAGTCGCCGCGCCCGGCCCTCGTGCACCTGCACGGAGGCTTCGTAGATGCTCTGCAGGCCGCCGATGCCCGAGCCGATCATCACGCCGGTGGCGCACTGGTCGGCCTCGCCGGTCGGCATCCAGCCGGAATCCTCGACCGCCTCGATGGCGGCGACCAGGCCGAGATGGATGAAGCGATCCATCTTCTTCTGGTCCTTGTGCGGGATCCACTCGCCAAGATCGAGGCCGCCGGTCTCGCGGGTGCCGGCCGGCACCTCGCCCGCCACCTGCGCCGGCAGACCCGAGGCGTCGAACGTGGCGATCGCCCGGATGCCGCTCTGCGCCTCGACCAGCCGTGACCAGAACTGCCTGACGCCCACGCCGAGGGGGCCGGCGATGCCCATTCCGGTCACGACGACCCGACGTGCCCCGGCTCCGTTCAGCATGGGTACCATGGCTTGAGTTCCAGAGCCCGGAGTGTCAGGCGGCCTTCTGCTTCTCGATGTAGTCGATCGCATCCTTCACGGTGGAGATCTTCTCCGCCGCGTCCTCGGGGATCTCGACCCCGAATGCTTCCTCGAAAGCCATGACCAGCTCGACCGTATCGAGGCTGTCGGCACCGAGGTCGTCGATAAAGGAAGCCTCGGGGGTCACCTTGCTCTCCTCGACGCCCAGGTGCTCCACGACGATCTTCTTAACCTTGTCGGCGATCTCGCTCATCTGATCCTGCTTCCTCTCTGCCCCGGAAAAACCCGCGGTTCGAACCCGTTCGTCCTGTTGTTGGCATCCGCAGTCACGCCTTGACCCCGAACCCTGCCGCCCCGCTCCGGACGAAGCAGCGGGCGATTAGCATGGAATTTCACCCCTCGCCAAGGCACCGGATCGATGCGCCTCCACTGCCTGTGACGCAAGGGTTGCAGCCGGATGAAAGTTTCGCAGGTCGCGCTAGCTCATGGCCATGCCGCCATTGACATGCAGCGTGGCCCCGGTGATCCACCCGGCCTCCTCGGCGGCGAGATAGGCCACCGCGGCGGCGATGTCCGCCGGCTGTCCCAGGCGCCCGAGCGGGATCGCGGCCGCGAGCTTCGCGCGCTGCGCCTCGGGCAGGCCGTCGGTCATCGCGGTCTCCACGAAGCCCGGCGCCACCACGTTCACGGTGATGCCGCGCGAGCCGACCTCCTGCGCCAGCGACTTGCTCATGCCGACCATCCCGGCCTTGGCGGCGGCGTAGTTCGCCTGCCCGGCATTGCCGGTCTGGCCCACGATGCTGGAGATCGAGATGATGCGGCCCGAGCGCCGGCGCACCATGCCCTTCAGCGCCGCGCGGCAGAGCCGGAAGGGCGCCGCCAGATCGACCTCGAGCACCCGGCTCCAGTCCTCGTCCTTCATGCGCAGCGCGAGTCCGTCGCGGGTCAGCCCGGCATTGTTGACCAGGATGTCGAGACCGGTGCCGGCAGCCTGCTCGGCGGCGGCCACCAGCGCATCCGGCGATGCGGGATCGGACAGGTCGGCCGGACAGACATGCACCCGTTCGTGCGCCAGGGCCTTCGCCACGCTGTCGAGCGCCTCGCGGCGGGTGCCGGACAGCACCACGGTGGCGCCCTGGCCGTGCAGGGCGCGTGCGATCGCCGCCCCGATGCCGCCGGATGCGCCGGTCACCAGGGCCGTCTTGCCATCAAGTCTGAACATCGATGAGTACTCCTCGTTTGGGAGCCGACGATCAGAGGAGCTTGAGCAGCTCTTCGATCTCTTCAGGGGTCCCGGCACTCCGCACGCCGGCATCCGGAGCGATGCGCCTGCACAGGCCGGACAGCACCTTGCCTGCGCCGAGCTCGATGAAGCTGTCGACACCGAGTGCGACCATCGCCTGCACGCTCTCGCGCCAGCGCACGGTGCCGGTAACCTGGCGCACCAGAAGGTCACGGATCTCGTCGGGCGACGTCGCCTTGGCGGCGGTCACATTGGCGATCAGCGGCAGCCGGGGGACCGCGACGTGCGCCTCGCCGAGCGCCTCGCGCATGGTATCCGCCGCCGGCGCCATCAGCGAGCAGTGGAAGGGTGCCGACACCGGCAGCGGCAAGGCGCGCCGGATGCCGCGCTCCTTTGCAATCTCTATGGCACGCGCGATGGCGCCGGTGGCGCCCGAGATCACCACCTGGCCGCCGCCGTTGTCGTTGGCGACCTCGATCACCTCGAGCCGGTCCGGACGACCCTCGGATCGCACCACAGCGGCGGCGGCGCAGATTTCGCGCGCCTGATCGAGTTCGGTGCCGAGCAGCGCCGCCATGCCGCCCTCGCCCGCCGGCACCGCCTGCTGCATCGCCGTGCCTCGCAGCCGCAGCAGCCGCGCGGCCTGCGCCACGTCGAAGCTGCCGGCGGCGGCCAGCGCGGAATATTCGCCGAGCGAATGCCCGGACACCACCGCCGCACGGGCCGCCACATCGAAGCCGGCCTCACGCTGCAGCACACGCAGCACCGCCAACGAAACCGCCATCAGCGCCGGCTGCGTGTTCTGGGTCAGGGTAAGATCCTCGATCGGCCCGGAGAACATCAGCTTGGACAGCCGTTCGCCGAGCGCGTCATCGACCTCCTCGAAGACTTCCCGGGCCGGCGCGAAGGCGGCCGCGAGATCGCGTCCCATGCCAGCGAACTGGCTGCCCTGTCCGGGAAAGATGAAGGCGTAAACGGGCATGCGCGCAGGATCCGATCCGGCCTGGGGCACGATGCGTGCACCATGCCCTGCTTGAGAGCGAAGCGGGCAGCAGGCGCTGCCCCGGGGAGAGCTGGGACATGACGGACAGGCCACGATGATGTCAATGTCGCGCCGGCAGGCGCAAACTGCAGGGCCGGCGCCCGGCCTGCCGATCGAAAAACTGGGGATGCGACCCGCATGAACGATCTCAGGGCCGTGCTGCGGCAGGGCACGCAGGCGGCGCATCAGCGGCTCGATGCCCGGATGAGCACGCTGCCGCTCGACGAGCGCCCCTCCTACAGCCGCTTCCTGCATGCGCAGGCTGCCGCCCTGGTGCCGCTGGAGATCGCGCTCGAGCGGGCCGGCGTGGTCTATCTGCTGCCGGACTGGACCTGGCGCACCCGCCGTGCCGCCCTGCTCGCCGACATCAGGCAACTGGACGGCGAGGAGCCACGGATCGTTGCAGAGGAGCATGCCGTCGACTGGATCGACAGCCCCGAGGCGATGCTCGGCGCGACCTATGTGCTGGAGGGATCCCGCCTCGGGGGCGCCCTGCTGCGCAAGCAGGTCATGGCCGCCGAGGACCCGGTGATCCGGCTGGCCAGCCGGTTCCTCAACCACGGCAACGGCGAGAACCTCTGGCTCAGCTTCAACGACACGCTGAAGGAGGCAAAGCTCGACGAGCCGGCGCGCGTCGTGATGGTAGACAGCGCGATACGCAGCTTCGCGCTGTTCGAGACCGCGGCGCCGCCGCTTCCGGCTTAGAGCCTGATCGTCTCAGGCTGACTCAGCCCGGGACGTGGATCAGAGCCTCTGGATTAGCCTGCTCTAGGGCCGCACCGGATCGCCCGACATCCTGTCCCACAGATCGCAGCGGTGCGCGGCTGCGAACGCGGCGGCGGTTTCGGCCTCCGGGTGTCCGATGGTCAGCGACAGCAGCTCATGGCTCGCGTTGAACACCGGCCACGCAACCTGGCCGGCGACGTCCGGCCGGCCGCGCGCGACGAAGGCACCCCAGTAGCGCACGAGCTCATCCGAGAGCCGGTGCTCCTGCGGGGTGAACCGGGCGTAGTCCTGGCCGCCATCATGGCCCGGATAGAGGTAGACGAGTTCGGTCGCATGGCCCGCGCCCCACACGTAGCCCGGGATCGGATACCAGCCCGGCCCGTCGCGGTAGGCGAACTCGTAGGCGTGCACGGGCACGTCCCGCGCCAGGATGTCGCGAAGCCGCGCCGTACCGCAGCCGCCGATCCCCCATCCGACATTGTCCGAGCCCAGGATGCCTGCATCCGTGGTGGCGGCGGCGAGCTGGTAGGCCGGGGCCTGCCGTGAGCGGTCGGAAGGAGCCGGATACGCGTTCAGCACCACCCTGGCGTCGCGGCCGAAGCGCCGGTCGATCTCGGCCACGTATCGCGCGCGGCGCCATCCGATCGCGTTCATGTCGAAGGAGCGCTGCTCGTCCAGCGTGGAGCCGATCAGCACCGGGACATGCGCGAAGTCGCCGCGTTCCACCGCGACCCGCGGGTCCACCGGCAGCACGTCGTTGTCGCGTGTCGGAACGTAGCCGCCCGCCTGGTGGTCGAGGAGTTCCACGACCGGCTTGCGGCGGAGGCAGGCGAGCATGTCGGACGGCACCACACAGCCGGCCTTGCGGGCGAAGGCTTTCCCGTCGGACGAGGAGCGGGCGAGGCTGCGGGTGAAGCAGGACCCGCTCTGGATGAGCGCCTGCTGGAACAGGCCGCGCGATCCGGGTGCCACGAGATGGGCGCAGACCGAATAGCCGCCCGCCGACTCGCCGCCGATCGTCACGCGTGCCGGGTCGCCACCGAAGGCGGCAACGTTGTCGCGCACCCAGCGCAGGGCCAGCTGCTGATCGAGCAGCCCGGCATCGCCCGCAGCCCGGTCCTCCGCCTGCATTTGCGGCAGTGCCAGGAAACCGAGCGCACCCAGCCGGTAGTTCAGCGTGACGCCGATGATCCCGTCGCGGCGCACCAGCAGGTCCTGCCCGTCACGGGCGCTCGAGCCGGAAGTGAAGCCGCCGCCGTGGATATAGACGAAGACCGGCAGCCGGGCACCGGCGGCGGTTCCGGCGGGCCTCTGGACGTTGACGAACAGGCAGTCCTCGTCGACGACGATCGTCGGCGAGCGCAGCCCGCGCGGCTGCGGGCAGTAGCTCCCGTAGGCGGCGGCGGATCGCAGGCCCCGCCACGGCGCCGCGGGCTGCGGCGCCCGCCATCGCAGATCGGCAACCGGCGGTTTCGCGTAGGGAATGCCGAGGAAGTTCTCGATCCCGTCCGCATGCGCGCCGAGCACAAGGCCGCCGCTGGTCCGGACCAGCAGGGACGACGTCGTACCCTGGTCCGCCGCCCGGGCTACGGAGGCACCCGCGCTCATCAGCATCAGGCCGGCGACCATCCATCGCCGTAGTCGTCCCAGTCCGGTGATCGCAGGCATGACGTTCCCTCCCCAGATCATCCGACGCCGGTTGAAGCCCGGCATCGCGCTGTTTGGAGTGAGCCTGAGTTGATTCCCGGCCGGATGTCGAGCCTAGTCGGCGGCTTCCGACAGCTCCTCCACTGGCGGGCAGGAGCAGATCAGGTTGCGGTCGCCGTAGCTGTTGTCGAGACGGCCGACCGGGGGGAAATACTTGTCGGTGCGGCGCGCGCCGGCCGGGAAGCAGCCCTCCTCGCGTGAATAGGCGCGGTGCCAGTCCACCGCCAGCAGGTCGGCAACCGTATGCGGCGCATGGCGCAGCGCGCTGTCGGCGGCGGTAATCCGGCCCTGCTCGATGAAGCGGATTTCGGCGCGGATCGAGATCATCGCCTCGCAGAACCGATCGAGCTCGGCCTGGTTCTCGCTCTCGGTCGGCTCGATCATGAAGGTGCCGGCAACCGGAAAGCTCACCGTGGGCGCGTGGAAACCATGATCGACGAGGCGCTTGGCGATGTCGTCGACGCTGATTCCGGTGACGTCCTTGATCGGGCGCAGGTCGATGATGCATTCGTGCGCGACACGGCCGCGGGCGCCGCGATACAGCACCGGATAGTATGCGGCCAGCCGGCTCGCGATGTAGTTCGAGTTCAGGATCGCGATCTCGCTGGCCCGCCGCAGCCCCTCGCCGCCCATCAGCAGGATGTAGGCATACGAGATCGGCAGGATCGAGGCCGAGCCGTACGGCGCTGCGGACACCGCATGGCTGTCGAAGGCTTCGCTGTGCTGCGGCAGGAACGGCGCCAGATGCGCGCCGACGCCGATCGGGCCCATGCCGGGACCGCCGCCGCCATGCGGGATGCAGAACGTCTTGTGCAGGTTGAAGTGGCTGACATCGGCGCCGTAGTGGCCCGGGCGGCACAGCCCGACCTGGGCGTTGAGGTTGGCGCCGTCGAGATAGACCTGGCCCCCGGCTTCGTGCACGGCCGCGCAGATCTCGCGCACGCTCTCCTCGAACACGCCGTGCGTCGAGGGATAGGTGATCATGATCGCGGCCAGGCGCTCGGCGTGCCTGGCGATCTTGGCGTGCAGGTCGGCGACGTCGACATTGCCGCTGGCGTCGCAGCCGACCACCACGACCTGCATGCCGACCATCTGCGCGCTGGCGGGATTCGTGCCGTGCGCGGACGCCGGGATCAGGCAGATGTCGCGATGCGCTTCGCCCCGGCTGCGATGGTAGCCGCGTATAGCCAGCAGCCCGGCATACTCGCCCTGCGCGCCGGAATTCGGCTGCAGCGAAACCGCGTCATAGCCGCTGATCTCGCAGAGTGAAGCCTGCAACTCGGCGAACAGCCGCGCATAGCCCTGCGCCTGGTCCACCGGCGCGAACGGATGCATGTCGCAGAACCCGGGCCAGGTGATCGGCATCATCTCGACGGTGGCATTCAGCTTCATCGTGCAGGAGCCGAGCGGGATCATCGTGCGATCCAGTGCCAGGTCCTTGTCGGCCAGCCGGCGCAGGTAGCGCAGCAGGTCGGTCTCCGAGCGGTGCGCATGGAACACCGCATGGTCCAAGAAGCGGCCCTGCCGGCGCAGCTCCTGCGGGATGCCGGGCGCGATCCCGTCCAGGCGCTGCTCGATGGCGGCGACCGCGTCCTTGTCGCCGGAAACCGCCTGCCACACGGCACGCACGGTCGCCTGCGTGCTGGTCTCGTCGAGACTGATGCCGATCAGGCCGGATCTTTCGCCCACATGCCGGCGCAGGTTGAACCCGGCCGCTACCGCACGCGCGTGCACCGCATCCGCCCGGTCGCCCACGTCGATCGTCAGCGTGTCGAAGAACGCCTCGTTGCCTACGTCGATCCCGAGCGCGCGCAGACCGGCCGTCATGACCTGGGTCAACCGGTGCACCCGGCGGGCGATTGCAGTCAGACCCTCGGGCCCGTGATAGACCGCATACATCGACGCGATCACCGCCAGCAGCACCTGCGCGGTGCAGATGTTGGAGGTCGCCTTTTCGCGGCGGATATGCTGCTCGCGGGTCTGCAGCGCAAGCCGGTAGGCAGGCTGGCCATGGCTGTCGATCGACACGCCGACGAGCCGCCCCGGCAGCGAGCGCTTGAGCGCGTCGCGCACCGCCATGTACGCGGCATGCGGGCCGCCATAGCCCATCGGCACGCCGTAGCGCTGCATCGAGCCGATGGCGATGTCCGCCCCAAGCGCGCCCGGCGGGGTCAGCAGGCAGAGCGCCAGCGGGTCGGCGGCCATCGCCACCACCGCGCCGGCCGATTGCAGGGCCGTGATCGTGGCGCGATGATCGCGCACCGCACCGGTGCTGCCCGGGTACTGCAGCAGCGCCCCGAACACGGAACCGGTCTCGAGGTCGGTCGCAGGATCGCCCACCACCAGCGTCCAGCCGAGCGGCTCGGCGCGTGTGCGCAGCACCGCCAGCGTCTGCGGATGCGTGTCGGCATCGACGAAGAAACTGTTCGCGCGCACCTTGGACATGCGCCGGGCCAGCGCCATCGCCTCGGCCGCCGCCGTGGCCTCGTCGAGCAGGGAGGCATTGGCGACGTCGAGGCCGGTCAACTCACAGACCAGCGTCTGGAAGTTCAGCAGCGCCTCCAGCCGGCCCTGGCTGATCTCGGGCTGGTACGGCGTGTAGGCGGTATACCAGGCCGGGCTCTCCAGGATGTTGCGCTGGATCACCGGCGGCAGCACGGTGCCGTGATAGCCCTGGCCGATCAGCGAGGTCAGCACCCGGTTCTCGCTCGCGATGCCGCGCAACCGGTCGAGCACCTCCGTCTCGGTCTGGCCGGGTGCCGCGTCGCCGGCCAACGGCTCCAGGATCGAAGCCGGGACGGTCTCGGCGATCAGGGTGCGCAGGTCCGGCGCCTCGACGACCCGCAGCATGGCGGCGACCTCGTCTGCGTCCGGCCCGATATGGCGCCCCATGAAGGCGTGCGCATCAGGTCCGGTGCCGGCCCAGATGTCCGCAGAGCCGCGGGGGTCAGCAGAAGCGGTCTCGATCGTGGTCATGCTGCTGTCCTCTTGGCGGAGCGCTTGTAGCCGGGAGCGATGAAGGGAAGCGGTGCGACACGCACGGCCACCGGGCGCGAGCGCAGGTCGGCGACCAGCAGTGTGCCGTCGGCGGCATGGCGGGCCTCGACCATCGCCATCGCCATCGGCGCGTTCAGGCTCGGGCCGAACGCGCCGGAACTGACGAGGCCGATCGGCTTGCCGGTGAAATCGGACGTCGCGAACAGCCTGGTGCCGCCACGCAGCGGCGCGCGACCCTCCGGCAGCAGCCCGACCCGGCGCCGCGCGGCCCCCGCCTCGAGTTCGGCCAGCACGACGGCCGCACCGGGGAAGCCGCCGGCGCGGCCCCCCCCGGAGCGCCGGCTTTTCTGGATCGACCATTCGAGCGCCGCCTCGACCGGGCTGGTGCCGGGATCGAGGTCGGTGCCGTACAGGCACAGCCCGGCCTCGAGTCGCAGGCTGTCGCGGGCGCCGAGGCCGATCGGCAGCACGTCCGGCTGCGCCAGCAGCGCGGCTGCGACATGCGCCACCTCCGCCTGGGGGATGCCGAGCTCGTAGCCATCCTCGCCGGTATAGCCGGAGCGCGAGACGATGCATCCGACGCCTGCGACGGTGAGCGGCCGGACCTCCATGAAATTCATGCCGGCCGCTTCCGGGGCCAGCGCCGCAAGCGCCGCCTCGGCGCCCGGACCCTGCAGCGCCACCAGCCCACGCTCGAACAGCGGCTCGATGTCGCATGCATCCGAGAGATGCGCGCGCAGATGCAGCAGGTCGGTGTGCTTGCAGGCGGCATTCACCACCAGCAGCAGGTGGTCGCCGAGGTTGGCAACCATCAGGTCGTCGAGGATGCCGCCTCGCGGGTCGGTGAACAGGGTGTAGCGCTGACGTCCGGGTGCCACCGCCACGATGTCCGCCGGCACCAGCCGCTCCAGGGCGATGGCGGCGTCACGGATCTCACCGGACCGTGGCCGAAGCCGGATCTGCCCCATGTGCGAAACGTCGAACAGGCCGGCCTTGGCACGGGTGTGCAGGTGCTCGGTGAGGATGCCGGTCGGGTATTGCAGCGGCATGTCGTAGCCGGCGAACGGCACCATGCGAGCGCCGAGCGAGACATGCAGGGCATGCAGCGGCGTGTGTGCAATGGAGACGGCAGATTCGGCCATGGGGACACACCTCGCTGGCCGGCGAACTGCCGGTCCGTTGGTGCCCCTTCTGTCGGTTGGCCTGAGATCGTTATCCCGTCGGCGGGCGCGCGTGACGCCACTTTCCAGAAGTTCGAGCCGGGCGGTCCTTTTGCCTGAGAGTTTCCGGGGCGGTTGCTCCTTCGGCGCCGGGTGTTACCGGTCTCTCCCGCTTCAGCCCCGTCTAGATCGCTTTGCGATGCACAAAAGTCAAGAATTACCCGCTTCTTCAAGCCCCCCACTTCCTCAGGCACCGGGCTTCTGCAGGACCACCAGCACCTGCGGCAGCCGGGCCGGATTGTCGAGGAACTCGACCAGCCGGAACAGGTGGCCCCAGTGCTTGACCACGTAGCCGCGCGGGATGATCGCCTCACCATAGTGTGACAGCGGGTTGGGCCGGGCGGCGGAGGCGGCGTGCAGGAACTGGCCGGCCTCGTAACGGGCATTCTCGTGCGCCTCGTCGGTGAAGGCGTTGGCGCAGGCCTCGTACCAGCCATGCTCCAGCTTGATGCCGGAGGCCCGGCGCAGCCGCATCTCGGCGCAGAAGGCAATGAAGCGCCGGCTCTGGGTTGTCACCATCAGCAGGCCACCCGGCTTGAGCAGCCGCGCGAACTCCTCCATCCAGCGGGTGGCGAGAAATTCGTCGAGATGGCTGAACACCGACCATGACACGATCATGTCGAGGCTGGCGGCCTGCAGGATCATCGGCGGCGCCACCTGGCAGGCCAGGAAATTCACATCCGGGTTGCAGCGACGTGCCTCGGTGATGAAGCGCGATGTGCTGTCCACGCCGTACAGGTTGTCCGGATGGATGTCCTTCATGAACAGCCGCAGCATCCGGCCCCAGCCGCAGCCGAAATCCAGCAGGGTGCGGGTGGCTTCGAGCGGGCGACCGGCATAGCCGGCATAGGCCTTCACCTCGCGGAAGAAGGCATGCGCCTCGTGCAGCGAGACCTCGCCGCTATGGCCGTGCATCTCCCGCTGCGTGTCCTCGGAGGGAAACAGCGGCATCGGCACGCCCTCGATCTCCGGGATGCGCAGGCTGCTGACCAGGATGTCGAGCCAATCCTGGTCGCTGCGGTCCTGGAACGTCCTGTGCAGCCTGTCCGCTGCGTGCTGAGCGGGCTGCACCCTCTGGCCTCTGATTTGATACGACGCCGGCATGAAGCACGGATAGGCCGGCGGAAGCCAGCTTTGTCCGGCGGTCGTCAGGAGGTGGGGGCAGCGGCCTCGCGCCAGTAGCCGAAGCTGCGCGCCCCGATCGCCTCGGCACCGGCCGGATCGGCGAACACCCGCTCCAGCCCTGCCAGCGTCAGCGCCGCCTCGTGCGCGAGCCCGGCGAGCGCCAGGCAGCGCAGGATCCGGCTGATGCGCAGCATGTTGTGGTCGCCGGATCGCATCCAGTGCGCGCGGATGACGGCCGGCACATCCACGTCGGCCGACGAGGCGCCGGGCCGACCCAGTTCACCGAGGCGGTAGAACGCCAGCATGCGCTGCCAGGAGCGGCGCAAGGCGTCCTGCAGGAGGGTGTCGCCCCTGATCTGCGCGATGTCGGAGCCGGTGAGGATGGGGGCGTCGGGGTTGAAGCCGCTGGCGTCGGGCAAAGGGAACAGCCACTGGATGTAGTCGTGCACCGCCTCGAGCCTGCGGTCGTCCCAGTCCTGGATCTGCCCGATGCTGCGCCCGCTCTGGTCGGAGCCAGAGCCGCGCAGGAAGTCGAGGATACGTGAATGTGGCTCAGCCATGATGCAACTCCGCCGTGGCGTTCCTGGAGCATGAAACTCCGGCACGCCACGGCGGATGCCTTGTCGAGAAGGTTGAGCCTCAGGCCGCCATTGCCGTCGTTTCGTGGTTGGCGGCGACCAGCGTGCTGGCGCTCGTGCTCGTCGGCAGCAGCGCCTGGATGCTGCCGTTGGCCGACTTGGTGAAGTCGTAGGTCGCGGTGGCGGACGAGCCGTCGAGGGTGAGCAGCAGCACGTGGGCGCCCGCGGTGACGTCCGCGATCTGCATGCTGAACGTGCCGTCCGCCATGCCGTCATGCAGGGTTCCGAGATACTTGCCGTCCATGGTCTCGCGCAGGGTGTTGGCGCTCCCGGTGTCCTTGTCGCCCGTCACCAGGATCCTGCCGGCATCCTCGGTCAGGCTGCTGATGACGAGGCCGCTCGCGGCGGTGCTGGAGGCGGATGACGCCGGAGCGCTGCTGCTGGTGCTCGTGGTGGCGGACGTGCCGCCGGACGTGCCGGCGGCGACCGTGCCCAGGCCGGTGGTGGTGGTGCCGCTGCTGCTGGTGATGAAGCTCATGCTCGCCGTGAGGCTCGACTTGTCGAGCGTCAGCTCGAGCGTGTGCGATCCGGCAGTGGTCGGCGCCGCCAGCGTGTAGGTGAAGGCCCCATCGGGCTCATTGTCCCAGATCACGCCCTTGTAGCTGCCGTCGACGAACTCCCGCACCGTCGAGGCCTCGCCGATGTCGCGGGTGCCGACGACCACGAGCTCGCCTTTCACCTCGGTGATGCTCGTGATGGAGAACAGGCTGCTGGACGGCGCCGTCGTCGTGGTGGTGGTGGTGGTCGGATCCGTGATGCTGACCGCCGAGGAGACCGCGGTCACCACCGGGCTGCTCAGGCTGCTGGCGACCTGCACGACGTCGCCGCTGCTGGCGAGATGCAGCGAGACGGTGCCGGTGCCGTTGGTGAGGTTGACCGCCTGGTAGGCGCTCTCGACCGTTCCCGTCTTGGTCAGCACCTCGGCATAGACCGTGCTCAACCCGGTGGCGGTGATGGTTTCTGTGACGGTGACGCCGGCGCCTTTGCTCGCTTCCTGCACGCTGCCGGGAGCGGAGACCGCAATCGTCGGCTTGGCTGCGACCGCCGGATCGGTGATGGTGACGGCGGCGGACTTCGCGATCACCGCAGGTGAGGACGTCTTGTCGACGACCTCGACATAGTCTCCGGTCTTCGCAAGATGCAGGGACACCGTGCCGGTGCCGCCGCTGCCGATCGTCACCGCCTGGAAGCCCGTCTCGACAGCGCCGGACGCGGTCAGCACCTCGGCATAGGCGGTGGTCAGTCCGGTGGCCTTGATGGTCTCGGTGACCGTGACCCCGGCGCCGACGCTCGCCTCCTGGACGGATCCGGGCGCCGACACGGCGATAGTGGCCGAAGCAGGATTGGTGATGGTGATGGCGCTCGAGTAGGCGTTCTCCGCCGCCTTGCCCGACGTGTCGCTGGCAACGATCATGAGGTCGCCGCTGTGCTCGAAGGTCACGTTCACCGTCGCCGTGCCGGCGCTGTTCAGCTTGACGGCCGTCCAGCTCTCCTCCGCCGAATAGCCGGAGGTGAAGACCGCCTCGTAGACCGTGGCGTTCGCCGTCCCGGTAATGGTCTCGGCGACCGTAACGGCGGCGCCCGCGGTGGCTGCCTGCACGGTGCCAGGCGCCGACACGGTAATCGCCGCGGTATCCGCGATGATGCCGGTAGTGGGGGTGCCAGTGCTGGTGCCGCCGGTGCTGGTGCCGCCGGTGCTGGTGCTGCCGGTGCTGGTGCTGCCGGTGCTGGCCGACACGCCTGACGTGGACAGGCCGGCGCGTGACATCTGCGCCGCCATCACGGTGGAGGCGC
>CAXTVI010000016.1:77873-89601 GCA_964247695.1 uncultured Acetobacteraceae bacterium
CCTGACGTGGACAGGCCGGCGCGTGACATCTGCGCCGCCATCACGGTGGAGGCGCCGCCGGCGGTCGCGAGGTCGGCGGTCGAGGTGTACTGCGCCTCGGTGACATACATGCCGACTTTGCTGGTCTCGCTCTCGGCGCCCATCCCCATCACCTGGTTGCTGCCGCCTTGGGCGTAGTCCTTCGGAACGGTCGAACCGGTGATCTGGTAGATTTCCTTGCCGTCGATATAGAAGGTGAGCGAGCCGGCCTCCCAATCCATCGAATAGACATTCAGCGCGGTGAGGTCGATGCCGGTGATGTTGTGCGAGCTGTAGCCGTCGCCGCCGCTGGCCGACGATTGATAATAATGCAGTGTGGAGGCCATGGAAGAAGAATTGTCGAATGTCTCCAGCATGTCCATCTCGGTGATCAGGCCGGGTGCGGCGCTGTCCAGCCACTGGTTGTCGGCACGCCACAGCAGAAGGTAGTCACCACCCGGCTGGTTCGCATATTCGTAGCGCGCGCTGTAGCTGTAGAGCCCGTAGCCTTCGCCGGCGCTGGCACCGGTCGGGTTCTGCATGATGCCCATCGGGGTGTAGTCGGTGCCGACCGAGCCGAGCCACAGGCCGTTCGAGGACAGCGAGTGCTCGTCGCTGTCGCCCCAGATATTGTTGAACGGTGTCGAAGAAAGGCTGCTGATGTCAGTGAAGTTGACATCGAAGGAACCGTTGCTCATCGGCCGGCTCCCAGAACCAGGGCCCGGACCACACGATGGACGCTGCTATCGGCCGGACGCGCATCCGCGTTCCGCTTATATGATGCGTTATCGCAACGATTAATCATGTGGCTCGTCATGGCTGCAATGCTCCTGCACGATAATTATCTCGACGTAATCGCTTTCTAAATCGGAACTATCGGCTGCTGCGGGATACCTGTTTAAAACAACCGATAACCCATTGATGCGGCAAGCCTGGAGTAGATAAACACCTGTTTTTCAATAATATCCCGGATGGGCGTCACAAAGAGATGCGACGTTTTACTCCGGGCTGGACTAAAAGCCTCGTTATGGCGTCTGGAAGGTTTTAATTCACTTTTCCGATAACAGCGTCGAGAGCTTCACTAGAGGCCTTGTTCGGAAATCGCAACTGAATCCGACAGGAAAATCACGCAAATTTACCGATATCGTGATCCTGCCTCGCAGCAAGTTGTTCGATCAAGTGCTGATTTCGGAAGCACACTGTAAAATACAGTATTTCCATGAAAGTGTGACTGCTGCTCACTTCGCTGGAATGCCGAACAGCCGGACCGGACCGACCGCTGCTTCGCCGCGCTATATCATGACTTCCGGCGCCGACCGATCTCGATCAGCATCAGGAGCGCATCCCACGCCAGCGCCGGTACCTCGCGCAGCCGCCAATACCAGCGCCTGCGCCAGTGCGAGGCGGCCGGACTCGCCGGTGGCGGCACCGCGCGCGCCGGCAGGCCCGCCAGGCGCAGCAGCAGCAGGCAGCGCGGCAGGTGGTAGGCGCTTGTGGCGGCCAGCACCGGGCCGTGGTGGCCAAGCCGGCGCAGGATCGCGCGGCAGGCGAGCACGGAGGCAAAGGTGTCGCGTGCGGTCGGCTCGCACACGATGCGGGTGTCCGGCACGCCACCCGCCTGCAGCATCGCGGCCATCGCGTGCGCCTCGGACGGGCCGTGCAGCCCGATGCCTCCCGTCGGCAGGTAGAGCACGTCGTGCAGGTCACCACCGAACTCCAGCGCCGCGCGGACACGCCGGGCCAGGGTCGGACTGGGCGAGCCGTCCGGCCGCAGGCCGGCGCCGAAAATGATGATCACGGGGCGGCGGCTGCCCCCAGTTCGTTCGCCAGGCTGGGTCTTTTCGCCAGGCTGGGTCTGCGCGTCAGGCCGGGTCCGCACGTCAGGCCGGGGCCGCGAGCAGGACGCGGTTGAGCCGGATCAGCGTCTCGATGGTCTGGCGCCAGGCTGCCTCGACACGCTCCGGCGGCAGCCCGCGCGCCTGCATCTCCGCCGCGATGGCCGCCACCGTGCGCTCGCCGTCGATCAGGCCCAGCAAGGCACGCGCCAGCGGCGGCAGCGGCACCCGCACCGCGAGCTGGCCGAACAGGTGCGGCAGGCTGCCGTCCGGTCCGATCTGGCCGGCGATCTCGGCCGCCGGGACCTCGCGCGCGACCGGCACCGCATCCGGCGCCAGCGGATCCGGCTCGGGCCGATGCTCGCCGGGTCGACCGATATAGGCGATGTGGGTGCTCATGTTGCCCAGCAGGCCCTCTGACACCGCCGCGCGGTCGAGCGGTGACATGGCGTCGAGCCGGGCGCGCAGCCTGGGGTCGGGCAGCAGCAGCGACGGATCGTAGCGCGCCGGCTCCAGCAGGCAGTCGACCGACAGGCCCGAGGCTTCCACCAGCGCGCGCAGCGCCGATACGTCGTAGGCGCGGTCGCGGGGGTTGAGCAGCAGGTCGTAGAGGCCGGCATCGCCACCGCTCAGATGGTCGCCGAAATTCCGGTTGGCATGCAGCCAGGCCGAGCGCGGCAGGTGGCGCATCACCCGGCGCGCGGCATCGAGCCGCAGCGCCGGCGGCGCGTCCATCGGGGCCAGCAGCGCCAGCGCGTCCTGCAGCATGTAGACCCCGGTGCGGCCGTGCGGCGCATACACCATCAGGCCGATGCCGCCGCCGGGTGCGAGCAGCCCGGCGAGATCGCGCAACGTGCGCCCGGGCTCGGGCAGGTGATGCAGCACACCGCAGCAATCGATGTAGTCGAAGGGGCCGATCCCGAGATCCGCGACCTCCAGCAGGCTCGCCTCGCGGAACTCGATGTTCGGCAGCGCACGCGCCTCGGCCCGCGCCCGCGCGATGTCCAGCGCGGCCCGGGAGCGGTCCAGGCACAACACATGGCCGGGACGTCCCGCCTGTGCCATCTGCTGCGCCAGCATGATGGCGCCGTCCCCGGTGCCGCAGCCGGCGACTAGTACCCGCAAGGCAAGTGCGCGTGAGCGGGCGGCGCCGAACACCCAGTGGTCGATCTCGCGCAGGTGGCTCGGACTGCCGACGATCAGCCGGCGGCGCTCGTCGCGGGGATCGCGCGCCGGATAGGGATAGGCCTCGTACTGCGCCGCCAGCTCGCGGTCGGCGGCATCGGCGGCGGCCCCGGGCGCCTCACCTTCAAGCCCCCGCTTTTCAAGCACGGGGCGACAGCCGGCCGCGCTGCCAGGCCTCGGCGGCCTCCTCGGCGCTCATGCCGTCCACGCGCATCGCGTGCGCCAGCGCGCTCACCACCTTGTTGCCAAGGGTCAGCTCGTCGAGCTCGTCGATCAGGTCCCCATCGAGCGTCGGGCGCAGCGCGCTGCGCAGCAGCAGCCGGGCCTCCTGATCGCCGCCGAGGGCGAGCAGCGGGTCGGCCAGCGGCCGCAGGCGCTGGGCGTGCAGCAGCCCGTGCGGCTGCGACAGCGGTACGATGCGCGATGTGTCGCCGGCCTCCGCCCATTCCAGCGCGGCCGCTGCCTCCACCGCCTCGAGGACGTAGCCGGCAGCCGGCAGCCCGTAGGCAACGAGTGCCGCCTCCGACAGCGCCGCGAGCGGGCTTGCCGCGTCCACCAGGATGCGCCGCTCGAAGGACGGGCTCGCGGCCAGGTCCCCGATGCCGACCGGTTCCGGGCCGATCACGCACCAGACGTAACGGGGCCGGTAGAGCAGGCCGAGCGGCTGCATGCGGCCGGAGGCGAGCAGCGCCGCATCGGTGGCCGGCAGCCAGGCGGTGGCAAGCAGGTCGAACGCGTCCGCCTCGAGCAGCCCCGGCAGCGTGCCGGACGCTGCCGGCACATACTCGACCTCGAGGTCGTGCGCCTCGAGCACGCGCGCCACCGCGGCGGCACTGGCCTCGTGCAGCAGGGAGTCCGGATAGCCCAGCCTGATCGTGTGCATTGCGTCCCCGTCCGCTCAAGCGGCGGTTCCAGCAGGTGCGGGCGGCGTTCGCAAGAGCAGGCTCCGTATCGGAGCCCCGGTCAGGTGAGCGTCTGGGCGAGCAACGCGAAGTTGAGGCCGAGCACGACCGTCACCATCACCACGCTGAGCAGGAAGGCCGCGCCGCGCAGCCGGTAGGTTCCCATGACCGCGCGGTCGCGGCTGATCAGCAGCAGCGTGATCATCGGCAGCGGCAGCACGAACGACAGCACCACCTGGCTCCAGATCAGCGCCGTGGTGGTGTTGACGCCGAGGGCGACCACGACGAAGGACGGCAGCATGGTCACCAGCCGCCGTACCCAGAGCGGGATCGCGTACCCGATGAAGCCCTGCATCACCACCTGCCCGGCCATGGTGGCGACCATCGAGGCAGACAGCCCCGAGGCCAGCAGCGACAGCAGGAACAGCAGGCCGGCGCTGGTGCCGAGCAGCGGCGTGAGTGTCTTGTAGGCGCTGGCGAGGTCCTGCACCTCGACATGCCCGCTGAAGTGGAACGCCGCCGCCATCATCACCATCGCAATGTTGACCAGGCCGGCGGCGGACAGTGCCAGGATCACCTCGAGATCGGAGTAGCGCACCAGCCTGCGCCGCTCGGCATCGTTGCGCAGCGGGATGCGGTCCTGGGTCAGGCCGGAATGCAGGAAGATCGCGTGCGGCATGACGGTGGCGCCCACGATGCCGATCGCCAGCGCCAACGCGCCGCTGTCCGGCAGCACCGGGACCAGCAGCCCGTGCAGCGCCGGCCCCCAGCGCGGCGGCGCGATCACCAGCTCGGCGAGGTAGGCCATGCTGATGACCGCGACCAGTCCGCCGATCACCAGCTCGATCGGCCGGAAGCCACGCGCCTGCAGCCCGAGCAGCAGGAAGGTGAGCGCGCCCACGATGACCATGCACGCCAGCAGCCCGATGCCGGTCAGCAGCGAGAGCCCGATCGCCCCGCCGACGAATTCCGCGAGGTCGGTCGCCATCGCCGCCACCTCGCTCAGCAGCCACATCGCGAGCGTCACCCGGCGCGGGTAGCGCTGCCGGCAGAGCTCGGCGAGGTTGTGGCCGGTGACGATGCCGAGCCGTGCCGACAGGCCCTGGAACATCATCGCGATCAGGTTGGCGAGCAGCACCACCCAGAGCAGCCCGTAGCCGTAGCGGGCGCCGGCCTGGACGTTGGTGACGTAGTTGCCGGGATCGATGTAGGCGACCGAGGCGACCACGGCGGGCCCGCTGAGGGCCAGCATGCCGCGCAGCACCGACCGGCGGCCAGCCAGCACCGAGCGAACGACCTCGGCGGTGCGGCCGGAAAGGTTTTCCGGGTCCTGGTCCAGGGGCCGGCTCGCGAGCGGCATGAGGCTGATTTGTATCCTTGGCTACAAGTGCGGCATGTTGCCACAACTCGCACCGGCCGCGTTAGTTCTATGCGGGGCTGCAGTTCGCACGGAGCCAGCGCACATGACGACCGTCCCAGAGGGACATCAGGAGGGACACCAGGCGGGACACCAGGACGGGCGCGACGCGGAGCGCGCCCGGCAGTTCAGGGGCGCGCGCGAGGCGCAGGCGCGTGTGCTTCTTGAGGACTATGTCGAGCTGATCGCGGACCTGCTGCACGAGCAGGGCGATGTGGCCGGGAGTGTCGGGCCGAGCCGCATCGCGCGCCGCTTCGGCGTCTCCCATGCCAGCGCCATCAAATGCATCGGCCGCCTGTGCCGGGCCGAGCTGGCGGAGACACAGCCCTACAGGGGCGTCACCCTCACCCCGTCGGGACACGCGCTGGCGCGCGCGGTGCGCCGCCGCCACCGCATCGTGCTGGAGACCTTGGAACGTCTGGGTGTCCCGCCCGATCTCGCGCGGGCCGATGCCGAGGGCATCGAGCACCATGTCTCGCCGGCCACGTTGGACGCGCTGGAGCGGTTCCTCGGCGCCGGCAGGCCGGAGGGCCCGTGAAGCGGCGGCGACAGGGGCCCACCGGCTTCAGCACGCGCCGGCTTCGTCCAGCGCCTCGATCAGCGGCTGCAGGTGGCGCTCGTGGGCCTGCCAGCACCCGATCCCCTTGGCATTCACCGGGTGCCTGACCTGCGAGCGGCTGACCGTGCGCACGCGACGCTCGACCACGTGGGAATTCTCGCACGCCGGATCGTACTCCAACCCCGGGGACTCCAGCACGATGCACAGAGTCGCGCCGAAACCCTCGACCCAGTCGCGCAGGCGCACGGTGAGGACCGGGTTCGGCAGCACCGCGCGCCAGCAGGCGCTGTTGCTGGCCGATGAGCCCAGGTCGGCGAAGCCGTACCTGTAGCCGTGCATGCCGTAGAACCGGAACGTGAAGATCGAAAGTCCGACATCGCGCGGATCACGTTCGCAGGCGATGATGCGGGCGCGAGAACGGCTGGAACGGGGCGAGCAGCCGGTGGCCCGCCATCCAGTGCGGGAACGCCAGGTCCGGCTCGCGCATGCGGGTCCAGAGCTTGGCGAGGTCGAAATGGCCGATGATACGATGCTCGGGCAGCAGGCCCCCGGTGCGTTCGAGCATGTCGCGCATGGCGATGGCCTGGCTGCGCACCGCCTTGGCCTGGTTGCCGGCCAGCGATGACAGGATCCGCCGCCACCGCATCAGCGGCTCGAGGGCTGGCGGCCGGGTGCCGATCGCGGTCATGACCCCGCCTCCGCCTCTGGGAAGCGGTGCATGGCGATCAGCACCAGCGAACGCTGCAGCAGCCCGTGCTGGCGGGTCCGCGGCTCGGGCGGAGCGAGCGCGTGCGCGTCAAAGGCGATGCCGGAGGCTGCGATGTCATCGCCGGCTTCAAGACCGGCACCGACATGGTCGCGCTCTACGGCTACTCCACCACGCCGAAGACCACGGTCGCCGGCGGCATTCCCATGCTCGGGCTGTGCGACGGCACTACGATCACCCTGCTGGGCATAATCCCGCCCCGTGCTTGGTGTTGTAGCTACTCGGCGGCGACGGCCTGGGCGGCGGCCCGGGCGGCAGCGCGACGCGCGCGGCCATAGCGTGCGGCCGGCCGCGCGCCCCGCCCGATCACGGTCTCGAAGCGGCGCTGCCGGCGCTGCATCAGCCCGAAGGCGACCCGCGCGGCACCCCGGCAGACGCGCCCGTGCGGCCTGAAGCCGATCGTCTTGAAGATCATCGCGACCGCCCGGTCGAGATGGTTCTGCCGGTAGAACCCCATCGCGCGCGCCATGTAGGCGGCGATGCAGCGCTCATGGTCGTAGGCCATGCCGGCCGGTTCGTTGGTGGTGTGGTAGGCGAAGGCGAGCTCGTCGTCCTCTGTCTCGGTGACCCGGCCGAGCGCGATTCGGGTGCGCCGCCAGACGCCGATGCGCTCGCGCTTCAGGTAGCGATGCATGTGGTCGTAGAACAGCTTGAAGTGCCGGTACTCGTCGGCGGCGATCTGCTTGCAGATCGCCTTCAGAACCGGCTCGGCGGTGGCATCGGCCAACGCGCTGTAGAACGACGAGGTGCCGGTCTCGACCATGCAGCGCGCGATCAGCTCGCCGGTGCGCGAGCCGCGCACCGACGCGTCGACGTCGAGCGGGATATGATACGAGGACCGGTAGCGCGCGAACGCCGCCGGATAGTCCCAGGCCGGGTCGGCCAGCATCGCCCAGCGGCCGAGCGCGTCGCCGTGCTGCACCTCCTCGATCGCCCAGTTGTCGGAGGCGAGCTGGAACGCCGTATCGTCGGTGAAGACGTTGTTGAGATAGACCGCGTAGTCGGTGCCGTTGCGCTCCACTACCGAGGCCGCCTTGACCAGCAGCAGCACGTCCGGATCGACCAGGTCGGGGTCGAAGTGGTCCCAGGCCAGCTCGTCGATGCGCCAATGCTTCATGACCCAGGGCCTCTGCGAATGTCCGGTCGGCTTTGCTCGACACGGGTAAAATGACATCGGTTGCCGGGCGCGCAAAGGGCGGGAGGCTCGATTGTGGCTTCCAGGCAACAAGACGTGTTGTGCCTCGCCCAGGTGACTTGTGCGTCCAGCGGTGCAATTATCCGCAGGCTTCGTGGGCAGGCCACCGCCCTGTCCGCCCAGCCACAACCTTGCCGACCGGCAGCCGGGAGACCGGCCGCCGGGCGCTGTCTCGCGACCGCTTTGCGCAGGCAGGACACCACTGTCCCCGGCCCGAACATGCGGGCACCCGGAAGGAGCCTCTGCTTCCATGAACATCCATGAGTACCAGGCCAAGACCCTGCTGAAGGGTTTCGGCATGCCAGTCCTGGAGGGACGCGTCGCGCGCTCTCCAGAGGAGGCATTGATCGCCGCCCGCACCCTCGCGGGGCCGGTGATCGTGGTGAAGTCGCAGATCCATGCCGGCGGCCGTGGCGCCGGGCGCTTCAAGGAAGACCCGAACGGCAAGGGCGGCGTCCGCCTGGTGAAGTCGCCGGACGAGGCCGAGGAGGCCGCGCGGGCGATGCTGAACAGCACGCTGGTCACCAAGCAGACCGGCCCCGCCGGCCGCATCGTGCACCGGCTCTACATAGAGGATGGCTGCGACATCAAGCGCGAGCTCTATCTCTCGCTGCTGGTGGACCGCTCCACCGGCCGGGTCACCATCGTCGCCTCCGAGGAGGGCGGCATGGAGATCGAGGAGGTGGCCTCGCACAGCCCCGAGAAGATCATCAGCCAGAGCATCGACCCCGCCACCGGCTTCTCCGGCTATGTCGGCCGCAAGGTGGCGCAGCAGCTCGGCCTCGCCGGCAAGACGGCGGCCGCCTTCACCCGCGTGGTGCAGGCTGCCTACGACGCCTTCATCAAGCTCGACTGCGCCATCATCGAGATCAACCCGCTGGTGGTGACCGGCGCCGGCACCCTGGTGGCGCTCGATGCCAAGGTCAGCTTCGACGACAACGCGCTGTTCCGGCATCCGGAACTGGAGGAGCTGCGCGACGAGGGCGAGGAGGACCCGAAGGAGCTGGAGGCCGCGCGGCACGGGCTCAGCTACATCGCGCTCGACGGCAATATCGGCTGCATGGTGAACGGCGCCGGGCTTGCGATGGCGACCATGGACATCATCAAGCTGGAGGGCGCCGAGCCCGCCAACTTCCTCGACGTGGGCGGCGGCGCCACCAAGGAACGCGTGGTCGCGGCCTTCAAGATCCTGCTGTCCGACCCGAACGTGGAAGGCCTGCTGGTCAACATCTTCGGCGGCATCATGCGCTGCGACATCATCGCGCAGGCGGTGATCGAGGCCTCGCGCGAAGTGAAGCTGCACGTGCCGCTGGTGGTGCGGCTCGAAGGCACCAATGTCGAGCTCGGCCAGAAGCTGATCGACGAGAGCGGGCTGCCGATCATCAACGCGAACGACCTCTCGGACGCGGCGCGCAAGATCGTCGCCGCCGTCAAATCGGAAGCAAGCAAGAAGGGAGCGCGCGCGTAATGGCGATCCTCATCGACGCCGGCACGCGCGTCATCACCCAGGGCTTCACCGGCGCCCAGGGCACCTTCCATGCCGAGCAGGCAATCGCCTACGGCACCAAGATGGTCGGCGGCACCACGCCTGGCAAAGGCGGCCAGACGCATCTCGGCCTGCCGGTGTTCGACACCGTGATCGAGGCGCGCGAGAAGACCGGGGCCACCGCCTCGGTGATCTACGTGCCGCCGCCGTTCGCGGCCGACGCCATCCTCGAGGCGATCGACGCCGAGATCCCGCTGATCGTCTGCATCACCGAGGGCATCCCGGTGCTGGACATGATCCGCGTGCGCGGCGCGCTGCTGCGTTCGAAGAGCCTGCTGGTCGGACCGAACTGCCCGGGCGTTATCACCCCGGACGCCTGCAAGATCGGCATCATGCCGGGGCACATCCATCGCCGCGGCAAGGTCGGCATCGTGTCGCGCTCCGGCACGCTGACCTACGAGGCGGTGGCGCAGACCACGGCGGTCGGGCTGGGCCAGTCCACCTGCGTCGGCATCGGCGGCGACCCGGTGAAGGGGCTCGACTTCATCGAGGTGCTGGAGATGTTCCTCGGTGACCCGGAGACGGAGTCGATCGTGATGATCGGGGAGATCGGCGGCGCGTCCGAGATCGACGCGGCGCACTTCCTGAAGGACAACAAGGTCAAGAAGCCGACCATCGGCTTCATCGCCGGCGCCACTGCCCCACCGGGACGCCGCATGGGTCATGCGGGTGCCGTGATCACCGGCGGCAACGACACCGCGGCGGCGAAGATCGAGGCCCTGGAAAGTGCCGGCGTCCGGGTGGCCCCCTCGCCGGCGGTGCTAGGCCCGACCCTGCTCGAAGCCATCCGCGGCTGAGGCGAGGCTGCAGCCTGGAAAGGCCCCGCTTGCTGGCGGGTGGGGCCTTTGCCGTGTCATGCGGATAACGGTCTCGAGCACAGCGCCGGCCTGACCGACGGAGAACCGGTTGCGACTGACCCTGAACCGGCGGCATTTCGGCATTGGCAGCATCGCGCTAGCGGTCTCGCCTGCAGCGTCGGCACGCGCCACCGCGACGGGCGAGACGTTCGCTTCGATCGAGCGCCGTCATGGCGGCAGGCTCGGTGTCATGGCCATGCAAGCCGGATCGGAACGGATCCTGGCGCATCGCGCCGATGAGCGGTTTCTCCTCGCGAGCACCTTCAAGGGCCCGCTTGCCGGAATGGTGCTCGCCCGCGTCGACGCCGGCACCGACGCTCTCGACCGGCCGGTTCGATACGGTCGCGGCGATCTGCTGCCCGCCGCACCGGTCACGACCGCCCATGTGTCTGCGGGCATGCTTACCGTCGGCGAACTGACCGCGGCGATCCTCGAGCACAGCGACAACACAGCCGCCAACCTGCTGCTTCGTCGGGTCGGCGGTCCGCGGGCGCTCACCGCGTGGCTGCGCGGGATCGGCGACGGCGTGACCAGCATCGATCGATACGAGCTGATCGGCGGCTGGTCCGGCATGGAGGATACGACCACGCCACGCGCCATGGCCGCGACGGCAGCGCGCATCAGCCTCGGTTCGGTCCTGCGCCCCTCGACGCGCGCGCTCAACAACCGCTGGATGGCCGGCAACGTGGTCGGTCGGCAACGCCTGCGCGGTGCCTTTGCGGCTGCATGGCCGGCACTTGATCGGACCGGCACCGCCGACGCCGTGCGCAACGACTACGCGATCGTGTTCCCGCCGGAGCGCCCGCCGCTGGTGATCGCCGCCTACTACGAGAAGGCCGCCATGGCGCCCGACAAGGGTGAAGCGGTCTTGCGCGAGGTCGGCGCCGCGGTTGCAGGCTGGGCGCGGGTGGCCAGATGAGGCACGGCTGCAGGGTCCCGGCGTTCGGTTTCGGCCAGTCCGCCCGCGTCGGCATCGGCGGCGACCCGCACCCGGACGTGATCGTGATGATCGGCGAGTGGACCTTGGGAACCGCGACAGGGCCGTAGGATCGGCTGACTGCCAATCAGGGCAGATGCCGTTTTGTCTCCGATACCAGGCTGAAAGCCTGTCAGGCTCTTCCGGGCGGAAGAAGAAACAGCCGAAACCTTCTGCTGGCGTGGCTGGGTTCTCGCGGTGTCTCTCAGCAGCGATCACAGCCGGTCGCTGTCCGCTGTCCATCGCGAAGCCGGACGCCGCGCTTCAACCGGAGCGGCACCTGTGGCAGAAGCCCGCTACTGGATCGGATGGAGGATCGTGGATCATGCCGGATGGTGGATCAGGGCGCCCGGCCCTCGCGGCGGAACTCCGTCACGACTGGACCCGCGACGAGGTGGCAGGGCTGATCGCGCTGCCGTTCCCGGAGTTGCTGTTCCGGGCGCAGACGGTGCATCGCGCGCATTTCGATCCC
>CAXTVI010000017.1:0-8358 GCA_964247695.1 uncultured Acetobacteraceae bacterium
GAGATACTGCACCGTGTTGGTGTCCTGGTACTCGTCGACCAGGATGTAGCGGAAGCTGCGGTGATACTGCGCCAGCACGTCCGGCCGGGTGCGCAGGATGTCGGTGATGTGCAGCATCAGGTCGCCGAAATCGCAGGCATTGAGCTGTTTGAGCCGTGCTTGGTAGTCGACATACACCAGCCGCGCCTTGCCGCCGGCGAATTCGCTGTCCTCGGCCGGCGTGATGCGGTCCGGCGACAGGCCGCGATCCTTCCAGCGCTGGATCACCCCCATCAGCCCCTGCGGCGGCCAGCGCTTGTTGTCGATGCGGTTGGCCTCCATCACCTGCTTGAGCAGGCGGATCTGGTCGTCGGTATCGAGGATGGTGAAGCTCGACGTGAGCCCGACATACTCGGCGTGCCGGCGCAGCATGCGGGCGCACAGCGCGTGGAAGGTGCCAAGCCAGAGACCCTCGGCGGGACGGCCGAGCAGGTGGCCGACCCGCTCGCGCATCTCGCGGGCCGCCTTGTTGGTGAAGGTGACGGCCAGCACCTGGCCAGGAAAGGCGCGGCGCGACAGCAGGATGTGGGCGAAGCGGGTGGTCAGCACCCGGGTCTTGCCGGTGCCGGCGCCGGCCAGCACCAGCAGCGGCCCGTCCAGGGTCTCGACCGCCTCGCGCTGCTCCGGATTGAGGCGCTCGAGATAGTCGTCGGCGGGGCGGGACTCTGTGCTCTGCAGGGTGTCTGTCACACCGGGAGATATAGCCCGGGCGCCGGGTCGCGCCAATCTGGCCGACAAGATCCTGTTGGTTGCTTTAACGAAACGTTATAGGCTGCCCGCGGAACCAGGGGGAGGCGGCGGCATGGTCTGGGGGTTCTCCGAAGCCGGCGGCTTCCCGTTGTCCGGATTGCTGCGTCGCGGTGTGTCGCCGGCCCGGGTGCCCCTCCCGTTGCTGCCCATGACGGCCCTTGTCCCGGCAGCGCTGCCCGCGCCGCCTGCCCTCGACCGGCCGTTCCCGATCTTCGTGGCGAAGCCGGTGCTGCCGGCGCCGTCCGGCCACAACCAGGAGGCTCCATTCGCCAGCACCGGCCCGCAGGGGCATAGGCGCCGGATGCGCGAGCGCCTGCTCGCGCATGGCGGCGCGGCGCTCGCCGACTACGAGGTGCTGGAGATGCTGCTGTTCCTCGGCATCGCCCGGCGCGACACCAAGCCGCTGGCCAAGGCGCTGATCAACAGCTTCGGCTCGCTGTCGGCGGTGCTGTCGGCCTCGCCCGAGGCGCTGCAGCGGCAGGGTGGCCTCACCCCGGAGTGCGCGGCCCTGCTGCGGCTGCCCGAACTGGCGGCGCACCGGCTGTCACGCGCCGAGGCGCGTGATCACCCGATCCTGAACAACTGGGAGCGGCTGCACGGTTATTTCGAGAGCGCCCTGACCGGGGCGATCCCGGGGCAGCTCCGGGTGCTGTTCCTGGACAACCGCAACCGGCTGCTGGCCGACGAGGCGGTGGCCGAGGAACTGGCGCCTGGCGAGGAGGACAGCGTGCGCGCGATCATGCGCCATGCCCTGGGCCTGCACGCAACCGCGCTGGTGGTGGTCCGCATCGTGCCGCCGCGCGCGGTCGCGAAGGCCGTGCTGGAGCGCGAGGCGGCGCTGTCGCGGGAGCTGTCGCGAGCCTCCGCGCCACTCGCCATCATCGTGCATGACCACATGCTGATCGGTGGCGAGAACTGGGTCAGCCTGAAGCAGAAGGGCCTGATCTGAGGCAAATTCAGCCGTTGCTGACGCCGCCATCGACGACCAGGTCGGAGGCGGTCACGAACGAGCTCTCGTCGGAGGCGAGGAACCAGGCTGCGGCTTTGCTTCATCGCCCGGCCTCCGATTTGCCCGGATCCCTTTGATCGGTTCCGCATGATCGATTGGGACGACATCCGTTACTTCCTCGCCGTCGCCCGCGGCGGCTCGGTCCGCGCCGCCGCCGAGCGGCACTTCACCGTCTTGCGACGCATCGCGCAGCTCGAGGAGCGCCTCGGGGCGCAGATGTTCGAGAAGTTCCCCACCGGGTATCGCCTGACGGCAGCGGGAGAGGAGGTTCTCGAGTTCGCGGACCAGATGGAGGCGTCCTCCTACCGGTTGCGGACGCGCATCTTCGGCCGGGACCAGGGCGTGCGCGGGGCGCTTCGGGTGACGCTGTCACCGACCCTGGCGACCCACCTGCTCATGCCGGACTTCGCCGAGTTCTGCCGCCTGCACCCCGAGATCGAGATGGAGCTCCTGTCCTCCGACGAGCCGGTCAACCTGACCAACCGCCAGGCCGATGTCGCGATCCGGGTCGTCTATGACCGCGACGCCCTGCCGCTCAATCTGCACGGCTTGAAGGGACCGGAGCTGTTCGGCGGCGTCTACATGGCGCGCGAGCTGCTGGTCGCGTGGCGCGCCGGAGCGTCCGACCGCATCCGGTGGATCGTGAAGAACAATATCGGCATCTCGGACTGGGCGCGCGAGGGTGACATCCTCGCGGCAGGAGTTCCCTTTCGCACCACGGAGGCCGGGGCGCAGCTCGCGGCAGCGCGGCAGGGGCTCGGAATGACGACGTTTCCGCTCGGCCTAGGTATCGACTGGCGCGGCCGCATCCTGATCGACGCGACCAACGCGCACACGGATGCCACGCCCGATCAGCCTGGCCGGCGTCACCAGGTCGCGTGCGGCGCTCAACGGACGGACGTCCAGCGAGATGGTCGCCGAAATGGCGCCTGGGGTTCGGCTCGTGAAATCGGTCAGCAACATCCCGATGGACTGGATCCAGGACTTCTCCGACAGCAAGCCCCGCACGGTCATCTTCACCTCAAGCGACGACGGCGACGCGAAGCGCCAGGTCATCGCGCTGATCGACAGCCTGGGTTTCGCGGCGATCGACCTCGGATCGCTCTCCGTCGGCGAAGCGATGCACGAGATCGGCGCGCCGCTCTCCGGGCTCGACCTGCACTTGTCCGAAGGCTTCGCTGAGTGTGACGGGGAGGTGGACGCGCCAGGCTTCGCCCTTCGCGATGCTGACGCCGGGTTCGTATTCCCGGGACCATCAGGACGAGAGGGACACGAACTCCGTCCGGTCGCAGGCCGCAAGCGCGGGCGCCCAGCCGCGGCGCGCAGCGACCGCGTCCGGCCCGAGGCTCGGCGGCCCGCTCACCGGGTTGGCCGGATCGCCACGGTCTGCGCGCGGCTCGGTCGTCCGCCGGCGGCGGATCGTCGAGCTGGTCGTATCGTCGGTCATGGCTGCTGCTCCGGAATGTCCCGGTTCCGGCCTTGATGAAGTGCCGCCTGCGCGAGTTGCCGATCGATCTCGGCCAGCAGCGTCCGCGGGCTGTCGGCCAGCCCATCCGCGCCGGCGTCCTCGAGTTCCTGGCGCCCGCCATAGCCCCAGAGCGCACCCACCGCGCGCATGTCGTTCGCATGCGCGCCGCTGATGTCGAACCGGCGGTCGCCGACCATGACGCTGTGCGCCGGATCGATCGCCTCCTCCTCGATCAGGCGCGCGATCAGCTCCGGCTTCTCGGCGCCGCTATCGTCCGGCCGCGCCCCGTAGAAGCCATGGAAGTGTCCGGTGAGGCCGCGCATGCCGAGGATGCGGCGTGCCAGCTGCTCGGGCTTGGAGGTCGCGAGCAGCACGCGGCGGCCTGACGCGGTGAGCGCCTGCATGAAATCGGCCACGCCGTCGAACAGCGGGCTGTCCAGCATGCCGCTCGCCTCGTAGTTGCGGCGGTAGGCCAGCACCGCCTCTCCAACGCGGTCGTCGCCGAACTCCGACAGCAGCCGCGCCATGATGTCGGGCAGCGGCGGCCCGACCACCCAGTCGAGGTCGGCGCCCGCATCGATGGCATGGCCAAGCTCGGCCAGGGCGCGACGCAGGCAGGCGATGATGCCTTCGCGCGAGGCGACCAGGGTGCCGTCCAGGTCGAGCAGCACCGCCTGCCGCGAGGGATGCCGGTGATGCGGGGTCACGGGCGAATGGTCCGGATCGGTGTCATGCCCCGACCCTAGCCCGGTCCGGAATAGGAGGCGAAATCCTAATCGTTGCGATATCGTATTTTCTATGCGACCGCCGGAGCCATTCCATGCCAGCCCGCCAACAGAAGAAGCCGTCCCAGCAGGCCGCAGCGGAGGCGGCACGCCCGCCGGAGGGCGACGAGGCCACGGCGGACCTGGAACTGCTGTCGCTGCTGCTGACCCATGCGATGCCGGCGCACGAGGATACCGCGCGGCTCGCCCGGGAGGCCCTGGCCCGGTTCGGCAGCTTCGCGGCACTGCTGGCGGCGCCGCTACGCGAGCTGCAGGGGTTCGCGGGCTTCAACGCGCACAGCATGGCCGCCGTCCGGCTGCTGCACGAGACCGCGCTGCGCCTGGCGCGCGCGCGCATGCAGGGCGAGACGGTGCTGGACGATCCCGCGCGGCTGATCGCCTACCTCACGGCGGTGCTGGCGCGCGAGAAGATCGAACAGTTCCGCATCCTGTTCCTGGACGGCCAGGATCGGCTGATCACCGACGAGGCGCAGGCGCGCGGCACCGTCAACCACACGCCGGTCTATCCGCGCGAGGTGGTGCGCCGCGCCATCGAGCTGGACGCGGCGGCGATCATCCTGGTGCATAACCATCCGAGCGGCGACCCGACGCCATCGCGCGAGGACCTGTCGATGACCGCGCAGGTGGTTCAGGCCGCCTCGGTGCTCGGCATCGCGGTGCGCGACCATGTCATCATCGGCAACGGCCGCTGGACCAGCTTCCGCGAGCAGGGGCTGCTGCAGCCGGCCTCGTAACCAACTGCACCTCCCGCAGCCGATGCGGTTGTGCTGCCGGGTGAAGGTGGTGGTGGCGTCTGCGCGGAGCTTCGGAGGTGGTGGCCAGGCCCTGCGGCTGCGCGTCTGGCGAGCCCGGGCTTCATCCCGATGGCGATCTCGGCCAGCGCCGGCACCGAGGTCGAGCGCCCGCTGGCCGCCGTGGTGATCGGCGGCCTGCTGACCTCGACGCTGCTGACCCTGCTGGTGCTGCCGGCCCTGTTCGCGCGGGTGGCGGAACGCCGGCCTACTCAGGCGCCGGGTTCATAGCCGCCGAAGACGGCGAGCGCGTCGGCCAGCCCGAACCGGCCGGGCAGCGCGTCACGCGGGAACAGGCGGTTAACGTGGCCCATCTTGCGGCCGGGACGGGCCTCCAGCTTGCCGTACAGGTGGCCGAGCAGGCCGTCGGTCGCCATGATGCGCGGCCACAGCGCGAGGTCGTCCGGACCGACGAGGTTCTTCATCGCGGCGTCGGAATGGCGCACCGCCGGCGGTAGCGGCAGGCCGGCGACGGCGCGAATGTGCATCTCGAACTGGCTGACCGGGCAGGCATCCATCGTCCAGTGGCCGGAATTATGCGGACGCGGCGCGATCTCGTTGACCAGCAGGCTCCCCTCGGCATCGAGAAACATCTCCACGCCGAGCAGCCCGACCAGATCCAGGTGGCTGGCGATCCGCGTGGCCAGCGACTGCGCCGCCTCCCGGATGTCCGGACCCAGCGGCGCCGGTGCCAGGGTGAGGTCGAGGATTTGATTGCGGTGGTGGTTCTGCACCGCATCGAAGGTGCGGATGGTGCCGTCCAGGCCGCGCGCCACCATCACGCTGAGTTCGGCGGCGAACGGCACCAGTTGCTCCGCCACCAGCGGGTGCGGCGCCAGCCGGTCGAAGGCGGCCTGCAGCGCTTGCGCGTCATGCATCACTGCCTGGCCACGGCCGTCATAGCCCAGGCGGGTGGTCTTGAGCACCAGGGGCAGGCCGAGACGGTCGGTCGCAGCGCGCAGCGCGTCCGGGCTGTCCACCGCATGCCAGGCTGCCACCGGGATGCCGGCTGCCTCCAGCATGCGCTTCTCGAGGATACGGTCCTGGCTGGTGCGCAGGATAGCGACCGACGGCCGCACCGGACGCAGCGACGCCAGCAGCTCGAGACCGTCGGCGCTGATGTTCTCGAACTCGAACGTCACCACCGAGACCGCCTCGGCGAAGCGGCGCAGCACCGCCGGATCCGCGTGCGAGCCGAGCGTGATCGAGGCGCAGACCTGCGCCGCAGGTCCGTCCGCCTCCTCGGTCAGCACATGGCAGCGGTAGCCGAGCCTTGCCGCGGCCAGCGCCGACATGCGGCCGAGCTGCCCGCCGCCGACGATCCCGATCACGCTTCCCGGTGGCAGCGCCGGTGCAGGAATTTCGCGCGCGCCGCTCATGCCCCGCTATCAGGCTCGTCTGGCACCGACGCGGTCTGCAGCGAGCGCCAGGCCTCCAGCCGGGCCGCCACCGCCTCGTCCCCGACCGCCAGGATCGAGGTCGCCAGCAGGGCGGCGTTGATCGCGCCCGGTTTGCCGATCGCGAGCGTGCCCACCGGCACTCCGGCCGGCATCTGCACGATGGATAGCAGGCTGTCCATGCCGCGCAAGGCAGGGCTTTCGACCGGCACGCCGAGCACCGGCAGCGTAGTCCAGGCGGCGCACATGCCCGGCAGATGAGCAGCGCCCCCCGCCGCCGCGATGATCACCGACAATCCGCGCAGGCGCGCTGTGCTGGCATACTCGACGAGGCGGTCGGGGGTGCGGTGGGCCGAGATGATCCGGGTCTCGTAGTCGATCGCGAGCGTGCCCAGCATCTCGGCGGCATGCGACAGGGTCTGCCAGTCGGACTGGCTGCCCATGATCAGTCCGACCCGGATGCGGCCGCGCTGGCCGGTCTGAGCCGGGTCATCGGGGCGCGGCACCACGCCGCTGCCCGGGATGAGGTCGTCCATCCCGGGTTGGTCATCGGCGAACTCCCCCGCCGCCGGACCGGCCGGGGGGTAGTCTGCCGAGGCGCTGGAGGCGCCCGGAGGAGTGGCGTGTTCAGGGATCATCGGGCGGCCTTCGGTCATGCGATGCTGTCCGGGATCAGACGGCTTTCAAGCCACGCGATCTCGTCCTTCAGCATCAGCTTGCGCTTCTTGAGACGCTGCAGCTGCAACTGGTCGATCGGCTGGGCGGCCAGGCGACCGATCACCGTGTCGAGGTCGCGGTGCTCGCTGCGCAGTTCATGCAGTTGACGCAGCAGGGTGTCGTGATCTGTCAGCATGGGGACCTGCCATAGCATGCGCCGGTGCCACCCTCCATGAGCGAACCCGCCGGTGTACTGGCGGAGTGCGGCGGACCCCACGGGTTACCGCGAGGTCTTCCGGAACCGGTGGTTCGGGTCGAGTCTTTTGCGTGGCGAGACCGGTCGGCACGGGACTAACGTTTGGCCAACCGGCCCGGGTTCGGTGTCCGGCAAACCCAGTTCGGAGGCACCATGAGCGTGCAAGCGCGGATCGACAGCCTGAAGACCAGGCACGCCACCCTGGACACGCGCATCACGGAGGAGGATCACCGGCCGCAGCCCGATCAGGACGCGTTGAACCGGCTCAAGCTGGAGAAGCTGCGGGTCAAGGAAGAGGTCGAGCGCTTGAGCCGGGGCGCCTGAACTCCAGCATATCAACCATGAGCCGGTCCCGGGCAACGAGGCCCGGGACCGGCTCCTGCTGCAGCGCAGGGCCGCCGGATGTCAGGCGGCTTCCTCGTCCTCGCTTACCGGCATGGGCTGCGGCACATTGTGGCCTTCCCGGACGAGACGATCATTGGCGGCCGAGACCATCATGTTGAGGTCGGTCTGGCTGCACAGCCCGAGGATGACCGGGTCGCGCGGCTTGATGTTGGCGCTGTTCCAGTGCTGCTTGTCGCGCACCTTGGCGATGGTGTCCTTGGTGGTGCCGAGCAGCTTGATGATCTGCATCTCGGAGAGCTGCGGGAAGTTGCGCAGCAGAAACACGATGGCATCCGGCCGATCGTTGCGCTTGGCAACTGGTGTGTAGCGGGCGCCGCGGGACCGGCGGGTGACCGGGTTGGTGACCGTCAGGATGTTGAGCCGGAGCGACGCGTCGGCCTCGCACCGGGTGATCTCGGCCTGCGTCACCTGGTGGTTGGCAACCGGGTCGTAGCCGACGATGCCGGCGGCGACCTCGCCATCGGCGATCGCCTGCACCTCGAGTGGGTGCATGCCGCAGAACTCGGCGATCTGGGTGAAGGTGAGGGCGGTCTTTTCGATCAGCCACACCGCGGTGGCTTTCGGCATCAGGGGGAGGGTCATGGCACAGGTCCTATCGGATCGTGAGAAGACCGCCGCAGCGGCAGCGTCTCTGACCGTGGTCCAGGAGGCCTGCCGGCGCGCGGCGAGTTGACGCGATATGGCGCCGGGCCGCGCAGGTGGTCAAGTCATCCGAGGGCGCCGCGCAGCAAAAAGGGGGCGGTCGCCCGGCCCCTTTCTGCCACGCCCACGCGGCTCAGGCCGCTTCTGTCACGCCCACGC
>CAXTVI010000017.1:8458-88246 GCA_964247695.1 uncultured Acetobacteraceae bacterium
CCGGCCCCTTTCTGCCACGCCCACGCGGCTCAGGCCGCTTCTGTCACGCCCACGCGGCTCAGGCCGCTCTTGTCGCGGCCATGCGGCTCAGGCCGCCTGCACGTCGCCATCCGGCTTGCGGTCATTGGCCGGAGCCTCCGCGTTTGCTTCGAGCTGCGGGCCGGCGAACGGCGCGGCGCCGCCGATGGCAATGCGGCGCGGCTTCAGCGCCTCGGGCACCACCCGCTTCAGCCCGACATGCAGCATGCCGTGCCGGAGGTCGGCCGCCTCGACGACGATGTGGTCGGCAAGGGCGAAGCGACGCTCGAAGGCGCGCGCCGCAATGCCGCGATGGAGCACCTCGCGCTTCGGCTCGTCCTTGATACGGCCGGAGACCAGCAGGGTGTTGTCCTGCGCCGTGATCTCGATGTCATCGGGGCCGAAACCCGCGACCGCCATCGTCAGCACGTACCTGTCGTCACCGGTCTTCTCGATGTTGTAGGGGGGATAGGACGGCTGCGCCGTCGCCTGGGCTGCCGTGTCCACGAGCCGGGCGAGGCGATCGAACCCGATGGTGCTGCGAAACAGCGGCGCGAAATCGTACGTCATGAACAACCTCCTGAGGAGCAGAGTTCGGAACCGGGGCCGCCATCATGGCCGGACCCTTATGTCGGTCTTGGTCGGATGCCAAAGCCCCCGCAGGGCACTTCGGCAGACCCTGAAATGGAAACCGCCGCTCCTTTCATCAAGAAGCGGCGGCCGAAAAATTCTCAGGTCGAGGGAATTGTCCGCCCGGGAATCCGGATCAGGACTTGCGCATGCCGATCCCGGCGAACTTCTTGTTGAACTTCGCCACCTGGCCGCCGGTGTCGAGCATGCGCTGCACGCCGGTCCAGGCCGGATGCGACTTCGGATCGACATCGAGGCGCAGCGTGTCGCCGGCCTTTCCGTAGCAGGACTGCGTGGTGAACTGCGTCCCGTCGGTCATGACGATGTTGATCTCGTGGTATTCGGGATGGATGCCGGATTTCATGGTCTGCCGCTTTCTGTGGGGTGCCGCCGATGCCGACCGGGGCGCGTGGGCGCGTATAGACGGTTGCGCCCGCAACCTCAACCGGCGCCCACGCCACAAACTGGATCTGGCGCCCTCCGATCTAGCGGGCCGTCTTCAGGGCATTGTCGGTGAAGTGCCGGACCGTCTCGTCGGCGATGCGCTTCTGCGCGGGGCTGAAGCTGTCATAGAGGCTGCCGAACGGGGTGAGCAGGTCGGCGGCATTGCTAGCGTGGGTCTGCTGCACCAGCGCGTAGGCCTGCAGGTTCTCGACCGCGCTGGCACCGTCATTCTGCTGCTCGCGCCGTGCGTATGCGGCGTCGAGCTGCACCGCGCCATGGCGCATCGCGCCGGTAAGCCGGCCCCAGAGCGGTTCCTGGGCCGGGGTGATGCGCCAGGTCCGGTGCAGCGTCGTGATGTGCGCCTCGAGCGCCTCCGCCTGCTGGCGGCCGAGCCGGCTGCGCATGCCGGACTGGCTCAGCGACGGCGCCGGGTGCCCCCCGCCTGCCGGCACCGGCTGGGACGGCGCCAGCGCGGGAGCCTCAGTCTGGGCCTGGGCAGTCTGGGCCTGGGCGGTCTGGTCCTGGGCGGCGGCGGCGAGCAGCATGGCCGGAGGCGCGAGCAGGACCGGACCCGCTGCCAGCCGGACCAGCATGGCCACGCGCCGGCATGCAGAGCGGCGGGACCGGAAGAGACTGCGCATATCTGGCCTCGAAGCCTGTGTCAGGGAGCGATGATCGCCGGGATGCCGCCCCGGCCGGCGCCAGCCAGCCTGCAGCCCCCAAGGCCGTGCCGGGCACGATGCGACTTCATGGCGCGAACCGGCTGGCCCGTGAAGGAGGCACCCTGAGAATCCTCTCCATCCAGTCCTGGGTCGCCTATGGCCATGTCGGCAACGCCGCCGCGATCTTCCCGCTGCAACGGCTGGGCGTGGAGGTCATGGCGATGCACACGGTACAGTTCTCGAACCATACCGGCTATGGCGACTGGACCGGACAGGTTTTCAGCGGCAACGACCTGCGCGCCCTGGGAAATGGGCTGGCCGCCCGCGGCGCCCTCGGCAGGCTCGATGCGGTGCTGTCGGGCTATCTGGGCGACGCGGACATCGGGCGCGCCATCCTGGAGATCGTGGCGGCCGCGCGCGCCGCCGGCGGCCCGCTGATCTATTGCTGCGACCCGGTCATGGGCGATGACGGACGCGGCCTGTTCGTCCGGCCGGACATCCCGCGACTGCTCGCGCAGGACGTGGTGCCCGCCTGCGACATCCTGACGCCGAACCAGTTCGAGGTGGCGCAACTTACCGGGATGGCCTGCGGCAGCAGGGCGGCGCTGCTCGGCGCGGTACGCGACCTGCAGCGCCGCATGCGCCCGCACGGGCCGCGCATCGTGCTCGTCACCAGTGTCGGCAACCATCAGACGCCCGTCGATGCGGTCGAATTGCTGGCCTCGTCGCCGGAGGCCAGCTTCCTGCTCCGGATGCCACGCCACCCGATCGCGGCCAGCGGCGCCGGCGACCTCATCGCCGCACTCTTCCTGTTCCACGTGCTGGCAGGATCCGGATCGCAGCCGGGGTCGGGCGCGGGCCTGCGGGAGGCCCTGCAGGGTGCCGGCAGCGCAACCTGGGCGGTCCTGGCACGTACCGTGGCCGCGGGCGCCAGTGAACTCAGCCTGATCGCAGCCCAGGACGAGATCGTCCGGCCGTCGCGCCGCTTCCAGGCGCTGTGCCTCAGCCGGAACGGTAATATCATTACATGAGCCGAATCGGCATACCCGGAGCAACGATTTATTAAAGAGTTTGGGCTTGAGTGCGGGTGCGCTCTGCACCTCCCTGCTCATGGACCCAATCATGACCACCGACATCTCAACCGGCAGTGCCGGCATCATCCTGGCGGGCATACGACCGGTCAACAGTTCGGTCGGGCTGCCGCAGGCCTTTGACACCGTGTTCGTGATCGACGTCGACGAATCCGCGTCGTCACAGGCGACGGCGACCCTGACCACGACCGCGAATGCCCTGATCATCCCGCAGAGCGGCAGGCTCGGCAGCATCACCCAGTCGGGCCACGCGACCACGATCCAGGGCACGGCGGGGCAGATCACGGCCGATCTCGACAGGATCGCCTACAGCAGCAGCTTCGCCGTCAGCGACAGCGTGACCCTCACCTTCACCGATGCGGGCAGCAACGTCGCGTCGGCCAGCTTCGCCGTCGACGTGACTGCCAACAATGCAGCTCCGGGAACGGCGACGGTGGCGCCGTACGTCCGGCCCACCGCAACCGGCCAGGTCGCGACGCTCACCGGCGACAACCAGATCTACACGGCAAGTTCGGGGACCGACACCATCACCGCCATGCAGGCGGGAAGCACCATCAATGGCGGCGGCGCGGGCAGCGTCCTGACCCTGTTCGCAGACGGCACCAGCTTCGGCTTCACCAACCATGGCGGCCATGCCCTGGTGGTGCAGAGTGCGGGCAGCGGCACCATCGGCGGCGGCGGCGCAGGCAGCAGCCTGGTCGGCTTCCTGGACGGCGGCCCGACCCTTTACCAGGGCAATGCCGGCCAGGACATGCTGATCGGCGGCGCCGCCGCGAGCACCGTCGATGGCGGCCAGGCCGGGACGCTCACGGTGTTCGGCGGCAGCGGCACGATGGTCCTGAGCGGTGGCCACGACGCGGAGACGGTGGTTGGCGGCAGCGGCGCCGAGACCATCCAGGCCGCCGCGTCCGGCGGTGCCTATTTCGGCGGCAGCGGCGGCAGCCAGATGACGGCGACCGGCGCCGGCAGCTTCCTGATCGGCGCGGTGAGCGGCGACGTGCTGACCGCCTCGGGCCTGGGCGGCGACGGCCTGGTCGCGGGGGCCGGCAACGAAACCCTGAACGGTGGCAGCTCCCAGTACCAGAACCTGTTCTTCGGCGGCACCGGCCGCGACCAGATCATGCTCGGCAACGGCGCCGACACCCTTGTCGGCGGCCCAGGCGCGGCGACGATCGCCATGGGTTCCGGCGCGGCGACGATCTATGTCGGCAGCGGCCAGGAGACCTTCGCCTTCACCAACGGTGTCTCGGCGCAGGCGCATGACGTGATCACCGGCTTCAAGGTCGGCACCGACCATATGCAGCTCTCCACGGGGCTCGGAGTGGTGACGTATACCTCCTCGGGCTCGACGACCTCGATCGCGCTCAATGACGGGACCCACATCACCCTCATGGGCATGGCCGGTGCCACCGAGGCGACCCTGTTCACCTGAGGGGGGGCCGTCTTGGCTCGCCGGCTGCAGCCTCAGGGTTGAAACGTCAGCCTCTTTGGCCTCCTGATATCATTCCGGGCCTGTTGACCGGCGACGTCAGTCGCCGGCGGCCCGAATGCTGCGGGAGAACGAAGCATGGCCTTGAGCGACCATCATCTGCGGGCACCCGGCTGGGTGAGCGAGTTCCGCGGCTTTATCATGAAGGGCAACGTCGTCGACCTGGCCGTCGGCATCATCATCGGCGCCGCCTTCACCGGCATCGTGCAGAGCCTGGTCAAGGACATCTTCACGCCGATCATCGGCCTGATCGTCGGCGGCATCGATTTCACCAACATCTTCCTCACCCTCAAGGGGCCGCACCTGCCGACCCTGGATGCCGCGCAGAAGGCCGGCGCGGTGACGCTCAATGTCGGCCTGTTCCTCAATGCGGTGTTTCAGTTCCTGATCGTCGGCCTGGTGATCTTCTGGGTGGTGAAGCTGCTGACCCGGCTGCATGTCCGCGAGGATGCGAAGGCGGCCGCCCCGGCCGGTCCGACGCCGTCCGAGGTGCTGCTTGCCGAGATCCGTGACCTCCTCGCGAAGGGCCCGGCAGAGCCGGTGCGGATCCCATCACCGCTGCCCTGACGCCCGGCCCCGACCGGCACGTTCGCCTGCCACGTCGCGACGCCATGCGGCACGCCCTGGCGATCGCGATGCTGTGCGGGGTCGGACTCGCGCCGGCGGCGTGCCAGACCCCGGCCGCCATCAGCAGGCCTGACAGTCTCGGCGATGCGACGCGCGAGGTGGTGATGACCTATCTGATCGCGCACGGCATGGCGGAAAGCTACGTGATGTCCGGACGCGCCGATCCTGCCTCCCTGCTGGACCTGGTGCGCTACGATCATGCCGCCCTGGTGGCGCTGCGCGGCCACGGGACCGGGCCGGACTGGATGACGCTGGCGCAGGCGCGCAGCGCCGTGCGCGCGCTGATGGACTACACCACGCGCATGGATACGGACGCCGAGCCGGCGCGCGAGCACCATACCTGACCGGCGGCCGGATCCGACGAGCGGCAGCCTACCGCTTCTGCACCGCGTGCAGGTCCCGCCGCAGCCGCTTCTCGCCGAGCAGCAGCAGGATGGGTGCCGCAATGAAGATCGAGGACGAGGTGCCGACCACGATGCCGAACAGCATCACCCAGGCAAACCCCGACAGCGTGGCGCCGCCGAACAGGGCCAGAGGCAGGGCGGCCAGGAACACCGTGGATGAGGTGCCGAGCGTGCGGTTCAGGGTCTCGTTGATCGACAGGTCGACCAGTTCGCGCAAGGGCATGGTGCGATACTTGCGCAGGTTCTCGCGCACCCGGTCATAGACCACCACCTTGTCGTTCGTGGAGTAGCCCAGGATCGTCAGGATGGCGGCGACCATCACCAGGTCGAACTGGAACCGGCTGATCGCCAGGAAGCCGATGGTCTTGGTGAGGTCGAGCACCAGCGTGATCACCGCGCTGACCGCAAACTCCCACTCGAAGCGCACCCAGATATAGACCAGGATCATCAGCAGGCTGAGACCGAGCGCCAGCAGGCCGTTGCGGAACAGCTCGGACGATACCGAGGCGCCGACCGCATCCGCGCGCAGCACCTGCGCGCCGGGCTGTGCCGCGATGATGCCGGCTCGGGTGCGGTCGACCAGCGACTGAGTCGCGGCCTCGCTGGCGGCGTCCTTGCCGGACGGCGCGTCGAGCCGGATCAGCACGTCGTTGTCGGCGCCGAAGCGCTGCAGCCCGGCGGCCGGCACGTGCCGCGCCTGCAGGGCGGCGCGAAGCGCGTCGAAGTTGGCGGGCCCCTGTGTGCGGGCCTCGACGACGATGCCTCCCTTGAAGTCGATGCCGAGCGAGAGGCCCGGATAGAAGAACAGCCCGATCGAGGCGAGCGACAGGACGGCCGAGGTTGCCAGCCCGATGAACCGCCCGCGCATGAAGTTGATGCGCGTGCCGTCAGGCACGAAGCGGAGCAGCGGGCGTCCGAGGAAGTGTGCGTTCATGGCGAGTTCAGAGACCTCTTGGAAACGCCTGATGCTGGATGAGAGCGGCCCGCAGGGTCGCGCCCGTCGTGACTTTCCGAGCACCGCAGCGCAGCGGTCGTCTGGCCGTGCGCAGCGGAGTGGAGGAAAGGCGCGTCGGATCGCCGGCAGCAGGCGTTTGCAAGAGGTTGCTCTCAGACCGGGAGCAGGGTGGGGCGGGTGACCGCGTACCAGCGCACCATCAGCATGCGCGAGAGCAGCAGCGTGGTGAACAGCGTGGTGACGATGCCGATGGTGATGGTAAGCGCGAAGCCGCGTACCGGCCCGGTGCCGAACACGAACAGCATGACGTGCGCGAGGAGTGCGGTGGCGTTGCTGTCGACGATGGTCGAGGTGGCGCGCTGGAAGCCGACCTGCAGGGCGTTCAGCGGTGTGCGCCCGCGCTTGACCTCCTCGCGGATGCGCTCGTTGATCAGGATGTTGGCGTCCACCGCCATTCCCAGCGTGAGCAGCATGCCGGCCATGCCCGGTAGCGTCAGCGTCGCCTGGAACAGCGACAGGATCGCCAGCATCAGGATCAGGTTGGCGACCAGGCAGATGTTCGCGTACCAGCCGAACAACCCATAGAACAGCCCCATGAAGCCGATCACCAGCACGAAGCCGACCGCGAGGCTGATCGCGCCGGCGCGGATCGAATCCGCCCCCAGGGACGGCCCGACCGAACGCTCCTCGATCACCGCGAGCGGCGCCGGCAGCGCGCCCGCGCGCAGCAGCAAAGCGAGGTCGGTCGCCTGCTGGGCGGTGAAGCTGCCGGTGATCTGACCCTGGCCGCCGGCGATCACGCTCTGGATCACCGGGGCGCTGATCACCTTGTTGTCGAGCACGATGGCGAGCTGGTGGCCGATATTGGCCCGCGTCACGTCGCCGAAGCGCCGCGCCCCCACCGAGTTGAAGGTGAAGTTGATCGACCAGCCGCCGGTCTGGCTGTCCTGGCCGGGAGAGGCGTTGGTCAGGTCGGCGCCGTCGACGTCGGCATGCCGGATCACGGCGATGCGCTGAGCCGGGTTGTCCGACATCGGCAGCATCTCGACGCCGGGCGGCGGCAGGCCGTTCGGGTTGGCGGTCGGATCGACGAGATGGAAGGTCATCTTCGCCGTGGTGCCGAGCAGCTGCTTGACCCGCTGCGGGTCGGTGATGCCCGGAAGCTGGATCACGATGCGGTCGCTGCCCTGGCGGGTGATCTCCGGGTCGACCGCGCCCGTGGCGTCGATCCGGCGGCGCACGATCTCGATCGACTGGGTTACCGCATCCTGGGCGCGCGCCTGCATTGCCGCTGCCGACAGGGTGACGGCGATGCTGCCATCCGGCCGCGCGGCGACGGTGAACTCGCCCGGCGAGGCCTGCGGCAGCTTCGTCAGCTCGGCCACGTCGCGCCCGCGCTCGGACGGATCGCGCGGGGTGAAGGTGACGCTGCGCGCGGTCGCGTCGGTGGCGAGGTTGCGGTAGCCGAGGCCAGCGCCGAGCAGCTGCTGGCGCACGCCGTCGGTCAGCGCCTCGAGCCGCTCGCGGGTGATGGTCGGCATGTCCACCTGCATCAGCAGGTAGGAGCCGCCGCGCAGGTCGAGTCCGAGGTGGATCTGCCGCCAGGGCAGCACCCTCGACGGCGACCCCAGCAGGTTGGGCAGGCAGAGCAGCAGGCCGAGCAGGCAGACGCCCAGCACGGAGGCCGTCTTCATGCGGCTGTAGTACATCATGCTGAAGGAGGTGCTCCGAGCCAGCCGCTGAAGGTTGCTCTGCAACCGGGTTGAAGAAGGTTGCTCCGCAACCGCGATGAGGAAGGTTGCTCCGCAACCGGCCGGGAACATGCCGATGTGCTTCTCGCGATGCAACTTCTGCTGCTACCCAGGCGGCGGGCGAGGAGGGGCTGGCGATGGCGTTACCAGGGTTCGGCTTGCGCCCGCTGCAGGCAGGCGACGGGCGCCGGCTGCGCATCGGGGTCGTCGGCGCCGGCCATTTCGGCCGGTTCCACGCGCTGAAGGTTGCCGCCGCCGCACGTGCGTCTCTCGCGGGGGTGCATGACCCGGATCCGAATCGTGCCGCGCTGGTCGCCCGCGACGCTGGCGGGGTGCCGGTGCTCGGGTTCACCGCGCTGCTCGAGATGTGCGACGCGGTGGTCGTCGCAGCTCCCGCGGAAGCGCATTTCGAGCTCGCGATGGCGGTGCTGCAGGCCGGCCGGCATGTGCTGATCGAGAAGCCGATTGCCTCCACCCTGGAGCAGGCGCGGGTGCTGGCGGAGACGGCCGCCGCCACCGGGCTGGTGCTGCAGGTCGGCCACCTGCTGCGCTATTCCGCCGAGCATGCCGCGATCACCGCGCGGATCACCCGGCCGCTCTATATCGAGGCCACCCGGATTGCGCCGTACAAGCCGCGCGGCACCGACGTCTCGGTGATCCTGGACCTGATGATCCATGATCTCGACCTGGTGCTGGCCATCGTGGACAGCCCGATCGAGAGCGTGGACGCGCTCGGCTGCGCGGTCAGCAGCGCGCACGAGGACATCGCGAATGCGCGCGTGCGCTTCGCCAATGGCTGCGTCGCCACCATCACCGCGAGCCGGATCTCGCTCAAGACCGAGCGCCGGATGCGGCTGTTCTCCGAGGAAGGCTACCTGTCGGCGGATTTCGCGGCGCGCGAGCTCACCATGATCGGGCGCGAGCGTGGCATGGTGCTGCCGGGCACCGGCGGCTTCCGGCGCGAGGCGGTAAGCTGGCGCGAGCACGATACGCTGGCGGCCGAGCATGCGGCGTTCGTGGCGGCCTGTCTCGACGGTGCGCCGGTGCTGGTCGATGCGCAGGCCGGGATGAGGGCGCTGGCGGCGGCGATCGCGGTGACCGACGGCATCGCCGCGTCACGGCGCCGGATGGAGTTGTCGGGGTTGCTGACGGCGACCGCGTTCTGAGCCCGCCAGGACCCGACCGGCAGGAGATCCACCACCAAGATCCGCCTGCCTGAGCACGTCGATGAAGGCGCGCAGCCCGGGCGGCACGAGCCGGTGGCCGGGATAGTACAGGAACAGCCCAGGAATCTGCGGACACCATTCCTCCAGCACGGCCACCAGGCTTCCACGATCGAGATACGGGCGCGCGGTGGCCTCGGACATGTAGGCGATGCCGAGCCCGCGCGCCGCTGACTCCGCCACCAGTTCCGGATGGTCGAGGATGAGGGGGCCCTGCACGTCGATTGCGATCTCCTGGCCATGTCGCCCGAACTCCCAGCGGTAGAGCCGGCCGCTCGGCAGGCGCAGGCGGATGCAGCGATGCTGCAGGAGGTCGTCGGGCGTCTCCGGCGCTGCCCGACCGCCAAGGTATTCAGGCGAGGCCACCGCGAGGAAGCGCGTTTTGCCACCGAAACGAACGGCGACCATGTCCTGCGGCAGCGCCTCGCCGAGCCGGATGCCGGCATCGAAGCCCTCCGCCACGATATCGACCAGCCGGCCCTCGGTGACCAGGTCGAGCGCCATGCCTGAGTGTCGGGCCAGGAACTCCGGCACCACTGCGCGAAGCAGCAGGCGCGCCGCTGTCTCGCTGGCGTTGAGGCGGAGCGTGCCGCTCGGCGCGGCGCGGAAATCGTCCACCGCCGCAAGCGCCAGGTCCAGGTCGCGCAGGACCGGCTGCAGGTGCGCCAGCAGCCGCCGCCCGGCCTCGGTCGGCGCGACGCTGCGCGTGGTCCGGTGCAGCAGCCGTGTCCCGAGGCGCCGTTCGAGCGTGCGCATGGAGTGGCTCAGCGTGGAGGCGGAGAGGCCCAGTTCGTCCGCCGCGCGGCGGAAGCTGCGGTGGGTGGCGATCGCCTTGAACGCGACGAGCTCGTCGAGCGTCGGACGCTCATTCATGGCAAGTTCTCAGTAACTCGTCCAATTTGATGCCTCTTATAGCATGACCGAAGCCTGCGCATGTGAGACGCGGCGATACAATTGGAGCGTTTCACATGACCAGGACCTGGTTCATCACCGGCGCATCGTCCGGCATCGGTCTCGCGCTGACGGAGCGACTGCTGGCTCGTGGCAACCGCGTGGCGGCGACCTTCCGCCGGCCCGGCGCTCTGGATGAGCTTGTGGAACGCCATGGCGACCTGCTGCAGGCGGCACCGCTCGACGTTACCGACGGACGCGAGGCCGTTCGTGTGATGGCGTGGGCCAGGGCCGCGCTTGGCCGCATTGATATCGTTGTCAGCAATGCCGGATACGGCCTGTTCGGCGCCGCCGAGGAAGTCAGCGACGCGCAGATCCGCCGGCAGATCGATACCAACCTGATCGGCTCGATCCAGGTGATCCGGGCGGCGCTGCCCCACCTGCGGGAACAGGGTGGCGGCCGCATCCTCCAGGTGTCCTCGGAGGGCGGCCAGATCGCCTATCCGGCGTTCGGCCTGTACCACGCGAGCAAATGGGGCATCGAGGGCTTCGTCGAGGCGGTGGCGCAGGAGGTGGCGCCGTTCGGGATCGGCTTCACCATCGTCGAGCCCGGCCCGACCCAGACCGGCTTTCGTGCCGGTGTTGAGAGCGCGCCGCCGATGGCGGCCTACGAGGACACTCCGGCCGGCGCGATCAGGCGCGCGATCGCCTCGGGCGGATTCGGGTTGCCCGGTGATGCCGCCCGGGTGGCACAGGCGATGATCGACAGCTTGGACGCCGATCCCGCGCCGAAGCGGCTGGTCACCGGGCGCGGCGCCTGGGAGCGTGTCCGGGCGGCGCTGGCGCTGCGGCTGTCGGAACTGGACGCGCAGCGCGAGGTCGCGTTCTCGACCGACAGAGATCCCTCAGCCTGACCGGGCGCGCTCGCGCAGCACGTATTTCTGCATCTTGCCGGTGCTGGTCTTCGGCAACGGGCCGAACACCACCCGGCGCGGCGCCTTGAAGTGGGCGAGGGCGGCGCGGCAGAACGCGATCAGCTCCGCCTCGGTGACCGCCACCTCTGGCCGCGCGGTCACAAACGCGCATGGCACCTCGCCCCACTTCCCGTCCGGCATCGCCACCACCGCGGCTTCCAGCACCGCGGGGTGCCGGTAGAGCACGGACTCCACCTCGATCGTCGAGATGTTCTCGCCGCCGCTGATGATGATGTCCTTGGACCGGTCGCGTACCTCGACATAGCCGTCCGGATGGCACACGCCCAGATCGCCGGTGTGGAACCATCCGCCGGCAAAGGCTTCCTCGGTGGCCGCCGGGTTCTTGAGGTAGCCCTTCATCAGCGCATTCCCGCGCATCATCAGCTCGCCCATGCTGACGCCGTCCGCGGGCACCTGCTCCAGCGTGTGCGGGTCTGCGACCACCAGCGCCTCCTGGGTGACGTACGGCACGCCCTGGCGCGCCTTCATCACCGCCTGCTCCCCGGCATCGAGCGCGTTCCAGAGTACGTTCCATTCGCAGGTGATGCACGGCCCGTAGCTCTCGGTCAGGCCGTAGGTGTGGGTCACCGCGAAGCCAAGCCGCTCCATGCCCTCGATCACCGCGGCCGGCGGCGCGGCGCCCGCGGTCGCCACCTGCACGACGGGATCGCGGCGACCCACGCCGGGAGAGTTCAGGATCATGCCCATCACCACAGGCGCGCCGCAGAGATGCGTGACATGCTCCGCATCGAGGGCCGCGAGGATGGCGCCGGCCTCGACACGGCGCAGGCATACATGGGTGCCGGCGAGGGCGGTCACCGTCCAGGGGAAGCACCAGCCGTTGCAGTGGAACATCGGCAGCGTCCACAGATAGACCGGGTGCCGTGGCATGTCCCAGCTCAGCGCATTGCCGATCGCGTTCAGGTAGGCGCCGCGATGGTGATAGACCACGCCCTTCGGGCGGCCGGTGGTGCCCGAGGTGTAGTTCAGCGAGATCGCATCCCACTCGTCGGGCGGCAGGCTGCCCCTGAAGTCGGGATCGCCTCCTGCCAGGAACGTCTCGTACTCGATCTCGCCGAGCAATTCGCCGCCGGCGCCCAGCGGGTCGTCGATGTCGATCACCAGCGGGCGCCGGTCGGATGGCACCAGGGCGAGCGCCGCCGCAACGGTCGTCGAGAACTCCCGGTCGGTCACCAGCACCCGCGCCTCGCCGTGCTGCAGGATGTAGGCGACGGTGTCGGGCTCAAGCCTGACATTGATGGCGTTCAGCACCGCGCCCAGCATCGGCACGGCGAAATGCGCCTCGAACAGCGGCGGCGTGTTCGGCGCCATGACGGCCACCACGTCGCCACGGCCGATGCCCCGCCGCGACAGCGCGGAGGCAAAGCGGCGGCAGCGTGCGGCGGTCTCGCTCCAGGTCGCGCGGTGGCTGCCGTGGACCACGGCGAGGCGGTCCGGATGCACCGCCGCCGTCCGGTCGAGAAAGCTCAGCGGCGAGAGGGGGATATGGTTGGCCGGGTTGCGGGCAAATTCTTCGAACTGCATCGGCGTCCTCACCGCACCTCTGGCGGGCGCTGGCGCGATGATGAGCCCGCGGCGGCCGGACGAAAAGCGCTAGTCGGCGGCCTGCAGGCTGCCATCCTCGCCGCCCAGCACCAGGTGCTGGCGGAAGAACGCGGCCACCGCCGGGTTGTGCGCGATCGAGACGATGGTGGTGCCGGGCAGCCGGCGCTTGAGCATGGCCAGCATGCGGCCCTCGCTCTCCGGGTCCAGGCTTGCGGTGGCCTCGTCGAGGAACAGCCAGTCGGGGCGCGCCAGCAAAGCGCGCGCGAGGGCCAGGCGCTGCTGCTCGCCGCCGGACAGCCGCAACACCCAGTTCTCGTCGGGGATGTCGAGTTCCGGCACCAGTTCGGCGAGATCCGCGTCCTCGAGCGCCCGCTGCACCGCTTCCGGCGCCACCGTGTCCTCCGGGTTCGGGTAGCACAGCGCGTGCCGCAGCGTGCCGATCGGGAGGTATGGGCGCTGCGGCAGGAACAGGCTGCTGCCAGGAGGTCCTTCGAGCTCGCCCGTCGCGAATGGCCAGATGCCGGCAAGTGTGCGGAACAGGGTGGACTTGCCCGCGCCGGACGGCCCGCTGATCAGGGTGTCGATGCCCGGGGTGAGGGTGGCGTTGAGGGGCGTGCCGAGCCGGGAGCCGTCCGGCAGCGCCAGCGCGATGTCCCTGAGCCGGTAGCCGTCGCTGCCCGTCCGGATGCCGAACCCGGCTGCCTCGGCGCCGCGGGCGGCGGTCACGGCACGGTCGAAGGTGGCGAGACGGCCAACGGTGGCACGCCACATCGCCAGCGTGGTGAAGCTGTCGGCGAACCAGGAGAAGGCGCCCTGCACCTCCCCGAACACCTGACTGATCTGTACGAAGGTTCCCAGCGTGATCTTGCTGGCGAAGAAGGCCGGCGCAATGAGCAGATAAGGGAGGACGCTTGCGACCTGACCATACGAGACGGTCGTGACATTCAGGAGCAGATAACGCCGCAGCAGGTTGATGAAATTGGTGCGTATGGCGCCGAACAGGTGCAGCAGCGAGCGGTATTCCTCATGCTCGCCGCGCTGCAGCGCGATACCTTCGGTGTTCTCGCGGGCTCGCACCAGACCGAAACGGAAATCCGCCTCGAAGCGCTGTTGCAAGAACCGCAGCAGGATCAGTCGACGTCCGACCAGGTAGGTTATCAGGGTGCCGCCTATGCTGAACAGCAACGCCACCCAGATCAGGCCGCCCGGCAACTGGAGGCCGAACAGCGACACCCGGCGCGATAGTGCCCAGAGCACGATCACGTAGCTGAACAGCGAGACCACGTTGCTGAGCAGGCCGAGTGCCAGACTCAGCGTGTCGGTTCCCGCCTTTACGTTGCCGCCGGCACCGCAGAACGCGGCGATGTCGTCGGAGAGGCGCTGGTCCGGGTTGTCAGTGCCGATGCCCTCGGGATCGCCGGCCACGCTGATCCGGTAGTACGCGCGCTCGGCGAGCCAGCGCTGCAGAAAGTCGCCGGTCATCCAACGGCGCCAGCGTATCTGCAGATACTCGGTGACAAAGATCTGGACGATCCCGATCGCTATCAGGAGCATTGCCAGTCCGAGGAACCCCGGCATGATCCAGCCGCTGGGAAGAGGCAGCCAGGTGAACATCAGCGACATGAAGGAATGTTCGTCCTTCTGCTGAAGGCTGTCGTACATCAGGTTCGACCAGAAAGTCATCAGCACGCCGAGCTCGGTCTGCACGACCGACATCACGCCGACGCCGGCCAGCAACGTCAGCGCCAACCGGCGTTCGCCCGACTGGAAGAAATAGGGCTTGAGCAGCCGCCAGCTATCGCCCAGGACGGGACCGAGGTTCCTCATCAGTTGCTATCCGATCCGAGCCGCCAGGATGAAATCGTTCTCATGCAGTCCGGCTGCCGCATGGGTGTGCAGCGACACCCGGACATAGCCCCAGCCGAAGCTGATGTCGGGATGATGATCGGCGGCCTCTGCAAGCTCCGCGACCCGGTCCACCAGGGAAAACGCCTCGGCGAAGTCGGGAAACGTCCAGTGCCGCTCGATCCGGTCGGGCTCGTGCAGCAGGGTCCAGCCCGGCACCTGCGCCAGCATCGCCGCGAGGGCATCGGGTTGCAGCTTCGGCGTGCCCGGGCGGCAGGCAACGCACGGGCGATCGGCGAGCGATGTCGTCATCGGTGGATCCCCTCAGGATGCCAGCTGTTCGCGCAGGACTTCGAGTTCGAGCCAGCGTTCCTCCGCCGCACACAATGCCGCTTCCTCGCGGTCGAGCGCGTCGGTCGTGGCCGCGAATGCCTTCGGATCGCGGTTGTACAGGCCAGGGTCCGTCAGCAGGTGGCGCAGGCGCACGATCTCGCTCTCATGCACCACGATCTTTCCCGGCAGCTGCTCGAGCGCGTGCTTGTCCTTGAAGGAGAGCTTTCGCGCCGCCGTGCCGGGAACGGATGCAACTGGCTTGCGCACCAGCGCCGACCCCGCGCCCGAGCGATCGAGCGCGCCACCGGCGATGCGGCCACCCTGCGCCAGCATGTCGCTGTAGCCGCCGGCATACTCGATCCAGCGCGCGCCGCCCTCGGCGGCCACGATCGAGGTTGCGACCCGGTCGAGGAAGTCGCGGTCGTGGCTGACCAGCAGCACGGTGCCGGGATAGCCGTCCAGCATCTCCTGCAGCAGGTCGAGCGTCTCCAGGTCGAGGTCGTTGGTCGGCTCGTCGAGCACCAGCAGGTTGGACGGTTTCGCCAGCGCGCAGGCCAGCATCAGCCGACCGCGCTCGCCCCCCGACAGCACGCCGACGCGGGTGCGCGCCTGCTCCGGGCGGAACAGGAACTGCTTCATGTAGCCGATCACATGCTGCTTCTCGGCGCCGACCTGCACCATGTCGCCGCCGCCGCCGGTCAGCGTGTCGGACAGCGTCGCATCCGGGTCCAGGCTGCGTCGCTGCTGATCCAGGGTCACCACCGAGAGCGCGGTGCCGATCGCGATGCGCCCGGCATCCGGCGTCTCCAGCCCGGTCAGGAGGCGCAGCAGGGTGGTCTTGCCGGCGCCGTTCGCGCCCGCGATGCCGAGCCGGTCGCGGCGGATCACGCGCAGATCGAGGTCGCGCACGATGTAGCGGCCATCGAACGACTTGCTCACACCTTCGGCCACCGCCACGAGCTTGCCGGACAAATCGGCGGACTTTGCCTCCAGACGCAGCCCGCCGGGCGCCTTGATCGCGTCGCGACGCTCGGCGCGCAGGGCGGCCAGTTCGCCGACCCGGCGCACGTTGCGCTTGCGCCGGGCGGTGACGCCGTAGCGCATCCAGTCCTCCTCGCGCGCGATCTGGCGGTCGAGCTTGTGCGCCTGGGTCTCCTCCTGCGCCAGCACCTCCTCGCGCCACGCCTCGAACTTCGCGAAACCCTGGTCGAGCCGGCGGGTGACGCCGCGATCCAGCCAGACGACGCTGCGCGACAAGGTCTCCAGCATGCGCCGGTCATGGCTGATCAGCACGATCGCAGATCGCAACGACGCCAGCTCGCGCTCCAGCCAGGCGATGGTCGGCATGTCGAGATGGTTGGTCGGCTCGTCGAGCAGCAGCACGTCCGGCTCGGGCGCAAGCGTGCGCGCCAGCGCGCAACGCCGCAGTTCGCCCCCGGAGAGGTGGCGCGGATCCTCGGTGCCGGTCAGCCCGAGTTCGTCGAGCAGCGCTGTCGCCCGGTAACCGGGATCGTCCGGCGGCAGTCCCGAGCGCGCGTAGTCGAACGTGGTGGCGTAGCCGGAGAGGTCGGGCTCCTGCGGCAGGGTGGCGATGGTGCTGCCGGGCTGCAGGAACCGCGTGCCGCTGTCGGGCAGCAGGCTGCGGTCTGCGATCCTCAGCAGCGTGGACTTGCCAGAGCCGTTGCGGCCGACCAGGCAGATGCGCTCGCCAGGTGAGACCGCGAACCCCGCGCCGTCCAGCAACGGCCGGCCGCCGAGGGTGAGGACGATGTCGGAGAGGAGCAGCAGGGGTGGCGCCATGCGCCTGTTTTGGCGCGGCAGCGGCCCGGGTTCAATGCAGGCCGGACCCCCGCCCTGGAAGATGAGCGAAGTTTCAGCCGGCGTTGCGTGAGTGCGGGGCAGGCGAGACCAGCCGGATATCGGTGGCACGGCCATCCGCGTGACCGGTCCGGCGCGGCGTGTAGGCGGTCGCGGCGCGATCCGGCCGCGGCGCGATCTGGCCTTCCTCGCCGATGCGGCCGAGCACGGAGACGAACGACCGGCCCCACGCCAGCGCCGAGGTGTCGCGGATCGCCTCCCAGCAGGCATTCCACCGATCCTGCCGCTCCGGCCGGCTCATGCGCAGCGCGCTGTCAAGCGCATCCGCGATCTCGTCCGGATCGACCGGGTTGACCAGGATCGCTGCGCCGAGCTGGCGGGCGGCGCCGGCGAACTTGGACAGCACCAGCACGCCGGGATTCTCCGGGTCCTGGGCGGCGATGTATTCCTTGGCGACCAGGTTCATGCCGTCGCGCAACGGCGTCACCAGGCAGATGCGGGCCTCGCGCATGTAGCCCGCGATCGCCTCGCGGGTGCTGCCGCGCGCCATCAGCCGCAGCGGCGTCCAGTCCGGGTCGCTGTAGGTGGAGTTGATCGCCCCGGCCTCGCGCTCGAGATCCTCGCGCAGGTCCTGGTAGGCGCCGACATCCTGCCGGCTCTCGGCGGCGATCTGCAGGAAGGTCGCATGCCGATGCCATTGCGGCCGCGTCTCGAGCAGGCGGCGGTAGCCGGACAACCGGTGCCGCAATCCCTTGGTCGGGTCCATGCGGTCAACGCCCAGGATCAGGCACTGCCCGTCCAGGCTGCGATGCAGCCGCTGCGTCTCGGGCGAGGCAAAGGCCTGCTCGGCCATCTGCGCGAACTCAGCCGGCTCGATCTCGACCGGGAACACGCCGACCCGGATTTGCCGGTTGCCGAGCTGCAGCCCGCCGCCGGCCATGCGCGCGGCTCCTGCGATGCGCTGCGCGGAGGCGGCGAAGTTCTCGGCGTCGTTCGAGGTCTGGAACCCGAGCAGGTCGGCGGCGAGCAGGTCGCGGATGAACAAAGCCGCCTCGGGGATGCTGCCAAGCATGTCGGGCGAGGGGAACGGCGTGTGCAGGAAGAAGCCGATGGGAGCCGCCACGTTGCGGCTGCGCATCGCGCTGGCCAGGGCGAGCAGATGGTAGTCATGGATCCAGACGGTGTCGCCCGGTCGCAGCATCGGCACCAGAACGTCTGCGAAACGCTCGTTGACGCCGCGATAGGCCTGCAGGCTGCGCCGGTCGAAATGCATCTGCTCCGGCAGCGAATGCAGCAGCGGCCACAGCGTCGCGTTGGAGAACCGGTTGTAATAGAGCTCGAGTTCGTCCGGCGTCAGGTCGATGGTGGCGTATTCGACATTGTCGTGCTGCACCAGCTGCGGCTTCGTGACCGACGCCGCCTCCATCGTGGTGGCGCCGCTCCAGCCGAACCACAGGCCGCCCTGGCGCTCCATCAGAGCATTCAGCGCCACGGCCAGGCCGCCAGCCTTTGACTCGCCGGTCGGGATCGAGACCCGGTTCGAGATCACCACCAGCCTGCTCATCCGCGACCCTCCCGCCACCGGACGTTCTTCGCCCGAGCCCCGGCGCGCTCTCCGGGACATGAACAAGATGTAGGCTTGGATCGTGTCGAAATCACGCAGGTGCCGGAAAATTGCGCGCCCGGATCGGTCACGTTTCCGCCGCCGCTTCAGGTCCGGCGGGCGCTGTCGAGCGCGGCGAGCCTGGCACCGACCTGGGGCGGTGCGAGCACCTCGCCCACCGGACGTGTAAGCCGGCGTCGCCAGTTCGGATGCTCGTCGAGCGTCCCTGGCATGTTCGGCTGCTCCTGCAGGCCGAGAGCATCCTCGACCGGGATCATCACGATCTCGCAGGCAGCGCGTCCGACATGCGCGATCGCCGCATCCACGAACGCGCCGGCCTGCGTGGATGCCGGCTGTTCGCCGCCGGCGGCGCCGCTCTCGCGCATTGCCCGCCAGATCTGGCCGCGCTCCTCGTCACGCACGCGCTGCTCCTCCGCCACCTTGTCGGCGTCGGTGCCGAGCAGTCGCGCTCGCTCCTCGATGTCGTGGCCGGACCACCAGCCCGCCACTGGCGGCAAGTCGTGCGTGCTGGTCATGGCGCTCGCCTGGCGCGTCCAGTGCCGCGGCGACTTGAACCCCTGCTCGTCGTGTTCGAACATCAGGATGCGCATGCCGTCGATGCCGGCATCCTGCAGGCGCCCCTGGAAGCCCTCGGGAACGGTGCCGAGGTCCTCGGCGAGTACGATCGCCCGGTTGCGCTGGCTCTCGAGCGCGATCAAGCGGCGCAGGTCCTGCTCGGGGAAGGCGAGGTAGCTGCCATGGTCGGCGGTCCTGCCTTCGGGGATCACCCACAGCCGGGCGATCCCCATGCCGTGGTCGATGCGTACGCCGCCGGCATGCTTCATCGCGCCGCGAAGCATCTCGATGAAGCCGCGATAACCGTTCTGGCGCAGGCCGCGCGCCGAAAAGGCGGTGATGCCCCAGTTCTGCCCCTTGATCTGCAGCAGGTCGGGGGGCGCGCCCACGGTGAGGCCGCGCAGGGTCTCGCCCTGCCGGCTCCAGCAATGGCTGCCGCCGGAATCCGTGCCGACGGCCAGATCCGAGATCAGGCCGATCGCCATGCCGGACTCTCTTGCCGCCTGCTGGGCGGCGGCAAGCTCGCGATCGGCGCGATACTGCAGCCAGGCGTGGAAGCCAATCGCGTCCGCATGGCTCGCGCGAAACCCGGCGATGCCGGGCGCATCCAGCGAGGCGAACTCGGCCGGCCAGTCGCGCCAGTGCCAGAGGCTGCGATCGCCGCCCCAGATCTCGGCATGCAGCGCCTCGAACAGCGCATGCGCTTCCGCCGCGTCGCCGGCCTGCGCGCGCCATGCAATGTAGCCGGCCTCGCCGCGCCCGCCGGCTTCATAGCTCCGGCGCAGCCGCGCCAGACGGTCGCGGGCCACGTCCGGCCAGTCCACCAAATCCAGTGCTTCGAGGCGATGCGCCTCCTCGCCGGGATCGTCCGCCGCGACATGCAGGACGTTGAGCATGATACGGCTAGAGGGGGCATAGGGACTGAACCGGTCGGGATCGGCCGAGAACTGCGCGTGTACCGGGCTGATCGCCAGGGCGTTCGCGCCATGCGCCGCGCTTTCGCGCGCGAAATCCGCCAGGGCCGCGTAGTCGCCGAGGCCGCCATCCCCCGGCCGCCGCAGCGAATAGAGCTGCAGGGCGATGCCCCAGGCGCGGGCTCCGTCACGTCCGAGCGCGTCGGACACCGAAAAGCATCGATCGGGCGCCACTGCCAGGCAAACCGAGCGGTCCGGCAGTTCGAGCCGGTGGTAGCCCGGTATTCGGGGGGCATCCATGCTGCTGCCGAGAATGAGGTCGGGCTCCAGGCGTCCGTCGAGGGTCTCGCCGCTCTCGAGGATCAGCCGGTACTCGCAGGCCTCGAGCGGCAGGCTGATCCGCTCGCCGCAGGCCGCCGTGATCAACGGCGGCAGTTCCAGCAACTCACGGTCCAGCTGCCGGATCCGTTCGGCAGCGCTGGTGCCCGCTTCGATACCAACGCCAATCGCAGCCAGGATGAGGCGCAGATCCTCGGGCGCGACCGCGTGGCTCTTGCCGAAGATGTCGTGCCACTGCGTGGCGACTCCGGCCTGCGCGCAGAGACGCCTCAGCTCCGCATCGGCGCCATCCTCCATATGCGGCTCATCCATACCGTGTGCAGGCTCCAATCGCGTTCAGGACGGTGTCAGAATGATGGTGGCCAGCGGCGGCAGCGTGACCTTGAGCCAGGCCGGCTGTCCATGCGAGTCGCCAGGGTGCGCCTCGACGCCGCCGCCGTTGCCGACGTTGGAGCCGCCATAGCGCGAGCTGTCGGTGTTGAGCACCTCCTGCCAGTGCCCGGTCTGCGACACGCCGAGCTGGTAGTCGTGGCGCGGCACCGGGGTGAAGTTGCACACCACCAGCACCGGCGGCTGGCCCCAATGGCCAAAGCGCAGCCAGGCATAGACGCTCTGGTCGGCATCGTGCAGCGCCACCCAGCGGAAACCGTCATGGTCGCAATCGCGCGCATGCAGCGCCGGCGTGTTGACGTAGAGCCGGTTGAGATCGCCGATGAGCAGCTGCACGCCGCGATACATCGGGTTGTCGAGCTGCCACCAGGACAGGCCGGTATCGTGGTTCCACTCGGCTTCCTGGGCGATCTCGCTGCCCATGAACAGCAGCTTCTTGCCGGGATGCGTCCACATGAAGCCATAGTACGCGCGCAGGTTGGCGAAGCGCTGCCACCAGTCGCCCGGCATCTTGCCGATCATCGAGCCTTTTCCGTACACTACCTCGTCGTGCGAGATCGGCAGGACGAACTTCTCGGAGAAGGCATAGACCAGGCCGAACGAGATCTCGCCGTGATGCCAGCGACGATAGACCGGCTGCTCCTCGATGTAATGCAGGGTGTCGTGCATCCACCCCATGTTCCACTTGTAGTCGAACCCCAACCCGCCCTCGTCGGCGGAGCGGCTCACGCCCGGGAACGAGGTGCTCTCCTCGGCAATCAGGATCGCGCCCGGCACGTCTTCGCGCACCACACGGCTCAGGTCCTGCAGGAAGGCGATCGATTCCAGGTTCTCGCGGCCGCCATACCGGTTCGGCACCCACTCGCCTTCCTTGCGCGAGTAGTCGCGGTACAGCATCGACGCGACCGCATCGACACGCAGCCCGTCGACATGGAAATGCCGCAGCCAGAACAGGCCGCTGGCAATCATGAAGCCGCGCACCTCGTTGCGGCCGAGATTGTAGATGTAGGTGTTCCAGTCCTGGTGGTAGCCCTCGAACGGGTTGCCATGCTCGTACAGCGGCGTGCCGTCGAAGCGGGCGAGGCCATGCGCGTCGGTCGGGAAATGCGCCGGCACCCAGTCGAGCAGCACGCCGAGATTGGCCGCGTGGCAGCGATCGATGAAGCGGGCGAACTGCTCGGGCGAGCCGAGCCGAGCGGTCGGCGCGAACTGGCTGACCGTCTGGTAGCCCCAGGAGCCGCCGAACGGGTGCTCCATGATCGGCATCAGCTCGACATGGGTGAAGCCGAGCTCGGTCAAATACGGGATCAGCCGGTCGCCGAGCGTGTCCCAGGTCGGATAGCCGCCGTCGTGGGGCATCCACGACATGGCGTGCATCTCGTAGATCGACATCGGCGCATCCGGCGCCTGCCGCGCGGCGCGTTCGCGCATCCAGGTCTCATCGGTCCAGACGAAATGCGGATCGTCGACCTTGGACGCGGTCTGCGGCGGCACCTCGGTCGCCCAGGCCACCGGATCGGCCCGCCAGGGCAGCACGTCGCCATGCGGCCCGACGATCTCGTACTTGTAGAGTGCACCGGCGCCGACGCGCGGGACGAACAACTCCCACACGCCGGCCGACGGACGCAGCCGCATCGGGTTGCGGCGGCCGTCCCAGTGGTTGAACGAGCCGACCACCGAGACGCGCTGCGCGTTCGGCGCCCAGACCGCAAAACGCGTGCCGCGGACGCCGTCGACCTCGACCACATGCGCACCCAGGATGGTACCAAGATCGCGATGCCGGCCCTCGGAAATCAGGTAGATGTCAAGCTCGCCCAGCAGCAGCCCGAAGCTGTACGGGTCCTCGGTCTCGACCACCATCTCGCCGCCGGCGCCGTCGGCGACGTGGCTGCGCAGCAGGTACGGTTGCGCGGACGTCACCGGCCCTGACCACAGGCCGTCGGAGTGGATGCGGGTGAGTTCGCCGAGCACCGCCCCGCTCACCCGATCGACCACCTGCATGCGGTTCGCCTCGGGCAGGAAGGCGCGGACAACGGCGCCATCGGCAGACATATGCGGTCCGAGCAGGGAAAACGGGTCGCCGTGCCGCGCGCGGACAAAGCTGTCGATGGCGCCGGGATGCGGCAGGTGCTCGGAAATATGCGGGGAATGGGTCGCACCGAGGTGCGCGATGTGCTCAGCCATGATGGTTCGAACCATTCTCCAACAGCCGGGTTGCGATCCGATCGAAGCCGGCGAGCGGGATCGTGATCCAGTGCGGCCGGTTGTCGGCCTCGTAGCGGATCTCGTAGGCGGCCTTCTCCAGCAGGAACAGGTCGAGGATCGCGGCCTCGGCATCGCGCTTCACCCAGCGGTTCGGCGTCGCCTCCAGCACCTCGCGATAGGCGCCCAGGAAGTCGTTGCCGGCATTCCGGCGGAAACGGTCCAGCAGCCTCGCATAGCGCTCGTTGGTGCCCCCGGTGCCGCTGTCCAGCCGGGACGAGGCGGTGGCACCCGCATAGTCGAACGACCGCAGCATGCCCGCCACGTCGCGCAGCGGCGAGGAGTGCGCGCGGCGCTGCTCCATCGACTTCGCGGGCTCGCCCTCGAAATCGATCAGGTAGGCGTCGCCGCCAACCACCAGCACCTGTCCCAGATGGAAGTCGCCATGCACGCGGGTGCGCAGGCTGCCGGCACCGCGGGCGGCCAGCGACCGCACCAGCGTCTCGATCGCGTCACGCCGGTCGATCACGCGATGCGCCAGCTCGATCGTGTCGGCATCGAGATCCCCGCGCCCGAGGGCCGCCTGCAGCGAGGCGATGGCGCCGTCGATCTGCTCCAGCGTACCGCTGGCCCACTCGTGCAGATCGGCCTCGTTCACCACCTCGGGCTTGAACGCCGGATCGTCGGTGGGGGCAGCGAACACCTCGTGCAGCTGCGCCAGCCGGCGTCCGAGGGCGGAGGCGAAGCTCGCATAATTCGCGTACGCATCCTCGTGCGCCGGATCGTCGGTATCCGAGATGCTGTCGTCGGCGGCACGTGCCAGGAAGTCCAGCGTCCAGCCCCAGCCGTCGCCCTGGTTGCGCACGAAGCCCTGCACCAGCACCAGCGTGTTGCGCGTGCCGTCATCGTCGATGCGCGTCACCTCGCCGAACAGCGGCGGCGTGTTGGCATAGCCGCGCTCGGTCAGGTAGCGGCTGATCTCGGCCTCCGGATGCACGCCGGAGACCACCTTGCGCACGATCTTGAGCACCAGCAGGTCGTCGATGATCTGCGAGCTGTTCGACTGCTCCGCCGACAGCCTGCGTATCCCGAGGGACTCCGGCAGCTCGATGTCGGCGAACCTGTCGGTCTGGCTGAAATGCAGGGAGCCCCCCTCGATGCGCAGCACCTCGTTGTTGCGGATGCGGTTGAGGGTCGAGCGAGTGAAATCATCCGCGGTGAAGCCGTCCGTGATGAACCCGACCAGCGCGCCGCGCCGCACCCGGCTCAGCGCGAGCTGGGCGGCCAGCGGAATGCAGGTCGCCTCGTCGACCGCGCTCAGCGGCAGGCAGTAGCGTTCCGTGCGGTCGCCGACGCGGACCTCGATCTCGCTCAGCAGCGAACGGTTGTCGCGGCCGGGCTGCAGCGGCACCAGGTAGGCGAAGCGGATCGCGCCCAGGCGCTCGGACTTCGACGAGAACCAGCGCCGCTTCGGAAGGTATTCCGGCAGCACCTCGCGCTCGAGCAGGTGGCGGGCGGCGGGTGCTCCGAGTTCGCTGAGGTCGTTGCGCACCACGATGGTTGAGAACTCCGGCAGCGGCGTCGGCGCCGGCGTGTGCCAGGACGGCAGCGCCCGCTCGGAGGCCAGCAGGAACCAGTAGAACCCGTACGGCGGCAGGGTCAGCAGGTAAGTGAGCTGTCCGACCGGCGGAAAGGCGGAGCCCCCGACGATGTCGACCGGCACCCGGCCGGCGAATTCCGCAAGGTCGAGCTCGACCGCCTGCGCCGCGCGCGACAGGTTGCTCACGCACAGGATGGTCTCGTCGATGCCGTCCTCGTCGTTATATTCACGCAGATAGGCCAGCACCTTGCGGTTGCCGGGATACAGGAAGCGCTGGCTGCCGCGTCCGAAGGCCTGGTGCGTCTTGCGCACCGTCAGCATGCGACGAGTCCAGTTCAGCATGGAATGCGGGTCGCCGGTCTGCGCCTCCACGTTCACCGCCTGGAAGCCGTAGATCGGGTCCATGATCGGCGGCAGCACGAGGCCGGCCGGATCGGCGCGCGAGAAGCCACCGTTGCGGTCCACCGACCACTGCATCGGCGTGCGCACGCCGTCACGGTCGCCGAGATAGATGTTGTCGCCCATGCCAATCTCGTCGCCGTAATAGATCACCGGCGTTCCGGGCATCGACAACAGCAGGCCGTTCATCAACTCGATGCGCCGGCGATCGCGCTGCATCAACGGGGACAGCCGGCGCCGGATGCCGAGATTGATCCGCGCCCGCTTGTCGCTGGCATAGGTCTCCCAGAGATAGTCACGTTCGGACGACGTCACCATCTCCAGCGTGAGCTCGTCATGGTTGCGTAGGAACACCGCCCACTGGCAGGTGGCCGGGATCTCCGGGGTCTGCCGCATGATGTCGGTGATCGGGAACCGGTCCTCACGCGCGATCGCCATGTACATCCGCGGCATCAGCGGAAAATGGAACGACATGTGGCATTCGTCGCCGTCGCCGAAATAGACCTGCGCATCCTCCGGCCACTGGTTGGCTTCCGCCAGCAGCATGCGGCCGGGCGCGTAGCTGTCGATCTCGGTGCGTATCTTCTTGATGATCGCGTGCGTCTCTGGAAGGTTCTCGTTGTTGGTGCCCTCGCGCTCGACGAGATACGGCACCGCATCGAGCCTCAGGCCGTCGACGCCAAGGTCGAGCCAGAAGCGCATCACCGAGAGCACCTCCTCCAGCACCTTCGGATTGTCGAAGTTGAGATCCGGCTGGTGGCTATAGAACCGGTGCCAGTAATAGGCGCTCGCCTCCTCGTCCCAGGTCCAGTTCGACTTCTCGGTGTCGACAAAGATGATGCGGGTGCCGTCGTACTTCTCGTCGGTGTCCGACCAGACGTAGAAGTCGCGCTCCGGAGAGCCGGCCGGCGCCCGGCGCGCGCGCTGGAACCAGGAATGCTGGTCGGAGGTATGGTTGATGACCAGTTCGGTGATGACGCGCAGGCCGCGCTCGTGGGCCGCGGCGACGAAGGTGCGCAGGTCGTTGATGCTGCCGTAATCAGGGTGCACCCCGCGATAGTCGGAGATGTCGTAGCCGTCGTCGCGTCGCGGCGAGGGATAGAACGGCAGCATCCAGACCGCAGTGACACCCAGGTCGGCAATGTAGTCCAGCTTCTGCAGCAGGCCCGCGAAGTCGCCGACTCCGTCATTGTTTCCGTCAAAGAACGACTTGAGATGGATCTGATAGATGATCGCATCCTTGAACCAGAGCGGATCCGCGATCGGCGCCAGCGAGATGGTCTTGGGCCCGACAGGCCGGGCTTCCGCAGAATGGACAGGGTTCGGCGCGGTTTCGATGCTCATAGTCTGGGACGGCCTTGCACGAGGTGCTGCGATGGGTTGTCGAGGCTCAGGAAACGGGGAGGCTCAGGACGCGGGGCGCGCGCGCCAGATCAGGTAGGGCTGTTGCGGCGTGAGGGTCACGGTGTGGAACCTGCCGGTGAGCTGGAACTGGTCGCCGCCGATCAGGTCCTCCAGCAGCAGGGTCGCCTGGTCCGGCAGTCCCCACTTCCAGAGCGGCAGCTCGACGGTCGCCTGCTGGGTGTTGTACGGGTCGATGCTGACGAAGCAGAACACGCAGTCGCTGCGGTCCCGTGTCGCCTTCTCGTAGAACAGCACTGCGTCGTTCGCCGCCGGCAGGAAGGCGATCGTCAAATGCGAGCGCAGCGCCGGGTTCTCCGCGCGGATGCGGTTCAGGCGGGTGATCTCAGCGACGATATTGCCCGGTCGCTGCCAGTCCCAAATGCGGATCTGGTACTTCTCGCTGTCTAGATACTCCTCGCGTCCCGGCAGGGCCGCGCCCTCGCACAGCTCGAAGCCGTTATAGACCCCCCACAGACCGGACATGGTGGCTGCCAGCGCGGCGCGGATCAGGAAGCCGGCACGTCCGCTGTTCTGCAGGAACACCGGGTTGATGTCGGGCGTGTTGACGAAGAAATGCGGCCGGAAATAGTCGCGCGGCGCCTCCTGCGAGAGCTGGGTGAGGTATTCGGTCAGCTCCGCCTTGCTGTTGCGCCAGGTGAAGTACGTATAGGACTGGCCGAAGCCGACCTTCGCGAGCCGGCTCATCACCTTCGGACGGGTGAAGGCCTCCGCCAGGAACACCGCGTCGGGATAGCGCGCCCGCACCTCGGCGATCATCCATTGCCAGAACGGAAACGGCTTGGTGTGCGGGTTGTCGACCCGGAACAGCCGGATGCCCTGCTCGCACCAGTAGAGTACGACATTGGCCAGCCCGATCCAAAGCGCCGGCACTGCGCCGTCGGCGTAGAAATCGACGTTGACGATGTCCTGGTACTTCTTCGGCGGGTTCTCCGCATAGCGGATGCTGCCGTCCGGCCGCCAGGCGAACCAGTCGCGATGCTCGCGCAGCCAGGGATGGTCGGGTGCGCACTGGATGGCGAAATCGACGGCCAGCTCCAGCCCGTGCGCCTCGGCGGCCTGGCGCAGGTGCAGGAAGTCGGTGAGCGAGCCCAGCGCCGGATGGATCGCGTCATGGCCGCCTTCCTCGGAGCCTACCGCATACGGGCTGCCGACATCTTCCGGGCCGGGCGTCAGCGTGTTGTTCGGACCCTTGCGGTTGACGCGGCCGATGGGATGGATCGGCGGGAAATACAGCACGTCGAAGCCCATGTCGCGGATGCGCGGAAGATGGCGCTCGACGTCGCGGAAGGTGCCGTGCCGATGCGGATCGTCGCTCATCGAGCGCGGGAACACCTCGTACCAGCTGGCAAATCCGGCCGCGGTGCGCTCGGCATCGACCGGGATCGCAGCTGAGGCGACAAGGTGCGGGCGGTCATCCGCCACATCCATCAGGCTGGCCAGCTCGGGTTCCAGCAGCAGGTCGCGCTGCATGGCCTCGTCCTGCTCCTTGGCCGCGGCGTCGATCCGGCCCAGCGCTTCGACCAGCGATGCGGCTGCGGGACCGGCCCGCACGGAGGCGGCCCGAACCATGGCGCGGCCCTCGACCAGCTCGAGGGTGATCGACACGCCGGCGCCGGCCTTGGCGCCCAGCTCGTGCCGGTAGGTGGCGAAATGATCCCGCCAGGCGACGACCCGGTAACGATGCAGGCCGCGCACCGACAGCGGGAAGCTGGCCGCCCAGCGGTCGTTGCCAAGCAGGCGCATGTGCGTCTCCTGCCACTCCCCGCCGCCTGGCCCCTGCCATTGCAGGGTGGCGGACAGGATGTCGTGACCGTCTCCGATCACGTCGGCCTCGACCTCGACCAGCTCTCCCGCGGTGCGCTTGACCGGGAACAGGCCACCATCGACCGCGGGCGTCACCGCCTCGATCGCAAGTCGCGCCCAGGCGCCGGCGGCGGCGGCGGCGGCCACGTCCAGGGCCGGGTGCAGTGGCGCGGTCAGCGCGGACGCCTCGAACACCCGGCTCTCGCCGGGCCCGAGGGTCAGGCGTCGTCCCGGCACCAGGGCGGTGCCGTCGTCGGCGGCGAACGGCGCGAAGACGCCACCGACAGCGGGCAGGAAGGCGGAGGGCTCGATGCCGGCCGGGCGGTCGAGACTGGCATTTACCAGCAGGATGAGGGCCTTGCCGCTCCAGCGCGCATCGCCCGCATCGGCGCGCAGCATTACTTGCACCGGCTCGCCCGGCGAGGTCAGGCGCCGGCCGGGCGCGTAACCCGCCGTCCGGTCGGCGATCGCGGACGCCGCGCGGGCCTCGGCGCCGGGTTCCGCAATCCAGCCGAGGCCGCTGCCCAGGCAATAGGCCAGGGCGCGCCCGAGCGCCGGGCCGGGGGGAACCGGCCCTGGCGGAAGCGGCGCCACAACCGGCGCGACCGGGCGCAGCACGGCCATCTCGTCGGCGAGCCAGCGATCCTGCCAGTTCCACCAGGCGAGCGAGCAGGTGACGGCGTCCAGCCCGGCCCCCCGGAGCGTCGCGATCTCCTCCCATGCCACGCTGGCGGTGTCGGCGATCAGGAAGGCCGACGGAGCGGCGCCACGCAGCGCCCGCAGCAGCGGCGCCAGCAAACCGCGCGGCAGGTTCGCAAGCCCTTGCAGCCTCACGCCGCCGGCGCCCGCGTCGATCCAGCCGGCGATCGTCTCGCCCCACCAGGTGCCCAGGCGGCGGGCGCCAGCCTCGTCGTGCAGGATCGGGCGCGCGAGATGCGGCGTATGCGCGATGCGCGGATCGAGAACCTGGCCACGATCCGGCGGGCTGAACAGGTCGGGCCGCTCTTGAGCGGCTTCGCCCTCGACGGCGACACAGTCCAGCGCCAGGTCGATCAGCAGCGGCAGCTTCGGCGCGATCCGTCCGCCGGCCAGCACGACCGCGGCCGCCGCGATGGCCTGCCAGGCCGCCTGCGCGCCGGTCAGCACGCCGGCATCGCCGCTGACCTGCAGCAGGTCGGGCAGCAGCAGGTGCGTAGCCCCGGCATGGCTGGCCGTATCGCCGGGCAGCGCGGACCCCGGCAGCAACGCGATGCGCGGCGGCGACTTCAGGATCGGCTCGCGTGAGCTGGTCTTCTCGAACGAGTCCATGGCGCGTCCCGGTTGATCCGGAGCCCGGACGGCACGAGTGCGCGCATCCGGGTCCTGTTGTCACGTTGGTCCGCCTCGGTGGCAGGCCGGCGGGTGGCGAACGCCTCGTGGCGGAAGCCGGTTCCCTCGTTACGGGGCCGTCATTCCGGCGCCCGGCTGCAGGCGATCCGGCACCGCCGGCTACTTCAGGCTGATGCCGCCGGTGACGGCCTGATAGGTCGCGATCGCCAGCGTCAGCGGCTCGAACGGCTTGGTGATGACGAAGGCGGGCTCCACCGTCTCACCGGTCAGCAGGCGCTCCGGGTAGGCGGTCACGAAGATCACCGGCGCGTAGTGGTGCTTGAGGATACGGCTGACCGCGGAGGTGCCATCGCCGCCGAGGCCGAGATTGATATCGGCCAGGATCAGCCCGGGCCGGGTCTTCTGCGCGATCTTGACGGCGTCGGCCTCGGTGGAGGCGACGCCGACCACCCGGTGGCCGCAGCCGAGCACGAGCTCCTCGATGTCCATGGCGATGATCGGCTCGTCCTCGATGATGAGCACGTCGGTCGCCGCCGAGGCGCGCAGCCGGTCGCGCGCATCGGCGAGCTGGGCACCGGCCTCGCCGACGTCCAGGCCCACGATCGGCGCTGCATCCTCGAGCGGCACCTCTTCCAGCGAGGTCAGCAGCAGCAGTTGCCGCTGGCGCGCGGTCAGGCCTTCCTCCACCGCGCCGGGATCGACCAGCCCGAACTCGAAGCGCCGGGTCACCCAGTTGTACAGCCCGTGCCGCGCGGTGCGGTCGTCGGTGGGAGCGGAGAGCAGCTCGCGCAGGCTCTCGGCAACGAGCAGATCGCCACGCGGTTGGCTTCCGGTCAGGGCACGCGCATAACGTCGGGCATAGGGAAGAGCGCGGATCAGGTCGTCGCGCCGCGTGGTGGCCATCAGGCGTCTCTTTCTGGGCAGAACATGGTGTGGGATTGCAGCGTAGCACGCGAGCGGGCGATGTCGGAGCCGACGACGCGGCGGCAGGAAACGTGGAAGTCGGAGAGATCGGGGCCGGAAACGCGGCAGTCGGAAATGCCGGTGCCGCAGACGCCGCCCGCGTGCCCGCATTCCAGCGCGACATCTCGGCGCTGCTGCCGGATCTGCGTGGCTTCGCCCGGTTCCTGACGCGCGATGCGAGTGCCGCGGACGATCTGGTGCAGGACACCCTGGTCCGGGCGCTCGCGGCGCAGACGCAGTTCCAGGCGGACACCAACCTCAAGGCATGGCTGTTCACCATCCAGCGCAACGCCTTCTACGAACAGGCACGACGGCGCCAGCGCGAGACCCGGGTGATGAGCAGCCGGATTCCGCCGCCCGACACCGTTGCCCCGGCGGCGTCGCACCGCGCGGAGGTCGCCGACCTGCAGCGCATGTTGTTCATGCTGCCGCCGTTGCTGCGGGAGGCGCTGGTGCTTGTGGGCGCGCAGGAACTCAGTCACGAGCAGGCTGCCGCGATCTGCGGGGTTCCCGTTGGCACGATGAAGGCGCGTGTCTCGCGGGCGCGCAGCCAGCTGGCGCGGGCGGTCGCCGAGGCCGGTTGAGCTCTGACGCCGGGAAGCGGAGACGGCACTGCGGTTCTTTCTGCTGACGGGCTGTGGCGGGACGTGCGTACGAACGGGTGCTGATCGCGTCCTACTGGACGAACCTAGCGCGGTGATAGCCGAACGCAAAACAGCGGCCGGGACCATCCGAGGCAGGCTCCAGTTTTCGTGAATGAAACCAGCTGCGGCGTGTGCAACCGGATGCAAATACCGGTCATTGGTGGGGCAGAACTGGAGACCAAGCATGTCGAACTGCTTCCACGATCAGGTCATTACCATCCTCCCCAAGCTGCGCATCCAGGCCTTGGCCCTGACACGCAACCGCGCCGCCGCCGAGGACCTGGTCCAGGATGCCGTCTGCAACGCGCTCTCCGCCCAGGCGAGCTTCATTCCGGGGACCAATTTCGCCGCCTGGATGCACCGGATCCTGCGCAACCGGTTCATCTCCAACCTGCGCAAGCGTCGTGACACCACCGACATCGACGATGTGCCGTCATCCGTCTTCGCGACAGAGGCGCCGCACGAGGATCGTCTCGCCCTGAAGGACCTGAGCAAGGCGATCGGCCGGTTGCCCGCCGACCAGCGCGAGGCGCTCATCATGGTCGTTGTGCAGGGCATGAGCTATGAGGCGCTGGCAGAATCGACGGGCTGCGCCGTCGGCACCGCAAAAAGCCGCGTCTTCCGTGCCCGCCGGCAGCTCGAGGCCTGGCTGATGGGCGAGACGCCTGCGAAGGGCGAGGCCCGGGCCGTGGCGGCCAAGGCGGCGCAGATCTCGCGGCAGGTCGATGCGCGCCTGCGGGAAGCAGGCAGGTTCGCTACCCTCGAAACCAGCTACGCCTGACACGGAGCGCCGACGGATGGGGGTTCGGCACGTCCCGTGGCGGACACGCAAAGCCGGCGGAACTGCGGCAGGAGTGTGACGCTACGATCTGGTACGGCGTGTGCGCGCTGGGAGCCAGGGCTGATCCATCTCGATGACCAAGAGCAAGGATGGTGAGAACAAGTCTGGCCGGCGCGGGAAGCCGAAACAGTCTTCCGCATTCGACCACTGGCTCAACCGGGGCCTGCACGAGCTGTTCGATGATGTGGCAAAGGAGCCCATCCCCGAGGAACTGCTGAAGCTGATCGAGGACGACAAGAGCTGATGGCCGGTCCCGCCGGAACCACTCCTGCAGGGGCCGGTTCTTCAGGAGCGGGTGCTCCCAAGCGAGGCAGGCCGGAGCGTCGCGATCGTCCCGGTCGCGCGTCCGGCGCGCTTCCTGCGGGTCGTCGGATCGTGACAGACGTACTCGGCGCCGTGAGCACCAGGATGATCGCGATCATCTTGCTTTCGTCAATGCCGCTGGCGCTGCTCAGCGGCTTGGTGTCCTGGCACAGTTACCAGAGCGTTTCGGGCTACAGCAACACGCGCGCCGAGGCGATGCAGCGGCTGTTTCGCGAGCGTGCGCGACAGGATCTCGATCAGGGCAGGCGATTCCTCGCCGGCGTGTCGCGCCTCGGCGAACTCGACGAGCCCGGGACCTGTGGTGCGGCACTCAAGGTGGCGCTGGCGACCCAGGACGGCCGCTACCGGGCGCTGGCGCTCTATGACGGCAACGGTCGCCTGCTCTGCGCCGCGGGCGCGACAACCCCGAGCGTGCGCGACGATCCCGCACAGGCTGCCTCCGGCGGCAGGCGGGACATCGTCATGCGGGTCTCCGGCCCGACCGGTCCGCTGACGCTGATCGCCGGGACGCACGTCGGCTGGTCCCGCGACGAAATCTTCGGGAGCGCCCACCGGACCGGTTTTCTGGAACGCGACTGGCCGGTGCGCGCCTGGCTGATCCGCGGCGACACCGTCGCGGAGCCGCTCTGCACGGATTGCGGCTGGACGCCGCCGCCCGACATCGCCGCGATGCGGACCCGGGCCGAGGCCGGTCACGGCGATGCCGTAGGCTGGAACGGCGGGTCCATGGCCATGACCAGGCTAGCCGCGGATCTTGACGTGCTCACGATCACCCAGCCGACCCGGGAGGAGGCCCGGGCGCTGAGCATTTTCATCATGCAGGTGATCGGCATCGTGCTGGTGCTGGGACTGGGCCTGATCGCGGTCGCGGTCGGCGCGAACCGGCTGGTCGTGGCGCCGCTGCAGGAGCTGACCGGCGCCGTCGTGCACTGGCGGCGCGCCGGTGACTACCAGGCGCGCGAGATCCGCTACATGCCAATGGAACTGCGCGAACTGTCGCACGCCTTCACCCAGGCGACCCGCAGCCTCGCGCGCCACGAGGACAACCTGCGCAAGGCCGAGACCAAGCAGGCGCTGCTGATCAAGGAGATCCACCACCGGGTGAAGAACAACCTGCAGATCATTGCATCGCTGCTCAACCTGCAGGCCAACCGCATTCGCCAGCCCGAGGCGCGGGCGGAGTTCGCTTCTGCCCGCGACCGGGTCCGGGCACTGGCGACACTACACCGCTACCTCTATTCGGAGGGGGAGCTGCAGACCTTCAACATGCGCTCCTTCCTGGAGGAGCTGTGCGGGCAGCTGTTCCAGGCGATCGGTGAGCGGGAGGGCCGGCGGATCCGACTCGAGATCGACGCGCCGGAGATCGCGATGTCGACCGACCAGGCAGTGCCGCTCTCGCTTGTCGTGACCGAGGCGGTCAGCAACGCGGTAAAATATGCCTTTCCCGGTGGCCGCAGCGGCCACGTCCGCGTCAGCCTGGCCCCGATCACCAACGGGCGCGCGCGGCTCGCCATCGAGGATGACGGGATCGGCATTCCGGCCGGGCGGGTGGAGACCGAGTCCGGTATCCGTGACGGCCTCGGCATCCAGTTGATCCGCGGCTTCGCCCGCCAGCTTGGAGCGCAGCTCGACGTTCAGGAAGGCTGGACGCAGACCAGCGGAGGGACGCGCTACGTGCTGGTCTTCCCGCTCAACCCGGAGGCGGCCGAAGCGGAGGATCTCGACGAGGACGTCGATGCCGCAACCGGGGCCGGGGCTGGATGAAACCTTCGCAACCTAGACGCCGAAGGGTTCGTATCCCGGTCAACACTCCATGTGGGGTCTGTCACTGAAGCTGCCGCTTGGCTAGACCTGCTGCGGCTGGGCATGGATGAAATGCAAACGAAGCGATCCGCAACGCGGGCCTGGACTCGGGCACAATCCAGGCTTGGACGCAGGCAGGCGCGCCCCGTCATCGGGCTTGGCGTGGCGGGCTGTGTCGCCGGCGTGCTGCAGATGTGGTGCGTGGCGCTGATCCTGGCCTCGGCGCTCGATGCGGCGGGGGACAGCCACCCGGAGGTGCTGCCGGCCCTGGCGGGCTTTGCCGGAGCAGCCGTTCTGCGCGCCGCAGTGCAGGCCGCGGGCGAGGTCACATCCGCCCGCGCGGGAATGACAGCGCGCCGTCGCCTGCGGCAAGACGCGCTCGTGGCGCTCCTGCGGGCGGGGCCCGCGCTCCTGCGGGACCGGCACAGCAGCGCCCTGGCGACGCTTCTGGTGGACCGGATCGAGGCGGTCGACGGCTTCTTCGCACGCTGGCTGCCAGCTGCCAGCCTGGCGATTCTCGCACCCGCGCTGGTTCTGGTGGCGGCGCTGCTGGTGCAGCCATTCGCGGCGCTGGTGCTGCTCTGCTGCGGGCTGTCGGTGCCGGTGATGCAGGCGGTGTTCGGGATCGGCGCCGCAGCCGCGTCCCGCCGGCAGTTCCAGGCGCTGGCGCGGCTGCAGGCGTATTTCGTCGACCGGGTCCGCGGAATCGCGACCCTGGTGCTGGCCGGCCGCAGCGGAGACGAGGCCGAACGACTTGCCGCTGCAGCGGCGGAACTGCGCAGGCGCACCATGCGGGTGCTGCGAGTGGCATTCCTCTCCTCGGCCGGCCTGGATTGCGCGCTCGCGGTGGCGCTCGTGGTGATCGCCCTGCATGACGGTGGCCGCCTGCTCTCGGGCGCGCACGCGGCCGGCGTGCCGGTCCCGGCGCACCCGTCGACGGGGACCCGCGCGCTCCCGGTGGCAAAGGCGCTGTTCGTGCTGCTCCTGGTGCCGGAGTTCTTCGCGCCGCTACGCGCCTTTGCGCTGGCCTATCAGGATCGCCTGCAGGTCGGCGCCTGCGCCGAGGCGCTGGCAACACTGCCGGAACCCGACGGCAGCGTGACCGCCGGGCTGGGCGTTCCTCTCGAACGTGGGGCACCGGGCGGTATCGCGGTGACGTTCGAGAACGTCGTCTTTGCCTGGACCGAGGCGCGTGGTCCGGTCCTGGACGGGCTCAGCTTCTCGATCGCCGGCGGCGAGACGGTGCTGCTCTCGGGCCCGTCGGGTGCCGGGAAATCAACGGTGATCGAGATCCTGCTCGGCTTCGTGCAGCCGCAATCCGGCCGCGTGCTGCTCGACGGGATCGCGCTTGGGTCATTGCGCCCCGACGCGAGCAGCCGGCTGGTCGGCTGGATCGGCCAGAATCCGATGCTGTTCGCGGGCACCCTGCGCGAGAACGTCCTGTTCGGGCGCCCGGATGCCTCCGAGGGGGCGCTGCACTCGGCACTGGCGGTGTCGGCCCTGGACGAGCTGGTGGCATCGCTGCCTGAGGGCCTCGACACACGGATCGGCGAGGCCGGCTACGGCCTGTCCGGGGGGCAGGCGCAACGGGTCGCGATCGCCCGCGCCGCTCTGCACGATGCGCCGGTGCTGCTGCTCGACGAGCCCACCGCGCATCTCGACCCGGACACGGAGCGCTCCGTCCTGGCGAGCCTGCGCGAGCTGGCGCGTGGCCGGACGGTGCTGATCGCGACCCACTCCATGGCGGCGCATGGCATCGCCGGTCGGCGCATCGAGCTGCGCTCGACAATGCGCGGACCGCGGGCTGTTGCGGACGACGCGCGCCCGGTGTCCGCCTCGCCGGTCCTGGCGGGCCGGGGCGTGGCATGAGGCCGCTGCTGCCGCCGCTGCTGGCGATCCTGCGGCTCTGGCGCGGACAGTCGGCGGCGCTCCTCGGCGGTCTGTGCGTCTCGATCATGGCGCTGGCGAGCGGGCTCGCGCTGCTCAGCGCCTCCGGGCTGCGGCTGGCAGGCTCCGCGGTCGGGTTGCTGCTGGCGTCGGGACTGCTGCTGCGTGCACTCGGGATCGGGCGTGTGCTGCTGCGCTATGCGGAGCGGCTGGCGACGCACGCGGCCACTTTCCGGGCGCTGGCCGACCTCAGGGTCTGGTTCTTCCGACGGCTCGCCGGCAGCGCCGCCGGCGGTCTCGGCTACCGGCGCACCGGCGACGTGCTGGGCCGGCTGGTGAGCGATGTGGAGGCGCTCGACGGGCTCTACCTCCGCCTGCTGGTGCCGCTCTGCGGCGTGCTGCTGACGCTGCCGGTGCTGGCCATCGTCATCGGCGCGAGGAGCATGGCGCTCGCGCTGCCGGTCTGCCTGCTGTTCGCGGGCGCGTCGCTGCTGCTGCCCTGGATCGCCGCGCGGCGCTCGTCGCGAGCCGGCGTGCCGCTGGCCGAGGCGCAAGTCGGCCTCCGGGTGGCGGTGCTGGATGTGACGTCGGGCCTGCGCGAGATCAGCGCCTTCGGCGCCGGCGAGCGCATGGCGGCGGTCGTGCGTCAGCGCGAGGAGCGTTTGCTGACAGCGCAGGGGCGTCTCGCCCGCAGCGCGGCCATGGCCGGGGCGAGCTCGTTCCTGTGCGGACAGGCGGCGGTGCTGCTGGTGCTGGCGGCATGCGTCGGGTTCGGGTTGCCGCGCATCGGCGGTCTCGCCGCCGTCCTGTCGCTGTTTCTGGTGCTGGCCTGCTTCGAGGCGTCCTCCGGACTGGTGCGGTCCGGGGTGCTGGCTGGCCACATGGCGGAGAGCGCGCGGCGGGTTCTCGAGGTCGGGCGCGAGGCAGTCGATGCACCGCCGCCCGCGGGCACGGCGCCGCCGCCTGCGGATGCGACGCTCCGCCTCGAGGGGGTCGGGTATCGCTGGGGCGGTGACCGACCGCCGGTATTCGATGGGCTTGGCCTGGGCATCCCGCAGGGTGCGCGTGTCGCGTTCCTCGGCCCGTCGGGGGCGGGCAAGTCGACCCTGGCCGGCTTGCTGCTACGGGTCGTTGCGCCGCAAGCCGGCCGGATCACCTATGGCGGCGTCGACATCGCCTCGATCGATCCCGCCTTGCTGCGGCGGCAGATCGCCTGGCTCAGCCAGGAGACGCATCTGTTCGACGACACCATCAGGGCAAACCTGTTGCTGGCGCGTCCCGAAGCCGACGAGGCCGCGCTGTGGGCGGTGCTGGAACAGGCCCGCATCGCCGACGTCGTGCGGTCGTTGCCAAACCGGCTGGACGAGTGGCTCGGCGAGAACGGCACCAACCTGTCGGGGGGGCAGGGGCGGCGGCTGGCGCTGGCGCGCAGTCTGCTTTCGCCGGCGTCGGTGCTGATCCTCGACGAGCCGTGCGCCGGCCTCGACTCCGAGACCGAGCAGGCGTTCCTGTCGACGCTCAACACCGTCGCGGCCGGCCGCACCATCATCCTGATCGCGCACCGGCTGACCGGCGTCGAGCGACTAGACCGGGTCTGGCGGCTGCAAGAGGGGCGCGCCGCGATCGCTGCCTGAACGGCGGCGTGCTTTCCTGAACCGTCAAGAATGCTCTATGGGATCGGGGTCTTCGTCCTGTGGAAGAGATCATTCAATGCGTCGAACGCCTGTGCTTGCCGCCACCTGCCTGCTTCCAGCCTTCCTGGCCGGCTGCTCCTTCTTCGAGGGCGGCGCGCTCGGCCGGAAGTTCGTGGTGTTCTTCGCCGTGCGGTCGGCCACCCTGGATGCGTCCGCCCGCGAGGTGGTGAGCCACGCAGCGGATCTTGCGGCCAATCATCCGGAGCTGAACATTCAGGTCGAGGGCTACGCCCAGGCCAACGGCAGCCTGACGGCGGATGCAATGCTGTCGGACCGGCGCGCCGATGTGGTTGCGGCGGCGCTCAAGGCGGACGGCGTCGCCGCCAACCGGATCCAGATCAATCCGCGCTCGCCGTCCAACGAGGATCCCGGCATCGGCGCCCGCCGGGTCGAGATCGACTTCGGCAACTGAAGCAAACTCCCCCTCTGGAGGCTGGGCCCGGGGCCGCCTCTGCTCCGGGTTGCGTCCCTAGCAGGTCAAGGGCAAGGCCCTTGCCTGACGCATGCTGACCGACCTTCCGACAGCCGCGATGGAGGCGCCGAACTTCCGGCGTGACGGCGGCGTGCCGCTCGAGGTGCTCGCGCGGGTGTTCGGGTTCGACGCCTTCCGCGGGCTGCAGGATGCCGCGATCTCGCGGGTGATGCAGGGTGGCGACGCGCTGGTGCTGATGCCGACCGGCGGCGGCAAGAGCCTCTGCTACCAGATCCCGGCGTTGTGCCGGCCCGGCATGGGCTTGGTGGTCTCGCCGCTGATCGCGCTGATGGATGACCAGGTCGCAGCTTTGCGCCAGCTCGGCGTGAACGCGGCGGCGCTGCATTCGGAACTCAGTCCGGAGGATGCGCCCCGGATCCGGGCGGACTTTGCCGCCGGCCGCCTCGACCTGCTGTACGTATCGCCGGAGCGGCTGCTGTCGCCCGGCATGCTCGAGCGCCTCGGCCGCCAGCAGATCTCGGTGATCGCGATCGACGAGGCGCACTGCGTGTCGCAATGGGGGCACGAGTTCAGGCCGGAATACCGGGCGCTGGCCGCCCTCCCGGAGGCGTTCCCCGGCGTGCCGCGCGTGGCCCTCACGGCGACCGCCGATCCGCGCACGCGTGTCGACATCCTGCAGGCGCTGGCGATGCCGGAGGCGGCGGTGCTGGCGGCCAGCTTCCACCGGCCCAACCTGGACATTGCGGCGAAACCCAAGGCAGCCGAGCTGCGGCAGCTCACCGACATGCTGGCCCGGCACAAGGCAAGCGGCGGCGCCTCGATCGTCTATTGCGGCAGCCGCAACAAGACCGAGCGCATCGCGCGCAGCCTGCGCGAGCGTGAATGGCCGGCGATCGTGTTCCATGCCGGCATCTCGCCGTTGGAGAAGCGTGCGGCGCTGGCGCGCTTCCGCTCCGGCGAGCCGGTGGTGGTGGTGGCAACCATCGCCTTCGGCATGGGCATCGACCGGCCGGACGTGCGCATCGTGGTGCATCTCGACATGCCGGACAGCCCGGAGGGTTACTACCAGCAGATCGGCCGTGCCGGACGCGACGGCGAGCCGGCGCACACGCTGCTGCTGTACGGCGGCGAGGATATCGCGCGGGCGCGGCACTGGCTCGAGGTGTCGACGGCACCGCCGGCCCAGAAGAAGGTCATGGGCCAGCGGCTCGAATCGATGATCGCGTTGACCGACACAACCGGCTGCCGCACGCGCGCACTGCTCGCCTGCTTCGGCGAGACGCTCGGACGCGCTTGCGGGCACTGCGACACCTGTCGCAGCCCGATCGCCACGTTCGACGGCACGGTGGCGGCGCAGAAGGCGCTCTCTGCGATCTATCGCACCGGCCAGCGCTTCGGCGCCCTGCACATCATCTCGGTCCTGCGCGGCAAGCAGACCGACATGGTGGCCAAGTACAAACACGACAAGCTGTCGTTGTATGGCATCGGCCGCGAGCAGCCGGACGGGTTCTGGCGCAGCGTGATCCGCCAGCTGGTGTCGCGCGGCGCGCTGCAGACCGGCGAGGGCGAGTACGCGACGCTGGCCCTGAACGAGGCGGTCGCGCGGCCGATCCTGCGCGGCGAGGAGAAGCTGATGCTGCGCGAGGATGCGTCGGATCCGCTGCCGGCCGCCGCTCTGTCGGCCGGGGCCGGCAAGCCGCCCCGTGAACGCGGCGATGCGGCGCGCGACATGGCAGCGGCCGATCTCGACGGGACGGCCCTGCTGCGCTTCGAGGCGTTGCGCGAGTGGCGCAGGCAGGAGGCGCGCACGCAGGCGGTGCCGCCCTACGTGATTTTCCACGACAGCGTGCTGCGCGACATCGCGAGCGAGCATCCAAGTGATCTCGGAGCGCTCGGTCACATCAAGGGCGTCGGCGCTTCGAAGCTCGACCGCTATGGGGCGCAGGTGCTGGCGAGTCTCGCGGGGTAGCGGCAGCCCTCTTGACCGGGTCGTCGCAGGCCGTCGAAGCTTGCATCAACCGGCGGGTCAACAAGAGCCGGCAGGGAACGCGCAAGGCCATGGCAACCGACAAGAAGATCCTTGCGATCGATCAGGGAACGACCTCGACGCGGGCGATCATCTTCGATGCCGCCACCGAGGCGCTCGCCGCTGAACGTCGCGAGTTCCGGCAGTTCTATCCGGAGCATGGCTGGGTCGAGCACGATGCCGAGGAGATCTGGCTTCATGTGCTGGAGGTGTCGCGCGCGGTGATCGGGCAGACCGGAGGTGTCGAGGGCATCGCCGCCATCGGCATCACCAACCAGCGCGAGACCATCGTGGTGTGGGACCGGGCGACCGGCAAGGCGATCCACCACGCCATCGTCTGGCAGGACCGGCGTACGGCGAAACGTTGCGCGGACCTCAGGGAGCAGGGTGCGGAGGAGCTGGTGCGGGCACGCACCGGGCTGCTGCTCGACCCGTACTTCTCCGCCACCAAGCTGGCCTGGCTGCTTGATGAGGTGGAGGGCGCGCGTGCGCGGGCGGAGCGCGGCGAGCTGGCGTTCGGCACCATCGACAGTTTCCTGCTGTGGCGGCTGACCGGCGGCCGGGTGCACGCAACCGATATCACCAATGCCTCCCGCACCATGCTGTTCGACATTCACCGGCAATGCTGGGACGAGGAGCTGCTCGCGCTGTTCGGAGTGCCGGCCTCGATGCTCGGCGAGGTGCACGACAACAGCTTCGTCTTCGGCGAGACCGAGCCCTCCCTGTTCGGGCGCGCGATCCCGATCGGCGGCATGGCCGGCGACCAGCAAGCGGCCGTGGTCGGGCAGGCGTGTTTTGCCACCGGCATGGCGAAATCGACCTACGGCACCGGCTGCTTCATGCTGCTGAACACCGGCGAAAAGGCGGTGGAAAGCGAAAGCCGCATGCTGACCACGATCGCCTACCGCATCGATGGCCGCACCACCTATGCGCTGGAGGGCGCGATCTTCGTGGCGGGAGCCGCGATCAAATGGCTGCGCGACGGCATCGGGCTGATCACGCACGCCTCGCAGACCGACGACATGGCAACCCGCGTGCCGGACAACCACGGCGTATACATGGTGCCGGGCTTCGTCGGACTCGGCGCACCGCACTGGGATCCGCATGCGCGCGGGCTGATCTGCGGCCTGACGCTCGATGCGAGTGCGGCGCACATCGCGCGGGCGGCACTCGAATCCGTGGCGTTCCAGACGCTGGATCTCGCCGAGGCGATGCGACGCGATGGCGGCGGGCAGGCGCAGGCGCTGCGTGTGGATGGCGGCATGGCGGCGAATGACTGGTTCTGCCAGTTCCTGGCCGACATGCTGCAGGTTCCCGTGGAGCGGCCGCGCCACCTGGAGACGACGGCCCTGGGGGCGGCCTTCCTGGCCGGACTCGCGGTCGGCGTCTGGCGCGATCTCGACGAGGTAGCCGCCACGTGGACCCGGGCCAGCCTGTTCGAGCCGGGCATGGAGGCCGGACAGCGCGATCGGGTGGTTGCAGGCTGGCAGGACGCCATGCGGCGGACATTGCTTCGCTAGCGACGTGCTTTCTGGGTCAACGCCATCGCAAGCCTTGGCGGCATCCTGCCATCTTCCGGCTTGAGACGGCGCGAGCTTCAGGACGATCGGCGCCCGGGTCGGCTTGATCGCGCAGAACGGAATATCCCCACGATGCCGGGAGGCCTTGCCGGTTGGGCAGAGACCTCCCTGGCCGGGATGCACCGGATCGTTTTGCGCCTGAAGGGCTCGTTCAGGCTTGCGGCAGCGGCGAGCCGCCCGGGTGAAACACGACCTTGACGCAGTCATCCTGCTTGTCGCGGAAGGTCTTGTAGAGTTCGGGGCCATCCTCGAGGTTGGTGCTGCGGTGGGTGATCAGGAAGGTCGGGTCGATGGTGCCGTCCTGGATCAACTTGGTCAGTTCTTCGAGCCAGCGCTTCACGTGTGTCTGGCCACTCCGGATGGTCAGGCCCTTCTGCACAACGGCCGCCATGTTGACCGGCACCGGGCCACCATAGACGCCGGGCACCGAGACGATGCCGCTCGGACGTACTGCCTGGATCATCTGCTCCAGCGCATACGGACGCTGCGTGCTCGTCAGCTTCTCCTGCACCGTGCTCAGCAGGTTGAACATGCCGTGGCCGGCGCTCGACTCCATGCCGACGCAGTCAATGACGGCGTCGGCGCCTTCACCGTTGCTGATGTCCTTGATGCGCGCCATGACGTCTTCCTGCGCATAGTCGATGATGTCGGTGGCACCGGCCTTGCGGGCCAGCGCGATGCGCTCCGGCACCGTCTCGATGGCGATGATGCGCGCAGCCCCCATCACCGCGGCGGACTTGATGGCGAACAGCCCGACCGGGCCGGCGCCCCAGATCGCGACGATCTCGCCGCCCTTGATGTCGCAATAGGCCGCTGCCTGCCAGCCCGTGGGCAGGATGTCGGACAGGAACAGCGCCTGCTCGTCACTCATGCCGTCCGGCACCTTCATCGGCGCCACGTCTGCCATCGGCACACGAACGAACTCGGCCTGGCCACCGGCATAGCCGCCGGTCAGGTGCGAGTAGCCGAACAGGCCGGCGGTCGGGTAGCCGAACTGCTTGGCCGCCATCTCGCCGTTGCGGTTTGAGACGGTGCAGGACGCCCAGTTTCCGAGCTTGCATTGCCGGCACTGGCCGCAATTGATGTTGAAGGGCACCACGACGCGGTCACCCTTGCGAAAGCCGGTGATCGCCGAACCGGTCTCGACGACCTCGCCCATGAATTCGTGGCCGAGGATGTCGCCGCTCTCCATGGTCGGCATCTGGCCGTCCATGAGATGCAGGTCGGAGCCGCAGATCGCACAACTCGACACCTTGAGGACGATGTCCCGGCTGTCCTCGATGCTGGGATCGGGAACCGTGTCGCAGCGGATGTCACCTTTGCCGTGCCAGCACAGTGCGCGCATGTCGTGTCTCCTGGAGAACCAAGCCTGCGCAACGCGACGCAGGCGGCACGGACTTGCCGGGAGCCGGCCAGCAGCGATCACAGTTTCAGTACGGGCGTCTCAGGGGCTGCGCGGGGAGCGGACCGGGAAGTTCGCGGTGAGGCTGCTGCCGTCGGAAAAATGCAGCGTGATCGGGATCGTACGGCCGGGTGCCACGTCCGGCCCCGGTTGCTCGCACATCAGGTGGGAACTCCCTGGCGTGAAGCGCACGGTTTTCCCGGAGACGACCTCGATCGCGGGCACCGCCTGCATGCTCGTCATGCCGGGCATCGCGGCCATCGGGCCGTGTGCCATCGCGCTCATGTGGCTCATGGTTCGCATCCGGATGGTCCGATGCAGGCTCAGGCTGCCGCAGGCCGCGGCAGTCGCGCCGGTGAGAGTGACGCTGCCGGGGCCGGCGTTGCTGAGCGAGAAATAGCCCGCCGCCGGCAGGCCGGGCAGGGCGCGCATCCAGGCGCCGGAAAGCGTCAGCCCGAGAGGCGATGCCGCGTGCCCGGATAGCGGCAATGCCAGGGGCAGCGCCACGATGAGCGATCGCGGCAGGCGCCGGCCGAAGCGGCGGGAGTTCACGCAGCGCGCGGCTTGCGAGCCCGCATGAACCGGCGCGCGAAGCGCACCATGTTCGGCATCGTCGTGGGCCGCCGCAGCCTGTCGTCGTAGCCGGCGAAGCGCCGGTCGTTCTCCTGCAGGCACAGGCCCATCAGCTCGCGCACGCTGATCTCCTCGCTGCTGACCGACTTGGCGCCGTTCACCGTGAAGTTGTTGTCCTGCACGACCTCGCGGCCATCGGCGTCCATGCCGCGGGCGAGGCCGATCCGCTCCCAGCCGAGGAACACCCAGACGGCAGCGACGCGCAGTTCGAACAGCGGCCGGCGCCAGATCGGCATGGTGCGCCGGTGCCAGGCGACCCAGTTGGCGAACAGCAGGATGTGCCGGCACTCCTCCTGCATCACCGGCTCGAAGGTCTCGATCAGCTCGGGCGGGAAGAAGCCGGAGCGACGGGCCATCTCGAACAGGCCGAAGGCGAAGAAGCTGTCGATGCACTCGCTGTAGCCGGTGACCATGTAGGCCCACTCGGGGTCGCGCGGCGCCTTGTATTCGGGCTCGGGCGCCAGCCGGATGCCGTAGCGGCCGACCATGCGCGAGAGCACCTCCTTGTGGCGGTTCTCCTCCCAGGCATTGAGGCCGATCGCCTCGTGCAGCTCCGGGTCCTTCAGGCTGTCCGCATACGCCTTCATGCGCAGCCTGGCCTTGCCCTCGGTCTGCACGGCGATGTCCCAGATCGGCAGAGCCGTGATGCGGGCCAACGTCTCGTCGTCGAGCGCCGGCCAGTCGATCACCGAAGGCTTGTACGGATTGAAGGTCTCGTGAAACATCGTGCACATGGCGTGCTTGTGCGCCGCCGAGCCCAGCCGGAGCCGGCCCTGGTGCGGACTGTGCCAGTGCCTGGCCCGGTGATCGGCGGCCTCGATGATCGCGTTGCCGGGAAGTGGAGGGCTGTCGTGCCGGGTCGCGCCGATCGACTGGCTCATGCCGATGTCATCCATTCTTTCCGAGGTGGGCTTTCCGAGGCGGCCGCTTGCTGTCGAAGCCCGTCCGAGTCGCAGCATGCTCTTCATAGGTTGGTCCGGATCGCGGCACTTGTCAGCAGGCACCCGGGGGCGCACCTGATCTGCCACGTTCACACATCGAGGATCGCCGGCTTCATGCGCTGCCCGTTCTGCGGCCACGAGGATACGCAGGTCAAGGATAGCCGTCCCAACGAGGATGGCGCCGCGATCAGGCGCCGGCGGTTCTGCGCCTCCTGCGGCCAGCGCTTCACCACGATCGAGCGCGTCCAGCTGCGCGAGCTGGTGGTGACCAAGGTCGATGGCCGGCGGGTGCCGTTCGAGCGCGACAAGCTCGCCCGCTCGATCCGCATCGCCATGCGCAAACGGCCGATCGACGACGAGCGCATCGAGCGGATCGTCAACGGGCTGGTGCGCCAGCTCGAGGCCTCCGGCGAGGTCGAGATCGCCAGCAAGCAGCTCGGCGAGCTGGTGATGGACACTTTGCGCGAGGTGGATGCCGTGGCGTACGTCCGGTTCGCCAGTGTCTACCGCGACTTCCGCGAGGCGCGCGACTTCGAGGCGATCCTGGGCTCGCTGCCGAGCCTGCCGATCGCCGGCGCCGATTCCGCCGGCGGCCGCTCTGCAGGTGGCCCCCCTGCAGGTACTCTGGCCAAGGAGGCTGGACCCGCCGGGGCAAAGGCGCGATGAAGCGCGCATGAGCGATCCCGAGACCTCCGAGCCGTCACCCGTCCGGGGGCGCACAGGGCCTGCGCGCCCGCCGAAGACGCGGCCGCGAACGGCGGCGCGGGTCGGGGCCGTGCAGGCCCTGTTCCAGAGCGAGCAGGGAGGCGAGAATCCCGAGTCTGTCATCGACCAGTTCGTGCGGCACCGGCTGGGCGAACTTCCCGGGACCGGCGGCTACGAGGAGGGTCGGGTGCCGGAGGCCGACGTGGCGCTGTTCGGACGCATCGTGCGCGCCGCGGTGCGCGAGCAAGACCGGCTCGACCTGCTGCTGGTCGAGGCGCTGCCGCCGGAATGGCCGCTCGGCCGGCTGGATCCGGTGCTGCGTGCCCTGCTGCGCGCGGCGGGTGCCGAATTCATCATGCGCGACGGGCCGCCAGGCCGGGTCGTGATCAACGAATATCTCGACGTCGCGCACGGCTTCTTCTCGGGAGACGAGCCGCGCATGGCGAACGGCCTGCTGGACGTGATCGGGCGCCGGCTGCGGCCACAGGATTTCGAGGAGCGCGCGCCGGCGGCCAGTCCCGACGTGGCCGACCCGGCCGCCTGACGTCGAGCCCCGTCATGCCCGCGCCGGACCCGCCCGGCGAGTTCCGGTTCATCGAGCGGCATTTCCTGCCGCTGGCAGGTCCCGCCGCCCTGCGACTTTCGGACGACGCGGCAGTCTTCGCGCCGCCTTCCGGGCGTGAACTGGTGGTGTCGGCCGACGCCATGGTGCAGGGCGTGCATTTCCTGCCCGACGATCCGCCTGAGACCATCGGGCGCAAGCTGCTGCGGGTGAACCTGTCGGATCTTGCTGCGATGGGGGCGGTGCCGCTGGGCTACCTCCTGACCGTCACGCTGCCGCCTGGCATGACCGATGCCTGGTTTGCCGGGTTCTGCGCCGGGCTGGCCACCGACCAGGTGGAGTTCGGGCTGAGCCTGATGGGCGGCGATACCACCTCGACCTCCGGGCCGCTGGTGCTGTCGCTGACCATCCTGGGCCACGTGGCGCCCGGTGCCGCCCTGCGCCGCAACGGCGCCACCCCCGGCGACGGGCTCTGGGTGAGCGGCAGCATCGGCGATGCTGCGCTCGGCCTCGTGGCTCTGCAGGGAGGCCTCGCCGATCCGACCGGCGCCCTTGGCGCGCGCTACCGGGTGCCGCAGCCTCGCCTGGCCTTCGGGCAGGCGCTGCACGGCATCGCCTCCGCGGCTATGGATGTCTCCGACGGGCTGGTGCAGGATTGCGGGCATCTCTGCCGGCAATCGGGCGTAGCGGCGGTGCTCGACGAGCCGCTGGTCCCGCTTTCCGCTGCGGCCCAGGCCGTGGTCCAGGCGGCCGGTGCGGCCTGGCGCGTCACCTGCCTGACCGGCGGCGACGACTACGAGCTGCTGCTGGCGGTACCGACCGATCGCGAGACCCGGCTGCTTGCGGCCGCCTCGGCGAGCGGGACCGCCATCACGCGGATCGGCCGCTTCGAAGCCGGCCCCGCACGGGTGCGGGTGCTGGATGCGGCCGGAGTGGAGCAACAGTTCGACCGCGCCGGCTGGAGCCATTTCTGAGGCGTGTCCGCCTTGGCATGCCGGTTGCTGCCGCACCACACCGGGGGACAGGAGGCTGCATGGACGATAAAACAAGGCGGCTCGCGATCGAATCTGCGGCTTGGCTGGGGGTCGTGATCGAGCCGTCGCTGCTCGAGGGCGTGGCGGCCAGCCTGGAACTGCTGCGCCAGCATGCCGCCCGGGTCATGGCATTCGAGCTGCCGCCCGACGAGGAGGCGGCGCCGGTGTTCGCGGCCGAGCCGCCCGCGTCGTGACCGGCACGACCGAAGCCCGCATCGCCGGAGTCCTCGATCGCATCGGCAGGCACGACGGCAGGCTGAACTGCTTCACGACGATCCTCTCCGGCGAGGCGATGGCGGCTGCGCGAGCGCAGGACGTCCGGCTGGCGGCAGGCGAGACGAGCGGACCGCTGGCCGGCATGCCGTTCGCGGTGAAGAACCTGTTCGACGTGCAGGACGTGGTGACGCTGGCCGGGTCGCGCATCCTGGCGGGCGGACCGCCGGCGGCGCGGGACGCCTTCGCGGTGCAACGCCTGCGGCAGGCCGGCGCCATCCTGGTCGGCTGCCTGAACATGGACGAGTTCGCCTACGGCTTCTCCACCGAGAACGCGCATTACGGCAGCACCCGCAATCCGCACGATCTCCGGAGACTCGCCGGCGGCTCGTCGGGTGGCTCCGCGGCGGCGGTGGCGGCGGGCCTGGTACCGCTATCGCTCGGATCTGACACCAACGGCTCGATCCGGGTGCCGGCCTCGCTGTGCGGCATATTCGGCCTCAAGCCGACCTACGGGAGATTGTCACGCAGCGGCGCCTGGCCGTTCGTCGGCAGCCTGGACCATATCGGTCCGTTCGCCCGCAACGTCCGCGACCTGGCGCTGGCATATGACTGCATGCAGGGTCCGGATCCCGGCGACCCGGTGCAGGTTGCGCGTCCCGTCGAGCTGGCCGCCACGGCCCTGGGGTCCGGCCTGTCCGGGTTGCGGGTCGCCCGGCTCGCCGGCTGGTTCGCCGGAGGCGGCGATCAGGCGGAGGCGGCGGTGCGTCACGTCGCGGATGCGCTTGGCGGCGCGAGCGACCTCGTGCTGCCGGAGACCGACCGTGCCCGCTCGGCGGCATTCTGCATCACGGCGGCGGAGGGTGGCGCGCTGCATCTGCCGAGGCTGGCAACGCAGGCGCTGCAGTACGACCCGGCGACGCGCGAGCGCCTGCTGGCCGGCGCGTTGCTGCCGGCGGCCGTTGTGGTGCAGGCGCAGCGATTCCGTTCGTGGTATCGAAGGCAGGTGCTCGCCGCCTTCGACCGGTTCGATGTGCTGCTGGCGCCCGCGACGCCATGCCCGGCGCCGCGCTTCGACGATCCCACGATCATGCTCGGCGGCAGCGCAGTGCCGGCCCGGGCCAACCTGGGATTGTATGCGCAGCCGATCAGCTTCATCGGGTTGCCGGTGGTCGCGGTGCCGCTGCAGGCGCCGGGATTGCCGATCGGGGTGCAGATCATCACCCGGCCGTTCGCTGAGATCCTCGGGCTTCAGGTGGCGGCGGCCCTGGAGGCAGCCGGCGTCGTCGGCTGCCGGGAGCTGGCATATGGCTGAGCCGCAGGTGAACGATCCGCGGGTACTGGCCGAGGTCGAGGCGGTGTTCGCGCGCTACGAGCAGGCCCTGATGAGCAACGATGTCGGGACGCTCGATGCGCTGTTCTGGCAGTCGCCGCATACCGTGCGCTATGGCGTCGGGGAGAACCTGTACGGGTTCGACGAGATCGCCGCCTTCCGCGGGGCACGTCCCGGCGGATCGCCGCCTCGAATGGTGCTGCGCAGCGTCGTGACCTGCTTCGGCCATGACGTCGCCACCACGTCCATCGAGTTCCGCCGCATCGGGCCGGCCGGCGTGCTTGAGGGCGTGATCGGACGCCAGAGCCAGAGCTGGGTCCGGATGGCGGACGGGTGGCGGATCGTGGCCGCGCACGTCTCGCTTCTCGGCACGGGGGCCTGATCGCGCTCTCAGGCAAAGTATGAACTCGAGCCGCTACCCAATTGTTGACAACAGCTATCACAACATAATCACGTGCTGTTATAGTAAGGCCTGCTCATCTCCGGTGCTGCTCGAGCGGCAGGATCTGGGCCCCTTCGGCGTTGGAGCGGATGGACGTGAGCCTGAACGAAGCCGATTTCACCCCTGTCTTCGACGACCAGTTCGGATCGGAGTCATCGTTGGATCCGGCCCTGTGGTCGAACCATTGGGGCTATGCCGATCAGTATTCCTTCGGCGGGGGCGCGCTCACCATGACGGGCTACCAGTCGCAGGACTGGTCCGGCGTCGGGATGATGCAGACCGCGGCGGGCGTCCAGGCCGGCGAGGGCTACGGTCTCTACAGCTTCACCGGTTACGGCAATCCCGGGCAAGGCGCCGGGGCGGCGGTGCTGATGTGGCGCGCCGACAACCAGTATCTCGACGCCGCAACGCCGGGCAAGGCAAGCGAGATCGACCTGTTCGAAAGCCTGAACGGCAGCCAGAGCGTGCTCTCGACGGTGCACTACTACGACACCGGCGCCTCGAACGATGACGGCTCGGTCTATCACACCATCGATGTCGATCCCGCGACCCTGCACACCTACTCGGTGGACTGGGAGCGCGGCAGCCTCACCTATTATGTCGACGGCCAGGAATACTACCAGGACACCACCCACGCCCCCCTCGACGCGGCCGACGGCGGCAGCAACGAGGTGCTCGGAGCCGAGGTGCTCGGCGGCAGCTTCAACACCAACACCAGCACTGTGCAGCTGCATATCGTCAGCCTCAGCTACAGCGCACCCTCGAGTGCCGCCGCAGCCGCGATGCCGACGCTGACGCTGTCGCAGCCGGGCACCGTGCAGGAGCCGGCGCCCGGAGCCGGTGTCACCGTCACCGAGACCGTCACCGCGAGCAACCAGACCGGCACGGTCTATCTCGAGGTGCTGACCCAGACCGGCGCCACGGAAACCGGCTTCCAGGCCCTTGCGCTCGCCAACGGGCAGGCCAGCGCCGCCGTGCATCTCGCCCATGCGGGCGACATCATCCGCGTCGTCGATGCGGAGGTGACGGCGAATACTGCCGGTGTGGTGATCACCGACACGCCGGCCGGCGTGGTGACCCTCGGCGGCGGCGACCAGACCTATGCCGCCGCGGCTGGCGCCACCGTGCAGGCGGGTGCCGGGGACGACACCATCAGCGCCACCGCCGGCGACGTCACGGTGCGTGGCGGCGGGGGCGCCCTGACCTTCATCAACGGCGCGGCGGCGAGCGCGGTCGCCACGGGGGCCGGCTCGGCCACCTTGTTCGGAGGCGCCGGCGGCGGCAGTTTCACCGGCGGCAGCGCGGGCGACAATGTCCTCGTCTCGCAGGGCGCGTCTGGAAGCAACACCACGCTTACCGGCGGCGGGGCGGGTGACCGGATATTCGGATCCGCCTCCGGCCATGACCTGCTGGTGGCGGGCGCCGGGGCGGAAACCGTCGATGGCGGCGGCGGCGCCACGACGATCACGGGAGGTGTCGGTGGCAGCGTGCTGTTCAGCGGCGCCGGTGCAACGACGGTCGAGGGCAGCCTGTCGGGCGGCGACACGGTGGTCGGGGGCAGCGGCAGCCTGCAGTTCACCGGCCAGCACGGCGACGCGGTGTTCGGCGGCAGCGGCGCGCTCTCGGTCGCCGGCAGCACGACGGGCGCCGACTCGATCATCGGAGGCGCCGGCGTGCTCGCCGTCACCGGGCGTGGCGGCAACATGCTGGTGGCCGCCAGCGCCAGCAGCTCGACGATCGCGACCGGCAGCGGCGCCAGCCTGATCTTTGCGACCGCGGGCGCCAGCACGGTCACCGGCGGTGCCGGCTCGCTGCAGGTGGTGCTCGGCGCCGGCAGCGCGACCATCGACGAAGGGACGGGTGCTGCGACCTACCAGGTCGTCAAGGGGTCCGCGGATGGCGTCGACACGCTGAACGGCTTCCGGCCAGCCTCGGACAGCGTGAACCTGTATGGCTATGCCGCCGCGGACGTCTCGGTGAGCGTGGCCGGCGGCTCGACGCTGATCGCGCTCGGCGACGGCACCCGCATCGAGCTGGTCGGCGTGACCAACCCGGGCGGCAGCATCCACTTCTGAATACCTGAGGCGCCCGCTCAGAACATGCCGTAGGACGGCGCCAGCCAGCCGAGCAGGGTGAGGAGTAGTCCAGCGGCGCCCAGCGCCAGCGATGCCGAGAACAGCATGCGCGAAGCGGTGATCACGGACACCGTGGCCAGCACGATGGCCAGTTCGAAGGCAGCGGCGGCGTTGTCATAGCTGTGCGTGCGCCGCAGGGCGAGGTCCCGCGCCGTCTCGAAGCCGTGCGCGCGAGCGGCGACCGCCTGCTTGCCATCGCCAGGATCATGTTCGTAATGGCCCTGCTCCTCGGCGAGCTGGTTCAGCACGGAGTGTCGCGCGGCGGCGCCCTGCGGCGTCTGCGGCTGATCCAGCGTCGCTCCGAGGGCCGCCAGATCATGCGCGAGCGCCTGGCGGATCGACTTGCCCTGATACTGCGTCCAGGCGTCGGCTGCGGCGATCGAGTTCTCGTTGACCCTGATCTCGGCGTGCTTGGCGCCCTGCTCACTGATCGCGAGGCAGGCCGCCAGGACCGCGATCAGCAGCGCCGCATGCTTGTTGCCATGTTCGGCGGCATGGCCGGCATGCTCGTGATGCTCAAGCTGCTGTTCCATCCGACGGCCTCGACCACGTGTTGAAGGCAGGCGATGCACGCTGCCACATCGGCAGCACCTGGAGGTCCGGGCGGGAATCGAACCCACATACGCGGATTTGCAGTCCGCTGCATCACCACTCTGCCACCGGACCTCGGGGCTGCCTGAAGCGAGGATCACCGCCTGAAATCATCGGCTTGCGGCCCTGCGGGGCTCATAGCAGACCTGCCAGTGATGATCCAGCCTCCCCGAGGTTGGCCAAGTCTGTGTTCCAGCAATGTCCCGGGAGGGTGCTTTCCGCACCTCTCTGGCACCTGCGAAAATCGAGGACTACCTGTTCGGTCGCTGCACGCTGACGCGGTCTGAGATGACGTGTCGATGGTTCCGGCTCAGGTCGGAGTGGGTCGGGCGTGCTGCATCATCGGGAGTATCGGCGCCAGCACATGCTGGCGCATCGCCGCAGCCGTCCGACCCAGACGGCCTGCTGCCAGCAGAACGGCCTGCACACCAAGACCTACCGCACCTGGAGCCGCAGGCGGGGGGCGGAGGGCGTGGTCGAACCGGTTTGCTTGCCTGGCGCCGGGCAGGACGTGCTGCCGCCGATAGCCGAACCGGCATCGTTCACCTGCAAACTCACGCAAGCGGGCGCGCGCCTCCTTTCCGTCCGGGCGACGCGACGTGCAGGCCACGTCTTGGGGTCGATGCCGAGCGACCGGCAATCCCGCCGCTGCGGATAGTCTTGCTCCGTGATCCCCTTCGCCGGTCTCCATCCCGTGCCGGGAACTCCGTTCCGGTTTGCGCGCTCCCCTCCGGCACGACGTGGTGATCGCGGTGCCCATGTCGGAGGGCGGCCCGCGGTGACCTGGCACGGATACGAGAGGACTTCATGATCGAGAAGACGCCTCTTGTCGTCAACATGCACACGGCGCCGGAAATCGCGGCCGGAGTGCCCGCTGCCTGGACGCATTTCCAGCGCGAGTTGACGCCTGCGATGAAGGATGCGGGGCCAGGGCGTTTCGGGATGGGCCGTCTCGGCATGAACGCCAGAAGGGTGCCCCCGGGGCACAGCGCGTGCCCGGCACACACGCACCTTCTGGCCGACGAGATCTTCGTCGTGCTCGAAGGGCAAGGTCTGTTCCGCTACGGCGATCGGGTGCACGAGATCCGCGCCGGAGACTGCATTTCCTGTCCGGCCGACACGGGGATCGCTCATCAGATCGCCAACCCCGCGACCCCGGATGGCGCAGGCGACCTGGTCTATCTCGCAATCGGCGCCGAACCGCCCGCGGAGATCTGCACCTATCCCGACAGCGGCGCGCTCGTTATCGACGCCCTCGGTCGCCACGGGTTCCTGTGCGAGGCCGATTACTATGAGGGGCAGCCACAGCCCACGCCGCTTCTGACGCGGGGCGTCGACACACGCGTCTGATCGGCGCGCGCGGGGTTGCCCCTGGGTTTGGGTCCGGCTTGGGGCGCGTCTGGAACGCAAGTTCGTCTTCGACAGGGTCGGTGCCATCGCATCCTCTTTGTGGCGAGCCCAGTCCTGTCACCGGATCCTGCCGGGAGCAGCCTCGAAGCCGTTGTTGTTGCCGAGCGTGATGTCGTTCAAATCGGCTGGATCCGATACAGGGCCGGCGCCACCAGCCCTGCCGTGCCGCCGTCGCCCGCAATCGTTTGCCGGCCAATCCGGAAGGAATGTCCTGTCCGTCCGGAATTAGGCCAGGCCGAGTTCAGCCGTCACGTGCGGAGCGGCCAGTTCATCCAGGCGCTCCTAAAAGCCAGCAGGAGGAAGAACAAGCAGAAGGGCAGGATCGCGGGCTTGGACGGCCATCCGCGGCGCCGGGCCTTGCCTGCCCTGGCGCTGATCTTAAGGAGTCCGAAAGCTTTCCCGGCCATAACAGGCGGCGGCGATACTAGCGCCTCGACCTGAACAGTGGAGAGGACATGCAGCCCTCACAGACGCCGACGATACCCGGATCCACCGAGGGCGCCGACATCTTCAAGCTGCCAGGCTCGCTGGAAATGCCAGGAGCCGATGCACTGCATGCCGAACTGCTGCTCAGGATCAGGGACGAGCGTGCCCTCGTCATCGATGGAAGTCACGTCGAGCGGGTCTCGACTGCATGTCTTCAGGTGCTGGTGGCCGCCTGCGCCAGTGCCACCGGGCGTGGGCACGGCTTCACGCTGCAGAGCATGTCCGATGTCATGGCGGCCGCGGTGCACGATCTGGCGCTGGGCCGCTCGCTGGGCGTGCAGACCAGATGATGGCCAAGCGCGTCATGACGGTCGACGACAGCAAGACGATGCGCGACATGGTCGGCTTCACCTTGCGCAGCGCCGGGTTCACCGTGATCGCGGCAGAGGACGGCAAGCAGGCGATCGGGCTGCTGGCCACCAACTCGGTGGATGTCATCATCACCGATCTGAACATGCCGGTCATGGACGGGGTCACGCTGATCCGTACGCTGCGCGCCGACCCAAGATGGCGTGCGGTGCCGATCCTGATGCTGACCACGGAGAGCGATGCGTCCAAGAAATCCGAAGGCCGCAGCGCCGGCGCCACTGGATGGATCGTCAAGCCGTTCAGCCCGGACAAGCTGATCGACGTCGTCAACCGCGTCTGCGGTTGAGACGATGACAGCCGGCCATTTCGACCATTTCAAGTCCACCTACTTTCAGGAATGCGGCGAACTGCTCGACAACGCCTATGTCAGCCTGACGTCACTTGCGGAGGGGCGGGAGGACAGCGACACCGTCCACGCAATCTTCCGCGCCATTCATTCGATCAAGGGCGGTGGCGGCGCCTTCGGCTTCGACCGGATGGTCGCGTTCGCACATGTCCTCGAGACCCTCCTCGACCTCCTGCGCGACGGCAGGATGCGGAGCAACGCGGAGGTCGTCGGCCTGCTGCTGCGGGCAACGGATGCCCTCAGCGACCTTGTGGCAGCAGAGCGAACCGGTATGGCGGTCGCTCCGGGCTTCGAGGAAGCGCTGCTTGCCGAACTCGTAGCCTGCGCCTCGCCCGGCTCTGTCATTCCGGCCTCGGTCCGACCTGCTGCGGCGCCGCGGCCCTCCCGCGCGCCGGAGGCGGTCCTCTACAGGATCCGGTTCATGCCGCTTCCCGGGCTGTATCGGAACGCCAATGAGCCGCTGTTGCTGGTGCGGGAACTCAAGCGCATGGGCGAGGCGACGATCCACGCCGACCTCGCGAAGTTGCCGTCGCTCGAACGCATGGAGCCGGAGGACGCCTACATCGGCTGGACGATCGAGTTGCGGACCACGGCGGAACTGTCCCGGATCGAGGAAGTCTTCGACTTCGTCAGCGACGATTGCGAACTTGCGATCGAGCAGGTGCCGGATGCTGCCCGTGCTCCTGTTGATGCAGCGGCTTTCGATGCTGCCGAGGCTGGACCTGAGCGTCCGGACACGCCGCCCCTGACGGCTGTAAAGCCTGATGGCCAGGAGTTGCGGCGCAGCGATGCGCATGTCCCGCCGACCAGCGTACGCGTGGACGTGCAGAAGGTCGACCGCCTGGTCAACCTGGTCGGCGAGCTGGTGATCAACCAGGCGATGCTGGTCCAGTTCGGGGCGCTGCTTCCCCCGGATGTCTGTCCCGAACTGGTCGGGGGCCTCGCAACCCTCTCCCAGCATCTCAGGGAACTGCAGGAGGGTGTCATGGCGATACGCACCCAGCCGGTAGGCTCGGTGTTCTCGCGCATGCCCCGGCTGGTGCGTGAACTCTCCGCAGTACTCGGCAAGGATGTCCATCTGGTGATCACCGGCGAGGGTACCGAGATCGACAAGACCGTGATCGAGCAGCTTGCCGACCCGCTCACCCATCTGCTTCGCAACGCGCTCGACCATGGCCTGGAACCGCCGGGCGATCGGGCCGCCGCCGGGAAGCCTGTCCAGGGCACCATTCGCCTCTCTGCCGAACACTGCAGCGGCCGCATCGTGATCGAGGTCAGCGACGACGGGCGTGGGATTGATCGTGAGCGTGTGCTGGCCAGGGCAAGGCAACGCGGCCTGATCGATTCTGCCGTGGCGCCGACCGAAGAGGAGATCGACAACCTGATCTTCCTTCCGGGCTTCTCGACCGTCGATGTCGTCTCCGACATCTCCGGCCGCGGCGTCGGCATGGACGTGGTCCGTCGCAACATCCAGGCTCTCGGTGGCCGCATCACGGTGCATTCGCGACATGGCGCGGGATCGCGTTTCGTGTTGTCGCTGCCCCTGACCCTGGCGATCCTCGACGGCATGATCGTGGCGGTCGGCCGCGAGTGCTACATCGTTCCGTTGACGAACATCATCGAAAGTCTCCGGCCGAAACGCTGCGACATCCATGCCGTGACCGGTTGCGGCGAAGTGGTGGCAATCCGCGGCGACTATATTCCGCTCATCCATCTGTCGCGACATTTCGACGTTCCGGGCGCAGTCAAGGACCCCTCGCGCGGCATGGTCGTCGTGGTCGAGAGCGAGACATCGGGGCAGGTCGGACTGGTGGTCGATGAGCTGCTCGGGCAGCAGCAGGTCGTGGTCAAGAGCCTCGAAGAGAACTACGGGACCGTCGACGGCATTGGAGGGGCGACCATTCTGGGCAACGGTCGCGTCGCCCTGATCCTTGACGTCGCCGGGCTGCGACGGGAGCCCCCGAACCCGCCATCCGGCGCGGAAGCCGACAATATTCGGCTTGTTGGCATCAAGGCCAGCGGGCCGGTCTCGACGTCCACAATCCATTAGCGATACGCAAGGACGAATGAGCATGAACCGGTCGATTTCCACAAGCGGCGTGCGCGGCCTGCCCGCTGCCGGGGTTGCGGCCGAGGACAACAACCAGTTCATCACCTTCACCCTGTGCGAGCAGGAGTATGGCGTGGACATCATGGCCATCCGGGAGATCAAGGGATGGACCGAGACGACCTCGATCCCCCATGCGCCCGGCTTCATACGCGGCGTCATCAACCTGCGCGGCATCATCGTGCCGATCATGGATCTGCGCGCGCGTTTCGGCATGGAACTCGTCATCCCGACCCGGATGCACGTCGTAATCATCATCACGATCGGCACGCGCACCACCGGCCTGCTGGTTGATGCGGTCTCCGACATCATCACGGTGGCACCAGCCTCCATCCGGCCGGTCCCTGACATGGGGTCAGGCGACGGGGCAAACCTGCTCACGGGCTTGGTTGCACTCGATGACCGTATGGTCTCCCTGGTGTCCCTCGAGCGCCTGATCGGGAGCAGCATCGCCGATCCGCTTGCCGCCGAGACGCGGCTCCTGCCCGCCGCCTGACCTGACCAGTCGTCCGCAACCCCCCGACGCCGAGCTTCCTGGAACATCGCCCTGCCTGGGCGCCCCGATCAGCGGAACACAAGCATGCTCATGGACAGCGCTCCCTCCTTCTTCAGCACCCTCACCGATCGGCGCGGCGGCCGCGAGCGGCGTGCAGCGGCCGGCGCGGAGCTCCTGCGGCTCACCGCGATGGAGGCTGGCCTGGAAGCGATGCAGGGCAGTATGATGCTTGCCGACAACGACCTGAACATCACCTACATGAATCGCGCGGCCGTCGCTCTGATGCACGAGGCCGAGGCTGACCTGCGCCGCGAGCTGCCCGGCTTCGCCGTCAAGACGCTCATCGGCAGCAATCTCGATATCTTCCAGAAGGGCCCCTCGGATCAGGGGCGGAAGCTGGGGTCCCTGGAACACCCGCACGACGCAACGATCAAGGTCGGCGGCAGGGTCTTTGACCTGCGCGTGGCGCCGCTCATGCAAAAGAGCACTGCGGAAAGGAACAGCGGGGACAGGCACGGCGGCGAAAAGAACAGCCGGATCGGCTTCGTCGTCGAATGGTCCGACGCTGTCGGCCGGCTGCAGAACCTGGACAACTCAGCCTACGTCAGCGCGATCAACCGTTCGCAGGCGGTGATCGAATTCGCCCTGGATGGCCGGATACTGCACGCCAACGAAAACTTCCTAAGCGTGATGGCCTACGGGCTGGATGAGGTGTGCGGGCAGCATCACAGCCTCTTCGTGGACCCCGCATATCGACAGACCGTGGAATATCGCGCTTTCTGGGAGAAGCTGGCACGTGGTGAGTTCGATGCTGGACAATATCTCCGGATCGCCAAGGGTGGTCGCGAGGTCTGGCTGCAGGCAAGCTACAACCCGATCCTGGACAGTCAGGGCAAGCCGTACAAGGTCGTCAAGTACGCAACCGACATCACCGAGCAGAAGCTGCAGAACGCCGATTTTACCGGCCAGCTTGCGGCGATCAGCAAGGCACAGGCAGTCATCGAATTTTCCCTGAACGGGCGCATCCTGCATGCCAACGCCAATTTCCTGAACGCGGTCGGCTATACGCTTGAGGAAGTCCGTGGACAGCACCACAGCATGTTCGTCGATCCGGTTGACCGGCAGAGTTCGGACTATCGTCTCTTCTGGGACAAGCTCGGCCGCGGCGAATACGATGCCGGCCAGTACAAGCGTATAGCGAAGGGTGGCCGCGCGGTGTGGCTGCAGGCGAGCTACAATCCGATCATGGACATGAACGGCAAGCCCTTCAAGGTGGTGAAATACGCCACCGACATCACCGAACAGGTACGCAATGCCGACGTGCTGCGTCTGGCCGTCCATCAGATCCAGGTCGTCATCGGCAGCGCCCAGGCCAGTGACCTGAGTGGCCGGGTGCCGCTCGAGGACAAGTCCGGCGACCTGCAGAACCTGTGCGGGGGAGTGAACGGGCTGCTCGACATGATGGTCGGCGTGGTGTCGGCGATCGTCGAGGCATCGGGCACGATTGCCACCGGAGCCCGGGAGATCTCGATCGGGAACACCGATCTTTCGCAGCGCACCGAGGAGCAGGCGTCCACGCTTGAGCAGACGGCGGCAAGCCTGGAGGAACTGACCAGCACTGTCCGGCAGAATGCCGACAACGCGCAACAGGCCAACAAGCTCGCCAGCTCGGCATCCGAGGTCGCGGTCAAAGGCGGAACCGTTGTCGGCGAAGTGGTGCGGACCATGGAGGGCATCAACCAGGCGAGCCGGAAGATCGCCGACATCATCGGCGTCATCGACGAGATCGCGTTCCAGACCAACATTCTCGCGCTGAATGCAGCAGTCGAGGCGGCGCGTGCCGGCGAGCAGGGCCGCGGGTTCGCCGTGGTGGCGGCGGAGGTGCGCAACCTCGCCCAGCGAAGCGCCAATGCTGCCAAGGAGATCAAGTCGCTGATCTCGGAGTCCGGCAGCAAGGTCGAATCCGGATCGCGGCTGGTTGCCGCCGCGGGCCAGACCATGGAGGAGATCGTCCACTCGGTGAAGCGGGTGACGGACATCATGGCTGAAATCTCCGCAGCCTCGAGGGAGCAGAGCACCGGCATCGACCAGGTGAACACCGCGGTGATGCAGATGGACAAGATGACCCAGCAGAACGCGGCACTGGTGGAAGAGGCGGCGGCCGCGGCGAAGTCGATGGAGGACCAGACGGACGGCCTCGCTGGCATGGTCGCCGGCTTCAAGCTCGGCGACACCGTGCCAGCCTCGCCGGTGCAGCACGCCGCGATCCCTCGCAAGCCGGTCCCGGCCACGCGCGCTGCGCCGGCAGCCGTCCGCCGCGCAGCGCCACCGGCCAGGCAGGCCGCGCGCAGCGATCCGAACGACTGGAAGGAGTTCTAGCCGGAGAGCGGGAACCGACAGTCGGTGCCCGTCCGGGAGGAGTGCATCAGCCAGCTCGACTTCGATGCAATCCGCTCGATGGTGCATCGGATTGCCGGTATCTCGCTTGGCGACAGCAAGCGCGACCTGGTGTTCGGGCGCCTGCAGCGCCGCCTCGTCGCGCTCGGCCTGGACAGCTTCTCGCAATACCGGGCCCTGGTTGGCGCTCCCGCCGGAGAGGCAGAGCGCGTCGAGATGATCAATGCGTTGACCACCAACCTGACCAGCTTCTTTCGCGAATCGCACCATTTCGCCTGTCTGGCACAGGTCCTGGACGGTCTGCTGCGGTCGGCGGACGGGGGGCGGGTGCGAATCTGGTCGGCAGCCTGCTCCTCGGGCGAGGAGCCGTATTCGATTGCCATGGTCCTGCACCAGGCGCTGCACAAGGCGGGCGCCCGCCTCGGCCATCGGAGCTGGGATGCGCGCATCCTGGCGACCGATATTGACACGAACATGGTCGAGCTCGCCACGGTGGGCTGCTACGATCCGGATCGCGTCGAGGCAATCCCGCCGCAGTTCGAGCGGCTCTTCGGCAGGACCACGGACGGGATGGTCGAGATGTCCGAGGCGCTGCGTTGCCTGCTGGCGTTCAAGCCGCTCAATCTTCTCGGCGAATGGCCGATGCGCGGCAAGTTCGACGTGATCTTCTGCCGAAACGTCGTCATCTATTTCGACAAGGCGACGCAGCGGATGCTTTTCGACCGGATGGCCGACCTGCTGCAGCCGAATGGCTGGCTGTTCATCGGGCACTCGGAGAGCCTGCTCGGCGTCAGCGACCGTTTCGAAGGTCACGGCCGCACGATCTACCGCAGGATCCGGTGATGACCGGCTGCAATGCTGCATGAGGAGGATCAGGATTGGCCCGGGCGAGCATCACGTCACGCGCAGGACGGATGAATTGATCATCACCGTGCTCGGATCCTGCGTCGCGGCCTGCATACGCGATCCGGTGGCAGCCATCGGAGGCATGAACCACTTCATGCTGCCGGAGAGTGCCACCGGGGCTTGGGGGCAGGTCAGCGCAAGCATGCGCTACGGCAACTTCGCAATGGAACGGCTGATAAACGACATCCTTCGCGAGGGCGGCGAGCGAAGGCGCCTGGAGGTCAAGCTGTTCGGCGGTGGCAGCATGCTGGCCAACGGCCCCGCGATCGGCCACCAGAATGCCGATTTCGTCGAGGCCTATCTGGAGGCTGAGAACATGCGGGTGGCAGCGAGCGACCTTCGCGGCCTGCATGCGCGGCGCATCGAGTATGGGCCGCTCACCGGAAAGGTCATGATGCTGGAGATCGACGCGACTGATAATTGCATTGCGAACCGGGAGAGGGACTTCTCCAGGACGATCCTGCTGCCGGCCTGCGGATCGGTCGAGTTGTTCGACTAGAGCCGCCCTCGGTGATCGTAGTCGCTTGGCGACGGCAAGTCTCGGATAGAGCCGCTCTGGAAAACCACAAGCAGAGCATGATCGATCGGATCAGACTGTGAGGCGTGCATGATCCGCCTGGTCATGCCGGAGCCATGGAGAACGAGTATGTCAATCCGGGTGCTGGTCGTGGACGACTCCGCGCTGATCCGTCAGTTGCTGACGGAGATGCTGCAGAGCGATTCGGAGATCGTGGTGGTCGGGACCGCCGCCGATCCCTTGATCGCGCGGGAGAAGATCAGAGAGCTCAACCCGGACGTCATCACGCTCGACATCGAGATGCCGCGCATGGACGGGCTCAGCTTTCTCGAGCGCCTGATGGCCCTGCGTCCGATGCCGGTGGTCGTGGTCTCGACGCTGACGCAGAAGGGCACCGATATCGCGCTGCAGGCAATGGAGATCGGCGCCGTCGATTTCGTGGCAAAGCCGACGATCGGCGTTCGCGACGGACTGCTCACGCTGCGTGGCGAGATCGTTGGGAAGGTGAAGGCGGCGGCGCAGGCGCGGCCGACGACGCGGTCCGTGCCGCCGAGGCCGGTCACGCTCAGGATCGATCCGCTGCTCTCGTCGGCCGGCCGGATCGTTGCGGTCGGTGCCTCGACCGGCGGTGTCGAGGCACTCCAGAGGCTGCTCGTCAACCTGCCGGCAAACTGCCCGGCCATCCTGATCACCCAGCACATGCCGCCGGGCTTCACGGCATCGTTTGCCAAGCGGCTCGACGAGGTTTGCCTGATGTCGGTGTCCGAGGCCGTGCAGGGGCAAGTGGTGACCCCCGGTCACGTCTACATCGCCAATGGCGCGAGGCATCTCGAACTGGCGCGCAGCGGTTCGCAGTACTCCTGCCGCCTGCATGACGGTGCAGCGGTTTCCGGCCACCGTCCGTCCGTCGACGTGTTGTTCAGGTCGTTTGCAGAGACCATCGGCGCGAATGCCCTTGGGATTATCCTGACCGGGATGGGCAGGGACGGTGCCGCGGGCCTGCTCGCGATGCGGACCGCCGGCGCCCGTACTCTCGGGCAGAACGAGGCCAGCTGCCTGATCTATGGAATGTCGAAGGTCGCGAAGGAGCTCGGCGCGGTTGATGCGGAAATGTCGCTCGACCACCTGGCCGGGGCAATTGTCAGTCAGCCGAGATAGGCAGGCGGCGGCTGTAGAGGATCAACACGGCACAGGTCATGGCAAGGGCTGCGCCGTGCGCCACCACAAGGCCGCTGCCGTGCGGATGGTCGTGACGCGCCTCGTGCTCCTGCGGCTGCCAGCGGTCGTTCGGCTGGATCCAGGCCCATGAGACGCCGTCGCGCTTGCCGACCGAGAAGTTGTATTCATGCGGAAGCAGCCCGAGCGCGTCGGACAAGCTGGTGGACCAGTTGGCGCGCGCATGCGGCGTGCGCGGCACGGTCTCACCAAGCAGGCAGACACGATGCTCGATAACATCCAGCAGGTTACCCAGTTCGGTATCCAGGGCCGGGTTCCCGATGCGAACGGTCTGCATCTGGTCGATGATCGCCTGCAGCTGCAGGCCCGTCCGAGCGAGCAGCAGGGTGGGGTCTTGGTCGATCGCTGGGTCAGGCATCGGCCAGGCATGCGCGCGCCGGGTTAACGCATCATTAGCGGGCACGCTCTATGCTCCGAGGCAATGCGCATGGCCCTCGGAAGTCTTATCCTCGATGACGACGCAAACGGGGCTTTCACCGGCGACTGCCTGCGGCGCGACGTCTGGCTCATCGAGCGCGGCTGCCACCCTCCGCCCGGTCATGATCCGTACGTCATGCTGGACCGCCCCGACGGTCTCGAGGCGACCGCCGGAGTCGCGGTCTCGCTCAGGACTAAGAGCGTGCTGCGGGTCAATCTCGCACTTGTTCTCGGCGTCTGGCTGACAAAGCAGGATTGTCCGGTGGTGCCGCTTGGCGTTTCTGCCTTGCACGAGGTCGTTGTGAACGCGGCGATCCACGGGAACCTCGGTATCGCGTCCGGCTCGCTGGCAGATTGGTCCAGCCTGGAGGCACGCGACCGTCTGGTTGCCGCCACGATGCAGGATGCCTCTCTCTCCGCACGCGCCGTGACGGTCGCAGTATGCTGGAGCGCTGCCGGAGGGGTGGTCGCGGCCGTCGCCGACGAGGGCGCGGGATATGTCATGGCGGAGGCAGCGCGTGTCGGGCCGCAAGATCGCCGACGGGCGGCGGGACGGGGCCTCGTGCTGGCACGCGCCGGAGCCATGGTAGAGCTTCGGGATGGAGGACGCTGCACGCGACTCCTGTTTTCTGGTCACGCTGCCGCGGGACCGGCGCGATGAACGTCGATCCGGTCATGGCTCCCATCATCGTGCTCGATCCCGATGCGCAGGAAGGGCGGCAGATCGCCGACTGGCTGCGGAGCGCCGGCCTCGGGATGATCTCCACAGTCCGGACCTGCGACGAGGCGATCTTCATGCTGGGGCGCCGGCCTGCGGAGCTTCTGATCATCGATGAACGCGTTCCCGCCGTCGCAAGACAGCGCCTGGCCGGACATTTCACCGATAGCGGGCATGAAGCGGCACCGACCGTCGTCTGGCTCTGCATGCCGGGCTCCGCTGCGGCGGCGGGACGGGATGAACGAAACGAGCAGGTCCTTTCCGCATCGGCGCCGCTCGAGCGGCAGTCTGCTGCCGCCATCATCCTCAGGCCGCTGGACGGCATAGATGTCGTCGTGCAGGTCGGCAACGCCATGCAGCGTCCGGATCTGCCGGGCCGCATGGATCGGGACCGCGACCAGGCCGCTGAGCATTTGGCAGCCGCACGCCGGATGCAGCGCGGGCTGTTGCCGAGCGCGCAGCAGCAATTCGCGCTGCAGGCGGAATGCGGGGTCGGGCTGGCCGACTACTGCAAGACCGGTGAGGCCGTCGGGGGGGATTTCTGGGGCGCGTGGCCGACCGGACGCGGGCGTCTCGCGATCGCTCTCGCGGACTTCGCCGGACATGGGCTCAGCGCCGCGCTCAATACCTTCAGGCTGCATGCAATTCTGTCCGAACGGACGCTGCCGCGTGACCATCCGGTGCGGATGACGACCCTTCTCAACGAGCGGCTGCACGGCCTGCTGCCGGTCGGCCACTTCGCCACGATGATCTACGCGCAGGTCGATCCGGTCCGGCATCGTCTGGCCTGGTGCAGCTCCGGCGGGCCGCCGCCATTGTTCGTCAACGCCTCCGGCCACCGGACGCTTGAGGGCAGGGGGTTGCCGCTCGGCGTAAAGGCAAACACGCGATATGAAAGCCATCACACGACACTCGACGGCGCCGGCATCCTCTGCCTGTTCAGCGACGGCCTATACGAGAGCGGAGGCGGGTCGCAGGACGTTCCGGTCGAAGCAATCGGTTCGGCCCTCACCGAGGCGGCCGGCTACGCGGCGGTCGGCCGGCTGGACGAGGCCGCGCGGGTCGCCGCTCACCAACTGGGCCTGCTGCGTAGCCGGTATCCCTGCCGCAGCCATTCCGATGACGTTATGGCAGTGGCCCTGGCGCTCGGCCCACTGCCGTCCGGTTAATCGTTTCTTGACGCTGCCCTGATAATCTCGGGCATTCAGAAAGCTGTCTCCAACGCCGGAGATCGTAGTCTCTGCCTGTCCCGGCACCGGAGGAGTGGCGCAATGCAGTCGCATCGAAGAGCGCGAACTCCCGGCGCCTGCTCCCCGATTGCCTGGATCGCGGCGTGATCCCTGCGACCCATGCCGGACCGCAGCCGGTGTCGGATGCGGCTTTCGGGATGCTGCAACAATGGCTGGAGCTGTCGGAAGTGGAGCGTCGCACTTTCGTTGCGCTCTCGCGGGAACTGACGCGTTCCTCGGACCTGGTCGAGACCAGCACCCTCGACCTCAGCGAGCGATTCCAGGACCTGGCCGTCATCGCACAGGGCCAGGTCGGACGGGTCGACATGATCATCGGCCTGGCGAAATCGATCGAAGTCGGCGGCGAGGCGATTCCGCTGGACGACGCCATGCGCCGTGTCGAGCAGGTGCTGACCAAGGTCATCGAAGCCATCCTGTCGGTTTCCAAGAATGCGATGCGCATGGTTTATGCGCTCGAGGGGGTCGCCCGGGACGTCGAAGGCTCGGAGCAGTGCGTCGTGCAGATCGAGGCGATCAACGCGAGGACGCGCTACCTTGCCTTGAACGCGGCGATCGAGGCGAGCCATGCGGGAGGCGCCGGCGGCGCTTTCGGCGTCATTGCCCGGGAGATGAAGGAGCTCTCGCAGGAGATCGCCGAGGCGTCGCAGCAGGTCGGTCGGCGCATCTCGGCTGTCGGGGTCAGCGTGCGGGAGGGCCATGGCGTCCTGCGCGAGATCGCGACCCTGGATCTGTCGCAGCATATCATGGCGAAAGAGCAGATCGACGGCCTGACGGTCGGGATCATGGCGCAGAACACCGCTTTCACGGCGGCGCTTGCCGACGCCGCCCAGTCTTCGGGCGATCTGACCCGCACGATCGGCCAATTGATCACCGGCATGCAGTTCCAGGACCGGACCAAGCAGCATATCGCCCAAGTCGTCGACGTGCTTGCCGTCCTGCAGGAGAACACGCTGGCCCTGCAGAGCGCCACCAGGCAAGCCCTCCCGGGGCTGCCCCCGGACAGGGTTGTGGGTGGCGACTGGGTGGAACGCATCGTCGAGAAGCAGACCCTCGGGTCGGTGAAGCGTCGCATGCTTACGCAGTTGCTGACGGAGCGCGACGCCGAAGCGGCGACCGGACCGGAGACGGCAGCCGACGCGGACGACATCGAGCTGTTCTGACGGCCGGGCCGGGGGCGCCGGACCCGGAGAAACGATGGAATGTGAGAGGGCGCCGATGAATTTTACCCAGGAAGACACGCCGGACGGCGCCATCATGTCGCTCGACGGCTCGTTCACCTTCAACGATTTTCGCCAGTTCGGCAGCTTGCTGGAGGCTATGCGCGCCCGCCCGGCCTGCCACCATATCCTCGATCTGAGCCGGCTCGAGTTTCTCGACTCTGCCGCCCTCGGCATGCTGCTGATCGCCGAGGACGAGGTCACCGTGTCGGGTTCGTCGCTGACGCTGCGCCGGCCGTCCGGCCCGATCGCAAGGCTGCTGGAGCTCGCGTCGATGGACAAGGTGTTCAGGATCGAGCCTTGATTTTTTGAACACCTAGCGGCCGCGCGGCATCCGGCGCTCCGGCCACGCACGGGCCCGCGGCCGGCCCGGACCCTGGCGGGCAAGGGCGGCCGCCTTTACGCGGCACCAGGGCGCCACCTATGATGGTTTCATGAACGAGATCGAAGCGGCCATGCCGTCGACGGGCGCCACGGCTTGGCCGGTTCGTCTGGCAACTGTTTCCGCACCGGATGCCGCCTCGCACGACAGGGGCGCCATGGATCTGGCCCAGGCCCGCAATCGCATGGTCGATACCCAGGTGCGCCCCGTGCAGGTCAGCGATCCGCGCATCATCAAGGCGATGCGGGAGATCCCCCGCGAGCGGTTCGTGCCGCCGGAACGCGCCGCCCTCGCCTATGCGGATATCGGCGTGCCGCTCCCCGGGGGGCGGGTTCTCATGGAGCCGCGCATCATCGGACGCCTGCTGCAGTCCGCGGTGCCGCTAGGCGGCGAGCGCGTCCTGGTGGTGGCGGCCGGGACCGGCTATTCGGCGGTGCTGCTGGCGAAGCTCGGCCTGTCGGTTGTAGCGCTGGAACAGGACGCGGCACTCGCCGCCGAGGGATCGGCCTTGTGCACGGCACTCGCGCCTTCGGTCCGGTTCATCACCGGCGCCCTGCTGGACGGCTTTCCGGACGCGGCACCGTACGACCTCATCCTGATCGACGGTGCGGTGCGCACCCTGCCGGATGCGCTGGCCGGGCAACTGGCGGCTGGCGGCCGGCTGGCGACGGTGCTGTGGCCGCAGGGCAAGGTCGGCAGCGGCGTACTGGCGGAACATTCGACGCATGGGCTGCGGGCGCGCCAGCAGTTCGACGCCTCGACGCCGTTGATCCCGGAACTGCTCGCGACGCCGCGCTTCAGCTTCTGAGCCGGGTCGGTTTGCGCCGGGCCAGAGGTCCGGGCATCGCGGCGCTGGCAGCGCCGCCGGGTTTTGTGGCACAGACCGGCGGACTTGTTCGATCGCGCGGGATCCCGCGCGCAGGCTACGGGAGGGCGGGGATGAGTGTTCGCACCGGGATGGGGGCAGGGCTTGCGGCGCTGCTGTGCAGCGGCACGGCGCTGGCGCAGAAATATGACGGCACCGGCGCCCCGACCTTCATTCCCCACACGCTGCAGGAAGCGCTGGCCGCCGCCTACCTGACCAACCCGCAGCTGCAGGCCGAACGCGCGGCCCTCCGGGCTGTCGACGAGAACGTGCCGACGGCGCTCGCCGGCTGGCGACCGACCGTCACCGGCACCGCCGAGCTCACCTACGATCAGGGTCTCACGTCCTACGGGAGCACCACCGGCCTCGGTGGTGGCACTGTTGCAAGCCCCGGCTATACCGGGGGCGTCACGATCAGCCAGCCGCTCTATGCCGGCGGTCGCACGACGTCGCAGACGCACCAGGCGGTCAATCGCGTGATGGCCGAGCGCGCCAACCTGATCGCGACCGAGCAGACGGTGTTCCTGAACGTGGTCAGCGCCTATGTCGGCGTGATCCAGAACCAGCAGAACCTGCAGATCCAGACCAACAACGAGCGTGTGCTCGAAGAGCAGCTGCGCGCCACCAACGACCGCTTCCGGGTGGGCGAGATCACGCGGACCGACGTGGCCCAGGCCGAGGCCGCCCTGGCGACGGCGCGTGCCACCCGCCAGCAGGCCGAGGGGACGCTGCAGACCGCCAATGCGACCTATGTGCAGCAGGTCGGGATGCCGCCGGCGCCCAACCTGATCCCGCCGCAGCCGCTGGCCCTGCCGGTGCGCGACGAACGGGAGGTGATGTCCGAGTCAGTCTCCAACAACCCGAACGTCATCAACGCGCTGTTCACCCAGGCCCAGGAGAAGGACGCGTTCGACGTCGCGATGTCCGCGCTGTTGCCGAAGATCACCGCCGAGGCGGCCTACAGCCACGAGCTCAACCAGGGGATCAAAGGCTACAACGTGGACATCAAGTCCGCCCTGCTGAACTTCCAGGTGCCGATCTACCAGGGCGGCGCCGAATACGCGGCGGTCCGGCAGGCCCGGCAGACCGAGCAGCAGGCTCGCCGTCAGGTGGACGTGCAGCGTCGCACGGCGTTGCAGAGCGGGGTCTCGAACTGGGAGAACCTGATCGCCTACCGCGCCTCGATCGAGAGCAACCGCACGGCGGTGCAGGCGAACATCGTGGCGTTGGACGGCGTCGAGCGGCAGGCGATCGTCGGCACCAGCACGACGCTGGAGGTGCTGCAGCAGCAGCAGACCTTGCTCTCCGCGCAGCTCGCCTTGGTGCAGAGCCTGTCCAGCATGGTGACCGCGTCGTACAGCGTGGCCTCGGCGATCGGTCGCCTGACCGCCCGTGACTTGAAGCTCGACGTGCCCATCTACGACGAGACGGCTTACTACAAGGCGGTTGCGGATCGCTTGTGGGGGCTGAACGACTACGCTGTCGGACAACCGGGACGCTGATGCATTGACGATCAAACCGAGAGACACGAAGGCTCCTGCCGAGACATCCGGCGACGACGACAGCTCGATGGACACCATCCTGGCCTCGATCCGTCGCATTCTGAACGAGGACGAAGCGGCCCCGGCGGAAGCGGCGAAGGAGCGGCCGTCGGACGATGTTCTGATCCTGGAAGACTCGATGCTGGCCCAGCCGGAGCCAACGCCGCCGGCACCCGAGCCCGCAATCGAGGCTGTCGAGAAACCGGTTTCCGTGACTCCAGAGCCGCCCCGACCGGAACCGCCCGAGCGGCGTGAGCCGGTCTTGCGGCCGGATACGCCGCTGGGCATCCCGCCAGTTCCCTCCGAGGTCGAATTGCAGCCGAACCCCTTCACGCCGCGCGTTGCGGCCACGCCTGCCGCCAGCCGCCCGGCCAGCGCGGACGACCAGGACCGTGCCGCCCTGGAGAGCCTTGTGGCGGCGCGCACGCGCGCGGCGGCGGAGCAATCATTCGAGGCGCTGCATGCCGCGCTGCGGCGCGAGGAGGAGGTTGCCGCCCCGCTGCAGGCTGACTCGCCGATGCTGCTGCGCTCGGGTGGTCCGAGCCTTGAGGATCTCGTGCGCCAGGAATTGCGCGGCCTGCTGAGCGCCTGGCTCGACCAGCATCTGCCCGGCCTGGTGGAGGCCCTGGTGCGGTCGCAGATCGAGAAGATCGTCCGCCGCGGCAGCTGATCCGGACCGACGTCAAGCCTGCCGATTGTCCGCGAGGCGCCGGCGGCCCAGAGCATGATCCGATAGATCGCGCTCTTATTTTCGCTCGATAGGGCAGCTTCACTCGACAGTCGGCGTGGCGCAGCGATTCCCATCGATCGGATGCTGCTCTAGGTTCTGGCATGCTCGAAAAAACCTTCAGGCCCGTCGACGTGGAAGCGTCGCTGTACTCGCTCTGGGAAGCGGAGGGCGCGTTCGCGGCCCATCCGGATAGCGGCAAGCCGCCCTTTGCGGTCATGATCCCGCCGCCCAACGTCACGGGCACGCTGCATGCCGGCCATGCGCTCGACATGACCCTGCAGGACGTGCTGGTCCGCTGGCGTCGGATGCAGGGGCACGACGTGCTGTGGCAGCCCGGAACCGACCATGCCGGCATCGCGACGCAGCTTGTGGTCGAGCGCATGCTCCGTGCCGAGGGGACGAGCCGCCCCGAGATCGGGCGTGAGGCCTTCATTGAGCGCGTCTGGGCCTGGAAGGAGCAGTCGGGTGGCGACATCGCTAATCAGCTGCGCCGACTGGGGTCCTCGCTCGATTGGGCGCGCGAGCGCTTCACCATGGATGCGGGCCTGTCGGCTGCGGTACGCGAAGTGTTTGTCAGTCTGCACCGGCAGGGGCTGATCTATCGCGACCGCCGTCTGGTGAACTGGGACCCCGATTTCGGCTCCGCGATCTCCGACCTGGAGGTGGAGAGCCGCGAGGTGCGGGGCCATCTATGGTATCTGCGCTATCCGGTGGCGGATGCGCCCGGCCAGTTCGTGACCGTGGCCACGACGCGGCCCGAGACGATGCTGGGCGACAGCGCGGTGGCGGTGCATCCCGAGGATGCGCGCTATGCCGGCCTGATCGGACGCCTTGTGGTGCTGCCGCTGACCGGGCGGCGCATCCCGGTCGTGGCCGATGCCTATTCCGACCCGGAGAAAGGCACCGGCGCGGTCAAGATCACCCCCGCGCACGACTTCAACGATTTCGAGGTGGGCCAGCGACATGACCTGGCGATGCCGCAGGTGCTCGACGGCCAGGCGCGCGTCGTGCTCGACGACATTGGCAAGGAGTTGCAGTCCGTCCCTGGCGTGGCGGATCCGGCGTTCGTGCGATCGCTCGCCGGGCGCACCCGCGAGGCGGCCCGCGCGGCCGTAGTCGCCGAGATGGAGCGGCTCGGGCTGCTGGAGCGCGTCGAGGCGCACACCCACCAGGTTCCGCATGCCGAGCGCGGCGGCGCCGTCGTCGAGCCGCGTCTGACCACGCAATGGTACTGCGACGCCAAGCGCCTGGCCGCGCCCGCGGTCGCGGCCGTGCAGCAGAACCGGATGCAGTTCGTGCCGCGCCAGTGGGAGAACACCTTCTTCGCCTGGATGCGCGACATCCAGCCCTGGTGCATCAGCCGCCAGCTCTGGTGGGGCCATCGCATCCCGGCCTGGTATGGGCCGGACGGCGAGGTGTTCGTGGCGCATGACGAGACGCAGGCGCAGGCGCAGGCGGCGGCGCATTACGGTGAGCCCGCCGAGCTCACCCAGGACCCTGACGTGCTGGACACCTGGTTCAGCTCAGCGCTGTGGCCGTTCTCGACGCTGGGCTGGCCGGAGCGCACTGCCGAGCTCGAGCGCTACTATCCGACCGCCGTGCTCGTCACCGGCTTCGACATCATCTTCTTCTGGGTCGCCCGGATGATGATGATGGGCCTGCACTTCATGGACGAGGTGCCGTTCCGGACGGTGTTCCTGCACGGCCTCGTCCGCGACGAGCAGGGCCGCAAGATGTCCAAGAGCCTCGGCAACGGCATCGACCCGCTGGAGATGATCGACCAGTACGGCGCCGACGCCCTGCGCTACGCCGTCTGCGCGCTGACGGGTCTGGGGCGCGATGCACGGCTCGGCGCGCGGCGGGTCGAGGAGAGCCGGTCGTTCGTGACCAAGCTGTGGAACGCGGCCCGGTTCTGCGAGATGAATGGCGTGCGGCCGGATCCTGCATTCGACCCGCATGCGGCAAGGCATCCGTTGTCGCGCTGGATCATCGCCGAGGCGCAGCAGGCCGCTTCCGAGATGAACGCGGCTCTGGAGGCGTTCCGCTTCGACGAGTATGCGTCGGCCGGCTATCGCTTCACCTGGAACAAGTACTGCGACTGGTTCCTGGAGTTCGCAAAGCCGATCCTGGGGTCGGCCGACCACCCGGAGGCCGGCGAGGTTCGGGCCGCGGCGGGATACGTGCTCGGCCTGATCCTGCGCCTGCTCAACCCGGTCATGCCGTTCGTGACCGAGACCCTGTGGGCGGAGCTCGGCTATGGCGAGCGCGGCAGCCTGATCACGAGCGCGTGGCCCAATGCCGATGATGACCTCAGGGATGAAGCGGTCAGCCGCGAGATCGATTGGGTGGTGCGCTTCATCACCGAGATCCGCACCGTGCGCGCCGAGATGAACGTGCCGCCGGCGCGGCTGGCGCCGGTGCTGCTGCGCGATGCGCAGGCGCAGACGGTGGCGCGGGCACAGGCGTGGCGTGAGTCGATCGGCCGCATGGCGCGCGTGTCCGGGGTGGGCGTGCTGGAGGGCGAGATGCCGCGCGGCGCCGCCCAACTTGTACTCGAGGAGGCGACGCTGGTGCTGCCGCTGGAGGGCCTGATCGATCTTGAGGCCGAGCAGGCCCGGCTACGCAAGGAGGATGACAGGCTGCGGGCGGAGACCGAGAAGGCGGAACGCAAGCTCGCGAATCCCGACTTCGTGGCGCGCGCCAAGCCGGACATCGTCGAGGAGACCCGCGCCCGGGTGCAGGGCTTCCGCAACGACCGGGCGCGGATCCAGGCGGCCCTGCGGCGCCTGGATTAGCGCCCGGCAGCTTCACTTGACTCCGTTGCTGGCGGTCTCGGTTTTCGCCGGGAGCTGGGTCGGCACCACGGCGACCGGTGCCACGCCCTGCTTGGGGGTCAGGCCGATCTGCCTGGCGGTCGCCGGGGTGAGATCGACGACGCGGCCTTTCGGAACCGGGCCACGGTCCCTGATGGTGACGACGGCCGAGCGCCCGGTTTGCAGGTCGGTTACCCGGGCCTTCGTCCCGAGCGGCAGAGTCTTGCTCGCCGCGGCATTCGACCGGGTGCTGAAGCGTACGCCGTCCGCCATGTGCCGGCCCTGGAACCTGCTGGAATACACCGACGCCTTGCCGACCTGTTTGTGCAGCAGCCGTGGCTCGGAAGCCTGCCCGGCGGTGGTCGCCGTCAGCAGGAAGGCTGCAACAATTCCGGCTCCGATCTCGTAACGCATGTCGTGCTCCATTTCTTTTGACATGCAAACAGTCGGCGACACGGTGAAGTTGCGCTTCCGTGCCGGGCCGCACGGTATTGACGCCTTTTCAATGCGGATCGCCCGTCACGTTCTGCCCAAAGTAACGACCAGGGGCACATGGTCCGAAGGCTGCTGCGCGTCCCGCTCGGCACGATCCGGCGCTGCCGTCAGCAGGCGCTCGGCGAGCGCCGGTGAAAGCAGGGCATGGTCGATGCGCAGGCCGCGATCCCGTGGCCAGCACCCGGCCTGGTAGTCCCAGAACGTGTAGGCCGGGCCGGTCGGGTGCAGGGCGCGCACGGCATCGGTCAGTCCCAGCCAGAGCAGGCTTCGGAACCGCCTGCGGGTCTCGGGTCTAACGAGCGCGTCGTCCTGGCTGAGGACGCCCGGCGCCAGGTCCGCCTCGCCTGGACAGACATTGAAGTCGCCGGCCAGGACGAACTCCTGATCGGCTGCCAGCAGGGCGGCGGCCCGGGCTTGCAGGGCGTCCATCCAGTCGAGCTTGGCCAGATAGCCGGCCTCGCCGCCGGAATTGCCGTTCGGCAGGTAGAGATTGCCGATGGTCACCGCGCCGAGCGCCACCTCGACATAGCGGGCCTGGGCGCCGTCCGGCAGGCCCGGCAACTGCCGGTGGACGACGACCGGCGTCTCGCGTGTCAGGATGGCGACGCCGTTGTAGCTCTTCTGGCCGACCACGACGCAGCGGTAGCCGAGTGCCGCGAAGCGGGCCTGGGGGAAGGCGGCGTCCTCGCACTTGATCTCCTGGAGCAACAGGGCATCCGGCTGTTCGCGCTGCAACCAACGCTCGACATGCTGCTCACGCTGGCGGATCGAGTTCACGTTCCAGGTTGCGAACTTCATCGCGGGTGACGTCGCCGACGGCGGCTCAGTCGATCGAGAAGCTGGTTCCGCAGCCGCAGGACGAGGTGGCATTCGGGTTGCGCACGGTGAAGTGCGCCCCCATCAGCGCCTCGCTGTAGTCGAGTTGCGCGCCGCCGAGCAGATCGAGGCTGACCGGGTCGACGACGACGCGGGCCTGGCCGGTGCGGATCTCGATATCGTCCGGCCTCGGCTCCGGATCCAGTTTGAAGCTGTACTGGAAGCCGCTGCATCCCCCGGCCAGCACCGCGACCCGCAGGGCCTGGGCGTCCGGGGCCGTCGCGCCCGGCTGGGCGGCGACGATCTCGGCGATGCGGGACGCCGCTCGCTCGGAAACCGAGAAGCGGGTTGGCGCAAGGAGATCCTGGGAGGCGGTCGCGGTGTCCATAGCTGTGCAGATAGCGTGTCGGACGGCGTTCCCCAAGAGGGCACTGCCGCACCCGGTCGCCGGCGTGCATCCTGCAACGCCTCGATGCCGGGAGGATGGGGATGTCGGCGATCCTGACGAGGGCGGTGCTGCTGGACGCCGTGACGGACATCGTGTGGATCGAGCCGGATGGTCCGGCCGGGCTGGGCCAGAGGAGCATCACGCTCGAGCCACAGAGACGGCCCGGCCTGGGCGATCTCACCGCCGGGGCTGCCTGGGTGATGGCTAACGTGATACGGCGCCCGGACCGGCTGCCGGTCGATACGATCGGACCGCTGGCAGAGGCGCTGGCGGCACGCCTGCGGGATCTGCCCCAGGTGGCCGACGCCCGCGCCTGGCACGGTTGGATCAATATCTGGCTCGCCGATGAGGCGCTCGGACGCCTGCTGCCGCGCGTGCTGGCAGTCCAGCCCTGGGACGCACCGCCGCTGGCGCCACTGACCGTGCCGTTGGCCGACATGCGGCTGGACGACCCCTGGTTCCGGATCCAGTACACCCACGCCCGTTGCCGCAGCGTGCAGCGGGCGGCGCAGGCCGAGACGCCACTGTGGCGGGCCTTGTCCAGACGGGTTCGCACGGCAGAGCCGATCGGGCCGTTCGCCCCGGGCCCGCGCCGCGCCCTGCTCGTGCAGATCGAGAACGGCACCCGGCTGGCCGAGGAACCCGATCTCTCCGTCGTCAGGGTGCGGCGCCATCTCGAGGCGCTGGCGGACGCGTTCGAACGCGTGTGGAACGACTCGGGCGATCATGCGAGTGTCGGACGCGCCACGCTCCGGTTCCTGGACCGTGCCCATGCCGATCGGACGCTGGTTGATCTCGCTTTGGTGATGGCAACGGCGGACTCGATCCGCCGCGGGCTCGGGCGCCACGGGGTGGCGGCGGCCGAGGAGATACGATGAACCCTGTCGAAGAGGATCGCGCGCTGGCCGAGGAGGATGACGGCCGGTACAGCCTGTCAGAGGTCCGCGGACGGGAGGCGATGGACCCCGCGACCCGCCGGCTGGCGATGATCGCGGGCGGCATCGGCCTGCTGCTGGCGGTGCTGATCGGCGGCTGGGCCTTCGGGGGCCGGCACGCCGGCAGCATCCCGGTCATCGAGGCGCCGAGCGGGCCGGTCCGGGTCAAGCCGGTGGATGCAGGCGGGATGCAGGCGCTCGGGGCGCAGGCGCCGCCGCCGGTGAACGGAACTGGCTCGGAGGCGCTGGCGCCCGGGCCGGAAGCGCCGCGGCCGGCGGCCCTGCAGGCCGAAGTGGATGCGGCGCGACGGGCGGCCGGCCTGGGAGGCGCCCCGGCCCAGGCCGTCCCGCCCCCGGCGGCAGCCAGCCACGCGCCTTTCAAGGCTGCGGCGCCCGCAGCCGAGCCACCGGCGGCCAGTCCGGTGCAGACCGACGATGCGTCGAGGCTGCGCACCGAGGCGACCCCCTCGGCGGCGCCGGTGGCAATTCAGCTGGCGGCGCTGGATAGCCATGCGGCGGCGCAGGCGGAAGGCAGGCGGCTGTCGAGCAGCCACCCGGACCTGTTCAGTCCGGCCCTTGGCGACGGCAAGAGCTTCGAGGTGCTGCGGGCCGAGCGCGACGGCCGTGCGATCTACCGGCTGCGCATGCTCGGCTTCGACAGCCAGGCGGCGGCGGCGGCGTTCTGCACGCGGGCGCGGGCGCAGGACGTCGCCTGCACCGTCGCCGATTTCTGAGGCATGGGCATCCCGCTTGCGGCCATCGTCGGGCTGTCGGGGCCCGAGCTCGCTCCGGCCGAGGCCGACCTGCTGCGCGCGCATGCGCCTCTCGGTGTCATCCTGTTCCGACGCAACATCGTCTCCGGCGCCCAGCTTGGCCGCCTCGTCGCGGCGGTGCGCGGGGTGCTCCCCACGGGCGGCCTGCTGATGGTCGACCAGGAGGGGGGGCGCGTCGCCCGGCTGCGCCCGCCGCAATGGATGGCGCATCCACCGGCGGCCTGGATCGGTCGCCTGCACGAGCGCGATCCTGCCGCTGGGGTGCGGGCGGCGTGGCTCACCGGCGCCCTGATCGGTGCGGATTGCCTGCAGGCCGGGTTCGACGTGGTCGCGGCACCGGTGCTCGACCGCCACGTAGCCTGGGCACATGATGTGATCGGCGACCGCGCGCTCGGCAGCGACCCGCGCGCGATCGCGACCCTGGGGCGCGCGATCGCCTGCGGCTTGCTGGCGGCCGGGGTGCAGCCGGTTGCCAAGCACGTGCCCGGCCATGGACGTGCGGTGTCGGACAGCCATGTGGCGATGCCCGAGCTGGATCGCATCGAGCCGGACGATCTCGAGCCATTCCGCCTGCTGGCCTGGCTGCCCTGGATGATGACCGCGCATATCCGCTTCCGCGAGGAGGATCCTGCCAACCCGGCTACGCTCTCGCGCGCCATCCTGCAGGGCGTGGTGCGCGGGCGCCTCGGCTTCGACAACCTGCTGATGTCCGACGACCTCGCCATGCATGCACTGTCCGGGCCGGCCGGCGCGCGCGCGGTGGCGGCGCTGGAAGCCGGCTGCGATGTCGCCCTGCACTGCTCAGGGGAGTTCGAGGAAACGGCCGACGTGCTGAAGCGCGTGCGGCCGCTCGATCCGCCGGCGCTGCACCGCCTGGCCGCGGCGCGGGCGACCGTGGCGCAGCACCGGCGTCCGCTCGATGTGCGCATGCTGGCGGCCGAGCGCGAGGGCCTGCTGAATTGAGCCCACCGGACGTCGCAACAGACGCCACGGCGTGTCCGGTGCTGATGCTGGACGGCTTCGAGGGCCCGCTGGACCTGCTGCTCGAGCTCGCCAGGGCGCAGAAGGTCGACTTGGCGCGGATCTCGATCCTCACCCTGGTGGAGCAGTATCTCGCCGTCGTCGAGGCGGGACGCGCCGTCCGGCTGGAGCTCGCGGCCGACTGGCTGGTGATGGCGGCCTGGCTTGCCTGGTTGAAGTCGCGCCTGCTGTTGCCGCAGGAGGACGCGGCGGCGGTGGAAGGCGAGGCGGCGGCGGAGTTGCTGGCCGCGCGCCTTGCGGAGCTGGAGCATGTGGGCCGGGCCGCCGCCTGGCTGGGAAAGCGGGAGCAGCTCGGGCACGACGTGTTCCGGCGCGGGGCGGCCGAGGAACTGACCGAGATCGACCGGTCCGGCCTGGTCCTGGAGCTGCCACAACTGCTCGGGGCCTACATGGCGGCTATGCGGCGGACGGCGCGGCGGCGGGTCTATCGGCCGAAGCCACTGGCCTTCTGGACGGTGCAGGACGCGTTGGCCCGCCTGCGCCTGCTGCTCGGCGGCGACCTGCCGAACTGGTGCGCCCTGGAGAGCATGCTGCCCGACTTCATGCGCCATGCCGATCCGGGCCAGGCAGAGCCGCTGCGCGAACGGCGGGCGGCAGTGGCCGGGATGCTGATCGCCGGTCTGGAACTGGCGCGCAGCGGCGCGCTGGAATTGCGGCAGGAGCAGGCCTTCAGCACCATCCTGTTGCGTCGGGCAGAGCCCGCGCACCACGCGGAGGCGGCGGAATGACCGACATGACGGGACCGGAACGCGAAGCACCGGACCGCCAAGGACTGGATCGCGCGGTGCGGCTGGCGGAGGCGATGCTGTTCGCCAGCACCGAGCCGGTGCGCGATCGTGCCCTGCTCGAGCTGCTGCAGAGCCAGGACGCGCTGCCCGATGTCGAGGATCTGTCGGCGGCGGTCGGGTCGGTGCTGGAGGCGCTGCGGGCGCAGTATGCCGATCGTGCGGTGCAGCCGGTGCAGGTCGCGGGCGGCTGGCAGTTCCGGACCGCGCCCGACCTCGCTCCCGCTCTGACCAAGGTCATGCACCGGCCGCGCCGGTTGCCGCGCGCGGCGATGGAGACGCTGGCGATCATCGCCTACCACCAGCCCTGCACCCGGACCGAGATCGAGGAGATCCGCGGGGTCTCGTTGAGCCAGACGACGCTGGACGGGCTGCTGGAGGCTTCGCTGATCGTGCCGCGCGGCCGCAAGGAGGTGCCGGGACGGCCAGTGCTGTGGGGAACCTCTGCCGCGTTCCTGACGCATTTCGGGTTGCGCGACCTGCGTGACCTGCCCAGGCGGGAGGAACTGCTGGTCGAGCTTCCGTCGGTGGTGCCGGAGCGCGCCACAGTCGGGGACGCACCGGTTCCGGCTGAGGGGGAGGCGTGCTAAGTCTCCGGCCCTATCGACTGGAGGCGGTGACACACCGCCGGAGAGACCCGATGCCAGGGCGCCATGTTTGACTTTGCCGGTTCCGAGATCGTGCTGATCGGCGTCGTCGCCCTGATCTTCATCGGACCGAAGGACATGCCGACGGCGATCCGTGCGGTCACCAATATCCTCAAGAAGGGCCGCAAGCTCGCCGGCGAGTTCCAGACCCACGTGGACGAGATGGTGCGCGATGCTGACCTGGGCGAGGCTCGGGATTCCTTCCGGCAGCTGCGCGGCATGAACCTGCGCGGCCAGATCATGCGGACGCTGGACAATGACGGCACGCTGCGACGGACCCTGAACGACAATCCGCTCGCGGCGGTGCCGGCGGCGGCGACTTCTGCCATCCCGAGCGCTGGCAGCACCGTCGAGGGGCAGGTCACCGGGCAGTCCCTGCTCGGCAGCGTCACCACCGCGATGCCGAAGCCGTTCACGCCGCCCTACCATCCGCTGGACGAGGCCATCGATTTCCCCGAGGCGAACGACCCGGCTCCGATGGTAATCCCGCCGCGCACCGCCGCACGGCTGCGCCGCGAACGGGCGGCGGCACCCCCGCCCTGGTTCCTGCCGCCCTCGGTGTCGCGGCCGCATGCGGAACGCTACTAGGCATAGCCGGCGGGTTCGTCTGGCGGGCTTCCGCAAAGCCTCGTGATGCTCTAGGTGCTCCGCCATGCCCGCAGACGGTTCAGTGACTGACGACGCCATCGACGACAAGCCGATGCCGCTGCTCGAACATCTGGTGGAGTTGCGCCGGCGGCTGCTCTGGTCGGCCGTCTCGTTCGGGATCTGCTTCCTGATCTGCTACCATTTCTCGGCGCGCATCTACCTGTTCCTGGCGCAGCCACTGGCGACCATCATGCGCCAGAAGGGTGAGCAGCCACATCTTATCTATACAGCGCTTTACGAGGCGTTCTTCACCTATGTCAAAGTTGCGTTCTTCGGCGCAGGTTTCTTTTCATTTCCGGTAGTTGCGAGCCAGATCTGGATCTTCGTGGCACCCGGTCTGTACCGGAGCGAGAAGCGCGCCTTCCTGCCGTTCCTGATCGCCACCCCGGTGCTGTTCCTGCTCGGGGCCGCGCTCGCCTATTATTTCGTATTTCCGTTTGCCTGGAGGTTCTTCCTCAGCTTCCAGACGAACAGCAGCGATGGCCTGCAGATCGAGCTGCAGGCAAAGGTCAGCGAGTATCTCGCCCTGGTCATGAAGCTGATCATGGCGTTCGGCATCGCCTTCGAGCTGCCGGTGGTGCTGACCCTGTGCGCCAAGGTCGGGCTGGTCACCTCGAAAGGACTTCGGAAAGTGCGGCGCTATGCCTATGTCGGCGCCTTCGTGGTGGCCGCGGTGCTGACGCCGCCGGATGTCATCACCCAGACTGGCCTCGCCGTACCGCTGATCGCGCTCTACGAGATCTCGATCTTCACCGCGAAGCTGGTCGAGCCGAAGGCGGTGGTCGAGGACGAGGCCTGATGCATGACATGCGGGCCTTGCGTGCCGATCCGACCGGTTTCGACATCGACCTGGCACGTCGCGGCCTGCCGCCAGTGGCGGCGCTGCTGGTTGCGCGCGATGAGGCGCGGCGCGGTGCGTTGAGCACGCTGCAGGACCGGCAATCGCGGCGCAACGCCCTGGCCAAGCTGATCGGGCAGGCCAGGCGCAGCGGTTCCGACAGCAGCGCGCTGGAGGCCGAGGCGATCGCCCTGCGCAGCGAGATCGAGTCGCTGGAGCGTGACGCGGCGAGGCTTGACGGCGAGATCCGCGCGGCGCTGGCGGAGCTGCCCAACCGGCTCGCTCCGGCGGTGCCGGACGGGGCCGACGAGAGCGCCAACGTGCTGGTGCATGAACGTGGCGAGCGGCGGAATTTCGCATTCGCGCCCCGACAGCATTTCGAGCTCGGCGAGGCGCTCGGGATGATGCAGTTCGAGCAGGCGGCGAAGCTGTCGGGCAGCCGCTTCACCATCCTGCGCGGTGCGCTCGCCCGGCTGGAACGGGCACTTGGCCAATTCATGCTCGACATCCACACCGGCGAGAACGGCTACCAGGAGGTGGCGGTGCCGGTGCTGGTCAACGAGGCGGCGATGTACGGCACCGACAAGCTGCCGAAGTTCGCCGACCAGTCCTTCGTCACCACCGACGGGCGCTGGCTGATCCCGACCGCCGAGGTGCCGCTGACCATGCTGG
>CAXTVI010000018.1:0-88097 GCA_964247695.1 uncultured Acetobacteraceae bacterium
CTAGGCGGCTGCTCCCGACCGCTGTTCGCAGCGATAGCGGCGCGTGCTCGATCGAGCGCGCGCCGCCTGCCTTACTTCTTTGAAGCCCCCGCCGGCGGATAGGCCGGCAGCAAAGGCGGTGGCGCAGGCTTGACCGTTGGGGTGCGGTCCAGCTTGTCGGTCAGCATCTTCACCGCCGTCTCAAGCTGGCGGTCATGGCCGTCCATGAGCTCGCCGGGCGTATCCTCGACGACCACGTCCGGATCGACGCCGTGATTCTCGATCACCCACTGGCCGTCCAGCCCGTACAGCGCATCCTCCGGCACCGTGACGTAGCCGCCATCCAGCAGCTTCCACAGGCCGCGTATGCCGCGCACGCCGCCCCAGGTCCGCATGCCGACCAGCGGCCCGAGGCCATACTTGCGGAAATAGAACGGGAAGATGTCGCCGTCCGACGCCGAATACTGGTTGGTCAGGCAGATCTTCGGCCCGTCGATCAGTTGCTGCGGGATCGTCAGCGGCGTGCGCTCGCGGTTGGTCGACATGCCGACCAGCACCCGGCGCAGCCGCTCCAGCAGGATCTGGTCGATATTGCCGCCGCCATTGAACCGGTCGTCGACGATCAATGCCTGCTTGTCGGTCTGCGGATAGAATTGCCGGATGAACTGCTCCATCCCCTTGGCTTCCATGTCGGACAGGTAGATGTACGCGACCCTTCCGCCCGACAGGCGGTCCACCAGCGCGCGGTTATGCTCGATCCATGACGCCTCGCGCAGCGGCAGCTCGTTGGTCACCGGATCGACCGCGACGTCGCGCCGCGGGCCGGCGGCACTGGCCGCGACGGTCAGCGTGACCGGCGCCTCGACGCCGACGAACAGGCTGTACGGATCGACCGGCGCCTTCAGCTCGCGGCCGTTCACCGCGAGCAGGTAGTCGCCGTCCTTGATGCCGATACCGGGCGCGGTCAGCGGGCTGCGATATTCGGCGCGGGTGTTGTCACCCGGATAGACATGCCCGAACCGGTAGCGTCCGCTGGACGCGTCGAGCGCGAAGTCCGTGCCCAGCAGCATCGTCGACACCCAGTCGGTCGGATTGCCGTCGTCTCCGCCACCGACATAGGTGTGTGAATTGCCGAGCTCGCCCTGCACCTGGCCGATCACGTAGTTCAGGTCCTCGCGCGAACCGACCAGCGGCACCAGCTTGGCGTAGGAATCGTGCACCGCCTGCCAGTCGACGCCGTTGGTCTTGTCGCTGAAGAACAGGTCGCGCTCCAGCCGCCACGCATTTTCGAACATTTCCGACCATTCCTGGGTCGGCACCACTTGCATGCGCATGCCGCCGAGTTCGAGTTTCTTCTTGTCGCCGCCGCCGGGCTTGGTCTCGGCAACGCTGTAGTCGCCGCCCTGCTTGACCAGCACGTGGGCGCCATCGGCGGCGAGCGCATAGCCATCCAGCCCCTCGACGATGGTGTCGTCATGACGCTTGGCCATGTCGTACGCGTGCAGCGCGGGCTTCTCGCCGGGCAGCGGACCCTCGATCATCTGCGGCGGCGTGCTCTGGTAGAAGACACGGTCGCCACGCGCATCGAGCGCCGCGATGTCCATGGCTGGCACCGGCAGCGGCACCGCGCGCGCCATCAGCCCATCGAGATCGACATGGATCGGGTGGCTGGCGCCCGGATGCCAGCTCTCGTCGGCATCCTTCTTGTCGTGCTCGTAGGCGCCCTCGTCGGAACGCGGCGCGAACGGCGAGGCCGCATCGCGGGCCAGCGTCGCCGCATAGATGCCGCTCTGCTTGATGGTTGCGACGTTGAACTCGCTCTCCGACAGCGTCGGGTTCTCGTGCCGGGCGGAGACGAAGAACAGGTACTTGCCGTTCGGCGAGAACACCGGATCGGAGTCGTTCTCGAAGTCGCTGCTGACCTTCGTCGCATGACCGCCGGCGGCGTCATACAGGTAGATGCCGTGCTGCACCTGGCTGCGGCTGATGCTGTAGGCGAGCCATCTGCCGTCCGGCGACCAGGCCTGGTCGTGGATCTCCGAGATCGGATCGAACGCCACCTGTCGCGGCGCGGAGCCATCGAGGCCCACGATCCAGAGCCGGTGCTCGCCATCCGGGAACGCCAGCGACTTGCCGTCCGGCGACCAGACCGGCGCGTAGAAGAAGCCGCTGGCGAAATGTGTCAGCAGACGCTCCGGACCGCCGGCGGAGAGCCGCACCGCGATCTGCTGGTTGCCGCTGCCGTCCGTGGTGTAGGCGACGAGCCTGCCGTCGGGGGACCACGCCGGATGGTCCTCGTCGGCGTTGCTGGTCCGGGTCAGGTCGCGGATCGCGCCATGTTCGGCGGGCACCGTGAACAGGTCCCCGCGCGCCGAGAACAGCGCCCGCTTCCCGTTCGGCGACAGCGCGAAATCGACCTGCTGCGCGGTGTCGACGTCGCGGATCGCATCCGCCGGATGCACCCAGCGCGGCTCGGTGCGGGTGCCGTCATCGGGCACGCTGACCACCACCTTGTGCAGGGTCTCGGACGGCAGGTCGATCACGTACAGGCTGCCGCCCTGCTGGAAGCTGATGCCGCCAGAGGGCATATTCGCGTCGCCCAGCGTCGGGCTGTCGATGTCGTAGTCGGTGAAGTGCGTGACCTGGGTGGTCTGATGGCTGTCCAGGTCGTAGCGCCAGATATTGGCACGGCGATGGCTGTCACGATCCGACAGGAAGTAGATCCGGCGCCCGAACCACATCGGCGAGGTGTTGGTGCCGTGCCAGTCGGTTATCTGGTGCAGCACGCGGCTGTTGAAGTCGTAGGTGTAGACCTGCTGCGCGAGGCCGCCGTCATAGCGCTTCCAGGTGCGGAAATCGCGGAAGATGCGGGTATAGGCGATGCTGTGGCCGTCCGGACCGAAGCTCATGTAGCCGGCACGGTCGAGCGGCATCGGGGTCGCGAGACCGCCCCCGACCGGGACGGTGAATGCGCGCGGGAACCAGTTGTGCCAGGCCATCCGGCGCGACAGGAACACGATGCCCTTGGAGTCCGGCGTCCAGCCGACGACCAGGTTGTCGGGCCCCCAGCGCGTCGGCGCGTGCGGCACGATGTCGGAATGGTAGGTCAGCCGGCGCGCCGTGCCGCCGTCGGCCGGGATGACATAGACGTCCTGGTTGCCCTGGTAGCTGGCGGTAAAGGCGATCCACTGGCCGTCGGGAGAGTAGTGCGGCGCAAGGTCCTGGCCGGGATCGGCGGTGAGCCGGCGGGCGACGCCGCCGGTGCGATCTACCACCCAGAGGTTGCCGTAGGCGACGAATGCCACCGCGTTGCCGTGCAGGTTGGCGAATCGCGTCAGCGTCGGGGCCGGGGCAGGAGCCTGGGCATGCGCTGCAGCGGCCGGCGCCAGAAGGGTGGCCACCATGAAGGCGAGGCCAGTCGAACGTCTCATCCAGTCACTCCTTGTCAGCACTTCCTGCGGCCCAGCATTGCGTCGGTCACATAGCATCGCCGGGTTGAACCGCCCAGGCCAGCCTCCGCTTGCCTCCGCCGGCCGGTTGGGCCACTTGCATCAAATGACATCGCACCTCAGGCGCTTGGAGAACGAGAGCATCCTCATCCTGCGGGAGGTGGCGGCCGAGTTCCGCGCGCCGGTGATGCTGTACTCGATCGGCAAGGACAGCGCGGTGATGCTGCACCTGGCGATGAAGGCGTTCTACCCGGGCAAGCCGCCGTTCCCGCTGCTGCATGTGGACACCACCTGGAAGTTCCGGGAGATGATCGCCTTCCGCGACGAGACTGCCGCCCGGCTCGGCCTGACCCTGATCACCCACACCAACGAGGAAGGCCGGTCGCAGGGCATCAACCCGTTCGACCATGGCTCCTCGTACTATACCCACGTCATGAAGACCGAGGCGCTGAAGCAGGCGCTGAGCCGGCACGGCTTCGATGCGGCCTTCGGCGGCGCGCGTCGCGACGAGGAGAAGAGCCGCGCCAAGGAGCGGATCCTGAGCTTCCGCAATGCCGCGCATGGCTGGGACCCGAAGGACCAGCGCCCGGAACTCTGGAACCTCTACAACACCCGCATCGCCGCGGGAGAGTCGATCCGGGCGTTCCCGCTGTCGAACTGGACCGAGCTCGATGTCTGGCAATACATCCAGTCCGAGCGCATCCCGATCGTGCCGCTCTATCTCGCGGCACCGCGCCCGGTGGTGAGGCGCGACAACATGCTGATCATGGTCGATGACGAGCGCATGCGCCTGCGTCCCGGCGAGACCCCGGAGACGCGCATGATCCGGTTCCGCACGCTAGGCTGCTATCCGCTGACCGGCGCGGTCGCGTCCGAGGCGGGCACGCTGGAGCAGATCGTCCAGGAGATGACCGTCTCGCGCACCTCCGAGCGCGAGGGCCGTGCCATCGACCATGACGAGGCCGGCTCGATGGAGAAGAAGAAGCGCGAGGGCTATTTCTGATGGACGGCGCGATGCCTCCGGCGCAGGGGGCAGACCCCAAGCCGGCTCCCGGCAACAGCACCCTGCTGCGGTTCCTGACCTGCGGCAGCGTCGATGACGGCAAGTCCACCCTGATCGGCCGGCTGCTGTACGACACCAAGCGCATCCTGCAGGACCAGATGGTGGCGCTGGAAAAGGACAGCCGGCGCTTCGGCACGACTGGACCGGATCTGGATCTCGCCTTGCTGGTCGACGGGCTGGAGGCCGAGCGCGAGCAGGGCATCACCATCGACGTCGCCTACCGCTACTTCGCGACCGACCGGCGCTCCTTCATCGTCGCCGACACCCCGGGGCACGAGCAGTACACGCGCAACATGGCGACCGGCGCCTCGACCGCCGACCTCGCCATCCTGCTGGTGGATGCGCGGCACGGCATCATGACGCAGACCCGCCGGCATGCCTTCATCGCCAACCTGCTGGGGGTCCGCCACCTGGTGCTGGCGGTCAACAAGATCGACCTCGTCGGCTACGACCAGGGTCGCTTCGACGAGGTGGCGGCGGCGTTCGAGGCGATGGCGAGCGGTTTCGGCTTTGCCAGCGTCCGCGCGATCCCGATCTCGGCGCGCTACGGCGACAACGTGACCACCCGCAGCGGGCATCTCGGGTGGTTCGACGGCCCGACGCTGCTCGAGCATCTCGAGCAGGTAGAGATCGGCCCGACGCTTTCCGAAGACGACGGGCGCGCCCAGGCAGGAGACGGACAGCCGTTCCGGATGCCGGTGCAGTGGGTCAATCGGCCCGGTCCCGATTTCCGCGGTTACTCAGGAACGGTGGCGAGCGGCAGCATCCGGCCAGGCGATGCGGTCGTCGTCGCCGGCTCCGGACGCGAGAGCCGCATCGCCCGGATCGTCACCATGGACGGCGACCTCGAGCGTGCGAGGGCCGGCGACGCGGTGACGCTGACGCTCGCGGACGCGCTCGATGTCTCGCGCGGCGACGTGTTCGCGCCGCCGGATGCGCGCCCGGAGGTATCCGACCAGTTCGCCGCCCGCATCGTCTGGATGGACGAGGCTCCGCTGCTGCCGGGCCGCTCCTACCTGCTCAAGCTCGGCACCCGCACCGTCACCGCCTCGGTGAGCACGCTCAAGCACAAGGTCGACATCAACACCTACGAGCGGCTGGCGGCCACCGAGCTGCGGCTCAACGAGATCGGCACCTGCAACCTGTCGCTGGCAGCGCCGCTGGCCTTCGATCCGTATGCGCAGAGCCGCTCGATGGGCGCCTTCATCCTGATCGACCGGCTGAGCAACCGCACCGCCGGCGCCGGCATGATCGAGTTCGGGCTGCGCCGGGCCACCAACATCCACCGCCAGGCGACGTCGGTGACCAAGCAGGCGCGCGCCACGCAGAACCGCCAGAAGCCGTGCGTGCTGTGGTTCACCGGCCTGTCCGGCTCGGGCAAGTCGAGCATTTCCGACCTGGTCGAGCGGGCGCTGCACGCCCAGGGCCACCGCACCTACCTGCTCGACGGCGACAACATCCGGCACGGGCTCAGCCGCGACCTCGGCTTCAGCCAGGCGAGCCGGGTCGAGAATATCCGCCGGGTCGGCGAGGTGACCAGGCTGTTCGTCGATGCCGGCCTGATCGTGCTGGCCTCGTTCATCTCGCCGTTCCGCGCAGAGCGCCGCATGGTGCGGGACATGCTGGAGCCGGGCGAGTTCATCGAGGTGTTCGTCGACACGCCGCTGGAAATCTGCAAGGCGCGCGATCCGAAGGGCCTGTATCGCAAGGCGCTGGCCGGCGAGATCACGAACTTCACCGGCGTCGACAGCCCCTACGAGGCACCCGAGCATCCGGAGCTGCTGCTGGAAGGCGGCGCGTTCGAGCCGGCCTCGCTGGCCGAACGCGTGCTCGATCTGCTGCGTGTGCGCGAGATCATCGGCAGCGAGTAAGCCGGGCTTCATCGAACCCCGCCTGTCCCGGCCTGGTCCTGATGCGGACCACGGTGGCGGGATGGCGTCGCAGATCCGACGCATCCAAAGCGGCTTGATGTATCCGTCGCCCATGCTCGTGCCTATGCTGCGAGTCGGTGCGTCGACCAGTCCGGACTGCTCGGAATACTGCATAACAGGTACATCGACCGGGTTTGCTGAAACCTTCTTCAACGCCCTAAGAAGAACTGTTCGACGCGGAAGAGCCGGAATTATCCCGATCTTCCGCGGATCAGAGATAGAACAACCGCTTCCAGTAACGCTTCGTTAGAACTGCGTGATCGGGGTCAGATCCCGAGCTTCGTGCTTGAAGTCCGTTGCGGTATCGGATTGAGTGCGTCCTGTTCAAATGCGGCGGGCAGAAACAACAGATATCAGCCTTCTCTGTATTTGATCGGAGGGTTTACGGCAGTGCCGGGAGCTGGCGCGTCGTTCTGCAGAAGCCCTTTGCTATCTCATCGTTTGTAGAATGGAATAACAATGTCGAATCCCAGCGGTACACCGTCGACGACGGCTGACGATTATCTCTGGGTCGGTGTGAACGGCGAGTCCTGGGATGCGGCGGGCGATTGGGAAGATACGACGACGGCAACCGATCCGGCGCCGTATGTTCCGGGAACGCTGACCGCGGCAACGATCACGGGTCCGACCGGTTCGACAACCGAAGCTATACGCGATGGCGGCAGCGCGGCCAGCCTGGCGCTCACCGGCAGTCTGAACCTGAGCGGCAACATCCTGATCAGCGGCGCGCTCACCATCGGCAGCACGGTGACCACGCCGGCAACCACCGACAGCGGAGCGAGCACGACGTTGTTGTCGGGCTCGCTGAGCGCGAGCGGTGTGATCGAAACGGACTCGATCAGTTTGCTTGAAGGCACCCTGTCCCTCGCCGGAACTGCGGACCTCTCCTCGACGGGGCCGATCCTGATTGGCTCCGAGGCAGCCTACGACTCGGCCACAGGCACCTATGCGACGACGCTTGACCTGGCCGCGGGTGCAAAGCTCTCGACCATGGGAGATTTATCCACAGTCTCCGGTACGTTGAATGATGTTGATGCAACGATGAGCATTGGCGGGTCGCTCAACCTTGGCGAAGTAGAAGATCTGTACGGGTATTCTTACTTCGTTGGAAGTGCCGGATCGTTGTCCATTTCCTCGGGCGGCAGCTTGAGCGTTGCCGGAGCGTTCAACCAGGTTCAGGGCCTCATCACCGTGGATGGACAAGGCTCGAAGCTCATCGTCGACGGCGCATTCACAGCGGAAACCGGCAGTTACTACAGCTACGGCGGCTTCGAGTCTCCGGCCCCGATCATCGGCTCGCTCGCTGTCGTGGACGGGGCTTTCGCGCAGCTGGGTCGAGTCGTCCTGGATGCGCCGCCGCAAGACTCCTACAGTCCTGCCGAGGCAGGCATCTATGTCGACGCAACGTCCAGCATGGAGATCGGAACCACCGGTGCTGCGGCAGCCGGCACGATCACCATCGATGCAACCAAGGCGATCACGGTCAACACAAGCGCGATCCTCTCGGGCAACCTGGTCGATAACGGTACCCTGACCATCAATAGTGGCTCGTTGGGCCTGAGCGGCACCCTCTCCGGAAACGGCACCATTGCAGTCGAAGCAAACGGCACAGTCGGCCAGTCCGGCAACATGGCGGGCAACCTCCTCATCGACATCGGCGACGACGCAGCCTTCATGACGGGCGGGGGCACCGCCGCCGCCGGCGACACCATCGACTTCGTCGGCACCGGCGGTGAGTTGTTCATCGGCACGACAATAGAAACCAGCACCGGAACAGCCGAGTACCCGCTCGATATCTTCGATGCCGACATCAAGGGCTTCCAGGCCGGCGACAGCATCGTGCTTGCCCAGTCGGTCACCGCCGCGACCTACACCGCCGCATCGGGCAGTGGTGCCGGCACGCTTGTCCTCACCGACGGCACCGCGACGGTCGAGACCCTGACGCTCACCGGCGACTTCTCCGGCGATCGATTTGTTGTCAGCTCGACACCGGGCTCAGCCTCCATCACCGTTGCCAGCAAGGACACGAACCTCGCGGACTACCCGGTAGCCACGGGAACCGCTCTCGCGGTGACCGAAAACCCTGCAGCGACCCCGATCGGCATCGCCGCACCGACCGACCCCAACTACAGCGCGGCGCAGCTGACGATCACCGTCACTGGCCTGCCGACAGACGGCACCGTGACGCTTGCGGATGGCATCGCCGTGACAACCGGAATGCTGCTGAGCAGCGACGAGCTGACCGGCCTGGAATTAGCCTCAACCACCGGCAATTTCGCACAGAGCTCCAGCTTCACCTATGCGGTAGCCGACCCGGTCGGCAATGTCAGCACCGGCACCGCCACGCTGCAGGTTGTTCCTGCCCTGGGCGACCCGGTCGTTGCAGCCGCCGTCCTCGCGGTGGCTGAGAATGCGGCATCCACCGCCATCGGCATCGTTGCGCCGACCGACCCCAACTACGTCCCCGGTAAGCTGGCCGTCACCGCCACCGGCCTGCCGACGAACGGCACCGTGACGCTTGCCGATGGCACCGCCGTGACGGCCGGGATGCTGTTGAGCAGCGCCCAATTGAGCAGCCTGCGGTTCACCCCGACCGCCGGGCAATTCGGTCAGAGCTCCAGCTTCACCTACTCGGTCGCCGACCCCGCCGGCAACGCCGCCACCAGTGCCGCCACACTGCGGATCGGTCCCGCTCTCGGCAACCCTGTCGTTCCAGCTACCACCCTCACGGTGATCGAGGACGCCACGGCGACCGCCATCGGCATCGCCGCGCCATCCGACCCCAACTACAACACGGCGCAACTGACGATCACCGCGACCGCACTGCCGACTGATGGCACCGTGACCCTGGCCGACGGCACCGTCGTGACGGCCGGGATGCAGCTGAGCAGCGCCCAACTGAGCAGCCTGCAATTCACGCCGACCGCCGGCGACTTCAGCCACAGCTCCAGCTTCACCTACTCGGTCGCGGACCCGGCCGGCAATGCCGCCACCGGCACCGCCACGCTGAACATCGGCACGAACGACATCACCTTCGGAAGTGGCGCTCAGAAATATTCGGCCGCCGCCAACACGACGATCCAGTTGACCGACGGCAACGATACGATCACAGCCGCCGCCGGGAACGTGACGGTCGGCGGCGGCTCGGGTCAACTCTTCTTCGCCGGCGGCATCGGCTCAAGTCTGGTGTCCGGTGGAAGTGGATCGGCAACCATCCTGGGTGGCGCGGGCGGAGGTCAGTTCACCGGTGGCAGCGCCGGGCAGAACATCCTGGTCTCCCAGGGCTCTGCGGGCAGCGACACCACCCTGACGGGGGTGGCCGCGGGCGACGTCCTGTTCGGTTCGGCCCCCGGCAACGATTACCTCGATGCCGGGCAAGGACGCGAGTCAATCATCGGAGGTGGTGGCGACACGACGATCACGGGCGGTAACGCCGCCGACGTGATCTTCACCGGCGGCGGCAACTCGACGGTGTTCGATGGCACGGCCGGCGGCGACATAGTCGTGGGAGGCGCCGGGAGCGTGACCCTGACCGCGCAGAAGGGAGACGCGGTCTTCGGCGGAACCGGAGCGCTTTCGGTGAGCGGCAGCACGAGCGGGGCAGATTCCATCCTGGGCGGCTCGGGCTCGCTGGTCGTCAACGGCCGCGGCGGAAACATGCTCGTCGTGGCTGGAACCTCCACCTCCCAGATCCATACCGGTAACGGCGCCAGCCTGATCTTCGGGTCGTCCGGCAACACGACGTTGACGGGTGGTAACGGCTCCATGCAGGTGCTGCTGGGCTCGGGAAATCTTCTGATCGGGGAAGGTGCCGGTCCTGCGAGCTATGATGTCGTGAATGGGCTTGCTGGCGGCACGGCGGCCATCTTCGGCTTTCGTCCCGGCATCGACAAGATCGACCTCTTTGGCTACAGCCAATCCGGGACACATATCGCGACGGGCTCCGGTTCCACCCTGATAAGCCTGTCGGACGGCACGAAAATCGAGCTCGTCGGCGTCAGCAGTATCGGTAACAGCGTCATCGGCTGATCGGTAGCTCACGGAAGTCCTGGGCAACTCCGGCAGGCTGGGACAGGGGCTCGGCCCCTGGACCAGGCCAGATCAAGCCACCGGTCCCAATCGGGCAAGCCTGCCTCGAGCGGGTCCGTGACAGCGGCTCAAGCTGCCGGGGGCGCGCTGACCCGGGTGTCCAGCCGCTCGTCGTCGATGCCGAGCGGTTCGAGATGGGCGGTGACCTCGACCGTGCCGGACAGGATCGCGCCGACCGCCGCCTCGGTGATGTCGCCGATCTCGTGGCCACGCTCGACGCTGAGATCGCCATCCACCTCCAGGTGGTACTCGACGAAGGTGCGGTCGCCGGCGAAGCGCGTGCGCAGGTCGTGCAGGCTGCGCGCGCCCTTGCAGGCCAGCACCGCCTGCCGGATGCGCTGCCGGTCTTCGGTGGGCAGCTCGCGGTCGAGCAGTTGCAGCAGCGCCTCGTTGGCGATGTTGCGCGCACTCCACAGCATCGCGCCGGAGATCGCCAGCGCGAAGGCCGGGTCGGCGCGCGACCAGCCGGTCAGGCGGGTGACGCCGAGCGCCACCAGCACGGCGGCATTCACCGCGACATCGGTCAGGTAGTGCGCGCGATCGGCGGCGATCGCGGTCGAGCCGGTGCGGCGGACCACCCAGCTCTGCATCGCCACCAGCCCGGTGGCGGCCAGCAGGCTGAGCGCGATCACCCACAGGCCGATACCCAGGTCGTGCAGCCGCTCCGGGAACACCAGGCGCTGCAGCGACTGGATGGCCAGCACCAGCGCGGCACCGGCCAGGAAGGTCGCCTGGGTGAAGCCTGCGACCGCCTCGCCCTTGCCGTGGCCGAAGCGATGGTCACGGTCCGGCGGCCGCTCGGCGTAGCGGACGCCGAAGAACGTCACCAGGCTGGCGCTGGTGTCGACCAGCGCGTCCACCGTCGAGGTCAGCAGCGCGACCGAGCCGGTTGCCAGCCACGCCAGCAGCTTGACCACCACCAGGATCACCGCGACGACCAGGCTGGCCTGGCTCGCGAACTTCCTCAGTGGTGCTCCATTCCGACCTTGCCTGGACATGCCCCGGTTTCGACTTGCTGGCGCGCACGATCAGCGGCTCAGCCCGCGCGGTCAATCTCGACCGTCATCCGGTCACGCGCGGGAAGCCCGCGGCGACGAGTCCGGCGGTCGCCGGCGGGACATGCCGCGACGGGCTCGCATGCAGCATAAGCAGTCCGAACACCACGGCGGCAATCCCGGCCCATTGATGCAGCGCGACCTGCTCCTTGATCAGCAGCCGCGCCAGCAGCACGGTCACCACGCTGGCAAGCGACGCGAGCACCGTCGGCACCGCCACGTTGCCGCCGCTCACCGCGAGGGTGAGCGCCACGAACGCCCCGGAGGCGGCGAGCCCGGTGCCGAGCACCACCGGCAGTTGCGCCACACTCGGCCGCGACAGGTCGCGTCGCATGATCCTGCCCACGCTGCCGAGCAGCGCGCAGCCGAGCACGTAGTAGAGCCAGACCGGGATCAGATGGCCCAGCCGCGGCACGGCAAAGCGCGCCTGCACGCAGAAGCCGACGCCGTACAGCAGGGCGGCAAGGCTGGCGAGGCCGACGCCACTTCCGGCCGCGACCGGCTCGGAACGGGGCAAGGTCCGTGCCGGAACCGAAGCGAGCGCTGCACCCGCGACCGCAACCGCGATGCCGCCCAGGGCCACCAGGCCGAGCGGCTCGCCCAGCAGCATCGACAGCAGGGCGGTTATGGCGCCGTAGGTCGCCACGATCGGCATCACCACCGAGAACCGGCCGATGGTCAGCGCGCGGTAGAAGATCGCGGTCGCCGCCAGGATCGTCATGTTCGAGGCGATCGCGACAGCCCATACCGTCCAAGGCTCGGCAAATGCGGCGCGAGCGGCCCCGTTGCCGGAGGCATCGAGCGCGATCCACAGGCTCAGCAGCGACGCCGAACAAAGCTCGCCCCAGAACAGGGTCCGCCAGACGCCGACCGCCCGGCTCGAGAACTTCGCCACGAAGTCGCTGACGCCATACAGGAGGGCCGTGAGCAGGCCGAATTCGATTGCGGGATCCATGCGACGGAGGTGCCCACGGGCCAGCCGCTTTGCAACACAAAGCTGCGGCGCGGGTGCGACTTCAACCCAGACCTGTCGCTATCGCGGCCCTCTCCGGTTCCTCACGCTACGGCTGCCGGTATCGATCATCACGCGCCGGCCCGGCACCCGCGCTATCCGCGCGATGCTCCGCCAGCATGGTCGCGATCCGCGCGGTCATCATCTCGAGGGAGAACGGCTTCGAGATGATCTCCACGCCGGGCGCCATCTGCTGCGTGTCCAGCGCGCGGCCGGCATAGCCGGTGATCAGCAGCACCGGCAGGTTGGGACGCGTGGCGCGGGCCACCTCGACCAGCTGCTGTCCATCCAGGCCGGGCAGTCCGACATCGGTGAGCAGCACGTCGAGCCGCTGGTGCGAGTGCAGCATGCGAAGCGCGTCCGGGCCATCCCCCGCCTCGAGCACGATGCAGCCGAGATTCTGCAGGCTGTCGGAGATGTGCGCCCGTATGTCGGCCTCGTCCTCCACCAGCAGCACGACCGCGCCGGCCAGCGTCGCGGCGCGCTCGGCATTGCGCGGATCGTCAGGCGACCAGGCCACGACGGGAGCCTTGATCCCCTGTCCGACATGGCGCGGCAGGTAGATCTTGAAGCAGGTACCCGCGCCCGGGGCGCTGTTCACCCTGATCGCGCCGCCCGTCTGCTGCACGAAGCCATACACCTGCGACAGCCCCAGGCCGGTACCCTGGCCGATCGGCTTGGTGGTGAAGAACGGCTCGAACACGCGCGCCATGGTCGCGGGCGGCATCCCGACGCCGCTGTCGGCAACGCTGATCTCGACGAAGTCGCCGGGGAGCGCCTCGTCGTGGTCGTACAGGTCGTCCTGGCCCAGATGCGCATCCGCCGTCCCGATCGTCAGCGTGCCGCCATCCGGCATCGCGTCGCGCGCGTTGATCGCGAGGTTCAGCAACGCGCTTTCGAGCTGGTTCGCATCCGTCAGCGCAGGCCAGCCGCTGCCGGACAGCCGCACCTGCACGTTGATCGCGGGCCCGACGGAGCGCCGGATCAGCTCGGCCATGTCATGCACCAGCGTGTCCGGCTTGATCTCGCGCGAGTTGAGCGCCTGCCGGCGGGAAAAGGCGAGCAGCCGGTGGGTCAGCGACGCGGCCCGCTCGAGCGCACGCCGGGTGGTGACTGTATAGAGACGCGCCTCCTCCAGCCGCCCCTGCGAGGTCCGCAGCTCCATCAGGTCCAGGCTGCCGGAGATGGTCTGCAGCATGTTGTTGAAGTCGTGCGCGATGCCGCCGGTGAGCTGTCCGACCGCCTCCATTTTCTGCGCCTGGTGCAGTCGCTCCTCGCTCTCGCGCAGCGCCGCGTTCGCAGCCCGCAACTGGGCCGGGGACGGCAACGCCAACGCCTGCGGCATCAGGCGCCAGAGCAGCAGGGCGGTGATCAGGGATACCGCGGCCGTGGCCGCCTTCACGATCGCCTCTGTGCCGTAGGCGGGGACCCAGAGGGTCAGCACGTCAAGGAGATGCGTGGCCCCGCAGAGCAGGATGAAGGCCGCGAACAGCCCGAACACCGGCCGGAACACCAGGTCCTGCCGGCGTCGCACGAACACCAGGAGCGCCACCGGGATGGTGAAGTAAGCGACAGCGATGCCGGAGTCCGCAACGACGTACGTCCAGATCAGCCCCGGCTGCCAGAGCAGGCAGAAGCCGTGCGGGGTCAGCCCCGCCGGGTCGAACAGCCACCCCGCCAGAGCCTGAACCATGGCACATGATACGGCTGAACTTCACGAGATTGTTATACAATCCGTCGAGCCGGAGAATTCAGGAGCGGCGCTCGATCTCCACCCCGACCGCGGCGATCTCCTCGAACACGTCGAGCTTCTCCACCCGGACCCGCACCACCCGGATACGCGGATCGGCCAGCACGCCGGCGGCGATGCGTTCCGCCAGAGTCTCGACCAGGCGCACATGACCGTCGGCGATGATCCGCCGCACCAGCGTCACCACGCGCTCGTAGGACACCGTGCGCGACAGGTCGTCGCGCCCGACCGCGAGCCCCGGCTCGTCCTCGACGCCGAAATCGACATCGAGGCGGACGCGCTGGGTCACGCCGTGCTCGTGCGGATGCACGCCGATGGCGGCCGCGACCCGCATGTCGCGCAGGAACACGCGGCGCAGCGGCGGGTCGTCCGGCCAGGGCGGCAGCAGCGAGGCTGGCATCTCCGGCCTACTCCTCGGGTGCTGCGTGGCCGGCGGGGGCCGGGTGCCACTGCAGGTGCTGGCCGCCGTCGAGCGCCAGCATCTGGCCGGTCACCGAAGGCAGGCAGAGCAAAGCCAGCGCGGCGCGGGCGACCTCGTCCGGATCGGTACCGCGGCCGAGCGGCACGCTGGCGCACTGCGCACGGAACTGCGCCTCGCTCTGGCGCGGGCTGGGCAGCGCCGGGCCGGGCCCGATGCCGTTCACCCGGATCCTCCTGGGCGCCAGCGCCAGCGCCATCGAGCGGGTGAGCGCCCAAAGCGCCGCCTTGGAGGCGGTGTAGGAGACGAAATGCGGCGTCAGCGACAACACCCGCTCGTCGAGCATGTTGAGCACCATGCCCTCGCGGCCTTCCGGCAGGGCGCGGGCGAAGTCCTGCATCAGGAGGAACGGCGCACGCAGGTTGGGGCCGAGATGCGCGTCCCAGCTGGCTCGCGTCACGTCATGCCACTCGTCTCGCTCGAAGGTGCTGGCATTGTTCACCAGGACGCCCAGCGGCCCGAGCGCCGCCGCCGCCGCCGGACAGAGGGCCGCCACCTCCTCCTCGGCCGCGAGATCGGCGACCAGCACGCAGGCGGAGACCCCGAGGGCGCGTATTTCGGCGGCGGTCCGTTCGGCGTCCTCGCGTCCGGAGCGGCAATGCAGCGCCACCGAAATCCCGGCACCCGCCAGCGCCAGCGCGATCGCGCGTCCCAGCCGGGCGCCCCCGCCCGTGACCAGGGCGGCCCGCGGGATGGCCTCCGGGACCTGCAGCCTCATGACGCGCGACGCGCCATCAGGGCAGCCGCGAGCGTGCCGTCATCCAGCACATCGAGCGCACCGCCCATCGGCACCCCCTGTCCGACCCGGCTGATGGTGGCGCCGGTGTCCGCCAGGCGTTCGCTGAGCCAGTGCTGGGTGGTGGCGCCCTCCACGGTGGCGCCGAGGGCCAGGATCACCTCGCGCACACCGCCGTCGGCGAGGCGCGCGAGCAACGGCGCGAGGTTGAGGTCCTCCGGTCCGATGCCGCCCAGCGGCGACAGCGTGCCGCCGAGCACGTGGTAGAGGCCGCGATGCACCCCGGCCCGCTCCAGCGCCCAGAGGTCGCCCACGCCCTCGACGACGCAGACCAGGCCCCGGTCGCGGCCGGGGTCGCTGCAGATCGTGCAGGGGTCGCGGCTGTCGAGGTTGCCGCACAGGCCGCACGTCCGCACAGTACGCGCCGCCTGCTGCATGGCGTTGGCCAGCGGCAGCAGCCGGGCCTGCGGCTGGCGCAGCAGGCCTAGCGCCGCGCGTCGCGCCGAGCGCGGGCCGAGGCCGGGCAGCTTGCCGAGCAGCTCGATCAGCCGTTCGATTTCCGGACCACCCATGCGGCGCCCGCGTCAGCCGGTGGCCGGCTGCCTCAGAACGGCAGCTTCATGCCGGGCGGCAGGTTCAGGCCGCCGGTGACCTTCGACATCTCGTCGGCGGTGCGCTCCTCAAGATGGCGCTTCGCCTCGGCGTGCGCCGCCACGATCAGGTCCTGCAGCATCTCCATCTCGGACGGATCGGCGAGCTTCGGATCGAGAGCGATGCGGCGCAGGTCGCCCTTGCCGGACAGGGTGACGGTGACCAGCCCGGCGCCGGCGCTGCCCTCGACCTCGAGCGCCTCGAGCTTGCCCTGCATCTCCTCCATCTTGGCCTGCATCTGGGACGCCTGCTTCATCAGCCCGGCAAGGTTCTTCATCAATCGTTCTCCGGTATGTCGTCTGGCTCGAAGGTGAACTCGCCGGGACCGGGAGGTTCCGCGCCGAGCGGCGTGAAATCGGTCTTCCCGGCCGGGCTGTCGTCGGCAGCCTCGGGAAGCAGGCCGTACTGGTCCAGCCTGGTATCGCGCAACACGCCGATGCGCGCACCGGGAAAGGCGAGCAGGATCGCCTGCACCAGCGGATGCGCCTCGGCGGCGGTCCGGCTCTTCGCCTCGACCTCGCCGGACTGCTCGGCCAGGGTCGGCTCGCCCGGCTGGCGCGAGACTGCGATGGTCCAGCGGGTGCCGGTGCCCTCGAGCAGGATCGCGCCCAGGCGCTGGGTCAGGTCACGCGGCGCCTCAGGCTCGCAACGTACCTCGATCACCGGCGGCGCAAACCGCACCAGATGCACGCAATGCCGCAGATGCCCATGCAGCGTCGGTTCGCGACAGGTCGCGACGTAGGCCACCACCTCGCGCCAACTCCGCAGCGACGGCGCCGGATCGATCGACGCCTCCGCCACCGCCTGAAATGCTACCTGGGCAGACGGCGCACCGTTCGGGCCGCCGGACAGCCGCAGGGCTCCTCCAGCCGGCTCGGCGAGTGCCGCGCGCCCAGGGTCCGGAGAGGTAGCGGCCGATGGCGCTCCGGCTCCCGCCTCGGTCAGCCGGCGCACCAGATCCCCCGGGGTCGGCAGGTCGTGCACGTGGCAGAGCCTGATCAGGATCATGTCCGCTGCATCCTGGCGGTTCGGCGCCTGCTCGATCTCGGCGACGCCCTTGAGCAGCATCTGCCAGGCTCGGCCGAGCACCGCCATGCCGAGCCGGTCGGCCAGCGCGCCACCGCGCACGCGTTCGGCTTCCGGCAACTCGCGGCTGTCGCGCAGCGCCGGCACCGCCTTCAGCCGCGACACCGTATGCAGCAGCTCCAGCAGGTCCGACAGGAGCAGGCCGGGATCCGCGCCGCGCTGGTGCGCGGTTTCGCTCAAGGCGAGGGCCACGTCGGTCCGGCCGCCCATCACCGCCTCGAGCAGGTCGAAGACGAGGCCCCGGTCGGCCAGGCCGAGCATGTCGGCCACCATGGCCGCATCCACCGCGCCCGCCTTGCCAGCCTCGCCCACCTCACCCGCCGGCGACGCCTCGCCAAGCGAGATGGCCTGGTCGAGCAGGGACAGCCCGTCACGCACCGAACCGTCGGCGGCGCGCGCGATGATTGCGATTGCGTCCGAGTCGATCCTGGCGCCTTCCCGCGCGGCGATTGCGGCGAAATGTCCGGCCAGCTCGCTCTGCGACACCCGCCGCAGGTCGAACCGCTGGCAGCGCGACAGCACCGTCACCGGCACCTTGCGCAGTTCGGTGGTGGCGAAGATGAAGGTCACCTGCGCGGGCGGCTCCTCCAGCGTCTTGAGCAGCGCGTTGAACGCGTTGCGCGAGAGCATGTGGACCTCGTCGATGATGAACACCTTCATCCGCGCCTGGATCGGGCGGTAGCGGGTGACCTCGATGATCTCGCGTATGTCGTCGACGCCGGTATGCGAGGCGGCATCCATCTCCAGCACGTCGGGATGGCGGTCGGCGAGGATCGCCGTGCAGTTGGCGCAGACGCCGCACGGATCGGCGGTCGGACCGCCCTGCCCGTCCGGTCCGATGCAGTTCAGGGCGCGCGCGATGATGCGGGCCGTGGTGGTCTTGCCGGTGCCGCGCACGCCGGTCAGCATGAAACCGTGCGCGACCCGGCGGAGCTCGAACGCGCGCCGCAGGATGCGCACCATCGCATCCTGGCCGATTAGCTCGTCGAAGCGAACCGGGCGATAGGCACGCGCCAGTACGCGATAGGGCGCCGAAGCTGCCGAGGCAGGCGCTGCCGAGGGAGTGCTGTCAGCGAACAGGCCGCCGCCGGCGGGTTCGGGCTCGGGAAGCATGTCGCCGTCAGGCAGGCCGGTATCTGATGCCACGAGCGACCTGATCCGGATCCTGTGCGTTTGCCTCGGGAGGTGGGAGGCCGAACAACGACCCGTGCGGAAACTCGCTGCGGCTGCTTCCTTCCGGACCTGACCGGGTTGGCAAGGCGCCCGTCCGCCGCCGACCTCCCGAAGGCTTCTTAACATGCCCCGGCTTGGCATGCGAAGGGGGGTTCGGTCACAAGAGGCCTACCGTCTGGATTTGCCCCGGACTTGAATAGCGAGGCCGCGATGCACGCCAACTTCTACACCGGCAACCCGCTGGACCGGCTCGCGCTCCGTCGCGACGACGACGGCTACCTGCAGGAACTGCTGCACGACCCGGCCAGCCGCTTTCTCCCGGTCTGGCGAGACCAGCACCTGATCGCGGGCGAGCAGTCCGAAGACGTACGCGTAGGCATGCCGACGCGCGCGGCGCTCGGGCAACCGGTCGAGGCGCTTGCGGGGCTGCCCTGGGTGCTGCTCGGCCTGCAGGAGGGCCACGCCGTGTTCGCCGTCGATCTCGGCGGCCTCGAGGAGCCGGCGGCCCTGGTGCCCCCGGCGTTCGGCCACTTCGAGCCGCTGCGCCCGCTGGCGCCGTCCCTCCCCGGCAGCGAGGCCGCGATCCTGGCGCAGGCACGCGGGCTGCTGCACTGGCGCCGCAACCACCTGTTCTGCGGCCATTGCGGCCATGCGACGGTGCCCGAACAGGGCGGCTACCGGCTTGTCTGCCCGCAATGCGGGTTGCAGCACTTCCCGCGCACCGATCCGGTGGTGATCATGCTGGTGCATCACGAGGGCCGTGCCCTGCTGGCCCGCGGAACCCGGTTTCCCGGGCGCCGGCTGTTCTCGGCGCTGGCCGGCTTCATCGAGCCCGGCGAAAGCGCCGAGGAGGCGGTGGCGCGCGAGGTGTTCGAGGAGACCGGCGTGCGGCTGCGGAACATCGCCTACCACTCCAGCCAGCCCTGGCCCTATCCGAACTCGCTGATGCTCGGCTTCCTGGCCGAGGCCGAGGCCACGACGCTCACGCTCGACGAGAACGAGATCGTCGAGGCGCACTGGCTGACGCCGGACGAGGTGCGGCATCCCGAACGGCTGGACATCGAGCTGCCCGGCGCCACCGCCATCGCGCACAGCCTGATCGCCGCGTGGCTGGGCTAGACCCCGGGCCGGTCGTGGCCCCGGTCGCAGGAGGCGCCGAGTGGCGGCGCGGGCGATTCGTGATGCATGTCGTCGCCTTGCGCGATGATGTGCTGCGCATACGGATCGGGCGCGGCCGGGCGCTGCCGGAGGATGCGTCCTGGGCAGTGCTCCCCGAGGCGCGCCATCAGCATGTCGAGGTCACGCACGAGCCCGGCGGCTTCTCCACCGATGCCGTCCGGGTCCGGATCGACACCTTCACCGGCACCCTCGTCGTCACCGACCTCGAGGGACGCGTCATCCTCCAAGACGCCGGCGATGCCCCGTTCTCCGAGAACGGGCACGCCTTCACCCTGACCAAGGCGCTGCCGGCGGAGACGCACATCTTCGGGCTCGGCGAAAAGGCAGGAGGGCTCGACCGGCGCGGCCGCAGCTTCGTCATGTGGAACACCGACGCGTACCGCTACCAGGAGAGCAGCGAGCCGCTCTACAAGGACATCCCGTTCTTCGTCGGCTTCGAGCGTGGCCGCGCCTACGGGCTGTTCCTCGACAACACCTTCCGCAGCCGCTTCGAATTCGGCGTGCGCCACCCGGACCAGCTCTCGTTCGGCGCCGATGGCGGCGCGATCGACTACTACATCCTGGCGGGTCCCTCGCCCGCGGACGTGCAGCGCGCCTATGCCTGGCTGACCGGGCCGCCGCCGCTGCCGCCGCTGTGGTCGTTCGGCTACCAGCAGAGCCGGTTCAGCTACATGTCGCAGGCGGAAGCGATGATGGTGGCACACCGGATGCGGGCAGAGCGCATGCCCTGCGACGTGATCTGGTTCGATATCGACGTGCTGGAGAACCACCGCGCCTTCGTGGTCAACACGGAGGCCTACCCCGACTTTCCCGGCATGGTCGAGGAACTCGGCCGTCTCGGGTTCCGCGCGATCATCATCACCGACCTGCATGTCGAGCGCCTCGCCGGCTATGCGCCCTGGGACACCGGCAGCGCCGGCGACCATTTCGTGCATGAGGCGACCGGGGCGGTCTATATCGGCAAGGTCTGGCCCGGCGACTGCGCCTTTCCCGACTTCACCCGCAAGGCGACGCGCGACTGGTGGGGCACGCTGCTGCGCCGCGAGGTGCTCGTCGATCATGTCGCGGGGATCTGGAACGACATGAACGAGCCGTCGGTGTTCGGCACGCCGACGCGCACCATGCCGCTCGATGTGGTGCACCGGATCGAGGAGCCGGGCTTTGCGACACGCACCGCGAGCCACCGCGAGATCCACAACGTGTTCGGCATGCAGAACGCGCGCGCGACCTATGACGGCATGCTCGCGCTGCGGCCGGACCGGCGCCCGTACGTGATGTCGCGCGCGACCTATGCCGGCGGCCAGCGCACCAGCGTGGTATGGACCGGCGACAATTCCGGCACCTGGAACCACCTGCGCATGAGCACGCCGATGCTGCTCGGCCTCGGGCTCGGCGGCTTCGCCTTCGCGGGCTGCGATCTCGGAGGGTTCGCGGGCTCGTCGCCGCCCGACCTGCTGACCCGCTGGTTCCAGCTCGGCATGTTCAACCCGATCGCACGCGGCCACGCCGACAAGGGCAGCCGGCATCGCGAGCCCTATGTCGATGGCGAGCCGCACAGCACGATCCGCCGCCGTGCGATCGAGGAACGCTACCGCCTGCTGCCCTATATCTACACGCTCGCAGAGGAGGCCTCGCGTACCGGCCTGCCGATGATGCGGCCGCTGTTCATGGAATTTCCCGAGGCCGCCGGCGGCTACGCGCTCGACCTCGAAGGCGGCAACCAGTTCATGTGGGGCAGCGCCCTGCTGGTGGCGCCGGCGCCCTATCCCGAGGAGGTCGACCGCTACCAGGTGATCCTGCCGCCCGGCGCCTGGTACGACTACTGGACCGGCGCACGGATCATCGATCCTGCGCCGGCGACGCTGACCGGCGGCAGCGGCACGACCGCCCAGGCGGCCGAAGATCCCGCTCAGATGCCGCACCGGGTCGATCGCACGCCGCAGCTCGACCGGCTGCCGGTGTTCGTGCGCGAGGGCCACATCATCGCGCGCCAGCCGCTGGTGCAGAGCACGTCCGAGACCCCGCAGGGGCCGCTGGAACTCGCGATCTATCCGGGCCCGGACTGCCACGGCTCGGTCTATCTGGATGACGGACTGAGCTTCGGCTTCCGCAACGGCAAATATTTTCGCGCGCAGCATCGGTGCCATCCGGAGCTGGATGGACGCACGGTCGTGAGCATTGGCCGGCACGAGGGCACGTTCAGGCCGTGGTGGGCGCGGCTGGAACTGGCAGTCCACGACGCCTCTGCCCCCACCGGTCCGATCACGCTCGATGGAGCCTTGGTCGGCGACGTGCGCTACGACGCCCAGGCCCGGATCCTGCGCATCGGCGTTCCGGATCATCCGTCGGGCGGCAGGATCGTCCTGCCGCCGCACACGATCGCTGCAGTTCCCTGAGAGCGAGCTCTGCAAGGCAGCCTAGTCCGCGGCTGCATCTGCCTCTCGGCCACCAGGCGGAATCTGGCCCAGGGCCTTCGTCAAGGAACCGAGAGGATAGGATTTTACGACGACAGGAACGTCCTCGAGACTGTCCGGCGTGGCGACGGCATCACCGTAGCCGGTGCCAAATATGAACGGAACACAGCCTGCGAAGAGCGCGGGCAACCGGCAAACTTGTTTCCGGACCAAGATCGACATCCAGCATCGCAAAACTGACGCCCATTTCGCTCAGGGTGTCCAGAGCCTCCGACACCGATCGTGCGACAATGACGGTTTCAGCACCAAGCCTGCGCAACAGGTCTTCCGCATCCGCAACAATGAACAAGTTGTCCTCGACAAGCAGGGCTGTCTCCAACAGCAGGATTGTTGCCTGGTCGACGGTGGATGGACTTGACGCTTCCGGCCTCGGGGTTGTCTCGGCCATGTACAGCCGAGTTTCCTTCAATCGATGCGCCGTCCAGTTGGCTGGACCCATGCTGCGATGCAAAATGGAGCCTTTGCAAGTCGAGTTCCGGAACACCCCGCACCTGCGCGATCTTTTTGTCAGCTGTTCGGGGACGTTGCTGTCGCAAGTCATGCAGTGGTCGCCTGCAACTCTCTCCAAACGGTGGAGGAGCGGATGTGCCGCTGGCTCCTCATGATGCACGATCGGGCTGAAGGCAAGGTGCTGACCTACACACACGAATTCCCGGCGCGCATCATGGGAGCGAACTGGACCTCGGTCACGATCGCTGCCCAGTCGCTACAGAACCAGGGCCTCATCAGCTACCGGCGCGGCCTGATGCAGGTCCGGGATCGCGCAGGGCTGGAACGAGCGTCGTGCGAATGCTACGCGATCGTCAGGGCGCGCTTCGATGCCTTTCTCAGTCTGCCCTGGAGTGCCCTCAAGGAGATAAATTCCGGAGAACCCGGACTCCCTAGACCCGGTTGAGCGGCCAAATGAGCGGGGGCAATCCTGGGTCATGATCGACCGGTATCGCGGAACGGCGAGCGTGGATAGGTGCCGAGGATCCGCAGCTCGTCCGAGAAGAACGCCAGCTCGTCGAGCGCGTGGCGCAGGCCAGTCTCGTCGGGATGTCCATCCACGTCGGCCAGAAACTGGGTCGCGGTGAAGCTGCCGTCGAGCATGTAGCTTTCCAGCCGCGTCATGTTGACGCCGTTGGTGGCGAACCCGCCCATCGCCTTGTAGAGAGCAGCCGGCACATTGCGCACCCGGAAAAGAATCGTCGTCATCGTGCCAGGCACATCCGGCGCCACGGCACGCGCCTCGCGGGCGGCGATATAGAAACGCGTGGTGTTGTGCGCGGCGTCCTCGACGTTGCGGCGCAGGATCTGCATGCCGTGCAGCTCGGCCGCGAGCGCCGACGCGATCGCGGCGTCCTCCTTGCGGCCCCATTGCGCGATGAGCGCCACAGAGCCGGCGGTGTCGCTCTCGATCACCGGCGCGACACCCAGCTCGCGGATCAGCCCGCGCACCTGGCCCATCGCCACCGGATGCGTGTGCAGCCGCCGGACATCGGCGACTGCGGCGCCGGGCACCCCGATCAGGCAGTGCTCGACCCGCTGGAACTGCTCGCCGACGATATGCAGGCCGGCCTCGGGCAGCAGCGTGTGGATGTCCGGCACGCGTCCGGCGAGGCTGTTCTCGCAGGCAAGCATGGCAAGGTCGGCGCCCCCGTCATGCACGAGCTCGATGGCCGCGGCAAAGGAGGCGCAAGGGACCGTCTCCCAGCCAGGGAAGGCGTTGCGGCAGGCGAGGTCGGAATAGGCGCCGCGCTCGCCCTGGAACGCGATCCGCTGCGGCGTGCTCATGAGATGTCCTGCGCGGCGAGGACGCGCCGGGCGCGCGCGAGATCGTCCGGCGTGTCGACCCCGAACGGCGGTGCGGCGACCCGCGCGCAGCCGATCCGCATGCCGGCCTCCAGAGCCCGCAACTGCTCGAGCGACTCGCGCCGCTCCAGCGGGCTTGCGGGCAGCGACACGAAGCGCCGCAGCCCCTCGCGGCGATAGGCGTACACGCCCACATGGTGCCAGAGCGGCCCGTCGCCCCACGGGATCGCGACACGCGAGAAATACAGCGCGCGCGCATGATCCGAGCCGGGCACAAAAGCACAGGCCGCCTTGACCACCGAACTTGCCTGCGCCTCCTCCTGGCTGGTGACCGGCGTCACCAGGGTCGCGATGTCGTAGGCAGGGCGTCCGTCCAGCTCCGCCCGCAGCGGACCCAGCACGGCGCCGAGATCGCCGGGCGGCAGCCCGGGCAGGTCGCCCTGCAGGTTGACCACGACATCGTGCAGGCCGTCCGGGTCGAGCGCTTCGGCGGCCGCGTGCACCCGGTCCGAGCCGGATGGCAGGCCGGGATCGGTCATGACCGCGACACCGCCCGCGCCGCGCACCACGTCGCGGACCTCGGCATCGCAGACCGCGACGGCGACCGGACCGATGCCGGCGCGCAGCGCCCGCTCCAGCACGTGCAGGATCATCGGCCGCCCCGCGATCAGGGCGAGCGGCTTGCCCGGCAGGCGTGTGGACGCCATGCGCGCCGGGATGAGGACAAGAGGGTTCATCGGGTGATGTGGCAGTCCGGATCGGGGGGGTGGCGCGGCCCCCGGGCGCTGGTTGCCGCCTCCCGAGGCTTCACATAGGGTTCACGTCACCTTAGGAACGACCTCGACACAGCGCAATCCGGGGCTCCTGGGCAGTCCGGGGCGGCTGTGAAATCCGGGGCGGCTGGGATGGGCGGCAGGGGATCGAGTTCGCGGCATGGACAGCACCGAGCTTAACAAGATCATGGCCGCGTTCCTCACCGCGGGGATCGTCTTCGGGCTGGGCGGCGTGCTGGGCGGCAAGCTGATCCACTCCGAGCGTCCCGAACATCCGGCGTTCGCCATCGTCAGCGCGCTGCCCGAGGGGGTGTCCGCCGGGCCGCGCGCGGTGCCGATCGCCACCCTGCTGGCGCATGCCGATCCCGCAAAGGGCCAGTCGGATGCCGCCAAGCTGTGCGGCGCCTGCCACAGCTTCAACAAAGGGGGCGCCACCATGGTGGGCCCCAACCTCTACAACATGGTGATGGCGCCGGTCGCGGAGGGTGACGGGTATGACTTCTCGTCGGGGCTGAAGGCGCACCACGGCAAGTGGACCTTCGACGACATGAGCGCGTGGCTCAAGGATCCCAAAGGCTACGCACCCGGCACCAAGATGGCGTTTGCCGGCATCACCAACGACCACCAGCGCGCCGACGTGATCGACTACCTGCGCACGCTGTCGGACAGCCCGCAGCCGTTGCCGCCGGTGCCCAAGGAGGCTCCTGCCGGCGCCGCTGCAGGCGCGGGTGGAGCACCTGCCGCACCTTCGTTCGCCGAGGAGGTCGGCCACGCGGATCCCAAGCTCGGCGCGGCGGCGGTCCAGCGCTCTTGCGGCGCCTGCCACAGCTTCGACCAGGGCGGCGCCACGCTCGTCGGGCCGAACCTGTACAACGTCGTGGACCGGGCGATCGCGGCGAAGCCCGGCTACAGCTATTCGGCGGCGCTCACCGCCAAGCACGCGGCCTGGACCTACGACAACCTCAACGCCTGGCTGACCAGCCCGAGCGGCTACGCCTCCGGCACCAAGATGGGGTTCGCCGGCATCCCGAGCGAGAAGCAGCGCGCCGCGGTGGTCGACTACCTGCGCACCCTGTCGGACAACCCGCATCCGATCCCGGCCGCAGGTGCGACGCCGGCGGCCCCTGCGGTCCCGTCGTTCGCCGAGAAGGTCGGCCATGCGGACCCCAAGCTCGGCGGCGCCGCCGCGCAACGCTATTGCGGCGCCTGCCACAGCTTCGACCAGGGCGGCGCCACGCTCGTCGGGCCGAACCTGTACAACGTCGTGGACCGGGCGATCGCGGCGAAGCCCGGCTACAGCTATTCGGCGGCGCTCACCGCCAAGCACGCGGCCTGGACCTACGACAACCTCAACGCCTGGCTGACCAGCCCGAGCGGCTACGCCTCCGGCACCAAGATGGGGTTCGCGGGCATCCCGAGCGAGAAGCAGCGCGCCGCGGTGGTCGACTACCTGCGCACCCTTTCGCCCAACCCGCATCCGATCCCCGGCAGCGGCGCCGGCGGGGCCGACAAGCCGGGCCAGGGCGCCACGACGCAGTCGCCCGGCGCTGCGCCCAAGTAGCAGCATGGCCGATATTGCGCGCTGGCTGCAGGCGGCCGAGGCGGCCGCCGACGTCGCCGGCACCGTCATCCGGCCGTTCTTCAGGGCGCCGCTCGACGCCACCGACAAAGCCGATGCCAGCCCGGTCACGGTGGCCGATCGCAATGCCGAGCAGGCGATGCGCGCCGTGCTGGGCGAGCGGCTGCCCGAACACGGCGTTTCAGGCGAGGAGTTCGGGCCCGACCGGCCGGCGGCGCGCCATCGCTGGGTGCTCGACCCGATCGACGGCACCCGCGCCTTCATCACCGGGCGGCCCAGCTTCGGCGTCCTGGTGGCGCTGCTCGAAGACGGCGTGCCGGTGCTCGGCGTGCTCGACCAGCCGGTGACCGGAGAGCGCTGGATCGGAATCCGGGGGCAGCCGACCCGGTTCCTGCCCGGCTCCATCGGCGCCGGACGCGTCGGTGTCCGCGCCTGCGCTGCCCTGGGCGCGGCCGAGCTGTCCTGCACCTCGCCGGACATGCTGCAGGGGGCCGACCTCGCGCGCTGGACGCGGCTGCGGGCCCTGGTCAAGCGGGCCAGTTGGGGCGGCGACTGCTATGCCTACGGCCTGCTGGCGCTGGGCCAGATCGACATCATCGCCGAATGCACCATGCAGCCCTGGGACTGGGCGGCGCTTGTGCCGGTGGTCGAGGGCGCCGGCGGCCGCATGACCGACTGGCAGGGCCAGCCCCTGCGGCCGGACGGCGACGGCAGCGTGCTCGCGGTCGGCGACCCGGCGCTGCTCGGCCCTGCAGTGGATGCACTCGCCCCGCGTCCCTGATAGCTCTATGTGACGGCGGCATCACTCAGGGACCGACCGATGACCAGCCAGCTCTCGCTTCCCAAGGATCGGATCAAGATCCTGCTGCTGGAGGGCGTGCACCAGAGCGCGATCGAGCTGCTGCGGGCCAGCGGCTACAGCGCGATCACCGCCCTGCCCGGCGCCCTGGAAGGCCAGGCGCTGCTCGATGCGGTCGAGGGCGTGCATGTGATCGGCATACGAAGCCGCACCCAGCTCAGCGAGGCGGTGTTCGCACATGCGGAGAAGCTGATCGCCGTAGGCTGCTTCTGCATCGGTACCAACCAGGTGGCGCTCGCCGCCGCACGGGCGCGCGGCATCCCGGTGTTCAACGCGCCGTTCAGCAACACGCGCTCCGTCGCCGAGCTGGTGATGGGCGAGATCGTCATGCTGATGCGCCGCATCTTCCCTAAATCGGTCGCGGCGCATGCCGGCCTGTGGGACAAGTCCGCCGCCGATAGCTGGGAGGTGCGCGGCAAGGTGCTGGGCATCGTCGGCTATGGCAGCATCGGCAGCCAGCTCTCGGTGCTGGCGGAAGCCTTCGGCATGCGGGTGATCTACCACGACGTGATCGACAAGCTCGGCCACGGCAATGCCAGCGCCAGCCCTACGCTCGACGCCCTGCTCGCGGAAAGCGACGTGGTCAGCATCCACACGCCGGAAACGCCGGAAACACGCGGCCTGTTCGGCGAGCGGGAGATCCGGCGGATGAAGCCCGGCAGCTTCCTGCTCAACAACGCGCGCGGCCATGTGGTCGATCTCGACGCGCTTGCCTCGGCGCTGCATGACCGGCATCTGCTGGGCGCCGCCATCGACGTGTTTCCGAGCGAGCCCCGTAGCAACAACGAGCGCTTCGAGACGCCGTTGCAGGGGTTGGACAACGTCATCCTGACGCCGCACATCGGCGGTTCGACCGCGGAGGCGCAGGATCGCATCGGCGTCGAGGTGGCACGCAAGCTGATCGGCTACAGCGATGTCGGTGCGACCCTGGGGGCGGTAAACTTCCCCGAGGTGCAGCTGCCGTCGCGGCCGCGCGGCACCCGCTTCATGCACGTGCATCGCAACATCCCCGGCATCCTCGGCAAGATCAACGACATCTTCTCGCGCGCTGGCGTGAACATCGCCGCCCAGTATCTCGAGACCGATGCCGAGATCGGGTACGTGGTGGTGGAAGCCGACACCGACCGCGCGGATGCGGTGCAGTTGCTCGAACAGTTGCGGGGGCTGGACGGCACCGTCCGGGCTCGGCTGCTGTACCAGAGGCGGTAGCCTCGGGCACCTCTGACAGACGCAATCTTTCGCGGACGTCAGTAGCCGGGAACCACATCATCGTCACAGGGGTGCTTTCGTTCCTCCGCGCGCAATGCGGTATCTAAATGTTCCGGAGCCGGCGCTCCGGGGAAAGATGCTCTCAGCGGTAACGCAGGCGCCGGTGCCGGCGCGGCTGGGTTGCTGAGCGTGGCGGCGTCAACCGCTCCTTAAGCTCCCCGGGCGCATCATGCGCTGGCGCCGTGACCGCGGCCGCAAGCTGCAAGGTTGACCGCCCGATGTCGATTGCCCGCATACGCAGCTTCGCCTTTTCCGGCATCGAAGCGGTGCCGGTGGACGTCGAGGTGCAGATCTCCAGCGGGCTGCCGGCCTTCCTGATCGTGGGCCTGGCCGACAAGGCCGTGGCCGAGGCGCGCGAGCGGGTGCGTGCGGCCCTGACCGCCATGGGCCTGTCGCTGCCGCCCAAGCGCATCCTGATCAACCTGGCGCCTGCCGACCTGCAGAAAGAGGGCAGCCACTTCGATCTTGCGATCGCGCTCGGGGTGCTGGCGGCGATGGAGGTGCTGCCGCGTGACGAGATCGCGGGCTACGCCGCGATGGGCGAGCTTTCGCTCGACGGGCGGGTCAATCCGGTCAATGGCGTGCTTCCGGCGGCGCTGGGCGCCAGCGCCCTCGGTCTCGGGCTGATCTGCCCGCAGCAGCAGGGCGGCGAGGCGGCATGGGGCGGCGAGATCGAGGTGCTGGCGACGCCCGACCTGCTGTCGCTGATGAACCATTTCCGGGGCACCCAGGTATTGAGCCCGCCAGTGCTGCCGGGCAGCGCGGTGTCCGCGCATGCGCTTGACCTGTGCGAGGTGAAGGGCATGGAGACCGCCAAGCGGGCGCTGGAGATCTGCGCGGCCGGCGCGCACAGCCTGATCATGGTGGGTCCGCCCGGCGCCGGCAAATCGATGCTGGCGGCCCGACTGGCCGGGCTGCTGCCGAACCTGAGCTCGTCGGAGGCGCTCGAGGTGAGTGCCATCCATAGCGTCGCCGGGCAGCTCACCGATGGCAAACTGATCAAGCGCCCGCCCTTCCGCGAGCCGCATCATTCGGCGAGCCAGGCCGCGATCATCGGCGGCGGCCCGCGCGCCAAGCCTGGCGAGGTCAGCCTGGCGCATCGCGGCGTCCTGTTCCTCGACGAGATGCCCGAGCTGCCGCGACAGTCGATGGAGGCGCTGCGGGCGCCGATGGAGACCGGCCGCACCACGATCGCGCGCGCGGCGGCGCACATCACCTACCCCGCGCGCTTCCAGCTGGTGGCGGCGATGAACCCGTGCCGGTGCGGACATCTCGGCGACGCCAGCCGCGAGTGCGGCCGCGCGCCACGCTGCGGCGAGGAATATCTGAGCAAGATCAGCGGCCCGATGCTCGACCGAATCGATCTCTGCGTGCAGGTGCAACCGGTGCCGATCGCGGAGATTGCCCGCGCCGGCACCGGCGAGAGCACCCGGGTCGTCGCCGAGCGGGTCGAGGCGAGCCGCGAAAGACAGCATGCCCGGCAGGGTGCCGTGACGAATGCCGAGGCCGGCCTCGAAGCACTCGTGATATCGCCCGACGCACGCACCCTGGCGGAGCAGGCTGCGGAACGGCTGCACATGTCGGCGCGCGGCTTCACCCGCCTGCTCCGGGTGTCGCGTACCATCGGAGACCTGGTCGGTGTCGCAGAGGTCAGCCGCACGCATGTGGCCGAGGCGCTAGGCTACCGGCACCGTTTCGCCGGGCGCACCTGACCTCGTGGACCCTCCGATCCGGTCACCCGTTCTTGATAGGGCGCTGTCCGGAACCAAACAGGAACGCTGGCGTCCTTCTCGTCATGACCACAAACAAGAACACGGTGAACGAGCAGGCGCTGCCGTCGAACACCGAAAAGGACCCGGATGATTGGGCAACCGGCGCGGAGACAATGACCGGAGCCCAGGCGTCCTACCTCAAGACCCTCTGCACGGAGGCGAACGAGGAGTTCGATCCGAGCCTTACCAAGGGCGAGGCCTCCAAGCGCATCGATGCGTTGCAGGCGGCAACCGGGCGGGGCAAGTCGCACTGACCCTGGCAGCGCTCGCGGTCGCCGCCGATCGACTGCGATGCGCGCCTAATCCGGCTCCGCTCCGGGCCTGGACGGACCGGGAGCGGATCTAGGGCTTTCGATCCAATGATGACACACAGGTTGCAGTTTCGTCTGATGGCGGCGCTGGCTGCAGCCTGCCTCCTCGGCATCCCGGCGGGCGCGTTGGCTCCAGCCCGTGCACAGGCGAACGGCGATCCTCCGGGCCGCGTCGGCAGGTTGGCACGGCTCGACGGGACCGTCAGTTCGCATGGCCCGGGAGCCACGCAATGGACACCGGCGGTGCTGAATTTCCCGTTCAGCTCCGGCGACTCGCTCTGGACCGAGCTGCAGGCCCAGGCCGAGATCGGTCTCGGCGGCAACGCGATGACGTTGGCGGGCCATACCGAATTCGATCTCACGACGCTGGACGACCAAACCCTGGCAGCGACCGAGCCGCAAGGGGCGCTGTTCCTTGACCTCCGCGATGTCCGCCCCGGCGACACCTGGACGGTCGACACGCCGCGCGGGGCGGTGCAGATCGCGGCCAGCGGCCAGTACGAGATCCTGGCCGGCGATGCCGCGACCCCGACCCGGGTGGTGATCGTGCAGGGCGCCGCGCAATTCACAAGCGACAGCCTGGTGCTGCGCGGAGGCGCGCGACAGATGCTGGTGGCGAGCGGGACCGACACCCTGCAGGGTGACATCGAAGCGCAACCGGCGCCGGACGCCTTTCTTGCCGGCATACTCGCCCGCGGCGATAGCGCCATTCCGCCGGTGCCGCAGGCGGCGCTCGGCATGACAGGAGCGGACCAGCTCTCGGCCTACGGAAGCTGGCAGCAGAACCCGCAATATGGTGAGACCTGGTATCCGCAGGTCGATCCGGGATGGGCGCCGTACAGCGAGGGCAGCTGGTCCTATGTGGAGCCATGGGGCTGGACCTGGGTGGATGACGAGCCGTGGGGCTTCGCGCCGTTCCATTACGGGCGTTGGTTCCAGTCGGACGGCCGCTGGGGCTGGACCCCCGGCGCCGACAAGTCGTCCGGCTACGGACCCACTTATGCCCCGGCGCTGGTGGACTTCGTGGGCATCGGCGCGGCCGGCCTTGCCGCGGGTGTGCTGGCGGAATCCCTTCGATCGGGACGCGGCGATATTGGCTGGGTGCCGCTGGGTCCGCATGAGTCCTATCGCCCGGGATACCGGGCCAGCCCCGGCTATCTGGGCCGCCTCAACCGCGGGGGCGGGTGGCACCAGCCGACTTGGACCGACGGGCGAGCCCCCGGTCGCGGATTCATGAATCGCGGTGCCATGGTGGTCGCCCCGGCGGCCGTCCTGCTGCATTCGACGCGCATCTCCGGCCCGGGACGCGCGGGGGCAGCCGACACGGTCCAGCCGCTTCAGGGAGGCCTGCCGTTGCGGCCGGTCGCGGAGACCCGGGGCCTGTCGCTGCCAGCCGCCCGGCGGATCGGGATAGCCTCCGGCCCCAGCCATCCGGCTGGCCCGGGTCCGGCCATCGGCGCGCCAGGCCTGCATTTCGGCGCAGGACCGCACGCAACGGGTGGTCCGACCGCACGCGGTGCAGCACCCGGTCCGGCCCTGCCGCGGTCGGAGCACACGGCAGCACCCGGCCCGGCGCTGGGCCGTCCGCAACCGGCACAGGCGGCTGCGGGGCGGCCGCCGCTGCCGCAGGTCCAGACGCCGCGCACCGCAGCACCCCGACCGCCCGCGATGGGAGCGGTGCATCGACCGCCGCTTCCGGTAATCCAGCATCCCAGCCGGCCGGCGATGCCTCGAACCGAGCCACCGCGTGCCCCGATGTCGTTCGGGCCGAGGCCCGGCATCCAGGCGCCGCGTATGGCACCGATGCAGCGTCCTTCGGCGCCTGCCGCACCGCGCGCCGCGCCGGCACCGCGCGGTGGCCGTGGCGAACCGCCGCCTCGCTGACGGCGCCATCGCTCGCCGAGCGGTGGATCCCGGGCTAGCCTTGCGCGAACATGGAGGCACGTTGATGAAGGCGCTCTACCTTCCGGGCTCGCTCAGGGTCGGTGGCGGCTCGATCGATAGCTTACCGGACGCGCTCCGGCAGATCGGTCTGCGCAACCCCCTGATCGTCACCGATCCGTTCATGGCCAGCAGTGGCGTGCTCGATCGTGTGCGGGCGATCCTCGGCATCGCAGGCATCGAGCCAAGGATCTTTGCCGAAGTGGTGCCGGACCCGACCGTCGCCTCGGTGGAGGCCGCCATGGTGGTGCTGCGCGGCGGCACGCATGACTGCGTGATCGGACTCGGGGGCGGCAGTCCGATCGACACCGCGAAGATGGTCGCGGTGCTGGCGCGGCACGACAGTACGCCACGCGCGCTGCGCTTCCCGCATGTCCAGGACGAGGCGGGGCTGCCGGTGGTCGCGATCCCGACCACGGCGGGCACCGGCTCGGAGGCCACCCGGATGACGATCATCACCGACGAGGCGACCCAGGAGAAGATGCTGTGCGTCGGACTCGCCTACCTGCCGCGCCTCGCCATCGTCGATTTCGAGCTAACTCTGAGCAAGCCCTGGCGCCTGACCGCCGATACCGGGCTGGACGCGCTCACCCACGCCATCGAGGCCTATGTCTCGCGGCAGCACAACCCGTTCGCCGATGCGCTGGCGCTGGCGGCCATGCGGGCCATCTGGCCGAACATCACCACGGCATGCACGACACCCTCCGACCGCACTGCACGGGAGGCGATGATGCTGGGCGCGCTACAGGCCGGGATGGCGTTCTCCAACTCGTCGGTGGCCCTGGTGCACGGCATGAGCCGCCCGATCGGCGCGCATTTCCATGTCGCGCACGGGTTGTCGAACGCGATGCTGTTGCCGGCTGTCACCGCCTGGTCGATCGGGGCCGCCGAGGCGCGCTACGCCGACTGCGCACGCACGATGGGGGTGGCGACCGACGGGGGGCCGGACCAGGAGGCGGCGCTGGCGCTGGTCGCGGCGCTGGAAGCAAAGAACCGCGAGCTCGAGGTGCCAAGCCCGCGTCGCTACGGCATCGATCCAGAGTGCTGGACCTCGCTGCTGCCGCTGATGGCAGAGCAGGCCCTCGCCTCCGGTTCACCGGGCAACAACCCCCTGGTGCCCGATGCCGCTTCGATCATCGCGCTCTATCGCGAGACCTGGGACCGCGGCTGACCTTCCTGCACCAGCAGGTGCGGCTCAGTGCGGCACCATCCAGTGGAAGACGAACTGCTGCAGCACGGCGATCACCCCAAGCAGGGTCGTCAGGATGATGGAATGCTTGAAGGTCTTCGAGAACACGAGGCCTTCCTGGCCCCTGAGCGTAGTGACTGAAACGCCAGTCGAGATGTTCTGCGGCGAGATCATCTTGCCAAGTACGCCGCCCGACGAGCCGGTCGCGGCGAAGAGCAGCGGATCGAGCCCGAGTTGGTGCGCCGCCACCACCTGGAGGTTGCCGAACAGGGCGTTGCCGGAGGTGTCGCTGCCCGACAGGGCCACCGCCACCCAGCCGAGGAACGCCGAGACGAACGCGAAGAACAGGCCGAGATGCGAGGCTCCGTCACCGAGCGTGTAGGTCATGCCCGAGAAGTTCATCAGGAAGGCGAGGCCCATGATGACGGAGACGGTCAGCACCGCGGTCCGGATCTGCCGCCAGGTGGTGAGCGCACAGGCGACGAAGCGGCCCGGGGAGACGCGGAACAAGGCCGCCGTGAGGATGGCGGCGAACAGGATCGCGGTGCCGGTCGCGAGCGGCTCGAAGCTCCAGACCGCGGCATAGGGCTTGTGATACAGCGTGATGTAGACGGCGTTGTCGAGGCCGGGCCAGTTGATCTTCTGCCGGCCGATCGCCGACAGACCGAGCTGCGTCCAGGCGATCACGACCACGCTGACGACGATCCAGGGTATCCAGCCCTGCCAGGGGGAGAGGCGCGGCGTCGCCGCGGCGCTCAGCGAGATCGGCACCGGATGCAGGTCGGTCTTGGCGGCGAACTTCGGATCCGGCGCCGGGCGCCAGACGCGCAGGAAGGCCACCGTGATTATGAGCGAGCCGAGCGACGCGAAGACGTCTGTCAGGCGGTAGTCGAAGTAGTTGGAGACCGCGAACTGGATGAGCGCGAAGGAGCCGCCGGCCGTGAGCAGCAGCGGCCACAGGGCGGCGATCGAGCGGCGGCCACCGAAGACGCCCATGACGTAAAAGGGCAGAATGAAGGCGAGGATCGGCAACTGCCGTCCGATCATCGCGCCGAGCTGTTCGGCCGGCAGGTGGGTGATCGCGCCGAGTACCGTCACCGGGATGCCGAGCGCCCCGTAGGCGACCGGCGCGGTGTCGAAGATCAGCGAGTAGGTCACGGCCTCGAGCGGTTCCCACCCAACCAGGATCAGCAGCGAGGACGAGATCGCGATCGTCGAGCCGAAGCCGGCGATGCCCTCGAGCAGGGCGCCGAAGCAGAAGCCCACGACGATCAGGACGACGCGGCGATCCGCCGGCAGGTTGTCGAGGATCCACTGGCGGAACGCGTCGAAGCGTCCGCTCACCACCGCGATGTTGTAGAGCAGGAGGGCGTTGAACGCGATCCACATGACTGGCCAGAGCGCGAACACCATGCCGTTGAGCGTGCTGTCGGCCGCGAGGAAGAGGGGCATGTGCCAGAACAGGATCGAGATCACGAGGCCGACGACCAGGCCGCCGACGGAGGCCTGCCAGGCCGGCCGACGCAGGATGCCGAGCATGACCAGCACGGTCGCGATTGGTAGCGCTGCCACGATGAAGGACAGCAGCAGGCTGCCCCCGATCGGCGTCAGGTCCTGATGGAACACGCTCATCCCCCGAAACATCTTTGTTTTTGTTATCAAGGCACTTAGCAGCCGACCGGGCAGAATGGAAGGGCGCCGTCAGGGGCGAACGCTACTCCGACGCCGCCCGCAGCACGGCAAGGCCGCCTTCGAGATCGGCGATCAGCTCGTCCGGATCCTCCAGCCCGACATGCAGCCGGCAGGCGGGGCCGCCAAACCGGCTGCTCTCCAGGGTCCGGGTGATGGTCGGGTTGCTCGGCAGCGCCAGGCTTTCATAGCCGCCCCAGGATTCGCCGATCCCGAATACGCCGAGCGCATCCACCATCGCATCGACCGCCGCCTGGCTGAAGCCCGGCCGGAACACCACGCCGAACAGGCTGCTGGCACCGGTGAAGTCGCGCGCCCAGAACTCGTGCCCGGGCGAGCCGGGCAGCGCCGGGTGCAGCACCTGCAGCACCTCGGGACGCGCCGCGAGCCAGACCGCCACTGCCAGCGCGGAGGCGGCCTGCCGTTCCAGCCGGACCCCGAGCGTGCGCAGGCCGCGCAGGGTGAGCCAGCAATCGTCCGGGCTCGCGTATTGTCCGAGCTGCAGTGCGCCATCGCGCAGCACCTGCCAGTCGTTGTCGTCGGCGACGGTGATGGCACCCAGGATCAGGTCGGCATGGCCGGCGGCATACTTGGTCAGCGCCTGGATCGAGATGTCGACGCCGTGCTCGAACGGCTGGAACACGTGCAGTCCCCAGGTATTGTCGAGCATCAGCTTGGCGCCGCACTCGTGCGCAACGCGGGCCAGCATTGGCACGTCCTGCACCTCGAAGGTATGGCTGCCCGGGCTCTCGGCCATCACCACCTGGGTGTTCGGCCGCATCAGCGCGTGCAGCGCCGCTTCCGGCAGCATCGGCTCGTAGTACGTGGTCTCGACGCCCATGCGCTGCAGCATGGTGTCGCAGAACCGACGTGTCGGGCCATAGATGCAATCCGGCACCAGGCAGTGGCCGCCGGCGCCAAGGAACGCGAGCAAGGGTGTCGTGCAGGCGGCCGAACCGGACGAGACGATCTGGCTGTGCGTGCCGCCCTCGATCTCGGCGATCGCCGCTTCCAGGTGGAACTGCGTCGGCGTCCCGCAGGCGCCGTAGGTCAGCTCGTGCGCGTAGCGCCGGGCGCCGTTCTGGCGCAGCGCGTGCAGGCTCGGGAACAGGACGGTCGAGCCGCGCGACACCGGGGGGTTGACGAAGCCGTGGCTCTCCAAGGCGCTGTCCGGGCCCTGCTCGTACAGCGTGTCGCGCCCGGTGCGAACCAGACGGGTCGACAGCGAACGCCAGCCGGCCGACACGCGCTCGCGGTCGGTCACGGCCGGTCTCCGACGGTGCCGCGCGGCAGCTCCGGATGGCTGGCCCACTCGGTCCAGGAGCCGTCGAACAGCGCGCCCGGTGGATATCCGGCGACCCGCAGGGCGAGCGACAGCACCGAGGCGGTCAGGCCGGAGCCGCAGGTGGTGACCACGCTGCTCGCCGGGCCGATGCCGGCGGCCTCGAACCGGTCGCGCAGCGACGCCGGCGGCAGCATGCGCCGGTCGGCGGTCAGCAGCTCGGCGAAGGGCAGGCTGGAGCTGCCGGGAATATGGCCGCCGGGCAGCCCGGCACGCGGCTCGGGAGCTGTACCTTCCCAGCGGCCCCGGCTGCGCGCGTCGATGACCACCGCCGCCCGCTCGCCGCCCGCAATCCGGATCATGTCACCAAGCCCGACCAGACGCTCGCTACGCAGCCGCGGCGTGAAGCGGGCGGGCGCAGGAGGCAGCGGCTCCCCTGACTCGAGCGGATAATCGAGCGCGCGCCACGACTCCAAGCCGCCATCGAGCACCTGCGCCGCGTCATGGCCGAACAGCCCTAGCAGCCACCAGCCGCGCGCCGACCCGACCAGGCCGAGCTGGTCGTACAGCACGACCCGGCTCGCATCGGCCACGCCCAAGGCTGCGACCAGACGTGCGAACCGTCCCTGGCTCGGAACCATGTGCGGCAGCTCGCCCTCAGGGTCGGATACCGCCTCGATGTCGAAGCGGCGCGCGCCCGGCAGGTGCGCGGCCAGGTACAGCTCCTCCGGATCGTAGCTCTCGCCGGGCAGCAGCACGGTCGCATCGAGAAGGACAAGACCGGGGGTTCCGAGCATGGCGCGCAGATCGTGCGGAGTGATCAGCGGTGTCATGCGGACGAAGTCCCGTGAGGCGACCTCGCGGGAGTGCGAGTCGTGCCGCGTCAGCAGATCACTGCACGGCGTGTGCCGCAAGCAGCTCCCGGACCCGACGCGCGGCTGCGGCGCCCTTCAGGCTGTCCCGCCACATCGCCTCGGCGACGCGCTGGTGCGAGCTGACCGCCTCGGGCGCGCTGGTGACCAGGGCGACGCCGTTGGCGTTGACGGAGCTCGCATCGCTGCGGAACGGGTTGATGGCGAGCGCCGCCCGATCGCGCTGGCGCAGCAGGGTGCAGGTGGTTGTCGGCTCGGCACCCGGGATCAGGCTGAACTGCAGGCCCATCGGCTCGGTCTCGAGCATGGCGGCGATGTTCTGCACTTCGGCCGCCGCGACACGGCGGCAATAGGCGCGCAGCGTCGGGCTCACCCGCATGCTGTCGGCGACACCCTGCTCGAGGAACCGCTGCAGCACCGGCTCGGCGATCATGGTGATGAGGTTCGGGCGGCGCAGCTGGTACGCCCGCTTGCGGGCGGCCATGATGCCGAGCACCTGCTCGGACAGCGCCCGCGTCGTCGGCGCCTCGGCACCGGCCTGCTCCGCGCTCTCGGCGAACACCTGGGCCAGCAGCGCGTCGTAATCGTCCGAGGTGACCAGGTAGGCCAGCGGCTCGCCGACCTGCAGCACCTGGTCGGCGGTCTCCTCGAGCTGGCGCATGCGCTCGAAGAAGCCGATCGTGCGGCTGTAGTACTCGACGCCGATGCCGAGCAGCGACAACGGCGAGATCTTGAGAAGCTCGGCCAGGCGCTGGACCGTGTCGAGCTTGATCACCTCGCCCTTCTCGTAGCGGTAGAGGGCCGCGCGTGACACGCCTAGCCTGGCCGCGATCTCCTCGGCACGCATGCCGGATTCCAGGCGATAGGCTCTCAACTGCTGGCCGATCTCGTTCAGTCGCATCATCTCTGTCCCTGACCCGTCCGGGTGCCGCCGCGCGCCCGAAGTTCAAAAAAGCCGGTCGCGCGAAGGTGGAGCACCGAATCCATCAATAACACGTTAAAGCACGTGTTTCATCGCTTTGCATCACGTAATAGTTTTCCTCTCAAAACATTGGCGGCTTTTCGCAGGGCGCGTCCGCCGCCGCCTCTCGCTCCGGCGTGCGTAAAATGGGAAGGTCCCGGCTGCCGCCAGCCCGGCGGAAGATGTGCGGCGAAAGATGTGCATGGCCGAGCGAATCATGATGGGTCTGCTGATAACCGGCATCGCTGCCGGCTGCGTGATCGTCCTGTATCCGTTTTTCTCTGCCATCCTCTGGGCGGCGATACTGACCTTCACCACCTGGCCGGTCTACAAGCATCTGGCACACCGCTCCGGTCCCTATACGGCGGCTGCCCTAATGATGCTGGTGACCGCACTCCTGGTCGTGCTGCCGCTGGCGCTCGTGGCGTCCGAGGGCGTGGCCGATGCGCCGGGGATCCTGCATGCGGTCGAGGGGCTGGTGGCACTGCACCTGCCGGAGCCGCCGCGCTGGGTCGCGACCACTCCCGTGATCGGACGTCAGGTCGCCATCACCTGGGAAAAATGGTCCGCCGACCTCTCGGCCGCCGGCGCCTTCGTGCAACCCTATCTCGGCACCATCGCGTCCCGCGTGCTCGCCCTGCTGGTGCAGATCGCCAGCGGCCTGGTGCAACTGGTGCTGGCCCTGTTCATCGCCTTCTTCTTCTGGGTCGGTGGCGACCGGCTGGGCGCGCACCTCACCGCCATCATCCGGCGCATCGCAGGCTCGTATGCCGACCGGCTGCTCGGGGTCACCGGCAGCACCGTGCGTGGAACCGTCTATGGCATCCTCGGCACCGCGATCGTGCAGGGCATCCTCACCGGCATCGGCTTCTACATCGCCGGCGTGCCGAACCCGGTGCTGTTCGGCGGCATCGCCGCCTTCGTCGCGGTGCTGCCGATCGGCGCTCCCCTGGTCTGGGTGCCGGCCGCGATCTGGCTCGGCCTCGCGCACCATCTCGGCTGGGGCATCTTTCTGGCCGCCTACGGCGTGGTGGCGATCTCCGGCGCCGACCACGTCATCCGCCCGGTCTTCATCGCGCGTGGAGCGCAACTCCCCTACCTGCTGACGGTGCTCGGCGTGCTCGGTGGCGTGCTCGCCTTCGGCGGCCTCGGCATCTTCCTCGGGCCGGTGCTGCTCGGCGTCGGCTACACGCTGGTGATCGAATTCGCGGCGAACGGCCGGGACGCCGCGGGCCGCGAGCGTGATATCGCAGGCGCTTACAGCGATGGGCGGCCGCCGGTCCGCGAGCCCCTGAGCCTTCCGGAGACGGGGGCGCCGGTGGAGCGGTCGGACCAGCGGCAGGCCCAGGCGGGCGTGAAGTCCGAAGCATGAAGATCGTCAGCTGGAACCTGCTGCGCCGCGTCGGCGCCTCGATCGACGACGTCATTGCGCTGATCGCCGAGCAGGGCCCGGACCTGATGCTGATGCAGGAGGCGACCAGCGAGATCGACCACCTGCCTCAGCGCATCGGCGGCCACTACGCACGCTCGCCGCTGCCCGGCCGCATCCACGGGGTCGCGTGCTGGAGCCCGACGCGCTTCCTCGAGCCGCCGGTGATCTGGCCGCTGCAGCCCGGCACGCTGATACGGCGGGTTTGCCAGGTCATCACCTGCGGCGACTTCGCGGTCGCCAACGTGCATCTCTCGCACGGCCAGGTACTGAACCGCCGGCAGCTGCGGCTGATCGCCGAACGCCTGCCGTTCCGTGCCGCAGTGCTCGGCGACTACAACCTGGTGGGACCGGCCCTGGTACCGGGCTTCCACGACGTGGGCCCGCGTGGCCCGACCCACCGCATGGCGGACATGGTGCCGATCAGGCTCGATCGCTGCCTGGTGCGCGGCCTGGAATGTGTCGCCGCCGAGATCCTGCCGCACCGACCGTCGGATCACCACCCGATCAAGGTCGTCCTGCGTACCGGGCCGGCTCCTGCAGATAAGCCCGCGTCCTACAGGTAGGGAAGCATCAGCCGGGCCGCGGAGTCGCGGATGCGCACCGGGAAAGAGCGCTGTTCGATCGTCTCCGGATCATAGCGCTCGTTCCGGTGGGCACAGATGAAGCCGTCCAGCTCGCGCGCCAGCGCCGCGTCATGCACCTCGACATTGAGCTCGAAATTCAGCCGCAGGCTGCGGACATCCTGGTTGGCGCTCCCGATGAACGACCATTTCTCGTCCACGACCATGAGCTTGGAGTGGTTGAAGGGCGGCGCGGAGAGCCAGATCCGCACGCCGGCCTCGAGCAGCGGGATGTTGTTCGGCGTGCGCGCCCAGTCGATGGCGCGGTGGTTGCTCTCCTTCGGCAGGACCAGGTCGATGGTCACCCCGCGCATCGCCGACATCGCCAGCACGGTCAGCAGGCGCTCGTCCGGCAGGAAGTACGGTGTCATGATCCGGATCGAGGCGCGGGCGAGTGCGACCCCCTGCATGATCGCGAACTCGATCTTCTCGAGATCCGAATCCGGTCCGGAGGTCACGACACGGCACAGCGCGTCGCCGCGCACCGGCGGGTCGGCATAGAATGCTGCCTCGTCGAGATCCTCGCCGGTGGTGAAGGACCAGTCCTTGGCGAAGGCCTCGGTGAGCTGGTGCACCACCGGGCCCTCGATCCGGAAATGCGTGTCGGAGACCGGGTGGCGCGGGCGGCTGCTCAGCACGTTCTCGACGGCGATGTTCATGCCCCCGGTGAACCCGACGCAGCCATCGAGCACCAGGATCTTCTTGTGGGTGCGCAGGTTGATGAACGGCATGCGCCAAGGCAGCGTCGAGTGCATGAACCGCGCGACCGGCACGCCCTGGCGATGCAGCGCGCGGGCCACCCCGCAGGCGAAGTAGCCGCTGCCTATTCCGTCAACCAGCACCCGCACCGCGACGCCGCGTGCCTTTGCTGCCGCCACTGCCTCGATGAAGCGGATGCCGACCGCGTCGTCGTGAAAGATGTAGGAGCAGAGCAGCAGGCTCTGTCGTGCCTGTCCGATCGCCTCCAGCATGACCGGATAGGCGTCGTCGCCGTCATGGAAGCAGCGCACGGCGTTGCCGGGCAGCAGCGGGCGGTCGGTGAGCCGCCCGACCGCCTCGACCAGGGGGGCGAGGCTGCCCTCGATGTCCGGTGTGCCGATGCCGGCGCCGCGCCGGCTCGTCCAGGGCCGCTCGTTGCTCATCCGCTGCGCCAGCCGGCGCACCCGGTTGATGCCGAAGGTCAGGTACAACAACCCGCCGATGATCGGCGTCAGCCAGGACAGGCCGATCCAGCCGATCGCCGCCCCGATCTCTCGCTTGGTGCGCAGCGCATGCAGGGTGACGCAGATCGGCACGACGATCCGGAGCGGCCACAGCAGGTCGTCCGTCAGCGCCGCCAGCGCATGCACGTCAAGGCGGCCGTTCAGCGCCGCTCCAATTCAGCCGTCCCGCGGGCGTCAACCATCCGGAAACGACTTCCTGCCATCATGCGGGGGGAGACCGGCGGGAGCAGGATCATTGTCATCAGCGCAACGATGCCCGCTGCCGGGTGATCCGGCCAGGATGCTGCTCGATCCCTGCGACGTACGACTCCGCACTGTGGCGCGACGGACGCAGGGTGAGGCCTCCCGGTTGCGGGGTGCGGCAATCGAGAACCGGGTGTGCCAAGCGCTGCGGCAGCGCGGCTGGACGATCCTGCTGCGACGCGCACGCACCGCCTGCGGCGAGATCGACATCGTGGCCTCGCATTCTGCGGACAACCTTGTGGCGTTCATCGAGGTGAAAGCGCGGCCGGTGCTGTCGGATGCGGCCTGCGCATTGTCGCCGCGTCAGCGCCGGCGCCTGATCGGTGCCGCTTCCATCCTGCAGGGCCTGCATCCGGAATGGAGCGAAAGCACACTGCGGTTCGACCTGATCGCGGTCGACGCGGACGGCCGGATGCGGCGCATCGCCGACGCGTTCAGGATCGGCGATGACTGACCGGGCGTGCGGCGTTCGCTCCGGGATCAGCGGCGGTGGCGTCTGAAACCGGTATGGATGCTGGAATGATGCCGGTATGCCGCCGCATGCACGGCGTGGCTGATCCCGCCCGCGCTGCGGATGCGGCGCATCGCCATCGCCTGCCGATACATGGGCCGGTACATGGGCCGATAGATCGGGCGCGGAGCGGCGGTCAGCGCGTCCAGCGTCAGCTTGCTGGCTTCGCTGTCGGTCACGACATGCTGGGCGGCTGCGGGACGCAGACATGGTCCGGACAGGACGGCGATGCCGAGGACAGCGCAGACCGCGATCGAGCGTAACGACATCCCATGTCCCCCCGGACCGTCCGTTTGCAATCCGACGACTACGACAGACCCGAGGCCCAGGTAAAGCACGCCTTTGGCTCGGGCGCCCGGAGGCGCTTCAGGGACGCAACTCGACGCAGTGCTGGATGGCACCTGCAAGAGACAGGCTCGTGGTGGGGGTCAGTGGCACCATGCGGCGGATCAGCAGGCAGCCGATCAGGTAGCCGAAGATCAGAGCGGCCCGCTCCTCGCGCTCGGCGCCCTCCAGCATGTCGACCAGCCGCTGGGTTGCGAGCTGGCGCACATGGTCCACGACCAGGTCCTGCACGCCGATGCTGGCGATCGAGTTCAGCAGCATCATCAGGTTGGCGCCACCGGGCAGCTCGCGGGCGTCCTCGGGATCGGCCTGCATGAAGGCCGCGAGCCGGCCCCCGAGCGAGGCGATGTCGCCATCCAGCGGATTGCCGGTGTGGCCGGCCTCGGCCAAGAGCTCGCTGAACAGCAGCGCCTTGGAACCGAAATACCTATTGATCAGCGCAGGTGCCACACCGGCGCGCTCCGCGATCTCGCGGACATTGACGTGGTCGTAGCTCTTGCGAGCGAACCAGTAGGCGGCCGCCTCGAGCAGCGTCGTCCGGGTCTGCGCGGCGTTGCGGCCGGCGACCCGTCCGAGCGCATGTGGCGCTAGGTTTCCCATGGCGCCACCGGCCGGTCAGGCCGAAGCGGACGCGGACGCCGGGGCGATGCCGTGCTCCGCGAACAGTCCCTCCAGCTCCCCGGACTGGTACATCTCGGTGATGATGTCGCATCCGCCGACGAGATCGCCCTTGACGTAGAGCTGCGGGATCGTCGGCCAGTTCGAGAACGCCTTGATGCCGTCGCGAAGCTCGGGATCCTCCAGCACGTTGGCGGTCTGGAACGGCACGTTCATGTGCGACAGGATCTGCACCACCCGCGCCGAGAAGCCGCATTGCGGGAACATGGCATTGCCCTTCATGTAGAGCATCACCGGGTTGGCGGAGATCTCGCTGCGGATACGGGCGAAGACGGCATCGGACATCGGCAGTTTCCTCTTGGTCGAACAGGTGCGCTTGGTCTGGCGGAAGGCGTCAGGCGGCAGCGGGCGGATTGGTCTGCAGCGCCAGCGCGTGCAGGGTGCCACCCATGTGCCCCTGCAGCGCCGCATAGATCATCTGGTGCTGCTGCAACCGCGATCGTCCGCGGAATGCCTCGCTCACCACCTTGCAGGCGTAATGGTCGCCGTCGCCGGCGAGGTCCTCGATCGTGACGCTGGCATCGGGCAGTGCTGCCCGGATCAGCGTCTCGATCTCGTTGGCAGCCATCGGCATGACGCTGATCCCTGGAAGTCGCGGATGCCCCGACGTTATGCCTGCGCGGTGCTGGCCCGATCCATGAGGTCCGGGAAGAACCGTGCATGCGCCGTCGTCAGGCGCGCAAGCGATATTGTGGCGCCGCTCGACAAAATCAAACCCGTATTGCGGGCAGACCGTGCCGACCGGCCGAGCTTGCGCGCCGGAACACCGGCTGCCGCCGCAGCCTTGATCAAGGACCTGCCGTTCGGCACCGCGAGTACGTAGCGCGCCTGGTCCTCGCCGAACCAGTACGCCTGCGGCGGGATGCCGGATTGCGGCACGTCGAGCGTCGCGCCGGTGCCCCCGGCCATCGCCATCTCGGCGATCGCGACCAGCAGGCCGCCATCGGAGACGTCATGGCAGGCAGCCACCTCGCCGGCGGCGATCCGCGCGCGCACGAAATCGCCGTTGCGGCGTTCGGCGGCGAGATCGATGGGCGGCGGCGGCCCGTCCTCGCGGCCATGCACCTCGCGCAGCCAGAGCGACTGGCCGAGATGCCCCGCAGTGTCGCCGATCAGCACCAGGTCCAGGTCGGGTGCCAGGGCGAGGCCGACCGCAGCACCCGCATCCTCGAGCACACCGAGGCCGCCGATCGCCGGCGTCGGCAGGATCGAGACGGTGCTGCCGTCCGGCGAACGGGTCTCGTTGTAGAGCGAGACGTTGCCGCTCACGACCGGGAAATCCAGCGCGAGGCACGCGGCGGCCATGCCGCTCACCGCATCGGCGAACTGGCCCATCACCTCGGGTTTTTCCGGGTTGCCGAAATTGAGGTTGTCGGTGATCGCGAGCGGACGCGCACCGGTCGCGGTGAGGTTGCGCCACGCCTCCGCCACCGCCTGCGCGCCCCCGGCGCGCGCGTCGGCCGCGACGTAGCGCGGCGTGCAGTCGGTGGTCAGCGCCAGCCCGATCCGGGTGCCCTCGACGCGCACGATGGCGGCGTCGGCCGCACCCGGCCGGCGCACGGTCTGGCCGCCGACGGTGCTGTCGTACTGGTCCCAGACCCAGGCGCGCGACGCACAATCGGCCGAGCCGATCAGCCGCACCAGCGCCGCCTCGATGCCGATCGGGTCCGACACCGGCCCGAGCGGCTCGCGTACCGGCGTCGGCGCGGTCGGACGGTGATACAGCGGTGCCTGCTCGGCCAGCGGCCCGAGCGGGATGTCGGCCTCGACGCGGCCCTTGTGCCGCACGACGATGTGGCCGGTATCGGTCAGGGTGCCGATGACCGCGAAGTCGAGTTCCCACTTCTCGAAGATCGCCTGCGCCTGACCGGTGCGGTCCGGGCGCAGCACCATCAGCATGCGCTCCTGGCTCTCGGAGAGCATCATCTCGTAGGCGGTCATGCCGCGCTCGCGCTGCGGCACCGCATCGAGGTCGAGATCGATGCCGACCTCGCCCTTGCCGGCCATCTCGACCGACGACGAGGTCAGGCCGGCGGCGCCCATGTCCTGGATCGCCACGATGGCGTCGGTCTGCATCAGCTCGAGGCAGGCCTCGATCAGCAGCTTCTCGACGAACGGGTCGCCGACCTGGACCGTCGGCCGCTTGGCCTGCGCGTCCTCGTCGAACTCGGCCGACGCCATGGTGGCGCCATGGATGCCGTCGCGGCCGGTGCGGCTGCCGACATAGACCACCGGGTTGCCGATGCCGGCCGCCGCCGAGAGGAAGATGCGGTCCTGCCGCGCGATGCCGACCGTCATCGCATTGACCAGCGGGTTGCCGTCATAGGCCGGATGGAAATTAATCTCGCCGCCGACCGTCGGCACGCCGACGCAGTTGCCGTAGCCGCCGATGCCGCGCACCACGCCATCGACGACGCGCCGGGTGGCGGGATGCTCGGGACTGCCGAAGCGCAGCGCGTTCAGGTTGGCGACCGGCCGTGCGCCCATGGTGAACACGTCGCGCAGGATGCCGCCGACACCGGTCGCCGCTCCCTGGTATGGCTCGATAAAGGAGGGATGGTTATGGCTCTCCATCTTGAAGATGGCGGCCAGCCCCTCGCCGATATCGACGACGCCGGCATTCTCGCCGGGCCCGTGGATCACCCAGGGCGCAGTGGTGGGCAGCGTGCGCAGGAAGGCGCGCGACGATTTGTACGAGCAGTGCTCGGACCACATCACCGAGAAGATACCGAGCTCCGTCAGGCTTGGCACCCGGCCCATGATGGTGAGCACGTTCTCGTACTCGTCGGCAGTGAGCCCGAACTCGCGCGCCAGCGCCTGGTCGACCGTCACGCTCATGCAGCCAGCGCCTGCACCAGCCCGTCGAACAGCGGCTTGCCGTCGATGCCGCCCATCAGCGGATCGACCAGGTCCTCCGGATGCGGCATCAGCCCAAGCACGCGCAGGTTGCGGCTGAAGACGCCGGCGATGTTGCGGGCGCTGCCGTTCGGGTTGGTGGAACCGTCGACGCGGCCGGCGGCGTCGGAGTAGCGGAACGCGACCCTGCCCTCGCCTTCGAGCTGTTCGAGTGTGGCGTGGTCAGCCACGTAGTTGCCATCGCCGTGCGCGAGCGGCGCCCGGAACACGTCGCCGCGCGACCAGCCCCGGGTGAATGCCGTGCCCTCGCGCTCCACCCGCAGGTGGCAGTCATGCGAGAGGAAGCGCAGCCCCGCATTGCGCAGCAAGGCGCCCGGCAGCAGCCCGGCCTCGGTCAGGATCTGGAAGCCGTTGCAGACGCCGAGCACATGGCCGCCCGCTTCCGCATAGGCGCGGATCGCAGGCATGATCGGCGAGTGCGCCGCCATCGCGCCGCAGCGCAGGTAGTCGCCATGGCTGAAGCCGCCCGGCAGCACGACGAGGTCGAGCGCCGGCAACACGGTATCACGATGCCAGAGCATGACCGGCTGCCGGCCGATGGCGCCGGCCAGCGCGATCGCCATGTCACGCTCCCGATTGGTGCCAGGAAAGACGACGATGCCGGCCCGCATCAGTCAGCGCCGCCTAGCCGTTGCAAGGAAACGAGGTGTGCAGCGCCTCGTAGACGCTCTCGCCGACCTGGGCGTGCAGGCGATCCTGGTGGCCCTTGAGCCAGGAAACGACGCTGTCGCGCATCGCAGCACCCGAGGTGGTACGTGGGATGCAGATCTGCGGCTTGAGCTTGACGGCGCCGTCCGACTTGTCGGCCACCGACTGCAGCAGCGCAAAGCTGTCCGCCATGCCGGTGATGTAGGCATCGCAGACCTGCGACCCGCGTGGCGAGCTGCAGATCTGCAGGAACTTGCCCGCCGGCATCGGCGAAACCCGCTGCGCGTGCGCGGCCGTGGAAACACAGGCAAAGGCGCAGGCGCTTGCCAGCAGGAGCGACGGCAACTTCGATCTCATGCCATCACCTCGGCGTTGAAGGTTTCGATTACCGCGTTGGCCAGCAGCCGCTGCGCCATCGCCTCGGCGCGCGACAGCGCACGGCCCGGATCGGTCTCGTCCAGCTCGAGTTCGATTACCCGGCCGGCGCGCACGTCGCCGACCTCGCCGAAACCCAGCGTGTGCAGCGCATGCCCGATCGCCTTGCCCTGCGGATCGAGCACCCCCTCCTTGAGCATGACGGTGACCTTTACTTTCAAGACAAGACCCTCCGGGGTACTCTCACTGCATCACCTCGGGGCCCTTGAGGTCGTTGTTGCCGGCCTCGGGAAGAATGCCGAGCCGCTTGGCGACCTCCTGGTAGGCCTCCTCGACCCGGCCGAGATCGCGGCGAAAGCGGTCCTTGTCCATCTTCTCGTTGGTCTTGGCGTCCCACAGCCGGCAATTGTCCGGGCTGATCTCGTCGGCCAGCACCAGCCGCATGTCCTCGTTCTCCCACAGCCGGCCGAACTCCAGCTTGAAGTCGACCAGGGTGATGCCGACGCCCAGGAACAGGCCGGACAGGAAGTCGTTGATGCGCAGCGCCAGCGCCACCATGTCGTCCATGTCCGCGGTCGACGCCCAGCCGAACGCCGTGATGTGCTCCTCGGCCACCATCGGGTCGTTCAGGCTGTCGTTCTTGTAGTAGTACTCGATGATCGAGCGCGGCAACCGGGTGCCCTCGGGGATGCCGAGCCGGGTGGACAGGCTGCCGGCGGCGACGTTGCGCACCACTACCTCGAGCGGGATGATCTCGACCTCGCGGATGAGTTGCTCGCGCATGTTGAGCCGGCGGACGAAGTGGGTCGGCACGCCGATCTCGTGCAGCCGCAGCATGAGGTGTTCGCTGATCCGATTGTTCAGCACGCCCTTGCCGGTGATGATGCCTTTCTTGGCGCCGTTGCCGGCTGTCGCATCGTCCTTGAAGTACTGTACGAGTGTCCCAGGCTCCGGCCCTTCGAACAGGATCTTGGCTTTTCCCTCGTAGAGCTGTCGGCGGCGGGCCATGCACGTACCTTACCTGTAACTACGCCTCGCAGTGCGCGGCGCGGTATAGCACCCCGCTTACGTGAACGCGACCGGCTGGAACGGTGCCCGGTCCGGCGGCCCGGCCGCGAACATCCAGTTCGGCGGCGCGTCGGGATCGGCCGGCACCGCGAGCAGCGAGGCATTGCTGGTGCCGAAACCCGAGCGTGGCGGGATGTTGAGTTCGCTGCCGGCCGGGAGCGAACGGTCCGATAGCAGCGGGATCCAGTCCTTCCAGTCCGGCGGTTCCGGCGTCGCCGCAGACTGGAACCGCGGCAGGTGGCGGGCGATGCGCGGAATGCGCATGTCGTCCGGACCGGCGGTGGCGATCATGTGCATGCCCTCGGAGAGCGGCGTCGCCTCCGGATGCCCGTAGCCCAGGCCGCAGACGTAGTAGGCATGGGTGCGGTCGGCGAGCACCATGTTGAACGACCGGAAGGCCCCGGCGTCGAGGGCGGTGATCGCCGCGAGCGCCGCCTCGGCGGTGTCATGCTCCAGCGCCACCAGCGGCAGATCGCCGCGCGAGCGCTTGCCGGGCGCCGGACCCAGGCTGCCAACACGGTTCAGGACGGCGGCGGCGACGCCACGATCATTGACCGCGAGCCAACTGCCATGTCCGAGCCCGTCATAGCCGCCGACGATGTTGGCATGCTTCGGCCAATGCCGCCCGGGAGGCTCCCACGGCCGGTCGAGTCGCTCGTCGCGGTTGGCGGCGATCAGGAGGGGCCAGGGCTGGCCAGGCATCGAGCAGACGATAACGGTACACACAGCGCACCTTATAGAAACACAGGCACCCGACCGCAAAGCCCGGCCCGCTTTGGTTACAGTAAAATTGCGCGCTGCGCCAAAAAACGCCGTGGCGTTCCAGCGCAAGTCCCGGAGCCCGCCAGTCGATGCCGCACCACCTGCTGACCCAGTCTCTCGCCCTGATTCAGGTGCTGCTGATCGACCTCACCCTCGCCGGCGACAATGCCGTCGTGGTGGGCCTCGCGGTGATCGGGCTGCCGGCGCGCGAACGTCGTCTGGCCATCCTGTTCGGGATCATCGCGGCGACGGCGATCCGGATCGGACTGGCCGTCATGGCGCTGCGGCTGCTGGCGATCATCGGGTTGACCCTGGCGGGCGGCCTGCTGCTGCTCTGGGTGTGCTGGCGGATGTATCGCGAGCTGAAGGGCCAGGTCAGCCTGCCGGGGGCAACCAGCCCGCAATCCGCGACCGTCCGTCCCGGCCAGTTACGCCGGGTGATCGTCCGGATCGTCCTGGCAGACCTGTCCATGAGCCTGGACAACGTATTGGCCGTGGCCGGAGCCGCCGGACAGCATGTCTGGGTGCTGGTCATCGGCCTTGCGGTCTCGGTGCTGCTGATGGGGGCGGCCGCCGCGCTCGTCGCACGGCTGCTGGAGCGCTACCGCTGGATCGCCTGGATCGGCCTGCTGATCGTGCTGGCGGTCTCGATCGAGCTGATCGTGAGAGGCAGTAACGAGGTGCTGCTGGACCTGCCTCCGCTGCGGCACCTCTGATCAGCCCTTCATTCCCCGATCGCCGCGGCGCCCGGGTGCCGGCGGTCGATGCCGCCATAGACCAGGTTGCCGCCCGACGGCGCGGTTCCGATTGCCGGCCCACCGACCAGGATGCCCTGCGCCGAGCCCCAGGCGGCATGGGTCTGGAACACGTAGCCTTCGCGGGTAAGCGCCTCGGTCGTGGCCGCCGGGAGGGCCCCGGGCTCCATCTCGACCGGTTCTGGACGCCATTGCTCGTGGATGCGGCCGTCGTCGATCGCCTGCTGGATGCTCTGGTGGTAGTCCACCACGCCCAGGATCGCCGACAGGGTGATGGTCGGGATGCGCGATCCGCCCGGCGAGCCGATGACCATGACGACGTGGCCGTCGCGGGACAGGATGGTCGGCGACATCGAGGAGAGCGGGGTCTTGCCGGGGGCGATCGCGTTGGCGGCGCTGCCGACCAGACCGTACATGTTCGACGCTCCCGCCTTCGCCGAGAAATCATCCATCTCGTCGTTGAGCGTGATCCCGGTGCCCGGCGCCATCACCTGCGCGCCGAACCAGCCGTTCAGCGTGTAGGTCACCGAGACGGCCTCGCCCTGCCGGTCGATGATCGAGTAGTGCGTGGTCTCCTGCTTCTCGGCGACACCACCGGAGCGGGCCTGCTTCAGGGCGGGCGCCGCGACCAGCGGCACCAGGTCGGCCGAGGGAGTCGCATGATCGATCGGCATCGCGCGCCGGATTGCCGCCGCATAGGCGGGATCGACCAGGCGGGCGACCGGATCGCGCACCCAGTCCGGATCGCCCAGTCCCTGGCGGTCGGAATAGGCGTGACGCATCGCCTCGACCTCGCGCTGGATCGCGGCCGGCGTGTGGTAGCCCAAGCCCGCCATGTCATAGCCGCCGAGGATGTTCAGAATTTCGCATAGCGCCACTCCGCCTCCGGATGGCGGCGGCGCGGTGTCGATATGATAGCCACGGTAGGTGCAGGTCAGCGGACGCAGCGTACGTATTTTGTAGGCCGCGAAGTCGCGCATCGACAGCAGGCCGCCTGCCTTGCTGCTGGCCGAGACCATCGCGCGTGCCGCCGCTCCGTCATAGAACGCGGGCGCGCCGTGCTCGCTGATCTCGGCCAGCAGGCGTGCGAGGTCCGCCTGCACCAGCCGGTCGCCGGCCTCGTACGGCGTGCCGTCCGGGCGCAGGAACACCCGGCGCAAGGCCGGATCGGCGCGGAAGCCCGCCGTCGTGGTGTGCAGCAAGGCTGCGTCGCCGGGACCAAGCACGAAGCCGTCCCGGGCCAGCGCGATCGCCGGCGCCATCACCACGGCGCGCGGCAGGCTGCCGTATTCGCGCAGCGCCGTCTCCAGGCCCAGCACGCTGCCCGGTACGCCTACTGCCTTCCAGCCGATTTCCGACAGCTTCGGCACCACGTTGCCGCCGGCGTCCTGGAACATCGTCGCAGTCGCGGCCAGCGGCGCGCGCTCGCGGAAATCGAGGAACACGGCATGGCCATCCGGCTGGCGCAGGGTCATGAACCCGCCGCCGCCGATGTTGCCGGCGGCCGGATAGACCACGGCGAGCGCATAGCCGACGGCCACCGCGGCATCCACCGCGTTGCCGCCCCGGGCCAGGATGTCAGCCCCCACCCGGGAGGCCAGCGCCTGCGCGGTGACCACCATCCCATGCGGCGCACCCACGGGCGCCGCCGGATCGGTGGGCGACGCGGCGCCGGTAAAGGCGAGCGGATCGGCAGCGCGCGCCTGCATGCCTGGACCGGGCATGGGCACGGCCAGCAGCGCGGACGCCGCCAGCGATGCCGCGCGCCGGGTCAGGCGGATGCGCTGAAAGGCGGCAGGCCGTATGGCGGCTTGTGCAGCCCCGCTGGTGAGAGGGTGAAGATCTCGCATCCGTCCTCCGTCACGCCGACCATGTGTTCGAACTGTGCGGACAGACTGCGGTCCCTGGTCACGGCGGTCCAGCCATCATCCAGGATTTTCACGTCCGGACGACCGGCATTCACCATCGGCTCGATCGTGAAGAACATGCCGGGCGCCAGCACGATGCCATCGCCGGGCTTGCCGAAATGCAGGATGTTGGGCGCCTCGTGGAAGCGCTGGCCGATGCCGTGGCCGCAGAAGTCGCGCACGACGGAGAAGCGCTGCTGCTCGACATAGGCCTGGATCGCGTGCCCGAGGTCGCCAAGCGTGCGGCCCGGCTGCACCGCCGCGAGCCCGCGCTGCAGCGCCTCGTAGGTCACGTCGATCAGCACCGAAGCCCGGCGGGGGATCTGGCCGACCACGTACATGCGGCTGCTGTCGCCGTACCAGCCATCCAGGATGGAGGTGACGTCGATGTTCAGGATGTCGCCTTCCTGCAGCCGCCGGTCACCCGGGATGCCGTGGCAGACGACATGGTTGATCGAGATGCAGGAGGATTTCGGATAGCCGCGATAGTTCAGCGTCGCCGGCGTGGCGTGGTGATCCAGGGTGAACTCATGGATCAGCCGGTCGAGCTCCCCGGTCGTGACGCCGAGCTTCACGTGCGGCGTGATCATGTCCAGCGTCAGCGCCGCGAGGCGGCCGGCCTCGCGCATGCCGGCGAAATGCTCCGCCGGATGCAGGATGATGCGCCGTCCTTCCGCCTCACCATCCATGCCCCGGCCTCCCGCTTTCCGACAGACCCCGGTCCTTCGACAAGTCCATCTAATCCCAACAGCCCAGGAAAATGAGCGGGCGGCAGGCGCAAAGCAAGAGCGGTGACGGACCCCGGCCGGCGTTCTTTCAGCCGACCTGCTTTAGACCGGCGTTCCCGCGGTCAGGCTTCTTCGCGGGCAGGACCCGACGCGGCCGTCCCGGCATCGGTCATCCGCAGCCGTGCGGCGTGGCGGACATGTGCCAGCACGCGGCGGAAGCGGGCACCGGCCAGATGCACCCGGGCGCCGGCAAACGAATAGCGCGAGAGGTGGGCGGCGTGGCCTGCGTGGCCGAAGTTGAAGCGGAAGGCGGTGAGGTGCATGGCCAGCCTGCCGTGCGCTGAATGCCGGCGGTGATGGCGCCCCAGCCAGCCACCGCGCGCGGCCGGCTCTTCGGAGACCAGTGTCATGCCGGCCGCGAGCGGTCTCGCGGCCGGCCTGGCCTCGATCGGCACGCCCTCGCGCTGGAAACCGGCATCGAGGATGTTGGTCATCATGGCGCTGCGCTGCGGATTGCTGCGCGCACCGAGGATGACGCCGATCAGCCTGACATTCCCACGCGTCGCCGACGAGACCATGTTGTGCCCGGCATCCGTGGTGAAGCCGGTCTTCAAACCATCGGCGCCGGGGTAGCTGCGCAGCATCGGGTCGTGATTGGCGATGTAGCGGCCATGGAACATGAAGGCCGGCACGGAGAAGTAGTGGTACTGGTCCGGGAAGTCGCGGATCAGGCTGCGCGCCAGGATGGCGAAGTCGCGCGCCGTCGAGACCTGCTGCGGATCGGGCAGGCCCGAGGCGTTGCGGAAGGTCGTGTTGCTCATGCCCAGCAGGCGGGCCTGCTGCGTCATGACCTGCGCGAAGCGCCGCTCGTCGCCGCCGCCCATCATCTCGCCGAGTGCTGCGGCGGCGTCGTTGGCGGACTTGGTGACGAGGGCGAGGATGGCCTGCTCGACGGTGACATAGGTGCCCGGCACCAGGCCGAGCTTCGACGGCTCCATCGACGCCGCGTGCAGCGAGACCGGCACCGCCTGGTCGAGGTTCATCCGGTTCGCGCGCAACGACTGGAACGCCAGGTACAGCGTCATCAGCTTGGTAAGGCTGGCTGGGTAGCGCTGCAGGTCGGGATTGTATTGCTGCAGCACCTGGCCGGTCTGTGCGTCCACCACGAAGGAGCTGACCTGCCCGACATATTGCGCGCGGGCCGGAGAGGCGCCCACGCCGACGGCACAGGCAACTCCGGCCGCGAGCAGCGAGCGCCACCCGAAGCGGCTCAGTCCCGAGCCGCGAAGCCCTGCGCTCTCCCCTGCAGCCATGCGCCGTCCCCCGCTGCCTCGCCGCATGGCAAGGCACTAAGCCCAGTCAAACCCCACCCGCAACGCCGATCTTCGGCTGCCTCGCATCGGCGTGATGACGTGACCGTAATCTGGCGCAGAGCCGCGCGTCCACTGGATTCTCGTCCAATCATAATGACTTGGCCGCATTTTTTACGCCCGGCAGTGAAAGCCGGGCCGCAATGGTGGTCCCGCGGGCTCGCGCCGGCGCTTTCAACAGGCGGCCGATATCCAATATAACGTGACGATGCAGACCATGCCGCGCGCCACACCATGCAGCAGCCCGGAGCGCGACGTGCTCGCGACTCGCGTGCTTGCGGCTTCTCGCCGGCGGCCCCATCTGCGGCTCAGGATGAGCGATACAGACAAGAACCGGCCGGGCGGGCCTCCGGGCGATACCAACCCGAACACCGGGGTGGTGGTCAAGGCGCGGCCGCGCACGCGCAAGCCGGCGATGTACAAGGTCCTCATGCTGAACGACGACTACACGCCGATGGAGTTCGTCGTGCATGTCCTCGAGCGCTTCTTCCAGAAGAACCGCGAGGAAGCGACCCGGATCATGCTGCACGTGCACAAGCGCGGTGTCGGGGTGTGCGGCGTGTTCACCTACGAGGTAGCCGAGACCAAGGTCACTCAGGTGATGGATCTCGCGCGGCAGAACCAGCATCCGCTGCAATGCACGATCGAGAAGGACTGACCCAGGGCGGCTCGGTCATTGCCTTTTCTTAAGCTGCCCCTTCGCCGGCCAAGCCCTTTGCGGATCATCAACCCGTCCCCATTTCGAGAGCAGCGCCTCGACTGAGGCGTTTTCTCTGGCCTTCGTCGCGAAACACTCCAAAGATATCTTCCTGACAGCGCGTCAGGACCATTCCCGGTGCGTTTGTCGGCCTGGCCTGTTCGGAAGGAGCGTCATCGATGTTGTCCCGTAATCTTGAACAGACGCTCCATCGTGCCCTTTCGCTCGCCGGCGAGCGTCGCCACGAGTACGCCACCCTCGAGCATCTGCTGCTTGGCCTGGTCGATGACGGCGATGCCGCCACGGTGCTGCGCGCCTGCGGCGTCGATCTCGACAAGCTGCGCAGCGACCTCACCGAGTTCCTCGACAAGGACCTGGCCGGGCTCGCCTCCGAGCGGGCCAGCGAGCCGAAGCCCACCGCCGCCTTTCAGCGCGTCGTGCAGCGCGCCGCCATCCACGTCCAGTCGTCCGGACGCGACGAGGTCACCGGCGCCAACGTGCTGGTCGCGTTGTTCTCGGAGCGTGAGAGCCACGCCGTGTATTTCCTGCAGTTGCAGGACATGACCCGGCTCGACGCCGTCAACTTCATCTCGCACGGCATCGCCAAGGCGCCGGGGCGTTCCTCGCAGCGCCCGGCAACCGGTTCGGGCAACAGCGGCGGCAGCAGTGGTGGCGATGGCCCGGAGGGCGAGCGCGAGGAGCGCGGGCGGCCCGGCAAGAACCAGGACGGCCTGTCCGCCTATTGCGTGAACCTCAACAAGAAGGCACTGGCCGGCAAGATCGACCCGCTGATCGGACGCGACCAGGAGATCGAGCGCACGATCCAGATCCTGTGCCGACGCACCAAGAACAACCCGCTCTATGTCGGCGATCCGGGCGTCGGCAAGACCGCCATCGCCGAAGGTCTCGCCAAGCGAATCGTCGAGGGCGACGTGCCGGAAGTACTGGCGAAATCGACAATCTATGCGCTCGACATGGGCGCGTTGCTGGCCGGCACCCGCTATCGCGGCGACTTCGAGGAGCGGCTTAAGGCGGTCGTCACCGAACTCGAGAACAACCCTGGCGGCATCCTGTTCATCGACGAGATCCACACGGTGATCGGCGCCGGCGCCACCTCCGGCGGCGCGATGGATGCCTCCAACCTGCTCAAGCCGGCGCTGGCCCAGGGCACGCTGCGCTGCATCGGCTCGACCACCTACAAGGAGTTCCGCACCTACTTCGAGAAGGACCGTGCGCTGGTCCGTCGGTTCCAGAAGATCGACGTCAACGAGCCGTCGATAGAGGACGCGGTCAAGATCCTGCGCGGCCTCAAGGCCAACTACGAGAAGCACCACAAGGTCCGCTACACCGAGGAGGCGATCCGCGCCTCGGTCGAACTCGCAGCAAAGTATATCCACGACCGCAAGCTGCCGGACAAGGCGATCGACGTCATCGACGAGGTCGGCGCGTCACGGATGCTGCTGCCCGAGGGCAAGCGCCGCAAGACCGTGACCCTGCGCGATGTCGAGGAGATCGTCGCCAAGATCGCCCGCATTCCGCCCAAGAGCGTGTCCGCGGACGACAAGGAGACGCTTCGCACGCTCGAGCGCGACCTCAAGGCAATGGTGTTCGGCCAGGATCGTGCCATCGAGGCGCTGTCGGCGGCGATCAAGCTGTCCCGTGCCGGTCTGCGCGACGCCGAGAAGCCGATCGGCAACTACCTGTTCTCCGGCCCGACCGGCGTCGGCAAGACCGAGGTGGCCAAGCAGCTTGCCTCGACACTCGGCATCGAGTTGATCCGCTTCGACATGTCCGAGTACATGGAGCGGCACAGCATCTCGCGGCTGATCGGCGCCCCGCCGGGCTATGTCGGCTTCGACCAGGGCGGCCTGCTCACCGACAGCATCGACCAGCATCCGCACGCGGTGCTGCTGCTCGACGAGATCGAGAAGGCGCACCAGGACCTCTACAACATCCTGTTGCAGGTGATGGACCACGGCAAGCTGACCGACCACAACGGCAAGACCGTCGATTTCCGCAACGTCATCCTGATCATGACGACGAATGCGGGCGCCGCCGACCTGACCCGGGAGGCGATCGGCTTCGGCCGCGACAACCGTGCCGGCGAGGACGAGGAGGCGATCAAGCGCATCTTCACCCCCGAATTCCGCAACCGGCTCGATGCGATTATTCCGTTCGCCGGTCTGACGCCGGAGATCGTGGCGCAGGTGGTCGAGAAGTTCGTGCTGCAGCTCGAGGCGCAGCTCGCCGACCGCAACGTCACGATCGAGCTGTCCTCGTCCGCCAAGGAGTGGCTCGCGGAGCGCGGCTACGACCGGCTGTATGGCGCGCGGCCACTGGCCCGGGTCATCCAGGAGCATATCAAGAAGCCGCTTGCCGAGGAGCTGCTGTTCGGTCGGCTGGTCAAGGGCGGCTCGGTCAAGGTCAGCCTGCGCGACGGCAAGTTGGCATTCGACTATGTCGAGGCGTCGGCAGGGCCACCTGCCGCCGATCCCGAGGCTGAGGAGGGCGGCGGATCGGAACGCGAGTCCGAGGCCGCCAACTAGGGTCCATACAGCGAGATGCGCCGGCACCTCCGAAGGCGGGTGCCGGCGTTTCCGTGCTCAGGTGTCCTGCTGCAACGCTTGCCGCGACTGCTCGAGGACTTTACGGCTGGCCGGCGTCGGCGGCCGCAGGACAAGGTCTTCCAGGGCGTCGATCATCGCCTGCACCACGACCAGGTGCGCGAACCACTTGTGGTCTGCCGGCACCACGAACCACGGCGCCTTGGGGCGCGCGGTCTGCCGGATCGCCTCCTCGTAGGCGTCCTGATAGCCGTCCCACAGGCTCCGCTCCTTGAGGTCGGCCGCCGAGAACTTCCAGTTCTTGCCAGGGTCGTCGAGCCGCGCCAGCAGCCGCTCGCGCTGTTCCTCCTTGGAGATGTGCAGGAAGAATTTCAGCACCACGATGCCCTGGCGCCCGAGATAGCGCTCGAAGGCACGGATATCCTGGTAGCGGTGCTTCCAGAACCGGTCGCCACGCAGCGTCTCGGGGATCTTCTGGCCGTCGATCAGCTCCGGATGCAGACGCGTGACCAGCACCTCCTCGTAGTGGCTGCGGTTGAAGATGCCGATCTGGCCACGCAGCGGCAGCGCCGCGTGGATCCGCCAGAGGAAGTCGTGCCCGAGCTCGACCGGACCCGGCTGCTTGAACGCATGCACGGCGACCCCTTGCGGATTTACGCCGGACATGACGCGCCGGATGGTGCCGTCCTTGCCGCCGCCATCCATCGCCTGGAACACCGCGAGCACCGACCAGCGACCATCCGCATAGAGCTGCTGCTGCAGTTCCGACAGCCGCTCCACCCCCAGCGCCAGCATCGCCTCACCGGCTTCCTTGCCGAATTCGACACCGCCCTTGTCGTCCGGATCGTGGTCGGCAAGCCTGAAGCCGTCGCCCTTGCCGATGCGGTAGCGCTCGAACAGCGGCTTCAGGTCGGGCGCCATCGGATCAGCCGGTTCGCTTGATCTGGAACGGACCCGCCGACTGGCAGGTCGGCATCAGCTCAAGCCGGTTGATGTTGACGTGCTCCGGCAGTCCCACAACCCACGCGACGGTCTCGGCGATATCGTCGGGCGTCAGCGGCTGGGTACCCTCATAGACCTTGGCCGCCTTGGCGGCGTCGCCGCCGAAGCGGACCTGGCTGAACTCGCTGCCGCCGACCAGGCCGGGCTCGATGTCGGTCACCCGGACGTTGGTGCCGGCGAGATCCGCCTTCAGGTTCAGGATGAACTGCCGCACGAACGCCTTGGTCGCGCCATAGACGTTGCCGCCCGGATACGGGTAGGCGCCGGCGATGCTGCCGATGGTCACCACGTGGCCGCGGTTGCGCTCGACCATGCCGGGCAGCAGCGCGTGGGTGATCTGCACGAGCCCGGTCACGTTGGTCGCGATCATCTGCTCCCAGTCGGCCAGCTTCACCTCCTGTGCCGGGCCCAGCCCGAGTGCGAGGCCCGCATTGTTGACCAGCACGTCGACCTCCCGCCACTCGGACGGCAGGCTGTCCGGCAGCGCCGCGAGGGCTGCGGCGTCATTCATGTCGAGAACAAGCGGGTGCAGCGAGCTGCCCAATTCTTCGGCCAGCGTGTGGAGCCGGTCCTGCCGTCGGCCGGTGGCGATCACCCGATGGCCGTCATGCACGAAGCGGCGGGCAATCGAACGACCGAAGCCGGCGGTGGCTCCGGTGACCAGGATGGTGCGATTCATAGGGTTTCCAGTTCGACCGTGATGTTGTTGCGGGTGGCTTTCGAATACGGGCAGAGCTCGTGCGCCTTCTGCACCAGCGTCTCCGCCTGGGCGCGCTCGACGCCGTCGATCCTGGTCTTCAGGACCACCGACAGCCTGAAATCTCGGTTCTCGGTCTGCAACGTCACCACGGCGGTGACGGAGACGTTCTCGGGCTTGAGCTTCAGGGCTTCCGCCGCCGCCAGCACCGCCTGCCCGAAGCACGCGGAATAACCGGCGGCGAACAGCGCCTCCGGATTGGTGGCAGCGGGATTGCTGGGCGTGCCGTCCGGCCGTGGCACGGCCAGGTCGAGCGAGATCACCCCGTCGCTGCTGTCCACGTGCCCGTTGCGTCCGGCGACCGTCGTCGCCTCGGTCGTGAATGCCACCCTGGATCTCCTTGTCTGCGGCCGCCAGCGAGAGATGTCGCGCGGCCCTGAGGCGGAGCAACGCGAGGTCGGCGGCAAGGTTGGCCCTTCACATATCGCGTCGCGCCTTGGCCACCAGGTGCTGCAGTGCCGCCTGGCCGGCGATATGACGACCGTCCGGCCCGAACAGGCGCAGATTGAGCCACGATGGCGCCGGCAACATCTCGGCCACCCGTCCAAGGGCTGCCTCCCGCGTGCCGAAATGCTCGTGCCGGTCCGGCTGCAGGTCCACGGGGCGGCGCCGCTGATCGAGTGTTCCGGCCGGCGGCGGCGGAATGCCCGGAACCGGCTCGTTCCTGAAGGCGAGAGTGTATGGCATGCACCCATCCGGTTTCACGACACGCGCCGCTTGCACAGCACCCGCATCCTGCCACATCTGAGGCATGTTCTCACTGCAGCCAGATCCCGACGCCAGCCTGACCGGCCGCCTGCTGATCGCCATGCCCGCCTTGGTGTCGTCGCCCTTCGCCCAGACCGTGGTGTTCCTCTGTGCCCACTCTGCCGAAGAGGGCGCGATGGGACTGGTCGTCAACCGACGCCTCGGCCAGCCTGGCTTCGACGACCTGCTCGAACAGCTCGGCGTCGCCCCGATCCCGCCGCGCCGGCGCATCACGCTCTGCGCTGGCGGCCCGGTGGAGAATTCGCGCGGCTTCGTGCTGCACAGCGCGGACTGGACCGGAGACGGCAGCCTGGCGGTGGATGACGACATCGTGCTGACGGCGAGCCTAGACGTGCTGAAGGTGATCGCCGACGGCGCCGGTCCGCGCCAGGCCCTGCTCGCCCTGGGCCATGCGACCTGGGAGCCGGGCCAGCTCGAGACCGAGATCCAGCAGAACGCCTGGCTGTCGGCGCCGGCCACCGAGGCGATCGTGTTCGGCTCCGAGCATGACAGCAAATGGCGCCGGGCCCTCGCCTCGCTCAGGATCGATCCGATCCGGCTGTCCAGCGTCGTCGGCCACGCCTGAGAAGCTGCTTGCGACCGCCTTAGGCCCCGCGCTACCAGACCAGCGACGGGATCGTCGCGACCGGAGCCAGCCCTGCGCTGCGCGCTTCGGTTTCGGCCAGCGCGTTGTTGTTGCCGATCAGCTCGGCATGGATACCGCCCAGCACCCAGCACGAGGCGATGCTGGCTGCCTTGGCGCCGGCGATATCGGTCGCCAGCGCATCCCCGATCGCCAGCACGCGTTCCCGTGGCACCCCGAGCATCGTCCGGACCTGCTCATAGACTTCGGGATACGGCTTGCCGATGGAGCGCACGCGGCCGCCGAGCTGCGCATAGGCGCTCGCGAGCAACCCGGCGCAGATGATCCGGTGGCCGCCTCGGACGATCTCGAGGTCAGGGTTCGCGCACAGCATCGGGACGCCGGCGGCGGCACTGGCTCGCAGCAGCGGCATGTGGACCGCCAGGACGTCATCGGCCGCATCGTCGTCCGGGCCGGTATTGAGCAGCAGGTCGGCATCCGCCGGATCGGTCACGATCTCCAGGTCCAGGCCCTGGTAGAGATTGGCGTCCTTCTGCGGCCCGAGATGCAGGACCCGGCGGCCGATCGCCCCGATCCAAGGGTCCGCCCGGTGCTCCAGGAGAGCACGCGTCGCCTCGCCGCTGGTCAGGATGCCGTCATAGCTGTCATCCGGCAGACCCATGCGTTGCAGGCCCTCCCGCACCGGGCCCACCCGACGCGGCGCATTGGAGAGCAGCACGACCCGGCGGCCGGCGTCCCGTAACCGCAGCAGGCAGTCGATCGCGCCTGGATATGGCGTCAGGCCGTCATGCACGACCCCCCAAAGATCCACGATGTAGCCGTCGAACTCCGGGGCGATCGCGGCGAGGTGGTCGAGGTGGCGTATGGCTGGCAGCGGGCTCACAGGGCGGCTCCCTTCGCATCGGCAAGGCGGCTCAGGCCCTGCTGGCGCAGCAGCGCCGTCAGGTCGCGCAGCAGGCGCTGCACCAGCGCCGGCCCCTGCAGCACGAAGCCGGTATAGATCTGCACCAGGTCGGCGCCGGCCCGGACCTTGTCCAGCACATCCTGTGCCGTCGCAATGCCGCCGCACCCGACCAGGGCCAGCCGCCCGTTCGCGAGGCGCGCCACCGTGGCCAGAATCGCCGTGCTGCGCGCGCGCAGCGGCTCGCCGGACAGGCCACCCGCCTCTCCGGCATGGCCGGACCGCAGCCAGTCCGGACGCGCCAGCGTGGTGTTGGAGACGATCAGCCCGTCCGCGCCGCCGGCGATGACCGCCTCGACGATGCCCTCGATGCTGCCGGGATCGAGGTCCGGCGAGAGCTTGACCAGCAGCGGCCGCCGCGTGCGACGCGCCGGTGCGATCGCGGCGAGCAGTGCTGCAAGACGGTCCGCCTGTTGCAGGTCACGCAGCCCCGGCGTGTTCGGCGACGACAGGTTGATCACCAGGTAGTCGACGAGGGGCGACGCCGCCTGCACCAGCATTGGGTAGTCCTCGAGGGGCGCGGCGCCCTGCTTGTTGATGCCGAGGTTGAGCCCGACCGGCACGCCAGGCATCCGCCGGAGCCGGGCCAGCCGGGTGAGTGCCGCGTCGATGCCGTGATTGTTGAAGCCCATGCGGTTGATGATGGCGCGGTCCTCGGCCAGCCGGTACAGACGCGGCCGCGGGTTGCCCGGCTGCGGCAGCGGCGTCACCGTACCGGCTTCGACGAAGCCGAACCCGAGGCGCGCCAGCGGCCGGATCACCCTGGCGTCCTTGTCGAAGCCGGCGGCCATGCCGATCGGATTGCGGAACCGCAGGCCCATTGTCTCCACCGCGAGCGCCGGGTCGTGCCGGCCGGCTTCGTGTCCGCCGAGGCCGAGTAGCAGCCCGGCGGTCGCGGCCTGGTGCGCCCGCTCCGGATCGAGCCGGTGCAGCAGGGTCGTGGCGAGCGAGTTGATCAGCATTGTCCCCTCGTGCCGCAAGCCGGCCGAAGATGGAAGGCGCACTCTGCTGCGAAGTGCGGGCCCTTGCCTTGCCGGGGCAACGGCACGATCTTGCGGCGCATGTGGGACGAGCCCTACCTCGAGACATGCTGCCGCTCTGCCTTGCACCGGCTGACGCTGGTCGGGCCGGTCGGTCGGCCGCCCGACCTGAAGGACGGCCCGTGCCTCGAGCGGCTGACCGACATGGGGCTGGCCGAGGCACGGCCGGACCGGCGCTACGCGATCACCGGCCAGGGTATCCGGCGGCATGCCCGGGAGATCCTCAAGGCGTCCTAGGGAGGCATCCGCATGACGCACGAGGATGTCTGGCGCGCGCTCGATACCTTGGCCGCCGAGAAGGGCCTGTCGCCCTCGGGACTGGCGCGCGCGGCCGGGCTGGATCCGACCGCGTTCAACCGCTCCAAGCGCGCCACGCCGCACGGTCGGCTACGCTGGCCGAGCACCGAGAGCCTGAGCCGGGTGCTGGCCGCCACCGGGGCAACGCTGGAGAACTTCACGGCGCTGGTCGGCGGCGCGCGGGCGCTCAGTTCGGGACGTCCGGTGCGTGGCATGCGCAGGCTGCGGCTGCTGGCCTACTCGAGCCTGGGCGAGGACGGTTCGGTGCCGGATTACGGCGAGGAGACCACGATCCCGATCCAGGCCGATCCGGGCACCTATGCCATCCGGCTGGACACCGACGCCTTCGAGCCGTCGCTGCGCGAGGGTGCCCTGCTGATCACCTCGCCGGACCAGCCGGTTGCCGCCGGCGACCGTGTGCTGCTCCGGCTGCTGGAGCCTGCTGGGGAAGATGGGTTCCCCGTCATCGCCGGCCCGTCGCACCCTGCGATCCTCGGCCTGCTGACCGCCGCCGGCGGCCGACGGATCGAGCTCCTGACACTCGACCGGGCCAGCCGCCGCATGGAGCTCGAGACCGCGCAGGTCGGCTGGATGCACCGCATCGGCTGGGTTGGCCTGTGATCCGTGTCACTCCGCGGCCCGCAGGCGGTCGTGGCCCATGCGCACGTCGCGCGCTTCGCGTCCCACCGAAACCAGCAGCGTGATCACCAGGGCGGCGAGGCCGACGACGCAGGCCATCGCCGGCCCGATGCCGGTGCCGAGGCGTCCGGCCAGCCAGACTTGGATGTTGGCGTTCGGCGACGCGAGCAGGTTGCCGAGCTGGTACACCGCGCCGGGGAATGTCGCCCGGATCGCGATCGGCGAGATCTCGTTCAGGTAGGCCGGCACCACGCCCCAGGCCCCCTGCACGCAGACCTGGATCAGGAAGCCGCCCAGCGCCAGCCATACGAGGCCGTGCGAGAAGATCCAGAGCGGGATCACCGGGATGGCCAGCATCGCCAGGATGCCGATCGCCCAGCGCCGTCCGATCCGCTGCGACAGCAGGCCGGTGCACAGGCCGCCGACGATCGCGCCGAGGTTGAAGATGATCATGATCAGCGTGATGGCGTTGTGCGACAGGTGCTGCTGGCGGCCCAGGAACAGCTTCGGATACAGGTCCTGCGAGCCGTGCGAAAAAAAGTTGAAGCCCATCATCAGGCAGATCGCGAAGACCGACAGGCCGAGATGCTGGCGCAGCACCGCGAGCAGTGGCTGGCGGTGGATGGTCTCGTCGCGCGCCAGCCAGTCCGGGCTCTCGGGCACGCTGCGGCGGATATACAGCACCAGCAGCGCCGGCAGCGCGCCGACGATGAACATGCCGCGCCAGCCGATCAGCGGCTCGGCCAGGAACAGCAGCGAGGCCAGCAGGTAGCCGGTCGGATAGCCGGTCTGCAGCAGGCCGGACACCAGGCCACGCCAGCGCCCGGGAATGCTCTCCATGACCAGCGAGGCGCCGACGCCCCACTCGCCGCCCATCGCGATGCCGTACAGGCCTCGCAGGATCAGGAATATCGTGAAGCTCGGCGCAAAGCCGGATAGCAGTTCGAGCACCGCGTAGCAAAGCACGTTGATCATCATGGTCGGCCGCCGTCCGAAACGGTCGGCGAGCCGGCCGAACAGCAGGGCGCCGAGAAATCGGCAGGCCAGGGTCAGGGTGATGGCGAAGGCCGTCGCCGAGATCGGTACGCCGAAGCTGCGCGCGACGCTGTCCAGCACGAACGCCATGATGAAGAAATCGAATGCGTCCAGCATCCAGCCGAGATAGCAGGCGGCGACGACGTGCCAGGCTGCGCGATCGGGGCCCGCGCGATCGGGGACTGGCCGCCCGGCCCCGGCTTGCGTTGCGTTAGTCATGCTCGGGCGCGTCCTTCACCGTTCGGTCTTTGACCGCACCATAATCATCCTGCGCCACCCGGCAATCGGCTGGGCCAGAGACAACAAACGGGGGAGGCCGGAGGTTTACGGGCCGTTGTGGACAGGCAATCGTTCACCAGTCTTGAACAACAGGATCACGATGTCCGTTCTGCGAGCAGCCTTGCGATGCTTCCTGGCTTTGGGATCTGTCATCCCGCTCGCCGCCGCCGCGTCGCCGCCCGCCCCGCCGGCGTGGCTCTCCGAGATCAACGGCGCGCAGGCGATGCAATGGGTGCGTGGCGAGAACCGGCGCAGCCTCGGCATCCTGCGGCACGACCCGCGCTACGCCGGGTTCCATGCCCAGGCGCTGGCGCTGGCCCAGGCGCATGACCGCATTCCGGCACCGGAACCGATCGGCGGCCAGATCTATAATTTCTGGCAGGACGCAGCGCACGTGCGCGGGATCTGGCGGCGCACGACGCTCGCCTCCTATCGCGGCTCGCTGCCGCACTGGCAGACCGTCATCGACCTCGATGCCCTGGCGCACCGCGAGCACGCGAACTGGGTCTGGAAAGGCGCCGACTGCGCGGCGCCGCGGGAACGGCTGTGCCTGATCAGCCTGTCGGACGGAGGCGAGGACGCGGATACCGAGCGCGAGTTCGATCTAAGCCGCGGAAAGTTCGTCGCAGCCTCGGCCGGTGGCTTCGACCTGCCCCGCAGCAAGCAGGATGTCGACTGGCAAGACGAGGCCACGCTTCTGGTCGCCCGCGACTGGGGGCCGGGAACCATGACCGACTCCGGCTATCCGTTCGTGGTGAAGCAGCTCGCGCGCGGAAAGCCCATAACCGCGGCCGTCGAGACCTTCCGCGGCGCCAGCCACGATGTCGGCGTCGCGCCGGAGACCTTCGTGGACGGCGACGGCAACCGCGTCTCGCTGGTCGAGCGCGACATCAGTTTCTTCGAAAAGGAGTACGTGCAGATCGTCCCCGGCGGCATCAGGCGCCTCGATCTGCCGCCACGGGCCAGCGTCAAGGGGCTGGTCGCCGGCCGGCTGCTGGTCAGGATCGAGCAGGCCTGGAGCCCGCGAACCGGTACACCGGTTCCGGCCGGCGCGCTGGTTTCGATCGATCCCGCACATCCGGAGCGGGCGCCGGAACTGGTCTTCGCACCGGGACCGCGCCAGACCGTGGACAGTGTTGGCGTGACCGGACATGCGGTGGTGGCGGCCATCTATGACAATGTCAGAGGCCAGGGCCGGGTGTTCACACCCACGGAACAAGGCTGGAGCGCACGGCGCCTCGCACTGCCTGCCGACATCGGCATAAATGTCGCGGCCGCCTCGTCGCGCGACGACCATGCCTTCCTCGCCGTCACCGGCTTCCTCGACCCGAACACGCTCTGGCTGGTCGACGCCGCATCGACGACGGCAACCCGGCTCAAGGCGTTGCCGGCGCAGTTCGATGCCAGCCCCTACATCGTCGAGCAGTTCGAGGCAAAATCGAGCGACGGCACCCGGGTCCCGTATTTCGTCGTGCGCCGCCGCGACATGAAGCTCGACGGCAGCAACCCGACCGAACTGTATGCCTATGGCGGGTTCGAGGTCTCGATGACGCCGAGATACGCGCCCACCCTGGGAAGGCTCTGGCTCGACCATGGCGGCGTCTATGTGCTTGCGAACATACGCGGGGGCGGCGAGTTCGGGCCGGACTGGCACCAGGCCGCGCTCAAGACCAACAGGCAGCGCGCGTTCGACGATTTCGCCGCGGTCGGACGCGATATCGTGGCGCGCGGCATTACCTCGGCGCGGCGTCTCGGTATACGCGGCGGCTCGAACGGCGGCCTGCTGATGGGAGTCGAGTTCACCCAGCATCCGGAACTCTGGCACGCGGCAATCATCGAGGTGCCACTGCTCGACATGCTGCATTTCGAGACGATGGCGGCGGGCGCCTCCTGGGTCGCGGAATATGGCAGCGTCTCGATCCCGGCGCAGCGCGCGTTCCTCGCCCGCATCTCGCCGCTGCAGAACCTGAAGGCGGCACGGGATCTCCCGCCTGGCGTTGCCTATCCGGAACCCTTCATCTTTACCACCACCAAGGATGATCGCGTCGGGCCGGTGCATGCGCGGCGTTTCGCCTGGACGATGCAGAAACTCCATCTGCCGTTCCTGTATTACGAGGAGACCGAGGGCGGCCATGCGGCCGGCGCGAACCTTCGCGAGGTCGCTGCGGAACAGGCGCTCGAATACACCTACCTGTCCCGCAAGCTGATGCCGGACCACTAGCGGAGTTCAAGCATGGGCCTTCTCGTCGACGGCGTCTGGCAGGACAAGTGGTACGAAACCAGGGAAGGGCGCTTCGAGCGCGAGAGCAGCCGGTTCCGAGGCCAGGTGACGCCGGAAGGAGCCCCGTTGCCCGGAGAAAACTCCTCGGGCTTCAGGGCCGAGCCGCACCGCTACCACCTCTATGTTTCCCTCGCCTGTCCCTGGGCGCACCGCACGCTCATCATGCGCCGCCTGAAAGGCCTCGAGGAAATGATCGGCCTGTCCGTGGTCCACTGGATCATGGGCGAGCAGGGCTGGAGCTTCCAGGATGGTCCCGGCGTGATCCCCGATCCCGAGGGCGCCGCCTTCCTGCACCAGGTCTATACGCGTGCGAAGCCGGACTATACCGGCCGCGTCACCGTTCCGGTGCTCTGGGACCGGCAGCAGCGAACAATCGTTTCCAACGAGAGCTCCGAGATCCTGCGCATGCTCGGCTCGGCCTTCGATGACATCGGAGCGCGAGCGGGCGACTACAGGCCGGCGGCGCTGCGCGACGAGATCGACGCGCTGAACGCGCGCATCTACGAGACCGTCAATAATGGCGTGTACAAGGCCGGTTTCGCCACCCGGCAGGAAGCCTACGAAGACGCCGTCCGTGCGCTGTTCGAAACCCTCGATTGGCTCGAGGCACGATTGTCGGCACGGATATTCCTGACCGGCGATACGCCGACCGAAGCCGATATCAGGCTGGTCACCACCCTGTTTCGCTTCGATGCGGTCTATGTCGGCCACTTCAAGTGCAACCTGCGCAGGCTCGCCGACTATCCGGAATTGTGGGACTACGCCCGGACCCTCTACCAGTGGCCCGGCATCGCGGACACGGTGAACTTCCATCATATCAAGGGGCACTATTACGGCAGCCACCCCACCATAAACCCGAACCGGATCGTGCCGCTCGGGCCGCTCCTGGATTGGGACGCGCCGACCCGACGCTCCGGCGTCGGCTGAACGGAGGATCGAGTTCATGGAACTGCGTAATCTGGGCAGATCGGGGCTGCTCGTCTCGGCGGTCGGGCTGGGCTGCAACAATCTTGGCGGCCGGATCGACGATGCGGCCTCGCACCGGGTGGTCGAGGCGGCCCTCGATGCCGGCGTCACGCTGTTCGACGTCGCCGACATCTATGGCCGTGACTCGCACTATGGCGCCTCGGAAGAAGCGCTCGGCGAGATCCTGGGCAGCCGTCGCAACGACATCGTGCTGGCGACGAAGTTCGGCATGAAGATGAATGACGCCGGCACGCTGAAGGGCGCCTCGCGGCGCTACATCATGCAGGCGGTCGAGGCGAGCCTGCGCCGGCTGCGGACGGACTGGATCGATCTCTACCAGCTGCATGCCCCCGACCCGCTGACGCCGATCGAGGAAACCCTGCGCGCGCTCGACGATCTCGTACGATCAGGCAAGGTCCGCTACCTGGGCTGCTCGAACCTTCCCGCCTGGCAGGTGGTGCAGGCGGAGCATGTCGCGCGCGAGATCGGCAGCAGCCGCTTCGTGTCCTGCCAGGACGAGTTGTCGCTGATCACCGATGGCCCGAGGCGCAGCCTGCTGCCGGCGCTGGAGGCGTACGGGCTCGGGCTGCTGCCGTATTTCCCGCTGGCCAGCGGCTTGCTGACCGGAAAATACCGCCGTGGTGCCGCACCCCCCGCGGACAGCCGGTTCGGCCGCTTCGCCCGACTGGGCAACCCGTATCTCAACGACCGCAATTTCGATCGGGTGCAGCAACTCGAGGCGGTGGCGCGTGAGCACGGGCATAGCCTGATCGAGCTGGCCTTCGGCTGGCTGCGGGCGCTGGGCCCGGTTGCCAGCGTGATCGCCGGCGCCACCCGGCCGGAGCAGGTACAGGCGAATGTCGCGGCGGGCGCCAAGCGGCTCGACGCCGCTACGTTGGCGGCTATCGAGGGCATTCTGGCCTGATGACCGAAGCAGTATTTACGCAACCGTCTCAATAGGGCAACATCGTCCCACAAACATCGGAACTTTCAGCAATCCATCATGGTGGCATGGTTCCCCCGGCAGGCGCTGTGGCGATCGACACTCCGTAATCCGCTGGCTGCGATGATGCTTATGGGCTCGACCCAGGCCGCAGCCACCGAGCATTTCCAGAGCCGGTCCGCGGTTATCGCCTGTGTCGATCCGCTGGCAACGCTGACGCTGAGCCATAGTCCGCCGGCGCACGGGCACAACGCGGCCTGGCGTCGCGGCGTGCGCCGGAAAGGTCGCTGCTTCACGGTACGCTCCGGTGAACGCTGGGAGTGGATCGCGAGCGCGGAACCGCACCTCCTGCTGCTGCGCCGGGAGAAGCCGCGTCCGGGTGAGCCGCCGCTGTATTTCAGCTCGGCCTCGATGCTGTCCGAAGCGGCGCCGAGACAGGCGACGCGAGACGCCGCGCATCCGCGTCACATCGCAGCCGCCGTGCACCGGCGCCAGGGCAGCCGCGCCGGCGTGCCATCGCCTGAACGGGCGCGGAGCGAAGTGGCGGCTGTCGCCCCATCGGTGCCGGCCGCCACCAGGATGACGCCGGCAGGCGAAGCGCCTTCGCCGACCGTGTCGCCCGACGGCCCCATGCGGTCGACGCCCAAACCGTCCGGGCCCCCGCCTGTGATGGTGTCGCCACCGTCTCTGCCCGCGACGGTTCCAGAGCCGATGCCGCCCGCCGCCGCGCTGATGCGCTCGGAACAGATCGGCAAGATCATCGGTTTGTTCCTGTTCTTCGGGTTGCTCTCCGGAATTGCAGTCCTGGCCGCGTTCGTGAGCTGGCGGCTTCGGGCGCGTGGCCGGGCCACGCGTGCAGCGGCCATCGCCGCGAGCCTGGAGGTTATCGTGACGCCGACGGCGGCTGGTTCACGTCCGACGCAGGACCGTCGAGCCTCGGGCGGAGCCGTCGAGCAGCCGGTGCCGGCAGTCCTGGCAGTGCCTGCGGCAGGCGCCCTGGCCGACTACAAGACCCGCTGCGCCTCGATGCTGCGGCTGGCAGGATGGGATGCACGCACGAGATTTCCGGGCGGAACGCGCGAGCCCGATGTCGTTGCCCGTCGCGGCGCGCACCTGCTGGCACTGCAATGTCATCTTTCGCCGGAGCCGGTTGATGTCCAGGCCGTCGAGGATGCCTGTCTCGCGCGAGAGCAGCAGCGCAGCGACCTGGCCGCCATCGTGTCCCGCAGCCGCTATACGGAGGCTGCGCGCCAGCTTGCCGACAGGACCGGAATTGTTCTCCTGCACGACCACGAGCTTGCCTCCTTCGGCGCCTGAGCCGTTGCTACCGGCTGGTGCCGGTTCGTGGAGTTCCCGTGCAGGCCTGCCGACTTCGAAACCCCCTCCCCTGCCGCGAAGAGACTTCGAAGTATCCGCGTCGCAATGAAGCGGCACAGGGTATCTGACTCGTTACTTGAATTAGACGATTTTGTTAGGCCAAGAGCAGAGTTTCCTTGCTCCCGGGACCGATTTCGGCAATTAGACGGAACCGCGTAATTTCCGCGACCCACAAATCGAATCGAGCACCATGGCGCGCGCAGCAGTTAAAAGCAGATCCGCAACTGGCCACAAGGCCGCAGACGTCACGGTGCCGAAGCGACGGCCGGGCCGTCCCCCCGGCGTCAAGAACAAGGTCAAGACGGCTCCCGTAAAGGCTGCGCGGTCTGGCAAGGCGGCGGCAACCAAGTCCGCTCCGCCGAAGCGCAACAAGGCCGAGCTCGAGACGCATGTCATCAAGCTCGAGCGTACCGTGCTGCGCCTGCGCGAGCAGAACAAGGAGCTGAAGCGCGCCGCGGCGGCTCCTGCCGAGACAGCCGAAGAAGCGGCTCCCGCCGCCCCGAAGCCGGTTCGCCGCCGCGCGAAGAAGGAAGCCGAGCTTCCCGTCGAGTAGCGGTATCAGCGGCGCGGCGCCTGCGGCGCGCTGACCTGGAACCGACCCGCGGAGATGCCGTTCATGCCGTGCCGGAGGCGCTCTCCCTCCAGACGGCAGGTCGAAGCCTCCGTGTCACCCCGGTCAGAGGACTAACCAGAAGATGCCGCACCTTCGAGCAACTCGTCTTGCCGTCGTTGTTCTGCTGGGTGTTGCAATGGCGCCGGCCATCGCCAGTGCAGAACCCGGCGGCTGCCTGAAATACGGCGCGGTCGGTGCCGTCGGGGGTCATCTTGCGCATCATGGTGTTGCCGGCGCCGCCGGTGGCTGCGCCGTTGGCATGTGGAAGCGGCACGAGTACCGCAAGAGCATGCGCGAAAAGGCGAGGCTGTACGATCAGGAACACCAGGGAGACGCAGCCGCGCCACCGCCGCCGCAATAGGCCCGGTTCACCAGTCCGGCCGGCGCTGCAGCTTCAGCAGAGTGGCCGCGGGCGCGTGGACTGACCTGAGGCCACTGGGGCAAATACCGGGTGGCAGCCGCAGCCACGTGTCGTAGTCCCGGAGTGTCCAGGGTCCGGCAGCATCGGAGGTCTGGCTCGCGGACGTGGCGTCGCCGAGGCTTCGGTAAGAGGTTCCGGACGGTGCACGACCGCCGCCTCCAACCACCGCCGGAGCACCTCGGCGCTGGCCTGCCAGTCCTCCGAGCCGAGCCCGTGCTCCGCGATCCTCCTGTGAAAGGCCATGTGGGCTGCGCCTAGCGGCGTGTGATGCAGGTCCTGTTGGTCACGGTAGCGGCCAATGGCGCAGACATGCGGGTCCTCGAGAGAGTCTGGCCATGGCAGGCCGATCGCCTGGTTCATCAGCATGTGGCAGGTCTCGACGATGACCAGGTGGGCGGCATGTGCGCCGAGCATGCAGGTGGACTCCCGGCTGCCCCTGGTCTGCGTATGGGCGGCAACCCAGGCGAGCAGAGCCGCCGCCGGCATCGGCCGCGCGATCCATAGCCCTGCGCGAGACCGGCACCCAGAACCCGCAGGGCATTGGCGAACTCCGGATTCTCGACACCCTCGACGACCAGTTTCTTGCGCAGCCCGAGGGCGAGGGAAACCATGCTCGCGACGAACTGCAGGTCGTCCGGCTTCTCCAGGACGCCGCGGACGAAGGCCTGGTCGAGCTTGATGCAGTCCACCGGCAGTTCGCGCAGGCGCTTCAGCGACGAATATCCGGATCCGACATCGTCGAGCGCGATCTGCATGCCGGCCGCGCGCAGTACATCGATCCCGGCGAAGGCGGAGTCGCGATCCAGGAAAACCCGTCATGGGTGAGCACGGCGGTGTGGACATTGATCGACATCCTGAGATCGGGATGCCGCGCGCCGCACGCGGACAGGGTCGCGATACCGCCAGTCAGTGGCCCAAACAATAGCGTGTCGAGTTCGGCAACGCCGAAGCTCGGGAGAAAATCACCAGGCGGCGGGATGAGGTTGTTGCCATCCTGCGACCGGCCGAGGATCTCGACACGGTCGAGTTTTCCGGTATTGAGGTTGACGGTTGGCTGGTAGTGGTTGACCAGGGCTCACTGTTTCAGGAGCAGCCGGTGGCGTCTTGCCCCGGTTGCGGAGCCCCGCCCAACGCCGTATCCGGCACCCATCGATCCGATCCCGCCCTGCCTTGATGCCAATGCATCCGGCTCCTGTTCCAGGTTGCGGCACGCTGCTGAAGATCGGGTTAACCGGCCGGCGTTGCCGCAGAAACTGCCTCGGGTCTCATCATGACAGGATCGGAGCCGCCGTCCTGGCTCCGATCCCGGTGATGCCTGCGCTTCTCCACATACATGCCCTCATCGGCACGAACGACGGTGGTGGTCAGACACTCGCCAGGGCGGCGTGTCGCGACGCCGATCGAGAGGCTGAGCGGCAACTGGCCATGATCGCGGTTTACATCGAGCAGCCGGGCACGGATGTCCCGCAGCAATCGTTCCGTCTCCTGCTCGCAGCCGCCTGGCATCAGGATGACGAACTCGTCACCACCAATTCTCGCAACCATACAGCCGGGGCTGCACACGGCTCCGAGAACGTCACCGGCGCGTCGGAGCAGCGCGTCGCCCGCCGCATGACCGTGACAGTCGTTGGCGGCTTTCAGACCATCCAGGTCTGCAACCAGAACGACGATCGGGGTGGTGTTCGACCGGCTCAACCGGAGCATCTCGGCATTGTAGAACGCCCGGCCATAGACGCCGGTGAGCGCGTCATGATCGCGCAGATGCGCAAGGCCGGCCTCTGCCGACTTGCGCGCGCTGATGTCGATCCTGGCGACCTGCACCATCGACCAGTCGTGCTCGTGGCCTGGCAGCACCGAGACCTGCACATGCACGTCGATCGGGCTGCCGTCGAGACGGATATTCGTCGTCTCGCGTTCCTGGAACAGCGCCCCGTCCCAGAGTCCGACCAACTGCTCGCGCAGGTCGATGGTGAAATTGAGACGCAGAAGCTCGAAATGATGCTCGTCACCTGCCGTCTCATCCGGCACTCCGAACAGCCGGTGGCTCTGGCGGTTGATATCCACGATGCGGATCGCCTCGATGCAGCGTTCGGCAAAGCCGGGGTGGCTGTCGATGAAGCCGCCAAGATCGGCCTTGGCCGCCGCGGAGAGCGCGTCCAGTTGAAGCTTGACGCCGCTATAGTCCTTGACCGTCAGCGAGACCGGGGAGTGCTCGAAAAGCCCCCTGGCATAGGCCTCGCTGGCCGCTGCTTCACGTCGAGCGGCGTGCAGGTCGGTCACGTCCTCGACCGCGACCAGGACACGGTCCCAGCTCGCCTCGTGGCCGGGAAGCAGGTTGCCGCTCAACTGGATGTCGAGGCGCCGGCCATCAAGGGTGGTGTTCACGGTTGCTCCGGCAAAGCTCGGATGCCCGTCCCAGAGGTCCTGGGTCATTCCGACCGTCAATTGCGTCGTCTCGTCGGTCACGATGCGATGCATGTTGCCCAGGAGGTGTGGCAGGTCGCGGGCCCCGTAAAGCGCCAGCGTCTTCCGGTTTACCTTCACTACGATGATTGCCGCGTTCAGCGCCGACAGGCGGCGGGGATCGGCCGCGACATGATCCTGCAGGCGGAGCATTCCCTCCTCCGCCCAGCGGCGCAGGAGCGCCTGAACGCCGCTGAGATCCTCGATCCACAGCGAGACCGGCGCCAGGTCGAACGTGCTCGTATCATCGGCCTGCGGATCGATCGCGCACACCGCCCCCGGCTCCGGGCTCATGGGGTCGATTTCCGCATCCGCGGCGGCCTCGCGACTCCTTCGAACCCGCACCCGGCGCGCATCAACTCGATCCTGCTCCTGCCGACGCCTGTGCATCCGGTTCGGGAGGAAGCATGCCGCCCCAACCTGAAGATCGGGTTAATCGGCCGCAGATCAGTCGCTGACCGCATGCAGCGGCTGGTAGCCGAAGCTCTGCATCCAGTCGCGCAGCGCCGTCTCGATGCCGACGACCTGGGCGGGATACAGCATCCTGCGCCACCGCCCGATTTCGCCGGTGCGGCCGGCATGATGCCGGTGCCAGTGGCTCGCCAGGTCGAAGACATCGCCGAACCGGTCGACGATGGTAGTCGGCTGCGCGTCAAGGGTCGCGATGAAGGCCTCGATCGCGGGCCGGCGCGTCGAGAGGAAGATCTCGCGGCAGCGCTGCTCCGACAGCGTGCCGCCCATGTGCCGCGCAATTCCCGCGACCGTGGCCGGATCGTCGATGTACCCGAGCTCGTAATGCAGCGTCACCGCCTGCGGATGCGCTGCCAGCTTCAGGCAGGCCTCAGCAGCGTAGCAGACATTGAGCAGTGCCCGGTAGAACGAGAAGCCCTGGTAGAGCATGAGCGAAACCACCGCATCGCGCGGGTCGCGCAGGGTGACGAGGATCGCATCCGCGCGCATCGCGATCGTCTCGACCCCACGCCTTGCCTGGTGCGCCTTGACGATGTGGCGACCGGGTGCGTCCAGGCCCGCGACATCGGACAGGTCGAAGACGAAGCGGCCCTGCGGCGTGCGCCCCGCATCGAGATCGGTCGCGACCGCCAGCGCCACGTTGTAGAGCCAGGTCGAGCCGGAGGCGAACATGCCCTGGCACCAGAGCACGCTCATCCGGCTCGCACGGCCTCCCGCCACCTGGTTCTTGCCGCAAGCAGGATCGCCGGGTCGCCCAACGACACACGGCGCAATCCGGCCGGTTCGGCGCTGGCGCCGAGCAGCAGGCAGCGCGCTCCGCCGACCGGGGCGGCACCGTCCTCGCCGAGCAGCACGTTCGATCCGGGACGCAGGGCCGCGAGCAGCCCCGGATAGAGCGGGTTCTCCGCCAGCGGCCCGTCGATGACAAGGTCGCCGCCGGCACCGAGCAGGTCGAGCGCCACGTCGGTCAGCAACGCCAAGTAGAAGGTCGCGAGCGCGGCACGGGCGGTGGCATCCAGGCGGTCGGCGTGCACCACCCTGCCTGACCGACCGGCGAATTGGCCGCCGATGGTGAAGGCGGGCAGAACCTGGGCGTTCGCCGCCAGCGCGCGCTCGAGGCCGGCCCGGTCCGGCGGCGGAGCCTCGGCGCCGGCGACCTCGACATATTCGCGTCCGCCCATGAAGCGTGCGGTGCCGACCAGCGAGCCGAATGCATCGACATTGGCGAGCATGTCGCGCTCCTGCCGCAAGGCGGCGGCCTCGACGTTGCTGGCAAGCAGCACCGTCCAGGTGCCCGACGAGATCACCGCGAACCGGCTGGTCGCCGGCCGGTGCATACGATGACGCAGGTACGAGGCGTTGGAGTCGTGGATGCCGCACAGCACGGCGCAATCCTGCGGCAGGCCGCACTGTTCGGCCAGGTGCGGCCGCAGCACACCGAGGGTTTCGGCGGCCCGCCGCAGCGGCGCGAACAGGCGCGCCCAGCCGGCATTGATGGAGAGGTCGGAGAACCGGTTCCGCTCCGGCCACCAGAGGTCGGTATGGCATCCGAGCGACGTCACCTCGCTCGCGGCAGACCCGGACAGCACGAACGCCCAGTACTGCGCATAGGGGACGATGCAGGCGACGCGCTCGAATAGGTCGGGCAGGCGATGCTGCACATGGTGGATCTGCCGGCCGAGATTGAGGCCCAGCGGCAGGAGCGGGGACAGCGTCCGCTCGAACGGATCACGCAAGGCATCGTAGGTCCCGGGTTCGCTCGCCAGCGCCGGATCCTCGTAGTCCGGCGCCAGCACGGGAGCACCCCCGGCATCGAGCATGACGCAGGCGGCACCGTGCGCGACCGGCACGATCGCCGCGATCCGGTGCCGCTCCGGCAGCGCTGCCAGCGACGCCAGCAGCCAGCCGGTGAGGCCGTCCAGGTCGAGCTGTCGCACCGGGCCACCGGGCCGCGCGGCATTTGGCCGGCGCATCGAGGCCAGCTCGACGCCAGTCAGCGGATCGAGCAGCACGATCTTGGCGTTGCTCTTGCCGATATCGATCACCACCAGCAGATTCCCTGGCTGCCAAGGTCGGTGCTCCGGGCCGCACATCGACGCCATCAGTCCAGGTGGAACAGCATCGGCAGCGGCTCGGTGACCGGGCGGCCGGATGCATCGGTCTGCATGATGTCGGCCATGTGCTGCCACCAGCGCCGCATGATCTCGTGCTCGGGGAGTGCCGCCATGCGGTGGTCCGGCGTGCGCCGCAGCACCGCGAACAGGCTGTCGGTCGGCTCGTGCAGGAAGATGCTGTAGTCGCTGATCCCGGCCTCTCGCAGCAGCGCGGCCAGCTCCGGCCACAGCGCGTCATGGCGCGCCTGATATTCGGCGCGCCGGCCGGGATCGAGCCGCATGCAAAAGGCGATCTTTTCCGGCGAACCGGTCATCGACGGCGCCCCGGCCCGAAGCTTCGCCATGCCGCCGGCACCGCGACGACCACGATCAGCATCGATCCGGTCACCACCGACATGACGATGCCGGGCACGTTGAGCAGCCCGAGCCCGAAGGTCACCAGCCCCATCAGGACCGCCGCCAGCACGACGCCGGGGATCGTGCCGACGCCGCCCTCGATGGCGACGCCGCCGAGGATCACCATGGTGATGATCTCGAGTTCCCAGCCCTGCGCGATCGAGGGCCGCGTCGAGCCGAGCCGCGAGGTCAGCAGCACCGAGGCCACGCCCGCCGCCATGCCCACAGCGACGAACAACCAGAACCGCAGCCGGCCGGTCGCAATGCCGGACATCCGGGACGCTTCCGGATTGCTGCCGGTGGCGATCACCCGGCGGCCGAGGGCGGTCGCGTGCAGCAGCACGATCGCCACAGCCGCAAGCAGTACGAACAGCACCAGCTCGAACGAGACCGGGCCTGCGACATAGCCCTGCCCGAGCCAGGCAAATCCGGGCGGATAGGTCTTCAGCACGCCGTCGCCGAGCACCGCGTAGGCGATGCCGCGGAACAGCGTCATCGTGCCGATGGTGGCGACGATCGACGGCACCCGTCCGATGGTCACCAGGGCGCCGTTGACGCAGCCGGCCAGGAAGCCGGTCGCAACGCCCGTCGCCACCACGACGGGCAGCGGCATGCCGCCGCGTGCGACCAGTCCCATCGCCACGGAGGCCAGGGCGATGATGCCGCCCACGGAAATGTCGATCTCGCCGGCCATGACCAGAAAGGCCATCGCCAGCGCCACCACCGCCTTTTCGGCAACGCTCACGGTGACGTCGGACAGCGTCCACGGATCGAGGAAGTATGGCGAGGCGCGTGCGTTGATCGCGGAATCGATCAGGATCGCGAGGACCAGCAGGGTCTCCCAGCGGATCAGGGCGCGCCACGGACGCCTGGCACTTCGCGCAGCGGACCGTACCGACAGGCTGAGGTCACTCATGCGGGCCGCCGTTCCAGGATGCGCAACGCCGAAGCCTGGGTGCCACGGGCATTGATCAGCACCGCGCCGGTGATGACGACGCCGCTCACCGCCATCTGGAAGAATGGCGAGACGCCGACCAGCGGCAGCGCGTTCTTGATGATGCCGAGGAACAGCGCGCCCAGCACCACACCGGCGACGCTACCGACACCACCGGAGATCGACACGCCGCCGATCACGCAGGCCGCGATCACCTGCAGCTCGAAGCCGCTGGCGACATCCGTATAGGCGACCGCATAGCGCGACACCCACAGATAGCCGCACAGGCCGGCGATCCCGCCCGCGATCAGGAAGGCGGTGAACTGCATGACGCCGACATCGATGCCGGCATAGATGGCGGCGGCAGGATTGTTGCCTGCGGCATAGAGGTTGCGGCCGCGCACGCTGCGACGCAGGAACACCGCCACCAGCACGGCGCACACGATCGCGGTCCAGGACAGCATGCTCACGCCACCTAGATGCAGGCGCACCAGGCCGAGAAATTCCGGCGACATCTGGTTGCTGTTCACCCACTTTCCGCCGGACGCCAGATACACCGCGCCGCGATAGATCGAGAGCGTGCCGAGCGTCACCACGATCGAGGGGATGCGCAGCAGCCAGACCAGCAACCCGTTGACCGAGCCGAGTGCGGCACCCATCAGCACCGAGAGCACCAGCACCGGCGCCAGCCCGAGGCCCGGATGGTACTGGTTCAGCAACGCCACCACCATGCCTGTGAAAGCCAGGTTCGCCGCGATCGAGAGATCGACGCCGCGTGTGAGCAGCACCAGCATCTCGCCGAGCGCCAGCAGGATCAGCAGCGCGGTGTCGTCGAACACGCCGGCAAGATTGGCCGGCCGCAGGAAGGCCGGGAAGAACGGCGCGATCGCCACCAGCAGCAGCAGGTCCAGGCCGAGCAGCCCGGCCTCTCGCGTGCGCAGCATGCGCCGCATCGTGGTCGCTGCGATCCTCTCAGGCATCGGTCGCCAGCCGCACGATGCGCTCCGGTGTCGCCTCGGCGCGCGCCACCACGGCCTGCACCAGGCCGCGCCGCATGACCATGATCCGGTCAGCCATGCCGAGCACTTCCGGCAGTTCCGACGACACCATGATGATCGCCACACCCTGCGCCGCCAGCTCCCCCATCAGCCGGTGCACCTGCGCCTTGGCGCCGACATCGATCCCCTTGGTCGGCTCGTCCAGGATCAGCACGCGTGGCGCGGTCGCCAGCCACTTCGCGATCACCACCTTCTGCTGGTTGCCGCCGGACAGCTCGTCCACCCGCTGGTCCAGTCCCGACATCTTGACACCGAGCTGGTCCGCCAGCGGTCCCGCCTGTTCGCGCTCGCGCCGCCCGCTCAGGAACCCGGCCCGCGTGGTGCGGCCGAGCGAGGGCAGCGTGATGTTGTCGCCGATCGCCAGCCGCAGATGCGCGCCCTGCATCTGCCGGTCCTCGGGCACGAAGCCGATGCCACGCGCGATCGCGTTGCGCGCCGACCGGATCCTGACCGTCTCGCCATCCAGCACGATGCGGCCGGTCTCGGCGGGTGCGGTGCCGAACAGCGCGTGCATGACCTCCGAGCGGCCGGCCCCGATCAGGCCATAGACGCCGAGGATCTCGCCCTGCCGCACGGCGAACGAGACATTCTCGTATTCCTGCCCGCGCCCGAGCCCCTCGACCCGCAGCACTTCCCGCCCGATGGCCACCGCCCGCTTGGGAAACACCTGGTCCACTGGCCGGCCCACCATCAGCGTGATCAGCCGCTCGCTGGTCACCCCCTCCAGCAAGCCCTGCCCGACGCCGGCGCCGTCGCGGAACACCACGTAGCGATCGCACAGCGCGAACACCTCCTCGAACTTGTGCGAGATGAACAGGATCGCCCGCCCCTCGTCGCGCAGCCGCCGGGTGATGACGAACAACTCTTCCGCCTCGCGGTGCGAGAGTGCGGCGGTCGGCTCGTCCATGATCACGATGCGCGCATCGTTGGACAGGGCACGGGCGATCTGCACCAGGTGGCGCTGGGCCACCGAGAGGCGGCCGAGCACCATGTCCGGCGCGATGCCGGGATCCAGCTCCGCCAGGATCTCTCGCGAGCGCCGCAGCATGGTCGGCCAGTCCACCGTCCCGCGATACCGCGGCCGCCCGGTGATAAAGATGTTCTCCGCCACCGTCAGCGCATCGAACACCACCGGCTCCTGGAAGATCGCGCTGATCCCCAGGCTGCGGGCATGCTCCGCAGACTCGATCGCAACGGGCTTTCCGTCGAGCACCATGCTGCCGCCATCCGCGCGCACGATGCCGGTGATGATCTTCACCAGCGTCGACTTGCCGGCGCCGTTCTCGCCGAGCAGCGCGGTCACCTGTCCCGGATAGAGGTCGAGCGCGCCGCTGGTGAGCGCCTTGACGCCACCGTAGGATTTCACGACGCCTTCGAGCGAAAGGATAGGCTGCATCGCGGGCTCTAGAAAAGCTTCGCAGCGGTCGCGATGTCGCTCTTGTCGTACGTCGTCGGCTTGCCGAGGGTGCCATCGCCGTCGGCATCGAACGCGATCGGCCCGAGCTTCCCGGCGGTGATGCTCATTCCGGGGCCGCCCTTGCCGGCAACCAGGGCGTTGGCGATCTCGATCACCGCGTAGCCGATATCGACCGGGTTCCAGATCGCGAAGCTCTTGATGGTGCCCTTCTCGACCGCGCCGGCGCATTCGCTCGGCAACCCGAGGCCGGTGACGAAGACTTTTCCGGTCTTGCCGGCGTCGTCCACCGCCTTGGCCGCAGCGGTGATCGCAACCGTGGAGGGCGCGATGATCACCGCGAGGTCGGGATATTTCTGCAGCAGCGCGGTCGCCTCCCGGTAGGATTTGTCGGAGAGGTCGTCGCCATAGACGATGGTGACGAGATCGAGGCCCGGATGCTTCGGCAGGTCGGCCTTCATCGCCGCGATCCAGGAATTCTGATTGGTCGAGGTCGCCGTCGCCGACAGGATCGCCACCTTGCCATGGCCGTTGCACGCATCCGCCGCGAGGTCGAGGCAGGCATCGCCGGCCTGCTGGTCGGTAGCGTCGGCGAGGTAGAGAATACGGCCTGCCTTGGCGACGCTGGAATCGTACGACATCACCTTGATGCCGCGCTGCATGGCGCGCTTGCAGGATGGCACCAGCGCGTCGGGATCGTTGGCGGAAATCGCGATGGCATCGACGTGCTGCGCAATCAATGCGTTGACCACGTCGATCTGGTTCTCGGCGGCGGTGTTGGTCGGCCCGGTGAAGATCACCTCGACCGGGCCGCCCCCAGCCGCTGCGATCGCGGCCGCTGCCTGGTCACCGCCCAGATGCACCGCGTTGAAGAACCCGTTGCCGAGGGATTTCGCCACGATGGCAATGCGTACCGGGTGCCCGGCGGCACGCACCATGCCGCCGGGAACCAGCAGGCTGCTCGTCGCAACCGCCCCGAAGGCGGACATCCCCGCCAGCACGTCTCTTCTTTTCATGGTAGCTGCTCCCTGCACGGCCATTCTTGTGACGGCCTGGTCTCGACGTTAGCTCAGGCGACCTGCCTGGTCACCGAATCCTGTTCGGCGGCGATGACGACCTCGATGCCGGCAGCACGGAACGGCTCCACCTCCTCCGGCGTCGCCTCCCAGTCGGTGATGACGGTGGCGATGCGCGCCAGCGGAATGACGATCATCGACGAGTACTGGCGCAGCTTGCGGCTGTCCGCCAGCACCACGACCCGTTCCGCGCTGGCCAGCAGCTTGTTCTGCGACTGCACGATCAGCGGATCGTTCTCCATCATGCCGAACCGGTTCAGCCCGAAGCACGAGGTATAGAAACTGCGGCCCAGGAAATGCTGCGTCACATCGTCGAACGGGCTCAGCACGATCGACTGCTCGCGATAGACGGTGCCGCCCGGCAGCGTGATACGGTTGCGGCTATGGCTGACCAGATGCGCCGCCAGCGGGAACGAGTTCGTCATAATGTCGAGCTCGCGATCCTCCAGGAACTCGGCCAGGCAGAAGGTGGTGCTGCCGCCGCCGATGATGACGCTCTCGCCGCGACGCATCCGGGCCGCCGCCTCGCGCGCCACCGCACGCTTCTGCGCTGCCTGCACATCCTGGCTGAACACGAACGGCGTGCCGACCAGGTGCGGCTCGTAGCGCGGCTGCAGCGCCTCGACGCCGCCACGCACCCGGCGCACCTCGCCTCGCTCGGCCATGCCGGAGATATCGCGGCGTATGGTCGCCTCGGAAGCGCCCAGCAGCTCGCACAGGTCCGGCACGCTCACCACCGAGCGCTCTTCCGCCGTCCTGAGGATCAGTCTCTGACGCTCACGCTCGAGCACGGATCTTGCACTTTCGCTGCAACGGCACTCAGGTTGCGGGCAGGCTCGCTTCCCGTCAAGCACGGATGATCGATTTCTATCGGTCTTGATCGAGAATGATTGGCATGAGACTGTGTGCGCCTGACCGCTGGGAACCTCATCATGGACACGGCCACACCCGACATCGCGTTGCTGCCGAACCGCTGGGACGACGCCCACGCCGCGACGCTGTCGCCCGAGGCGCTGCTGCTCTACCGCTCCAACCTGCTCGGCTCGGACAAGCGCGTCACCAATTACGGCGGCGGCAACACCTCGTCGAAGCTGCCGATGACCGACCCGCTGACTGGGGAGATCGTCACCGTGCTCTGGGTCAAGGGGTCCGGCGGCGATATCGGCACCATGCAGCTTGACGGCTTCTCGACGCTCTACATGGACAAGCTGTTGCACGCGCGGTCGCTGTACAGGGGTCCGGAGCGCGAGGACGAGATGGTCGGGCTCTACCCGCACCTCACCTTCAACCTCAATCCGCGCACCACCTCGATCGACACGCCGCTGCACGGCCTGATCCCGGCCCCGCATGTCGATCACGTGCATCCGGACGCGATCATCGCCATCGCCGCGTCCGCCGACAGCCGCCGACTGACGCGGGAGATTTTCGGAAATGCGATCGGGTGGGTGCCCTGGCGCCGGCCGGGCTTCGAGCTCGGGATCTGGCTGCAGGAGTTCGTGGGCGAGAACCCGGATGCCCAGGGCGTCGTGCTGGAAGCGCATGGGCTGTTCACCTGGGGCCAGACCCAGAAGCAGTGCTACGAGACCACGATCGACACCATAAACCACGCCATCGCCTGGCTCGCCCGACAATCGGCGGCACGCCCGGCCTTCAAGGGCGAGAAGGTCGCGGCACTTCCGCCGGAAGAGCGCCGCGCGGTCGCCGCTGCCATCATGCCGCATATCCGTGGCCTGATCAGTGGACGCGACCCGGCATTGGCCACCCGGATCGGGCATTTCGACAACAGCCCGGCGGTGCTCGAGTTCGTCGGCTCGCACGCGCTCAAGCAGTTGGCCCCGCTCGGCACGTCGTGTCCGGACCACTTCCTGCGCACCAAGATCGCACCGTTGGTGCTCGAGTTCGACCCGGCCTGCGAGAGTGCCGCCGACATCCTGCCGCGGCTGGCGCCGGCGATCGCCGCCTATCGCGAAGGCTACGCCGCCTACTACCAGCGCTGCCGCCGGCCGGATTCGCCCCCAATGCGCGATCCCAATGCCGTGGTCTATCTGATCCCGGGCGTCGGCATGATCACCTTCGCCGGCGACAAGGCGACCGCGCGCATCGCCGCCGAGTTCTACACCAACGCGATCAATGTCATGCGTGGGGCGTCGGCGGTGTCGGAGTATCGCGGCCTGCCGGAGCAGGAAGCCTTCGATATCGAATACTGGCTGCTCGAGGAGGCCAAGCTCGCCCGCATGGGCAAGCCGAAGCCGCTCGCCGGCAAGGTCGCGCTGATCACCGGAGGCGCCGGCGGCATCGGCATGGCTACTGCGCGCCGTCTGGCCGACGAGGGTGCCGCCATCATCATCTGCGACATCGATCGCGACGTGCTGGCGGAGTCCGAAGCGGCCGTCCGACGTAGCCACGGTGTCGACACGGCGGTCGCGCTTTGGGTGGACGTAACAGACGAGGCGGCGGTGTTCGCCTTGTACCGGGATGCGGCGCTCGCCTTCGGGGGCGTCGATATCTGCGTCTCCAATGCCGGCATCGCCTCGGCCGCCGCAATCGAGGATACCAGCCTCGCTTTGTGGGACCGCAACATGTCGATCCTCTCGACCGGCTACTTCCTGGTGACCCGCGAGGCGTTCCGACTGCTCAAGGCGCAGGGCACCGGCGGCTCGATCGTGCTGGTCGCCTCCAAGAACGCCATGGTGGCCTCGGCCGGCGCCTCAGCCTATTGCGTGGCCAAGGCGTCGGAGGTGCATCTCTCGCGCTGCCTGGCGCTGGAAGGCGCGCCACACGGCATTCGCGCCAACGTGGTCAACCCGGACGCCGTGCTGCGCGGCTCGCGGATCTGGCAGGGCGAGTGGGGCGACCAGCGCGCCGCCTCCAACCGTACCACGCGCGAGGACCTGGAAAAGGTCTATATCGAGCGGTCGATGCTGAAGCGCGGCGTCTATCCGGAGGATATCGCGGAGGGCATCGCCTTCTTTGCCAGCGAGGCTCGGTCGGGAAAATCCACCGGCAATATCCTGAACGTCGATGCGGGCCACGCGCCTGCGTTCACCCGCTGAGCAGGAGGGCTCCATGAACCAGATCAGCCACATCCGGCCCGCCGACGGCAGCTTTCGCGCCGAGTTGAACCGTGCGCTCGAGGCCGAGACCGCGCGCGACTACGACCATCTGGGCGACAAGCTGGCGGCGCGCGGCATCGATATCGAGCAGGTGACGGCGCAGGTCTCCCGCTTTGCGGTCGCGGTCCCGTCCTGGGGCACCGGCACCGGCGGCACCCGCTTCGCCCGGTATCCCGGCGAGGGCGAGCCGGCCAGCGTGTTCGACCGGATCGAGGATTGTGCCGTCATCAACAGCCTGACCGGCGCCACCCCGACCATCTCGCCGCATTTCCCGTGGGACGAGGTTCCGGATTTCGCTAGCCTCCGCTCGCATGCCGAGGCGCTCGGCCTGGGCTTCGACGCGGTCAACTCCAACACTTTCCAGGACCACCCGACGCACGCGGACCATCCGCTCTCGTACAAGTTCGGCTCGCTGTCGCACACCGATCCGGCGGTGCGCGCGCAGGCGATCGCGCACAACATCGCCTGCATACGCGCGGGCGAGGCGCTCGGCTCGAAGGCGCTCACTATATGGGTCGGCGACGGCTCCAACTTCCCGGGGCAGTCGCATTTCGGCCGTGCCTTCGAGCGCTACATCGACAGCGTCCAGCAGGTCGCGGCCGCGCTGCCGGCGGACTGGACGATGTTCCTGGAGCACAAGATCTACGAGCCGGCCTTCTACTCGACTGTGATCCAGGACTGGGGCTCGTCGCTGCTGGCGGCGCAGGCGGCGGGTGCGCAGGCGCGCTGCCTGGTGGATCTCGGCCATCACGCCCCGAACGTGAACATCGAGATGATCGTCTCGCGGCTGATCCATGCCGGCAAGCTGGCCGGATTCCACTTCAACGACTCGAAGTACGGCGACGACGACCTTGATGCCGGCGCCATCGACCCGTTCCGGCTGTTCCTGGTGTTCAACGAGCTGGTGGACGCCCAGCGGGACGGCAGGCTGGACTCCGCACCCGCCTACATGATCGACCAGTCGCACAACGTCACCGACCCGATCGAGAGCCTGATCTCGTCGGCCGTCGAGATCCAGCGTGCCTATGCCCAGGCGCTGCTGGTCGACCGCATCGCCCTGGACGGATACCAGGACGGCAACGATGCGATGATGGCCAACCAGGTGCTCAAGCGCGCCTTCACCACGGACGTGACCCCGATCCTGGCAACCGCGCGATTCCGCAAGGGTGCCGCCATCGACCCGCTGGCGGCGTACCGCGCCAGCGACTACCGTCAGGCTTGCGCCGGGCGCCGGCCGAAGCGCGCGGCCGGCGGCGGCGGCATCGTCTGACGCGGGGCTGCTTCTTGTTCGACAGATCTGCGGCCTGGGCCTGAAACGCTGGAAATATTGGTGGTCGTATCTAGGACGGGCTAGGATCCGGATATGACCTCGACATCCGATGTCGCATGATGCAATGGGCCTGGCGTCGATTCACGCAAAGGGATAGTGGCCTGTAGCAACGCCGTAATGCCGCTGCCATCGAGCGGTTTCGCGAAAAAATATCCCTGCCCGCGGTCACAACTCATGCTGGTCAGCAAGGTGGCTTGCTCGATGGTTTCGATGCCCTCGCCGGTCACTGAGAGATTGAGCGATTGTGCCAGGGAAAGAATTGCCTGCACGATTGCGGTATCTTCCGGGTTTCGTCCAATCCCTTTCACAAAGGACTGGTCAATCTTCAGCACGTCCAGAGGCAGGCGCTTGAGATAGGCGAGTGACGAGTAACCAGTACCAAAATCATCGACTGCCAGCTTGAGACCGAGGGCCTTCAGCTTGGCAAGCATGGTGATGGTTAGCTCAACATCACGCATGATGACCCCCTCGGTGATCTCGAGTTTCAGGCAAGACGCCTTCATTCCGGTGCGCTGCAGGATGTCCGCGATCTCTTCATCCAGATCCGGCTGCTGGAATTGTCTCGGGGACAGATTGACGCTGAGGGTGAGTGGGGGTGTGACAGTCGACTCTGCATGCCACTGTGCCGCCTGCTTGCACGCCTCCTCCAGCACCCAGTGACCCAGCGGCACGATCATGCCGGTCTCTTCGGCTATCGTAATGAAGTCTGAGGGCGGGATCAGGCCTCGCGTCGGATGCTGCCAGCGGACCAGCGCCTCCACTTCAACCAGCTTGTTCGTATGCATTTCGACGATCGGCTGATAGTGCAGGCGCAGCTCGTTCTTCTCCAGGGCTTGGCGCAGGTCGTTCTCCAGCTCCAGTCGAGCCAGACTGTCCCTGTGCATGCTGGCATCGAAGAGCACGTGCTTTCCCTTGCCTTCCGATTTCGCGCGATACATCGCGACATCTGCATCGCGCAGGATGGCAGAGGCATCCTGGTGCGAGGCATCCCCCAAGGTCACGCCGATGCTTGCGGTGACAACGACGTCGTGAGACCCCAGCTTGAATGGGCGCCTGAACTGCCGGCTGATGTTTTCCGCGACCACCTGCGCATCGGCCTCATCGAGAAGGCAATCCAGCAGGACCACGAACTCGTCGCCGCCGAGCCGTGCCACGGTGTCCTCGGCCCTCACACACTCCGACAACCTCGCCGCGGCCTCCTTCAGCAGCTGATCGCCGACAGCGTGGCCAAGGCCGTCATTGATCAGCTTGAAATTGTCCAGGTCCAGGAACAGCAGCCCGATCGAGCGGCGGCGACGGGCTGCCCGCACAAGGCCCTGATCGAGCCGGTCATGGAACAGCAGGCGGTTGGGCAGCCCAGTGAGGGCGTCGTAGAAGGCACGCTGCGTGAGCAGCTGCTCGAACGCCTTGCGCTCCTCGATGTCACGCGCCGTGATCACGACACCCTTGACGAAGGCCTCGTGGTGCAGGTTTGTGAGGATGAGCTCCACGTAGCGCCAGGCCCCATCCTGCATGCGCAACCTCAACTCGGTCGTGCGGGTCGCCGCAGGAACACCCTGCAGCTGTAGCCAGAGGTCCTCGAGGGCCGTCTGGTCCTCCGGGTGAACGATCCCGCTGAGGCGATGACCGAGCAGGGTTTCGCCGGCGTAGCCCCAGGCGGTTTCCGCAGTCGGACTTTGATAGGAGATGAGGCCCGAGGATTGGCTGATGAGTACCACGTCGGAGGCGTTCTGCAGGAGGGCCCGGAACCGCTGCTCGTTCTGACGAACGATATCGGCCTCTCGCGAGGCCGCCTGCCTGGCACGACGTCCGGCAGAGCGCTGCAGCAGCAGAAGGGTCATCACCAGGATAAGATCGAGTACCAGAACAAGCGGTGTGCCGACGAGCACGTCGAATTGCATCGACGCCTCCCGCCGGTCGTACTTCTCTTCGAAGGCCAGGGAACCTTCAATGACGTCAGCGATGCCGGCCGACATGATCGCATAGGCAGGCTCGACCTGATTGCGGTCGATCGCGTTGGCCAGTACGCTGTCACTCTTGTCGACTGCGGCAAACAGCGCCTGGACCACAACCACGTTGTTCCGGTTGGCGCTCAGCAGGCCATCGATCATCGGGACCTCGGCATCGTGGCTCCTGGACCGCGCCGTATCGAGACCCGCGACGACATTCGAGACAGCAGCCTGATACATGGCCCGCACAGCCGCCGAAGGCTCCGCGCGATAGCGTTGCGCGAAGGTGAGTTCACTGGCGGCGTCATATTGGATCTGGGCCATGAGGACAGGCAGTTCACCCGCCCGCATGCGTCCGTCACCGGCCTGATACGCGATCACCCCGGCGACAACCGAGAAGCCGGCCGGGGCAACCAACGCCACGAGCAGTCCCCAGCGCAGGAGGCTCCGAAGGAACGGCCGGCTACCCACATGAGAGGTCGCGGCGATGTTGGCGGGAGAACATGATCTAGTGTCTTGCAAGGGAGGCTCCGCCGGAAGGATCACGTTACCTTCCGTATTATCCCACCGCGCAATTAA
>CAXTVI010000019.1:0-86866 GCA_964247695.1 uncultured Acetobacteraceae bacterium
CGTCACCCGCGACCTGCTGCTGCGCCTGGACCGCTGCGTCCTGCTGTCGCACTAGGCCGTCAATGTGCTGGTCAGGTAGGCTTCCGACGCATACCTGCGCATCATCCGGTGGCTGGTGAACACCGCACCGGATTTCGAAATGGCGCCCATCATGATCCGGGCCCATGCGGCGCGGTCATGGAACAGCGGCAGCACGGTGTGCTCGAGCTTGTCGAGCAGGATCGCCGCATGCGTGGACGGCTGCTCCGGATCGCCGATCGCCCAGCCGGTGACGCCCTCGATGCAGGCCTCCAGCCACCAGCCATCGAGCACGCTCAGGCTGGGCACGCCGTTCAACGCCGCCTTCATGCCGCTGGTACCCGACGCCTCCAGCGGCGGCTGCGGCGTGTTCAGCCAGACATCGGCCCCGGCGACCAGGATCCTGGCGAGCGCGAAGTCGTAGCCCGGGACGAACACGATCGGCAGGTCGTGCGACAGCCGGCGCGACGCGTCCTGGATGCGGCCGATCAGCGCCCTGCCCTCGCCGTCCTGCGGATGCGCCTTGCCGGCATACAGCACCTGGAACGGCGCATTGCGCGCGATCCGCACCAGCCGCTCGGGATCGGCGAGCAGCAGGTCGGCCCGCTTGTAGCCGGTCATCCGGCGCGCGAACACGATGGTCGGCAGGTCGGGCGACAGCGTGCGGCCGGTCGCGCGATACACCGCATCCAGCAGCCGCCCCTTTGCCTCGGCATGCGCTGCGAGCACCGCATCCACCGGCAGCGTATCGGCACGCACCAGCGCCTCCGGCTCGGTGACCCATTGCGGATCGAGCGTCGCGTACAGCCGTGCGAGCGCCGGCTGCACCCAGGTCTCGGGATGCACGCCGTTGGTGATCGAGCGGATCGTGGTGCCGGGGAACATCGCCTGCGCGGTCTGCTGGTGCCGCTTGGCGACACCGTTGATGTAGCCGCTGAGGTTGATCGCCAGCCTGGTCATGTTGAGCGCGTCGTCGCCGGCGAGATGACGCAGCGCCGCCAGATCGAAGAACTCGCCGAGCAAATCGGCAACCAGCCCGTACTCGAAACGGTCGTGTCCGGCGGCGATCGGCGTATGGGTGGTGAAGACGCAGCGCTCCACCACGCGCTCGATATCGTACGACACCGCATCCTCGACATGGCCGTGACGCAGCGGGTAGCGCCGCAGCAAAGCGAGCGGCAGCAGCGCCGCATGACCCTCGTTGAGGTGGAAGGTGGCGATCTCGAATCCGAGAGCCGCGAGCATCATCTCGCCGCCGATGCCGAGCACGATCTCCTGGCGCAGCCGCATGGCCGCATCGCCGCCGTACAGCCGGGCACTGATGCCGCGATCCGCCGGATCGTTCTCGGCGAGATCGGTATCCAGCAGCAGCACCGGCACCGAGCGGCCCAGCGGGCGCGCCAGCACGTAGAGCCAGGGACGTATCCAGACCTCCCGGCCGCCGATCCCGACCGCGACCATGGCCTGCAGCGCGGAGGCCCGGGTCGCCGGGTCCCAGCGATCGGGACTGTCGAGCTGGCCGCCCTGCGCGTCGAGATCCTGGTGCAGGTAGCCGTCGCGGCTGGCCAGCGTCACGAACACCATCGGCAGGCCAAGATCGGCGGCGCTGCGGGCGGCGTCACCCGCCAGGATGCCCAGGCCGCCGCTGTATGTCGGAACGTCGGGCTCGAGCGCGATCTCCATGGTGAGATAGGCGATGCGCGTATGCGGGAGATACTCTTCCAGGTCATGCGAGCCGCGAGCCGGCAGGGATGCATCGTTCATGACGATACCGGATCGGCTGCGGCGTGGTCCACCGGCCAGCGCCAGTCCAGCACCTCCGGCATGTCGATGCCATGCCGGGTGATATACTGCTCGTGCTGCACCAGCTTGTCGCGAACCGCCTGCTTGGCATAGGCGGCGCGCGCACCGAGCCCCGGCACGAAGCTGATCACGTCGCCGACGAGGTGGTAGCGGTCGAGCCGGTTGCGCACCACCATGTCGAACGGCGTCGTGGTGGAGCCTTCCTCCTCGTAGCCGCGTACATGGAAGTTATCGTGATTGGCGCGGCGATAGACCAGCCGGTGGATCAGCCAGGGATAGCCGTGATAGGCAAAAATGACCGGCTTGTCGGTGGTGAACAGCGTGTCGAAATCCGCATCGGTCATGCCGTGCGGATGCACCGATTTCGGTTGCAGCGTCATCAGGTCGACGACGTTGACGACCCGCACCTTCAGCTCCGGCATCTGCCGGCGCAGCAGGTCCACCGCGGCAAGGGTTTCCAGGGTGGGCACGTCGCCGGCGCACGCCATCACCACATCGGGTTCGCCGGCGCGGTCGTTGCTCGCCCATTCCCAGATCCCTATGCCCTGGCTGCAATGCTTGATCGCCGCATCCATGTCGAGCCACTGCGCCTCTGGCTGCTTCCCGGCGACGATGACGTTGATGCGGTCCCAGCTGCGCAGGCAGTGATCCGCCACCCACAGCAGCGTATTGGCATCCGGCGGCAGGTAGACCCGCACCGTGTCGGCCTTCTTGTTGGCGACATGGTCGATGAAGCCCGGATCCTGATGGCTGAAGCCGTTATGGTCCTGGCGCCAGACATGCGAGGTCAGCAGGTAGTTCAACGACGCGATCGGCTGCCGCCATGACACCGCGCGCGCCGTCTTGAGCCACTTCGCATGCTGGTTGAACATCGAATCGATGATGTGGATGAAGGCCTCGTAGCAGGAAAAGAGGCCGTGCCGGCCGGTGAGCAGATAGCCTTCGAGCCAGCCCTGGCAGGTATGCTCGCTGAGCACCTCCATCACCCGGCCATCCGGCGCCAGATGGTCGTCACCGTCCCGGGTCTCGGCGTCCCAGGCCCGGTCGGTGGCCTCCAGCACCCCGGCCAGCCGGTTCGAGGCGGTCTCGTCCGGCCCCATGACGCGGAAATTACGCGCCGTCTCGTTGGCGCGCATCACGTCGCGCAGGAAGCCGCCGAGCACGCGCGTCGCCTCCGCCTCCACCTGGCCCGGCGCCGGCACCACCACCGCATAGTCGCGGAAGTCCGGCATGCGCAGCGGGCGCCGCACTGCGCCGCCGTTGGTGTGCGGATTGGCGCTCATCCGGCGATTGCCGGCCGGCGCCAACGAGGCGATCTGCGGACGCAGCCGGCCGGCCGCGTCGAACAGCTCCTCCGGGCGGTAGCTGCGCATCCACTGCTCGAGCAGCGCAACGTGCTCGGGCGTCTTCGTGTCCGGGATCGGCACCTGATGCGAGCGCCACGTGCCCTCCGTCTTGTGCCCGTCCACGAAGGCGGGGCAGGTCCAGCCCTTGGGCGAACGCAGCACGATCATCGGCCAAGCGGGCCGTTCGGCGACACCGTCCACACGCGCCGCATGCTGGATGGCATGGATGCCGGCAATCGCCTTGTCCATCGCCGCCGCCATAGCCTGGTGCATCGGCAGCGGGTCATCGCCTTCGACGAAGATCGGGGCGTAGCCGTAGCCGCGCAGCAGGCTGTCGAGTTCGGCGCGGGGAATGCGGGCCAGCACGGTCGGGTTGGCGATCTTCCAGCCGTTCAGGTGCAGGATCGGCAGCACCGCGCCGTCGGTGGCCGGACCGAGGAACTTGTTGCAGTGCCAGGACGTCGCCAGCGCGCCGGTCTCGGCCTCGCCGTCACCCACCACACAGGCCACGATCAAGCCGGGATTGTCCAGCGCCGCGCCGTAAGCATGCGACAGCGAGTAGCCGAGTTCGCCTCCCTCGTGGATCGAGCCGGGCGTCTCGGGCGCCGCATGGCTCGGAATGCCGCCGGGGAACGAGAACTGCCGGAACAGCCGGCGCATCCCCTCCTCGTCCTGCGAGACGTCGGGATAGAGCTCGCTGTAGGTGCCCTCCAGCCAGGTGCTGGCGACGACACCGGGCGCGCCATGGCCGGGCCCGGCGATGAACATCGTGTTCAGCCCGAACGCCTTGATGACACGGTTGAGGTGCAGGTAGATGAAGTTCAGCCCCGGCGTGGTGCCGAAATGGCCGAGCAGGCGCGGCTTGATGTGCGCGCTGGTCAGGGGCTCGCGCAGCAGCGGGTTGTCGAGCAGGTAGATCTGGCCGACCGAGAGGTAGTTCGCCGCGCGCCACCAGCCCTGCATGAGATCGAGCTGCTCTTCGGTGAGCGGCGCGTCCGGACTGCCCTGGCTGATGCTGTCCATGCGGAAACTCCGTTGAGGCACGCCGTGGAGGACGGCGGTTATCGATGGGACGTCGCCGCCTTCGGCTTCCTGATCTGGATCAGGGCCGATCCGCTCACCATAGGCCCTCGTGCCGCAAAGACGAGCTTCGTGATCTACTCATCCTGCAGAGGCAGCCGGCAGCGCGCCGGCCCTCAGTCGGCCGCAGCCTCCGCATTGGCCGCGCCCGATACCGCACGCGGCGGTCCGCCGGCGAGGTTGGCCCGGATCCAGCGCCGGGCCGGGTGTTCCACGACGTGATGCAGCACGCTTGCGATACCCTGGATCGAGACGCAGAGGACGATCATGCCAAAGGCCGGGCTGTGCATGATGCCGAGATGGCTCCGGGCCTGGACGCCGCCCCAGATGTAGAGGATCAGGGCATGACACAGATAGACCGCATACGACGTCTCGCCGAGATAGAGCAGCGCGATCTCGATGCGTTTCCCGATGCCGTAATAATTGCGCAGCCGCAGTGACAGGATGCCGATGAGCAGCGCCATCGAGCAGACGACGATGCCGTGATGTGCCGAGGCGACACCGGCGAGCAGGGCGATGCCAACGGCCGCCAGCGCATACGGCGCCATCGGCGCCAGGTGCTCCCGAAATGCGTCCACGAGACGAAAGAGCAACGCGCCGAGGGCGAACTCGAGAAGCACCTGCGGCACCGCATGCCCGGGCGCCCCGAGCCAGTCACTCTCCCCCAGGATCGCGACCAGCACGAACAGTATGGCAGCGACCAGCAGCGTCCCGGCCACGCGCAGGAACCCGATCGCCAGGAAGGTCAGCGGCGCGGCGATATATGCGACCGCTTCGGCCGCGACCGACCAGGACGGGAAGTTCCAGGTGAGACCGGGCGAGTACGCCGAGCCATCCAGCAGCAGGAACTGCCGGACCAGAACCGGGATCGTGTAGTTGTCCTCATTATGCATCGTCACACCGAGGATGTGGGTCACGATGAACAGCGACAGGAACGCGCAGAGCATCACGAAATGCGCCGGGTAGATCCGGGCGAAGCGGGCGACCAGGAAATCTCGCAGACGGTCGGTCCGGCGCCCGTCGAGGATGACCGGGTAGGCGCTGTAGAGCACGAAACCCGACAGCACGAAGAACGCGTCCACGCTGAGCGCTCCCGACCGCAGCCACGTGTTGGTCTGGTGAATACCGAACGGGGCGAGTGGCAGAGCGTGGAAGGCAACGACCCACCAGGCGAGCAGGCCGCGCAGGGCCGTCAGCGCAGGCATGACCGGCATAGCTCAGCCCTTTCGAAACGAAGGATATCCGAGGCTAAGGCGATAGTGCCGTGATCAATGCTGTCAGTTCGCGATGACCATGACCGATGAACTCTATATCAGCCTGTCGCGCGCTTCCATTCCCCCCGGCTCGAACAGCACGTTGAAAATGCCGCCGAGAGCTGAAATGCGGGCGGGCTGTGGATTTGCAGCGACGGCAAAGCAGTATAGCGTTGTTTTCGCGATCTAAACGAAAGGCTGACCGTGCCGATTTCGACCTCGCAGCTTCGCCCCGGTCCGGGCCGCCTGCTCCGGCGCGCCTTACGGGCAATCGCCCTGGCCCTTTGCATCGCCTCGCCCGCAGCGGCCGATGCGCCGCCGGCGCGGCTGCCGGTGCTGGCACGCGGCCTGAATGTCGGGCACTGGTTGCGGTTCCCCCCCAGCAGCGACGACAGGGCGCTCGGCAACTACCTCGACGATGCCGAGGTCGCCTCGATCAGGCGGGCCGGCTTCACCTATGTGCGGCTGCCGGTCGGCCTCGAGGTGGTGATGCAGGGACACCACATCGCGCCGGACAAGCTCGGCGTCGTGCTGCACGTCATCCGCCGCCTGCAGAAGGCCGGTCTCGCGGTGATGGTCAATCCGTATCCGCAGGCGGCGCAGAATTGGCAGCTCGACAAGAACCCCGAGGCGCAGCAGATCCTGCTCGGGTTCTGGCACGACCTGGCTCCCGCGCTGCGCCGCCTGCCGGCCGGGATGACCTTTCCGGAACTCGTCAACGAGCCGCTGTCGGATCCGTCGCACTGGACCGACCTGCAGGGGCGCCTGCTGCAGGTGATCCGTGCGGCGCTGCCCGACAACACGGTCGTGCTGACCGGCACCAACTGGAGCAGCCTCAACGGACTGCTCAAGGTCGAGCCGGTCGCCGACCCGGATGTCATCTACACCTTCCATACCTACGAGCCGACGCTGCTGACGCTGCTCGGCTTCTGGGACCAGGCGATCGACAAGAACGAGCTCGCTGCGCACATCCCGTTCCCGACATCCCCGCAGGCCTGCCACGCCGCGGCCGCCGCCACGCCGCAGGAGCATACGCGCGGGGTGATCCAGTACTGGTGTTCGCAGCCGCAGAACGAGGCGAGCTTCGAGAAGGATCTGCGTCGCGCGACCGACTGGGGCCGTGCGCACCAGGTCACGGTGGTGATGACGGAGATCGGCGCGATGGGCATCCTGAACCAGCCGGCGCGCGACGCCTATTTCAGCGCCATGCGACAGGCCGCTTCAAACCTGCGGCTGCCCTGGGCGCTGTGGGCGCTGGACGACCAGATGGGGTTCGACCGACCGGTCGGGCGGTCCGCGCAGTCGTTCCGCTACCCGCCCGACGTCGTCGCGGCGCTGCATCTGAACCCCTGATCTTTGCTGCTGCACGGGAAATGGCGATGCACCGGATGACCTCGATCGACGCGCTGGATACAGCCCTGCGGCGCCTGGATGCCTGGCTGCTGTCGGAACCGGTCCTGCGTGCGTCCGGCGGCGGCTCGGGCTCGCGGGCCGGCGTCGTGAACTATCTCTCGGAAGACGGAGTCTGGAACGGCCTGTATCCGGAAATCTGCGGCTACTACCTGCAGTTCCTGGTGCATGCGGCGCCAACCGACGACACATGCTACCGGCAGGCGGCTGGCCGGGTCGCGGCGTGGCTCGACGTCGAAGGCGGCCCGGCGGCCGAACCCCTGACACTATATTTTCGCGACCCCGCCGACAGTGACTGGCGCAACGACTGCCTGTTCGCGTTCGACCTCGCCATCATCCTGCGCGGGTTGCGTTGCGTGCAGCGACGCTGGCCCGATCTGCTTCCGCCCGGATTGCTGTCACGCTACACGGCGTCGGTGGCACGCATCACGAGCGGTGGCCGGCTGGACTCGCACCTGCTGCGGCAGGGCGCGAGCACCGGCCCGATCCCGGTGAAATGGTCCACCACCCAGGGAGTGCACCACGTCAAGGCGGTCGCGGCGCTTGGCGATCTCGAGGCGTCGGCGCTCGAGGCGACCGGGCTCGGCGGCGTCATCGAGGCGACGCTGCGCGACGAGCAGGCCCTGCTCATGCGCGAGGGCGAGGCGCGCATGCGCGAGATGCATCCGTACCTGTATTCGATCGAAGGCTGGCTGACCGTCTGGGCGCGCAGCCAGGACGCCGACGCGATCGGCAATGCGGACCGCAGCTTCGCCATGGCTTTGCGGCAGCTCGATCCGCAGACCGGCGCGGTGCCGCCGGTCGCGGGCGCCCGCGACGCGGTGGTGCGGGCGGACGTGCTGGCACAGATGCTGCGCGCCGGAATTGTGCTCGATGCGGCGGACCGGTTGGACGCGGCGACCCGCACACTCTGGCAGGCGGCGCGACCGCCCCTGGAGGCCAACCTGCTCTCGCGGCTCAGCCCGGAAGGCGGCCTCATGTTCGACGTCGTCGGCCTGCACCGCAACGCCTGGGCCAGCATGTTCGGCTGGCAGGCGCTGCGGTTCGCGCGTGACGCTCAGGCCGGCACGCTCGACCCCATCCACGCGGCTGCCTTGATCATCTGAAGCTCCTCGGCAGGGCCCGTCTCTTCGCAGATCGGAGCGGCTCTCCAGCGGGCGAGGATCGCGGCGGCGATCCGCTCCGCCGCGAAGCCGTCGCCGTATTGCGTGCAAGGGATGCGCATCGCGGCGAGACCGGCCGGATGGTCGAACAGCGCCTGCACGGCACCGACGATGGCGTCCTCATCGGTGCCGATCAACCGCGCGGTACCCGCCTCGACGCCCTCCGGTCGTTCCGTGGTGTCGCGCAGGATGAGCAGCGGGGTGCCGAGTGCGGCCGCCTCCTCCTGCACGCCGCCGGAATCCGTCAGCACCAGCGCCGCATGCCGGACCATGTGCATGAAGTCCGGATAGCCGAGCGGGGGCACAAGGCGCACCCGCGGGCAATCCTGCAACATGTCGCGTGCAACCTGCGCGAGGTCAGGATTGGGGTGCACGACGAACACGATCTCGCAGTCGCGGCTGAGCGCAATCCGGCGCGCCGCCGCGCATACCGCCCGGTACGGCGCGCCCCAACTCTCGCGGCGATGGCAGGTCAGCAGGATCATCGGGCAGCCGCGTTCGGCGACCGGATCGTTCGCCGGTGTCAGGCGCGCGATCAGGCGCAGCGCGTCGATGACGGTGTTGCCACTCTCCAGGATGTCGCCGGGCGCGAAACCCTCGGCGAGCAGCGTGTCCGCGGCCTTGAGCGTTGGCGCGCAATGCAGCGCCGTAAACTGCGCGATCGCGCGGCGGTGCGGCTCTTCCGGAAACGGCATCCTCCGGTCGCTGCTGCGCAGCCCGGCCTCGACATGCACGACCGGGACGCCCACATAGGCCGCCGCCAATGCGCCGGCGAACGCGGTGGCGGTATCGCCCTGCACCACCACGACATCCGGACGACGTTGCTCGATTGCGTCCTGCAGCTGCCCGAGCATCATGCTGCACAACTGCGCAAGTCCGGTCGATCGCGGCGGCAGGTCCATGACCAGGTCAGGCTGCAGACCGAAATAGGCCAGCATCTCGCTGGCCCACGCGGGATGCTGCCCGCTGCACCAGACCTGCGCCTCGACGCCGGCCTGCGCGCGCAACGCAAGTGCCACCGGCGCCAGCTTGATCGCCTCCGGCCGGGTTCCGACGATGATCGCGACGTTCAGCGGCATTCTCGCGGGCAGCACGGATTTCCTGTCAAGCAGCGACATGCTGTTCTTCCTCTTTTGCTTCACCCGCAAGCAGGGTTTCGACGATCATGGCTCCGACACCGTTCTGCCAGAGCCAGATGCCGTTGGTCTGGCCACGGAAGCTGGGCTCTCCTCCGAGCGGTCCCCATGGCACGAAGCCGGCGCTCAGCCCGAGCGCCAACACGTTCGGCACCGGCTCGCCCGCCGCATCCAGCGCGCGGCAATCGCGATCGACCATCGGCGCCGGCTCGAAGCCGCCGCCGCCTAGTGCAATGCGGCTGCCGTCACGGTCGAACAGCGCAAGCCCGTTCGGCCGGTACCCGAGCGCCGCCACCACGAGATCGGCCGCGTCCAGCAACCGACGCGCCTCGGCGTCCGCCGCGGGCGTGTCCAGCCGATGCAGTCGCAGCCGCGGCTCGGGCTGCAGGCCGTCGATGCCGAGCGCGCGCATGAGCAGGGTGCGCGCTTCCAGGCGGAAGCCCGCGAGACGGAACAGCCGTTGCGAGACCGGGCAGATGTCGTCATCGCCGAAATCGTCATAGCCCGCCGCGAGCGCCGCGGCCGCCGACGGGAAGAACACGCGCAGGGGGCGGCGGTGCATCACCGTCAGCGAGGCCGGCCCGAGCGTCAGTTCCGCGCCGTGCAGCAGCAGGTTGGCGGCCGCCAGCGCGCTGTGCGAGCCGCCGACGATGGCGATGCGCGGCGCGGCTATTCCGGTGAGGCGTTCGCGCGCCGCGGCGAGGCCGCCGGTGGCGAGCAGATCGCCGGACAGCATGACGGTCTTCTCGTACTGTGGCAGCAACACCGTGCCGGCGACGGAGACGCTTCGCAACGCGTGGAGATCCTGATGCGCGCCGGTCGCCAGCACCAGGTTGCGCGAGATGATGGTGTCAGTGCCGGTCGCGGTGCGCAGGGTCGTCTGCCAGCTTCCGTCGAGCCGCCGGCGGCTCGACAAGGCCTCGCATCCGGTGCGGACATGGCCGCCGGCGGCGAGGATCGCCGCATGCATCGCAACGCCGAGCGCGTCGAGGAACGCCGCCGCCAGCCGCAACGGCACCGATCCGCCGGCGCAGGCGCGCACCGCCATCGTCGCCGGATGATCCCGCAAGGCGCCCAGGCGAGGCTCCGCGCTATCCTCGAGACATTCGAGGAAGGTCTCGGCCAGCGTGTCGGACCCGATCGCATGCCCGCCCAGCGCGCCCGCCCCGATCACCGGTCCCCGCTCGATCACGACCAGCCCCTGGGCCGCAAGCCGGGACAGCAGGCCGCGTCGGGCCGCCCACACCAGCGGCGCCACGCCGGCGGGTCCGCCGCCCACGAACAGGCTGCCGATTTCCGACTGCATACTCATTCCAAGCCGCCCCCGACCGACTGACCCGCTTGACGGGTTCATTAGCAGATCGGAACTTTACGAGTTTGCAAATAGTAACTCGCGAAAACGAATTGATGGATTTTTGTCGATGTCAGAATTGTTATCCGGCTATCCCTCGATCAGCCTGCTCGGGCTCGACCTTGCGGCGGCGCCACCGTCCGACGTCGCCGCGGCCTTCGCCGGACGCGACCCGCGGGAGCGCTTCACGTACGTGGTCACCCCGAACGCGGATCACTTCGTTCGCCTGCGGCAGGGCGTGCCGGCGCTGCGCGAGCTCTATCGCGGCGCCGGTGCGCTGCTGCTCGACAGCCGTGTCGTGGGCAGGGCCGGCCGGATGCTTGGTCTCGCAACGCCTCCGGTGGTGACCGGCAGCGACCTGACCTTCGACCTGTTCGAGCAGCATATCGCCACCGACGACGCGCTCACCATCGTGGGCACCACGCGCGAGGCGGTCGCGGCACTCCGGACGCGCTACCATCTGTCGGGGGTTGCGCATCATTGTCCGCCGTTCGGCTTCGAGCGCGACCCGACGCTGGTCGAGCAGTGCGCGGAGTTCGTGGAGGCGCATCCGGCACGCTTCGTGTTCCTGGCCTGCGGCGCGCCGCGGCAGGAGATCCTGGCGCACCGCATCCGCGAACGCGGCCGGGCCACGGGCATCGGGCTGTGCATCGGGGCTGCCATCGACCAGATCGGCGGCCACGAGCGGCGCGCGCCGGCCTGGATCAGGAATGCCGGACTGGAATGGGGCTGGCGCATCGCGCGCGAGCCGCGTCGGATGGGGAGCCGCTACCTGACCGACACGCGGATCTTTGCCCTGCTGCTCGCGGAGCGACGCCGGCGTAGATAATCCAGTCCTGAGTCCCCGCGCGGATGGCGCAACCATTGCATGTCCCGAACCAACATGATCGGGGAACTCCAGCAATGATCCGCCACCATTCCGGCCTGAGCCGCCGCTCCTTTTCACGTCTGGGCGTTGCCGCCGGCTCGACCGCCCTGATGTCGCCGCTGCTTCGGGCCGGGAGTGCCGTCGCCGCGCCGAGCGGCGAGCCGATCAAGGTCGGCATCCTGCACTCGCTGTCAGGCACCATGGCGATCAGCGAGACCACGCTGAAGGATGTCATGCTGATGCTGATCGCCGAGCAGAACGCAAAGGGCGGCCTGCTCGGCCGGCCGCTGGTGCCGGTGGTGGTGGATCCCGCATCGAACTGGCCGCTGTTCGCCGAAAAGGCGCGCCAGCTGCTCAGCGTCGACAAGGTGTCGGCGGTGTTCGGCTGCTGGACCAGCGTGTCGCGCAAGTCCGTGCTGCCGGTGTTCGAGGAGCTGAACGGGATATTGTTCTATCCGGTCCAGTACGAAGGTCAGGAATGCAGCCGCAACGTCTTCTACACCGGGGCTGCGCCCAATCAGCAGGCAATTCCGGCGGTCGACTACCTGATGAGCGAGGAAAAGGTGCAGCGCTGGGTGCTGGCCGGCACCGATTATGTGTATCCGCGCACCACCAACCAGATCCTGCAGGCGTATCTGGCGTCCAAGGGCGTGGCGACCGCGGACATCATGGTGAACTACACGCCGTTCGGGCAGTCCGACTGGCAGAACATCGTGGCCGGCATCAAGAACTTCGGCTCCGCCGGCAAGAAGACCGCGGTGGTCTCCACCATCAACGGCGACGCCAACGTGCCATTCTACAAGGAGCTCGGCAACCAGGGCATCAAGGCGACCGATATTCCGGTGGTTGCGTTCAGCGTCGGCGAGGAGGAACTGGCCGGCATGGATACGCGGCCGCTGGTCGGCCAGCTCGCGGCGTGGAACTATTTCGAGAGCATCGACACTCCCGAGAACAAGGCATTCATCAACGCCTGGCACAAGTTCACCAACAACCCGAAGCGCACCACCAACGATCCGATGGAGGCGCACTATATCGGCTTCAACATGTGGGTGCAGGCGGTCGAGAAGACCAAGAGCGTCGACCATGACACCATCATCGACGCGATGATCGGCATCAAGCAGCCGAATCTCACCGGCAGCGTCGCCACCCTGCTGCCGAACCACCATCTCACGAAGCCGGTTTTCATCGGCGAGATCCAGGATGACGGCCAGTTCAACGTGGTGTGGAACTCGCCGGCGCCGATCGCGGCACAGGCCTGGTCGCCCTATGTCGCCGAGACACGCAATCTGATCGGCGACTGGAGCAAGCCGATCTCGTGCGGCAACTACAACACCGTGGCGAAGACCTGCGTCGGCCAGCGTCATGCCTGAAACCAGCGTCATGCCTGAAGGTCGAAGCTGGCTGTGGCGAGCGGTGGCGGGGGTAGCGCTGGTCTTCTGCCTGCTGGCTCTCACGAAAGCTCCCGCCGCCGCCCAGGCGCCCGACGCTTTTGCCGGACTGTCGCAGACCAGCTTCAACGCGGTCGCGGCCTCGGTCACCACACTCGCGGCCTCCGGCGCGCCGCGCGCGCAGGCGGTGATCACCGCACTCGGCGAGCGTCACCTGTATGCGGCGCGCACCGGCAGCGCGCTGTATATCCGTGACGGCAGCACCTATCTCGACGCGCGCACCGGGGCGCCGGCAAAGGCCGATCCGGACGCGATCCGCCCGGTGCGGGTCAACAACCGCATCCGCGAGGCCGTCGCCGGTGCGCTGGCACTGTTCGGGCTGTCCGCATCCGATCCCGCCACCCGCCTGCAGTCCGCCGACGCCGCCTACGACGCGCACGATCCGGCGGCACTCCCGGTGCTCGACCGCGCACTAGCCCATGAACCGGATGCCTCCGTCGCGCACCGTCTGCGTGAGGCGCGTGCCGCCGCCCTGCTGTCGGCTCCGGCACAGGCCACCGATGCCGGCGCGGTGCAGGCGCGGATCGATGCGGTCCACACCCTTCAGGCCGGCGGGGGGCTCCCGGCGCGCGCCATCCTTGCCAGCCTGCACGACCAGCCGGCCGCGGTGCAGGCGGCGGTGACGCAGGCGCTGTCCTCGATCGACCTGCGGCTGCGGCTGTGGAGCATCGCGCAGGACCTGTTCTACGGCCTCAGCCTCGGCTCGGTGCTGCTGCTCGCCGCCATGGGCCTCGCCATCACCTTCGGCGTCATGGGGGTGATCAACATGGCGCACGGCGAGGTCATGATGATCGGAGCCTACACCACCTACCTGGTGCAACAGGCGGTCGGCGCCGCCGTCCCCGCTTTGGAACCCATCAGCATCCTGCTGGCGATCCCCGCGGCGTTCCTGGTCTGCGGCGCCATCGGGGTTGCCATCGAGCGCGGCCTGATCCGGTTCCTGTACGGCCGGCCGCTGGAGACCCTGCTCGCCACCTGGGGCCTTTCCCTGGTGCTGCAGCAGGCGATCCGCTCGCTGTTCGGCCCGACCAACATCTCCGTCGTCACCCCCGGCTGGCTGTCCGGCGCCTTCCATTGGGGCGGGATGGTGATAACGCTCAACCGGCTCGCGATCATGATCTTCGCGGGCCTGGTGATGGCGGCGCTCAGCCTGGTGCTGCGCCGCACGCCGCTCGGCCTCGAGATGCGCGCGGTCACGCAGAACCGGCGCATGGCAGCGCTCATGGGCATACGCACCCCGCGCGTGGACGCGCTCACCTTCGGTCTCGGCTCGGGTGTCGCGGGCCTCGCCGGCGTCGCGATCAGCCAGATCGACAACGTCAGCCCCAATCTCGGCCAGGGCTACATCATCGACAGCTTCATGGTGGTGGTGTTCGGCGGCGTCGGCAATCTCTGGGGGACGTTGGCCGGGGCCGCGACACTGGGCATCGCCAACAAGATCCTCGAGCCGGTGGCGGGCGCCGTGCTCGGCAAGATCGTCGTGCTGGTGCTGCTGATCCTGTTCATCCAGCGACGGCCGCGCGGCATGTTCCCGCTCAAGGGACGCGGGGTTGAATCGTGAAGCTCCAGTCCCGGCTTCCGGCCTACCTGCCCGGAACCCTCGTCACCGCGGCCGTGGTGGTCGCCGGCGCGCTGCTGATGGCGGTGCTGAACCTGGTGCCGCTGGCGTCGCCCCTGCACGTGCCCGACTTCGCGGTGTCGCTGACCGCGAAATACCTCTCCTACGCGCTGCTCGCGCTCGCCGTGGATCTGGTCTGGGGGTTCGCCGGCATCCTGACCCTCGGGCATGCCGCCTTCTTCGCGCTCGGCGGCTACGCGATGGGCATGTACCTGATGCGCGAAATCGGAACGCGGGGCGTCTATGCCAATGCCGACCTGCCGGACTTCATGGTGTTCCTGTCCTGGACCCACCTGCCCTGGTATTGGTACGGCTTCAGCTTCTTTCCCTTCGCGCTGCTGATGGCGCTGGTCGTGCCGGGCGTGCTGGCAGCAGGCTTCGGCGCGTTGACCTTCCGGTCGCGTGTCTCGGGCGTGTATCTCTCGATCATCACCCAGGCGCTGACCTATGCGCTGATGCTGGCGTTCTTCCGCAACGACATGGGCTTCGGCGGCAATAATGGCCTGACCGACTTCAAGGACATCCTCGGCGCCGACCTGCATGCGCCGCTGACCCGCGCCGTGCTCCTGGTGATCACGGCACTCTGTGTCGCCGGTGGGCTGCTGCTGACCCGCGCCGTGCTGGCCGGACGCTACGGCCGGCTGCTGACCGCGGTGCGCGATGCCGAGAACCGCACCCGCTTTCTTGGCTACCGGCCGGAACATGCCAAGCTGCTGGTCTGGGTGCTGTCGGCCCTCATCGCGGGCATCGGCGGCGCGCTCTACGTGATCCAGGTCGGCATCATCAATCCCGGCGAGTTCGCGCCCGGCAATTCGATCGAGGCGGTGATCTGGGTTGCCGTCGGCGGCCGCGGCACGCTGTCTGGCGCGGTCATCGGCGCCGTGCTGGTCAATCTCGGCAAGACCCTGTTCACCGGCCTGCTGCCCGAGTTCTGGCTGTATGCGCTCGGCGCGCTGTTCATCCTGACCACCCTGTTCCTGCCGCGCGGCCTTATGGGGCTGCGCCGGGCCTCCGACCCCGATCGCCTCGCCGATGAACCCGCACCGGTGACGCCCGAACTCGCCGTGCCGGAGGACGGCGCATGAGCACGCCCAGCTTGCTCTATCTCGACAATGTCTCGGTCAGCTTCGACGGCTTCCGCGCCCTGAACGCGTTGTCGCTGCTCCTCGCGCCAGGGGAAATGCGCGCCATCATCGGCCCGAACGGCGCCGGCAAGACCACGATGATGGACGTCATCACCGGCAAGACCCGGCCGGACAAGGGCGACGTGCTGTTCCACAACAAGATAGACCTCACCAAGCTGGACGAGCCGTCGATCGCGCGGCTCGGCATCGGCCGCAAGTTCCAGAAGCCGACCGTTTTCGAGCATCTCAGCGTGCGCGACAACCTGCTGCTGTCGCTCGCGGGGCACCGCCGCCCGTTCAACGTGCTGTTCGCGCGCGAGACCGCCGAGGAACGCGACCGCATTGCCGGCATCCTGCAGACCACCCGCCTGGGACAGCATGTAGGACGGCTCGCGGGGTCGCTCAGCCACGGCCAGAAGCAGTGGCTGGAGATCGGCATGCTGCTCGGCCAGGAGCCGGAACTGCTGCTGGTGGACGAGCCGGTCGCCGGCATGACCGACGCCGAGACCGCGCAGACCGCCGACCTGCTGCGCGACATCAACCGTACCCGCAGCGTGGTGGTGGTCGAGCACGACATGGAGTTCGTCCGCGCCCTTGGCGTCGGCGTGACGGTGCTGCACGAAGGCAGCGTGCTGGCGAACGGCAGCCTGGACGAGGTCAGCAACGATAGCCGCGTGATCGAGGTCTATCTCGGCCGCTAAAGGATCTGACCGATGCTTGATGTCGAGACCATAGACCTGCATTACGGCGCCGCGATCGCGTTGCGCGGCGTTTCGATCAACGCGCGCGCCGGCGACGTCACCTGCCTGCTCGGCCGCAACGGGGTCGGCAAGACCAGCCTGCTGCGCGCGGTCACCGGTGTCCATCCGGTCACACGCGGCAAGATACGCTGGAACGGCGACGACATCACCAGGCTGCCGGCCTACGAGCGCGCCCGTCGCGGCATCGCCTCGGTGCCGCAGGGGCGCGACGTGTTTCCGCTGTTAACCGTCAAGGACAATCTCGAGACCGGGTTCGGGCTGCTGCCGCGCCGGCAGCGACGCATCCCGGACGAGATCTTCGAGCTGTTCCCGATCCTGGGCAGCATGCTCAGGCGCCGCGGCGGTGATCTCTCCGGCGGCCAGCAGCAGCAACTCGCCATTGGTCGCGCCCTGGTCATCCGGCCCAAGCTGCTGGTGCTGGACGAGCCGACCGAGGGCATCCAGCCGAGCATCATCAAGGATATCGGCCGTGTCATCGAGTTGCTGCGCAGCCGCGGAGAGATGGCGATCCTGCTGGTCGAGCAGTACTACGAATTCGCCCGCTCCCTCGCCCAGCAGATCACCGTCCTCGACCGCGGCCAGGTGGTGATGGCGGGTGCCTCCGACACGCTGGACGAGGCGACCCTGCGGGGACATGTCACGATCTGATCGTGGGTCATCAAGACGCAGATCGACGAACAGAACCGCGGCGACTGGAAGTCGGGGCTCGACTTCTACACCAGACATCTCAGCCGACGCGATCCACCGGTTCAAGCTGAAGGACGGGAAGATCGTCGACTATAACCCGACCCGGGATGATCTCTCGATGATGCAGCAGCTCGGACCGTCTCCCGCACCCGAGGCCCTTCGACTGGCGGAAGTTCGCGAGCGAGGCGAACGCACATCCGGCGCCCTGAGCGAGGAAGGATCATCGTGGGCGATGTCGTGATCGTGGCCTATCGTCCGAAGCCCGGATGCGAGACGGCGCTGCTGGAACTCCTGGACGATCATGTGTCCCATCTGCGCCGTCTCGGTCTCGCAACCGAGCGTGCAGCGGTCCTGCTGGCCGCACGGAACGGTGTCATGGTCGAGATGTTCGAGTGGAAGGACGGCGCCATCGCGATCGCCCACGAACACCCGGACATCCTGAAAATGTGGGAGCGCTACGCCGCCGTCTGTGACTACGTGCCGTTGAACACTCTGCCGGAAGCCGCCGAGCTGTTCGCCCAGTTCAAGCCGACCAATCTAGGACCGAACTCCTAAGACGGGCCTGTGAGGGTTCCCATCTTGTGATCGACGGCACGAACAGGGCCGTGGCACCTGCCTGAACGATCAGGCCCGACCGGAGTTGTGCCCCGGTCGACCGCATCGCGCCGGCGGCAGCGGAGGCCTGGATGGATATCGCCCTCACGGTAAACGGACGCGAGCACCGGCTCGCTATCGATGTGCGCACGACGCTGCTGGACGTCCTGCGCGAGCGGCTCGGCCTCACCGGATCCAAGAAAGGTTGCGACCAGGGCCAGTGCGGCGCGTGCACGGTGCTGCTGGATGGGCGCCGCGTGCTGGCCTGCTTCACGCTGGCCGCCGCCGTCCAGGGTGCCCGCGTCACCACCATCGAAGGACTGGCCGGCGAGCGGGACACGTTGCACCCGATGCAGCAGGCGTTCCTGGACCATGACGCCTACCAGTGCGGCTACTGCACGCCCGGGCAGATCCTGTCGGCGATTGCATGCGTCACCGAGGGCCACGCCGACTCGGCGGAGGAGATCCGCGAGTTCATGAGCGGCAACCTGTGCCGTTGCGCCGCCTACCCGAAGATCGTGGCGGCGGTCGAACAGGCAAGAGCCGGCATGGAACCCGCTTGATGCAACCCTTCTCCTACAGCCGGGCCGGCACGGTCCCGGATGCGGTCGCCCAGGCAGGCCTCCACGGCGCCGCATTCTTCGCGGGCGGCACCGTGCTGCTCGACCTCATGAAGCTGGGCGCCATGCAGCCGGGCGCCTTGGTGGACATCGGTGCGCTGCACGGCTCCCATGCCGGGATCGAGGCCGATGCGTCCGGCCTGCATCTTGGTGCCCTGGCGCGCATGTCCACCGTCGCCGACCATCCGGTCGTGGCTCGTGACTATCCGGTGCTGGCGCAGGCCCTGCACCTCGCCGCAAGCCCGCAGTTGCGCAACATGGCGAGCCTCGCCGGCACCGTCCTGCAGCGCACACGCTGCAGCTATTTTCGCGATCCCGGCTGGCAGGCCTGCAACAAGCGCGTCCCGGGCAGCGGTTGTGCCGCGATCGGCGGGAGCAACCGCCATCTCGCGGTGCTCGGGGTCAGCGAGCACTGCATCGCGCATTACCCGGGCGACTTCGCGACCGCGCTGGCGGCACTGGGTGCCACCGTGGCGATCACCGGCGTCGACGGCACCCGCACGCTGGCATTCGAGGATCTGCACCGCCTGCCCGGCGACACCCCGCACATCGAGACGGTGCTGGCACCCGGCGACCTGATAACCGGCTTCCATGTCCCGGCCGGCGCGTGGACGCGCCGCTCTCTGTACCTGAAGATCCGCGACCGCACCTCCTACGCGTTCGCGCTGGCTTCCGCTGCGGTAGCGCTGGACCTGCAGGACGGCGTGGTGCGGGAGGTGCGCATCGGCCTCGGCGGTCTTGCCAGCAAACCCTGGCGCTCGCACGCGGCCGAGGCCGCGCTGCGCAGCCAGCCCTTCTCGCAGACCGCGGCCGAGGCGGCGGCGCAGGCCGCGTTCCGGGATGCCTTGGTGCATGAGGAAACTGCCTTCAAGCCCGAACTGGGCCGACGCACGCTGGTGCGCGCCCTGCTCGACGCGGCGGCCCTGGAGATCTGACGCATGCCGGACGCTACCGCCTGGACCCTGATGGGGTCCGCCGTGCCTCGCATCGAGGGTCGCGCCAAGGTGACCGGACAGGCACTGTTCGCCTCCGACGAGCCGGTCGCCAATCCCGCGTACGCATATCTCGTCACCAGCACGATCGCCCGCGGCCATGTCCGGCGGTTCAGCTTGCAGGCTGCGCAGGCCGTGGCCGGTGTGCTCGACATCCTGACCTGGGAGAATGTCGGCGTTGAGGCCGACCCGCCGCCACCGCACGGCGCCGGCGGCGAGACCACCACGATGCAGACCAGCCAGGTCTGGCACGCCGGCCAGATCATCGGCGTCGTCGTCGCCGAGAACTACGAGGCGGCGCGCGAGGCCGCCCGGAAGGTGGAGGTCGAGTATGACGAGGAGCCGGCATCGGCGACATTCGGCAGCCCCGGCGCCGACGAGCAGGTGCGCGAGCCCGGCGAGCACAAGGATTTCATGGTCGGCGACGCGAACGCCGCCTTCGCCTCGGCAGCGATCAGGGTCGATGCCCGGTTCGCAACCCCGACGCAGCACCACAACCCGATCGAATTATTCACCACGACGTGTATCTGGCACGACGGCAGCCTGACCATCTACGAGCCGAGCCAGTTCGTCTACGGATTGAAGGGCGTGGTCGCCAAGCAGCTTCGCCTCGATCCGAAGCGGGTGCGCGTGGTGGCGCGCCATGTCGGCGGCGCGTTCGGCTCGAAGGGCATACCATCGTCACGCACCGCCTGGATCGCAGTCGCCGCACGGCGCCTCAACCGCGCGGTCAAGCTCGTCGCCACCCGGGCGCAGGGCTACACGATCGGCACCTATCGTGCCGAGACCCGACACCACATCCAGCTCGCGGCCAGCGCCGACGGCCACCTCACCGCATTCCGGCACGAGGGCTGGGAGCTGACTTCCCGGCCGTCCGACTACAACGTCTCCGGCACCGAGACCACGGCGCGCATGTATGCCTGCCCGAATATCCTCACCAAGGTGAATATCGTGCACGCCGATCGTGGCACGCCAGGCTTCATGCGGGCGCCGCCGGACGTGCCGTACATGTTTCCGCTCGAGGCCGCTCTCGACGAACTGGCAGAGACCCTCGGGATCGATCCGGTCGAGTTGCGCCGGATCAACGATACGACGACCGATCCCGCGACCGGCCAGGCCTTTTCCAGCCGGTCGTTGATGCAGTGCTTCGACGCTGCGGCGGCGCGGTTCGGCTGGTCGCAGCGCAACCCGAAGCCGGGCTCGATGCGCGACGGCGACTGGCTGGTCGGCCAAGGCTGTGCCGCGGCGGCCTATCCGGCCAATATCGGCGCAGGCGCCGCGCGCGTGCTGCTCGGACCGGACGGCGAGGCGTCGGTGCAGATCGCGGCGCATGACCTCGGCACCGGTTCGCACACGATCATCGCCCAGACCGCGGCCGACCGGCTCGGCCTCACGGTGGAACAGGTCATGGTGCAGCTCGGCGACAGCGACCTGCCGCCGGCCGGCCTGGCCGCCGGGTCGAGCCATGCGTCCGGCATCTGCCACGCCGTCGCCCTGGCCTGCGAGGACATCCGCACCCGCCTTGCCACGGCTGCGACCACCAGCAATGCCGGACCGTTCGCGGGACAGGATCCGGGACACCTGACCCTCGCCTCAGGCGAGTTGCGTGATGCGCACGGCGTGTCGGAGCCGCTGCACGAGGCCATGGCGCGTGTGACCGGCGGTGCCCTCGAAGCCTATGCCGAGAACATCCCCAAGGGGCTACCTCCGGATTCCGTCGGCAAGCTCTACGCCGGCCAGATGGCGATCTCGCGTGGCACCCAGCGCAAGGATTTCACGACGTATGCCTTCGGCGCTCAATTCGTCGAGGTGCGTGTGCATGCGCGGACGCGCGAGATCCGGGTGCAGCGGGCGGTCGGTGCGTTCGCCGCCGGGCGCATCGTCAATCCGCGCACCGCGCACAGCCAGCTGATGGGCGGCATGATCTGGGGCATCAGCTCGGCGCTGCACGAAGCAACCGAGATCGATGCCCGCACCGCCCGCTACACCAACGACAACATCGCCGAGTACCTGATCCCGGTGAACGCCGACATACGCGACATCGAAGTCATCATGGTCCCGGAAACCGACGCCGGTGTGAACCCGCTCGGCATGAAGGGCATTGGCGAGATCGGCGTGGTCGGCATGAACGCCGCCATCGCCAATGCCGTCTATCACGCAACCGGACGCCGCATCCGCTCGCTGCCGATCAGGATCGAAGACCTGCTCTGAACCAGCGACCTCTATCGACGCAGGTTGCCGCGGGCGAGTTCGACCACCTCGTCGACGCGGCCGTTCAGCACCGCCTTGAGCATGTAGAGACTGAACCCCTTCGCCATCTCGGCGGTGATCACCGGCGGCATCGCCAGTTCCATGCGGTTGACGACGGCGTCCACCAGCACCGGTCCCGGATGCGCGAACGCCTCCTCGAGCTTGCCGTCGACTTCGGCCGGATCGGTGATGCGCACGCCCTTGATCCCCACAGCCTCGGCCATCGCGGCGAAGTTGGGGTTGACCAGTTCGGTGCCGGTATCGAGGAAGCCGGATGATTTCTGTTCGAGCTCGATGAAGCCGAGCGAGCCGTTATTGTACACCACGACGCGCACCGGCAACTTGAGCTGCACCAGGCTCAGCAGGTCGCCCATCAGCATGGTGAAGCCGCCATCGCCGGACAGCGACACCACCTGGCGTCCGGGCGAGGCTGCCTGCGCCCCGATCGCCTGCGCCATCGCATTGGCCATCGAGCCATGCCAGAACGAGCCGAGCAGCCGCCGGCGTCCGTTCATGGCGAGGTAGCGCGCCCCCCAGACGGTCGGCAGGCCGACATCGCAGGTGAAGATCGCATCGTCGCCGGCGATCCGGCTGACCGCCGCAGTCACGTGCTGCGGATGCAATCGGCCACCAGGGTGCCCGGTCGCCAGTTCGTCGAGGCCACGGCGGGCCTCTGCATAATGCCGGCGCGCCGCCTCGAGATGCGCCCGGTCGGACTTCACCTCGAGCCGCGGCAGCAGCCGGGCCAGCGTCGGAACCACGCTTCCGACCAGTCCGAGCTCTACCGGCGCGCGACGGCCTATGGCCTCCGGTCGCAGGTCGATCTGCGCGATACGGGCCGCTTTCGGATAGAATTGCCGATACGGGAAATCGGTGCCCAGCATCAGCAGCGCATCGCAGGATTCCATCGCGTGGTAGCCCGACGAGAAGCCGATCAGACCAGTCATGCCGACGTCGTACGGGTTCTCCCACTCGACATGCTCCTTGCCGCGGAGCGCGTGCACGATCGGCGACTGCAGGATCTCGGCCAGTTGCAGCAACTCGGCATGTGCGCCCTCGCAGCCGCCGCCACAGAGCAGGGTGATGCGGCGGCTGGTGTTCAGCAGAGCCGCCAGGGCATCGAGTGCCGCGTCGGGCGGGGTGACGACCGGTCGCGCGGGCATGAGGCCGGCCGGGTGCGACGGCGGCGCGTCGGAGGCGGGGCGCAACGTGACGTCGCCCGGGATGACGATCACGGCGACGCCACGCTCGGTGGTGGCGCGGCGGATGGCGATCTCCAGCACGCGCGGCATCTGCTCGGCGCTGGTGACCAGTTCGCAATAGAGGCTGCATTCGCGGAACAGCTGCTCCGGATGGGTCTCCTGGAAATATCCCGACCCGATCTCGGGCGACGGAACATGCGCGGCGATCGCAACCACCGGCACCCGCGAACGGTGGCAGTCGAACAAGCCGTTGATCAAATGCAGGTTGCCGGGACCGCAACTCCCGGCACAGACCGCAAGATCGCCGCTGACATGGGCGTCGGCGCCGGCGGCGAAGGCGGCCACCTCCTCGTGGCGAACATGCAGCCACTGGATCCCGCCCTGGCGCCGCAAGGCATCCGTGAAGCCGTTCAGGCTGTCGCCGACGAGCCCATAGATGCGCTTGACTCCGGCTGCGACGAAAGTCTCGACCATCTGGTCGGCAACGGTCCTGGCCATCGGTCGGCTCCCGTGTCTAGCGTTCGCGCAGTTGTCGTACAAGCCCTCCGGACGAGATCCTGCCGGCGACGGCCTTGCCGTGGTCGCGCCAGGGATGCAGTCCGGGTGCGGCCGGATGCAGTCCAAGCCTGCGCATCTTCCGGTTGACCTTGCGGACCGAGATGAGGCGGGCGGTGGATTTCAGGTCGAAGTTGAGGCTCAACGCGATGGACACCTCGCTCCCGTTCCTCGCCCAGTGCGGCGCGAAGATCGGGACATGGATACCCTGGCCCGGATGCAGGTCGTGCACGACCGCCTCGTTCCGGCGGCTCGGCTTGTAGGTCACGGCATTGAAGTCGCCGCACACAAGCCGCTCGATCTCGGGTTCGGTCACGAGGGTGCGGTCGGTCGGGTCGAAGATCCCGAACGTCTTGCGCCCTGCGATCTGCATCAGGAAATTGCTGTCGGCGTCGGCGTGATACGGTGTCCACCGTCCGGGCGATGCGATCAGGAGGGTGGCGCGCGCGCGCTGCACGTCGTCGCGCATCGAGGTCCCGCACAGCGCACAGATCCGCTCGACGACAGCCTGGAACAGCGGCCCGAACAACGGATCGTCGATCGTGTTCTTCAGCAGGATGAGCGAGTTGCTGCACTCGATCGTAGCGACCGCCTCGGCAAGACTGCAATGGCCGCCGCTTCCGGCATCCCACCCGTCGCCGATTGCGGCAGCGTCTCCAGACCAATAGTAGCTGCCCTGCGGCTCCAGGCGTGCCGCCAGTGCCGCGAGGCCCGGCAGGGACAGCAACGGCTCGCGGTCGAGGCCGTGTCCGAACAGGAAGCTGCTCTGGTTGAAGCACCGGCCGAAGCCGCCGCCGTCGTCGTCCAGCAGATGCCGCGCCGCGCCGGCGTCCTCATGAAAATGATCGAGCGAAACGGTATTGGACGTGGTCACACCACACCATGCATTAGCCCGCGCACATTCGCCCCCGGGCCGCGGGGCGAAGCAAGTTGTCTCCGGATCAAATCTGCAATGGCCCGTGGATTGACGTGGATTTACCGGTCCGACCACCCTGTTCGGCGGGAGCGAGGTCGGCCATAGTCCCACGCAATGGCCTCGACTCCATGAAGGCCCAGGAAACGTCCGGGAGTGACTCCGCATGCCCAGCCCGTCCAGGCCAGCCGGCCTGTTGTCTGCGATCCTGGCAGCCGCCCTGGGACTCGGCCTCGCCGCATCGGCGCGAGCCGACAGCCTGACGGTCAATGCCGACACGTCCGACCCGCAGCCGAAAGCTGCCTTCCAGGAGGTGGTCCGTCGGTTCCAGTCGGCCAATCCCGGCACCCAGGTGACGCTGAACGTCTATGACCACGAGAGCTACAAGCAGTCGATCCGCAACTGGCTGACCTCGGAGCCGCCGGACGTCGTGCTCTGGTACACCGGCACCCGCATGCGCCAGTTCGTGCAGCCGGGCCTGCTCGCAGACGTAAGCGCGTTGTGGACGCCGCCGATGAAGCAGGCCTTCGGCAGCACGGCGGTCGGGCTCGCCAGCGACGGCGGGCGCCAGTACGCCGTGCCCTACACGCAATACCAGTACGGGCTCTATTACCGCAGCGACATCCTGCAGAAGGCGGGGGTTGGGCCGATTGCGAGCTGGGACGACCTGCTCGGCGCCTGCGACAAGCTGAACGCCGCCGGCGTGGCGCCGATCGCCCTCGGCTCGAAGGATCTGTGGCCGACCGCCGCCTGGTTCGACTATCTCGACCTGCGCATCAACGGCTACGCGTCGCACATGCAACTGATGTCGGGCCGGATGTCCTATACCGACCCCAAGGTCCGCGACGTGTTCGCGCACTGGAAGCAGTTGCTCGACCATAAGTGCTTCAACGCGAACCATACCGAGCTCAGCATGCAGGAAAGCCAGCCGCTGCTGTACCAGGGCCGGGCCGGCATGATGCTGATCGGCAATTTCATTACCGAGAACTTCTCGCCCGACATGCAGAAGGTGATGAAGTTCGAGCCGTTCCCGACAGTCACTGCAGGGGTAGCCCGGGCGGAGGACGCGCCGATGGACAGCGTGTCGATCCCGCAGGCGGCCAAGAACAAGGTGGCGGCGATGAAGTTCCTCGCCTTCATGATGCAGCCCGATATCCAGTCGATGATCAACGCCTATGAGAAGCAGATCCCGGCCAATGGCCAGGCCAAGCTCATCGACGACCATTACCTGGTCGAGGGACGGGCCCTGCTGGCCGCCACCCCGGATCATGCGCAATTCTTCGACCGCGACACCAACGAGGCGCTGGCGACGCTGGCGATGAAGGGGTTCCAGGAGTTCATGGTGCGGCCGGGCCGCCTCAACCGCATCCTGGCCGACATCGACCGCGCCCGGCTGCGCATCTACGCGACGACGAACTAACGACGATGTCGCCCATGGCGACGGTCGCGTTGCCGCGCACGCGGGTCCGGCGTGCCGGCAGCCTGGCGCCGCTGCCCTTCATCGCGCCGGCCGCGATCTTCTTTGCGGTGTTCGTGCTCTGGCCGATCGCCGACAGCATCTGGGTGTCGCTGCATGACTGGGACGGCATCCACCCGATGCGCTGGATCGGGATCGGCAACTATGTCGAACTGTTCGGCGACGACGTGTTCTGGACCGCGCTTGTCAACAACATCTGGTGGCTGCTGGCCTACATGCTGGCCCCGGTCGGCGGCCTTGCCATCGCGCTGTTCCTGAACCAGAACGTGCTCGGCATGCGGCTCTACAAGTCGCTGTTCTTCTTTCCGTTCGTGCTGTCCCAGGTGGTGGTCGGCCTGGTGTTCTCCTGGTTCTTCAACGGCGATTTCGGGCTGCTCAACCTTGGCCTGCGCGCCATCGGACTGCATGGCGTCTCGCTGCTGGGCGATGCGAACTGGTCGACGCCGGCGACCATCGTGGCCGGGCTCTGGCCGCAGACCGCGTACTGCATGATCCTCTATCTGACCGGGCTCACGGCGGTGAATGGCGAGGTGGTGGAAGCCGCCCGCATGGACGGCGCGCGCGGCTGGGCGATGCTGTGGAACATCATCATTCCGCAACTACGCCCGGCCACCTTCATTGCCGTGGTGGTGTCGGTGGTGGGCGCGCTGCGCTCGTTCGATCTGGTCTCGATCATGACCAAGGGCGGACCGTACGACAGCTCCACCGTGCTCGCCTACTACATGTACGAGCAGACCTTCCTGTCGTTCCGCTACGGCTACGGCGCCGCGATCGCGGTGGTGCTGTTCGCGATCATGGACGTGTACATCGCCTTCTTCCTGATCACCATGCTGCGTCGGGAGCGGCGCTGATGTTCCCACGTCCGATCCAGACCGCCTCGCCAGGGGCGCAGACGCTGTACCGGATCGCGCTGCCGGTCAGCCTGCTGATCTGGCTGCTGCCGCTGCTCGCGATCTTCCTGACCTCGGTGCGCTCGGCGCAGGACCTCGCCGCCGGCAACTACTGGGGCTGGCCGCGCGGTACGCACCTGGTCGGCAACTACGAAGCGGTGTTCACCAGCTCGCCGATGGGCCGCTATCTGCTCAACTCGGTGGAGATCACCCTGCCCGCTGTCGCGGCAACGTTGATCCTGTCCACGCTGGCCGGCTTCGGGCTCGCGAAATACCGGTTCCCCGGCAACACCGCGGTGCTCGCGATCTTCATCGCCGGCAATTTCGTGCCGTTCCAGATCCTGATGATCCCGGTGCGCAACCTGATGATCCACGTGTTCCCGCTCTACGACACGATCTGGGCGCTGGTGGTGTTCCACGCCGCCTTCCAGACCGGATTCTGCACCCTGTTCATGCGCAACTTCATCCGCGAGCTGCCGGACAGCCTGATCGAGGCGTCGCGCATGGACGGTGCCGGCGAATTCTCGGTATTCCGGCTGATCGTGCTGCCACTGATCCGCCCGGCACTGGCCGCGCTCGCCGTGCTGGAATTCACCTTCATCTGGAACGACTATTTCTGGGCGCTGGTGCTGGTGCAGTCCGACAGCGCGCGTCCGATCACCGCCGGGCTGCAGGCGCTGCAGGGCATGTGGCTCGCCTCGTGGCAATTGATGTCGGCCGGCGCCATCGTCGCCGCCACGCCTTCGGTCGCGATCTTCTTCCTGATGCAGCGCCACTTCATCTCGGGCCTGACCCTGGGAGCCGTCAAGGAATGAGCATCCACCGCCTGGACGGCCGCGACACGACGCTGCTTCTGCTGCAGCGGACTACCGAGCTGCCTGAGATAATCTACTGGGGCACCCGTCTTCCGGACGGCATTGCGCTGAGTGCCGTCCCTGCCCTGCGCGACCGCGCAACGCGGCGCAACGGTCTCGACGAGGATCACGTCGAGGCGGTGCTGATGCCGACGCTGGGCACCGGAACGCTGCGCGCGCCGGGTCTGGTCGCGTCCCGCGGCAGCCGCGACTGGACCGCGGATTTCACCGAGGTTCTGGTGCATGACGAGCCGGGCCGGTTGCGGGTCGTGGCGAGCGATGCGGTCGCCGCCCTGCGGCTCGAGATCGTGCTCGACCTGCCGCCGGACGGCGACCTGCTCGCCATGCGAAGCACGCTGCACAACGCCGGCACGACGCCGCTGCAGGTGGAGCGGCTCGCCGCCGGCGTGTTCCTGGTGGCTTCGGAGGCGGACGAGCTGCTGGTATTCGACGGGCGCTGGGGCCGCGAGTTCTCCGAGCACCGCCTCTCGCTTACCGGCGGGAGCTGGGCGTCGGAGAACCGGCGCGGCCGGTCGCACGATCGTTTTCCCGGCCTGATCCTGGGCCTCCCCGGCTTCGACGAGGATCGTGGCCTGGTGCACGGCATCCAGCTCGGCTGGAGCGGCAACCATCGCACCGGCGCCGAGCGGCTCGAGGATGGCCGCATCCTGGTGACCACAGGGGAGTGGCTGCATCCCGGCGAGCTGGTGCTCGAACCGGGCCTGTCTGCGACAACGCCGGTGGCCTATGCCGCGGTCGCGCCGGATGGCCTGTCCGGGCTGTCCCGACGCTTCCATGCCGGCATTCGCGGGACGGTGCTGGAGTGGCCGGATGGCCGCATGCGCCCGCGCCCGGTGACGCTGAACACTTGGGAGGGCAACTATTTCAGCCACGACCATGACCGGCTGGTGGCGCAGGCGACGGCGGCGGCGCGGATCGGGATCGAGCGCTTCGTGCTCGATGATGGCTGGATGGCCGGCCGCCACGACGCGACCGCCGGTCTCGGAGACTGGCATCCGGATGCTGACAAGTATCCGCGCGGCCTCGGTCCGCTGATCGATGCGGTGACCCGTCTCGGGCTCGAGTTCGGGCTCTGGGTCGAGCCGGAGATGGTGAACCCCGACAGCGACCTGTACCGCGCGCATCCAGACGCGGTGCTGCATGTCGAAGGCCGGCCGCTACGCACCTCGCGGCACCAGCTCATCCTCGACCTGACCCGCCCGGAGATCGCGGAGATCATCTTCGGCGAGCTCGCCGCCCTGCTGCGCGCGCATCCGGTCGTCTACCTGAAATGGGACATGAACCGGGATTTCGTCGCCGCCGGCGACCGCCACGGCCGCCCCGCCTACCGGCGCCACCTGCTCGCGACCTACGCCCTGCTGGCCCGGCTGCGGGAGGCATTTCCCGCCGTCGAGATCGAGAGCTGCGCGTCCGGCGGCGGCCGCCCGGACCTCGGCATCCTGCGCCATACCCACCGGGTCTGGACCTCCGACTGCACCGACGCGCTCGAACGGCTTTCCATCCAGCGTGGCTTCTCCCGGTTCCTGCCGCCCGAGCTGATGGGCGCGCATGTTGCCGCCTCGCCGAACCACCAGACCGGGCGACGCCACACGCTCGGCTTCCGTGCCGCGGTCGCCCTGTTCGGCCACATGGGCGTGGAGCTGGACCCGACCACGCTCGCCACCGACGAGCAGGACGAGCTGGCGGCCTGGATCGCGCTGCACAAGCGCCTGCGTCCGCTGCTGCATGCGGGGCTGCACCAGGCCCGTCCGGCGCAGGCGGGGCGCTCGCTGCGCGGGGTGGTGGCGCCGGATTGCCGACACGCAGTGTTCCTGGTGGCGCAGGAGCATACCGATCCGCCCCGCGCGCCGCCGTTGACACTGCCGGGTCTCGACCCGCACGTCACCTACCGGCTGCACGCGCCGCCGCCGCAGCATCTCGACGTCAGGCTGTCGCCGTCGCAGCGCCGATTGTTCGAGGAGGGACTGAGCGTCCCGGGCGCGCTGCTCGGCATCGTCGGCATTGCGCTGCCCGAACTGCAGCCGGAGACCGCCCTGGTGCTGGAGCTGAACCGCATTGACTGAAACCCTGCAGCTGATCGGTGCGGCACTCGGCGTCTGCTACTACCCCGAGCATTGGCCCGAGGCCTGGTGGGCCGAGGATGCGCGCCAGATGCGCGAAGCCGGCATCACCTATGTCCGGATCGCCGAGTTCGCCTGGAGCCGGATCGAGCCCGAGCCCGGGCGTTTCGAGTGGGAGTGGCTCGACCATGCCATCGAGGTCCTGGGAGCGGCCGGGTTGCGCGTGGTCATGTGCACGCCGACCGCGACGCCGCCGAAATGGCTCATCGACCGTGAGCCGTCGATCCTGCCGGTCGCCGAGGACGGTCAGGTCCGCGGCTTCGGCTCGCGCCGGCACAGCAGCTTCTCGTCCGAGGCGTGGCTGCGCGAGAGCCGGCGCATCTGCGAGGCGGTGGCGTCCCGCTACGGCGCCTCGTCGCCCGTCGCCGGCTGGCAGATCGACAACGAGTTCGGCTGCCACGATACCGTGCGCTCGTACGGCCCGGAGGATCTGCGCGCCTTCCGGCTCTGGTTGCGGTCCCGCTATGGCAGCATCGAGCGTCTCAACGAGGCCTGGGGCAACGTGTTCTGGTCTGCTGAACTCCGGGATTTCGACGAGGTGGCGCTGCCGGCGGGTGCTGTCACCGAGACGCTGCCGGCGGCGCGTCTGGACTACCAGCGCTTCGCCTCGAACCAGGTGGCGCAGTACTGCCGCATGCAGTCGGAAATCCTGCGGCGGCACTCGCCCGGGCGCTTCGTGACGCACAACTTCATGGGCCGGTTCACCGAGTTCGACCATCACGAGGTCATGCAGACGCTGGATTTCGCCTGCTGGGACTCCTACCCGCTCGGCTTCACCGAGCAGTTCCCACTCGATGCCGGGGAACGCGCGTTGTTCGCCGAGACCGCCCATCCCGACATCGCCGCCTTCCACCACGACCTGTATCGCGGCGTCGGGCGCGGTCGGTTCTGGATCATGGAGCAGCAGCCCGGGCCGGTGAACTGGGCGCCTTGGAATCCGGTGCCGAAGCCCGGCATGGTCCGGCTCTGGACCTGGGAGGCGTTCGCGCACGGCGCCGAGGTGGTCAGCTATTTCCGCTGGCGGCAATGCCCGTTCGGCCAGGAGCAGCTCCATGCCGGGCTGCAGCGCCCGGATCGCTCCCGTTCGGCGGGGGGCGCCGAGGCGCTGCGGGTCGCGGAGGAGCTGCGCCGGGTCGCACCTTCCGGGCCGGCCGCCCAGGCGCCGGTCGCGCTGGTGTTCGACTACGAGGCTGCCTGGATGCTGCGCATCCAGCCGCAGGGCAACGACTTCAACTACTACGAGCTCTGCCTGCGCTGGTACGAGGCCGCGCGCCGGCTCGGGCAAGATGTCGACATCGTCGCCCCCGGTACGCCGCTCTCCGGCTATCGTGCGGTGCTGGTGCCGTCGCTGCCGCATGTCACTGATGCGGCCCTGGCGGCGCTGCGCGACGCCGCGGCCGCCTTGCTGATCGGGCCGCGCAGCGGCTCGCGGACCCGGGACTTCGCCATCCCCGACAGCCTGCCGCCCGGGCCGCTGCAGGCGCTGCTGCCGATGCGGATCACCCAGGTCGCGTCGCTGCGGCCGGCTCTCGAGCATGCCGTGACCGGCACCGTGTCGGGTGCCGCGGTGCGCTGGCGGGAGTGGATCGAAACCGGTGCAGAGGTGCTGGCCCGCTTCGACGATGACATGCCGGCTGTCATCGCGTCCGGACGTTGCCTCTATGTCGGCTGCTGGCCGGACCGGGATCTGCTCGACGGCGCGGTCCGGCATGTCGTCGCGGCCGGCGGCGGCGAGATCGTGGAGTTGCCGCCCGGCGTGCGGCTGCGTCGCCACGGCAGCCGCCGCTACGCCTTCAACTACGGGACCGACGCATGGACTCTGCCCGGGCCAGCCAGCCGCCGGTTCCTGCTCGGCTCGGCCACGATCGCGCCGCAGGACCTGGCCTGCTGGGACGCTTGACGCAGCCACGCAGTCCCGTGCTTCGGCACGGGTCGGGACGGATCAGGCGGGTGCAGAGCACTGCGCTGGTGCTGCTGGTGACCAGCGGGGCGTTGAACTACGTCGACCGGGCCACACTGTCGGTGGCCAATCCCCTGGTGCGCCACGATCTGGGGCTGTCGGTGCAGGGCATGGGCCTGCTGCTGTCGGCGTTCCTCTGGTCGTACGCCTTTTCCCAACTGCCGGCGGGCGCGCTGATCGACCGGCTCGGGCCGCGCCGCATGCTGTCCGCCGGCCTCGCGGTCTGGTCGGTCGCGCAGACGCTCGGTGGCCTGGTCGGCGGCTTCGGGCAGTTCTTCGCGGCGCGGGTGCTGCTCGGCATCGGCGAGTCCCCGCAATCGCCGGCGAGTGCGAGGATCGTGCGCGACTGGTTCGCGGTCGGCTCGCGCGGCACCGCGACCGGGATCTGGAACTGCTCGTCCACGCTCGGCTCTGCGATCGCGGTGCCGCTGCTGACCGTGCTGATGCTGCATCTCGGCTGGCGCTGGATGTTCGGCTGCATGGGGATCGCCGGCCTGCTGCTGGCGGGGGTATTTTACGCCCTGCATCGCGATCCCGCCGAGATCGCGCTCGATCCTGCGGAACGCGCCTATCTCGGCGAGGCCGCCGATGCAGGCGGCCGCGTCACCTGGCGGGCCTGGCGGCGGCTGTTCGCCTACCGGACCAGTTGGGGCATGATCGCCGGCTTCTTCGGCTGCATCTACGTGCTGTGGATCTACAATGCGTGGCTGCCGGCCTATCTCGAGATCGACCGCCATATGAGCATCGGCAGCACCGGCTGGGTGGCGGCGATCCCGTTCCTGTTCGGCGTCGTCGGCAGCCTGGTCGGCGGACGCCTGTGCGACTGGCTGGTCGCGCGCGGGGTTTCGCCGATCGGCAGCCGGAAATACCCGATGGCGGCGTCCCTGCTCGCCACTGCCCTGTTCACGGTGCTGGCGGCAGAAGTCGCCAGCAACGCGCTGGCCATCGCCTGCATCTCGGTGTCGATGTTCTTGATCTATGTCTCCACCGCGACCGCCTGGGCGATGGCGCCAGTGGCCGCTCCTGGCAACTGCACCGCCTCGCTCGGCGCAATGCAGAATTTCGGCGGCTATATCGGAGGCGCCCTGGCGCCGATCGTCACCGGCGTGATCGTGCAGCATACCGGTTCGTTCGAGGCGGCGCTGCTGACCGGCGCCGGCGTCGCCGCGCTGGCGGCTCTGGCCTACGTGCTGGTGATCAGGGACGCGATTCCCGCGGAGGCGGGGATGACGACGGCCGGTTCATGACAATGCGCCGCAATTGCCGTGCCGGTCCCTGCAAATGACATCGCCCGGCAACGGCCTCTGGAGGCGAACCGCGTCCGGCAGCCTGGCCCTCCTGCTGCGGATCGGCATCGGCCTGCTTCGACGGCTCGGCCCGGTCCGGGCTTCGAACCTGGGCGGCTGGGTCGGACGCCACCTCGGGCCGTTCCTGTCCGCTTCGCGCACGGCCGACGGCAATCTTCGCCTTGCAATGCCTGACCTCGACGCGGGCGAACGCACCAGGATCATCGCCGGCGTCTGGGACAATCTCGGCCGCAATGTCACCGAACTGCCGCATCTCGCGCTCCTCGGCAGCAGCGGGGAGGCAGGCGGCTGGACCATCGAGGGCGAGCAGCATCTCGCCGCCGCACGAGGCGGCGCGCAGTCGCTGTTCTTTTCCGGGCATTTCGGCAATTGGGAACTGGTGCTGCCGATCGCGGCCAGCCTGGGCCTGCAGGTAGCCGGTTTCTACCGCGCCGCCTCCGATGCGCGCATCGACGGCATCATCCAGTCGCTGCGGAGCACCCGCGGGAGCAGGCCCGTCTCGATGTTCCCGAAAGGCGCGGCGGGCGCGCGGGCGGCGCTCTCGCACCTGCGGCAGGGCGGATCGCTCGGCATGCTGGTGGACCAGAAGATGAACGACGGGATCCCGGTGCCATTCTTCGGGCGCCCAGCGATGACGGCGCCGGCCCTGGCGCAACTGGCGCTGCGCTACCGCATCCCCGTCATCCCGATCAGGGTGATCCGGCGGGGGCCGGCGCGGTTCACCATGGTGGTGGAGGCGCCACTCGCCCTGCCTGCCACCGGTCGCCGGCACGACGACATCTTTGCGCTCAGCCTGGCGATCAACGAGCGCCTGGAACACTGGATCCGGCAGGATCCGGGCGCCTGGCTCTGGCTGCACCGGCGCTGGCCGAAACTGGCGCCCGAGACTTGCGATTTGACGCAGCATTAACGCATCCGCTGTATTTGCCGTTCCGTAGCCAAAGGTGGACGAGCTGGGGCACGGCACATGGACGCAGAGATTTGGTACTGGCTCGCGGTCACGCAGGATGGCCGCTACTTCATCCTTGATCCTGCCGCGCTGGAGGGGGACGGATCGTTCCGGGAGTTCGTGCGCCGGCTGGACGCGCAGAACGTGCCCGGCTGGCTAGCCACCACCGACCGGCCTCCCGAAGGCGACGAGGAGCTGAACCTAAACCTCATCTGCAAACTGACGGAGTGCGAGGGCGACTGGAAAGCCGCGAGCGAGGCGTTCGTCCGCGAGCGCACCCGCAACGCGCTCAGGGCGACCGCGTCAGTGTGATCTCCTTGTAGGGCGAGGCGGCGTATGCCAGCAGTGGCGACGCCTCCCCTTTGAGGTGCTGTGCGAAGAAGGCCTGTGCATAGCGGCGGATCATCACCGAGACACGCAGCGCCTGCACCGGTCGCGGCATGCCACGACCCGTAAGCGAGAAATGTACCGGGGTGTCCGAGAAGCTCTGGTGGCCGGTGCCCCGGATGACCATCATGAGGGCTCCGGGCGTCTGCAGGCGGGTGCGTATGCGCTGGAGGTCACGTTCGGTCAATCGCGCCGTCTCGCGCGTCGCCGGATCGGGCGAGGCCAGCTGCGCCGCGGTCGGGTCGGCCTCGTCGTCGCTCATCAGGAAATAGGGTTGCGCAAAGGCGAGGTCGGCGCCTTGCCCGAACAGCCATCCATCCATGTTGAGCACCGCCAGGAAGCGTCGATCGTGCGCCGCCGCCTGCGCCGCGACAGCGCCTCCGAACGAGAAACCCAGGATCCCGACGCGGTCGAGGGCAAGTTGTTTGAACCGGCGATCCGCACCGGATGCGGCAAGGCGGTGCAGGGCATCCAGCAGCGCGGACGCATCCCGTGCCTGCATGCCGACCTTGGCCTGGACCTTCCACAGGGTCGTCCTGACCGTGGCATCGCTCGAGAAATCCATCGGACCGGCGAGCCGCGTATCCTCCCGGGTGATCCGGGCCTGGACTACGAAGTAGCCCTGGCTGGCCAGGTCCGCCAGCAGGCGGGGGTTGTCCGACAGGGTGCCCGGCCAGCCCGGCACGTAGATCAGCACGGGCGTCGTGGCCGGCCTTGCGCCGGCGCCGCGTCCCGGCACCGGATAGAAGAAGTCGGCCTGAAGGCTCCGCCTGAAGCCGGCAGCCTCCGTCGGACTGGCCCCTGTGGGCGGTGGCAGTTGCTCGACCTGCATGCCCAGTTGCGCCGCATCCAGGCTGAAGCGGTCGACCGGCAGATCGCCGCTCGGCCGGGACAAGCCGGGATAGGCCAGTTCCAGCCAGGACCCGATGCCGAACGCCAGCACGGCCGCCAGCTTCGACAGCAGCCAGACACGCACCCCGACGATGCTACGACCCTTGAGTGTTCAGGATGCCGTCGACGATCGTCGCCATCGTGGTGACGCCGGGTTCGCGGAACATGCTGAAATGGTCGCCCGGCAGGGGATGCACCTCGATGCCGCCGGCCGCGAGGTCGCCCCAGCCGAGTTGCGGATCGAGATAGCGGCCGGATGGCATGGTCTCGCGGTGGAACAGGCAGATACGGCCGGTGAAGGGGCGCTGCGTGGCCGTGCGGGCCGCGGCATTGAGCAGGGCGACCCGGTCGATGGCGCCCTGGTGCTCCAGCATCACCGGCGTCCGGGCCACCACGCGGCCGATGCGCCGGCCAACGAAATCATGCAGGTGGCTCAGGGCGAAGGCCATGCGCGTCCGCAGCAGCCCGTCATCATTGCGCCGAAAGTCCGAGACCAGCGTCTGCCAGCGGTACGACCAGTCTGCCAGCCGTGCCCGGCCCGGTGGCTGCCGCTGCAGATAGCCCGGCGACCAGGTGTCGATCATGACCAGCAGCGGCACCGCCTCGCCCTGGTCCTGCAATTGCTGGGCGATCTCGAACGCGAGCACGCCGGCGGTGCAGAGCCCGAGCAGGATGTATGGGCCAGCCGGCTGCTGGCGCCGGATGTTCCTGATCTGCTCGGCCGCCATCTGCTGCAGGGTGAGACCGTCCTCGGCGCGCCCGAGCTTCGCCGGCAAGGCGAAGAACGGCCGCTCCACACCGAGCTGTCGGGCAAGGTTGTCATAGATCCAGGTGTGGTCGATTGCGAACACCGGCGGCAACACGCCCTCGGGTTGCACCGCCACGATCTCCCCGGCCTCGTCCGGGCGATGTTCCTCGATCAGCAGGCGCGCCAGCTCACGCACGGTCGGCGCACGGAACAGCGTCGCGAAGTCGATCTTGCGGCCGAACTCCCGGGTGATCGCAGCCAGCAGCCGCGCCGCCAGGAGCGAATGCCCGCCCAGCGCGAAGAAGTCGTCCGTGGGCATGATGTCGGTGCGGCCGAGCAGCGAACCCCACAGCGCGATCAACCGGTCCTCGATCGGGGCACCTGCCGGCCGTGCCTCCGGGATGGCCGCAGCTTCGGCCGGCTCGCCCAGGCGCGCGCGATCGACATGCCCATCGCCAGTCAGCGGCATCGCATGCAGCAGCGTGATCGTGTCCGGCACCATGTAGCGCGCGAACGCGCGCGCCAGACGGATGCGCAGGGCGTCGGTCAGCAGGTCCGGGTCAATCGCGCCATGCGCGACGCCCGGCACCACGAAGGCGGCCAGCACCTCCTGCCCGGCTGCGCGCGTCAGCACCACGCAGGACTCGGCGACGCCGGAATGGCGCAGGATCTCGTCCTCGATCCAGGTCGGCTCGACGCGGAAGCCACGCACCCGCACCGGCCGACCGGGATGGCCGCCGAGGCGCTCGATCCTGCCATCCTCGAGCCGCCGCACCATCTCGCCGGTCCGGCGCGGCGGTCGCCCCTCGTCGGCGATGGCAAGTTCGCCCGCAGCCCCGACCGGAAGCAGCCCGCCATGCTGGTCGATCACCTGCAGGACCGCGCCCGGCAGCGGCTGGCCCAGCGGTGGCCGCTCGTCTCCCGGTTCGACCCGCGCCACCGCGGTCCAGATCGTTCCGGCTTCGCCATACATGCTCCACAGCGGGCCGCCTGCCGCCAGCAGCCGGTCCGCCAGCGCCCGCGTCATGCTCTCGTTGCCGCCGCACAGCATCTTCAGGCGTGGCTGGCCGCTCCAGCCGGCCTGGAGCAGCCGGAGCCAGGTCGAGGGGCGGCCTTGCAGGATCGTCGCCCGCGCGGTCCGCAGCAATTCGAGCAGGGTCGCCCCGTCGGCCGCCTCGGCGGCATTGGCCAGCACCAGCCTCGCCCCGGTCGTCAGCGGCAGCAGCAGCTCGAGGATTGCCTCGCAACCGGAGGCGTCCACGCTGACCAGCGCGTCGGTGCCGTCGCACGGCAACATCCCGGCAAGCGTACCTAGCATGTAAGCGAGCTGCCGATGGGTGACATCGACAGTGCCAGGGCGCGCCCCGCCCTGCATGAAGGCGCAGGCGGTGGCGTCCTCGACCGCCTCCAATCCCACGTCCAGCGCCACGGCCGGCTCGTGCGCGAAGGTCTTGCGGACCGGATCGAGTGCGATGACCCGCTCCGCCTTGTCGAGCAGTTCGGACCGGATGCCCTGCGTCAGGATGAGCGGCAGCCTCGCCTCCCGAAGCATCCGCTCGAGCGGCCCTGACGCAGCGTCGGCATCGAACAGCACGAAGCTCGCACCCGCCTTGAGCACCGCGAGCAGCCCGACCAGCAGGTCGGTCTCGCGCGGCAGGATGAGCCCGACACGCATGCCCGGCATCAGCCCGTTCCGGCGCAGATGGCGCGCCAGCCGGTTCGCAGTGCGGTCGAGCTCGCCATAGGTCATGCGGCGGCGGCCGTGCAGCAGCGCCGGTGCGCGGGGATCGCGCGCGACCTGGCGCTCGAACAGCCCATGCACGGAGGTGCGCGGTGGCGGCGCGGCGGTGGCGCCCTGCCCCAGCGCCAGGATCCGCGACTGCTCCGCCGCATCCAGCAGCGGCAGCTCGGTGGGGGCGCAGTCCGGGCTGCGCACGAAGCCCTCGAGCAGGTGACGCAGCGCCTCAAGCTGATGAACGACCGTCTCGCGCCGGAACAGGTCGCTGTTGTATTCGCAGGACAGGCGCCAGCCCTCGGGGCGCTCGACCATGAAGAAGTTCAGGTCGTAGAGGCCGCCGGGGGAGTGCGACGGCAGGTCAACCAGGTCGAAGGCGGCATGGCTCTCGTTGCGTATGAACGAGCGCTGGTAGATAAAATTCACCGAGAAGAACGGGTTGCGCGTCATGTCGCGCGGCGGCTGCAGGAGCTGGATCAGCTGCTCCATGGGCAGGTTCTGGTGGTCCAGTGCGGCCTGCACCATCTCCTGGGTGCGCCGCAGCAGCTCGGCGAGCATGGGCCGGTCGGCGATGTCCTGGCGCAGCACGAGCGTGTTGATGAACACGCCGACCATGTCCTCGAGCTCGACCTCGTCGCGCCCGATCACCTGGGTGCCGATGGCGATGTCGGTCTCGCCGGTATAGCGGTTCAGCAGGATCGTCAGCGCCGCGAGCGCGGTGACGAACAGGGTGTTGCCGTGCCGGCGGCTGAGATCCTGCAAGCCGTCGGTCAGCCTGCGGTCGAGCAGCAGTCCGACGATATCGGCGCCGGTCGCCGTGGTCGGCGGATGCGGCCGGTCGGCGGCAACCTCGAGATAGGTCAGGTCGCGGAGCTGGCGCTGCCAGTAGGCGGTCTCCGGTTCGAATTCGCCGCCCCGGATGCGCTCGCGATGCCAGCGTGCGTAGTCGCCGTACTGGATCGAGAGCTCCGGCAACCCAGACGGCCGTCCCACCCGCGCGGCGTCGTACTGCAGCCCGAACTCCCGGGCCAGCACCCCGATCGACCAGCCATCGCACACCATGTGGTGGACCGTGAGGAGCAGCAGCGTGCGCTGCTCGGCAATTCGGACCAGCGTCACCCGCAGCAGCGGCGCCTGGGCGAGGTCGAAGCGGGCGGTCGCCTCGATCCGACCGATCCGCTCTGCCTCCAGCAGCGCCGGCTCGGCCTGCAGCGCCGTCAGGTCGACCGAGGCGATGCGGAACGCCACCGACGGCGCCACCACCTGCACCAGAGCACCATCGACCTCCTCGAACGCGGTGCGCAGGATCTCGTGCCGCGCGATGATCGCCTCGAACGCCCGCTCGGCCAGGTCCGAGGACACGCGTCCGTCGAGCTGCCAGCGCACCGCGATATTGAGGGCGGGACTGCCGGGCTCGAGGCGGTCGATCGCCCAGAAGCGCTCCTGGGCGATCGAGCTCGGGAACCGCAGCGGACCCTCATCCGCCAGCGGAGGCGCTACGGTCGCGAGAGGCGCATGGTCGGGAAGCTGTACGGCGGACACTCTCACTCCCTCGGCCTATGCGGGACGTACGCCCGGAACGCCTTGCGGCCTGGCCCGCGCAAACTGGCTGAGCTGGGGCTTCACATAGACCGGTGCGGCAGCTTCGTCAGCCTCGCTCTCGCCCGGCATCGTCGCGCAGATGCGCGCGATGGTGCGCAGCCGGAGCAGGTCCTTGGCCGCCACCGGCAGTCCCTCGCGATTGGCACGCGCCGTGATCTGGAAAATATGGATGGAGTCCGCTCCCAGGTCGAACAGGTCGTCATCCACCCCGACCTCGGCACGGTTGAGCACGGTTGCCCAGATCCCCGCCAGAAGCGTCTCGTTCGCTGTCCGCGGCGCCCTGCCGCCGCGTGCGACCGGCCGCATGGGCGTGGCCGTCGGCTGCTCGACCAGCGCCACAAGCGCCTTGCGATCGAGCTTGCCGTTCGCGGTCGTGGGGATCCCGGCCAGCCGCACCCACCCGGTCGGGATCATGTAGTCGGGCAGGTAGGGCGTCAGCAGGGCCCGCAACTGCGCCGGCGAATGCTCGTGGCCGTCACGCTCGACATAGCAGCCAACCAGCTGCGCCATGCCGGGCTGCTCCTCACGCAGCACCACGGCCGAGGCCTGCAGCAGCGCATGCCGCGCCAGCACCGCCTCGATCTCGCCAATCTCGATACGGAAGCCGCGCAGCTTGACCTGCAGGTCGATCCGTCCGAGCAGCTCCACCTCCCCGTCCGGACGATGCCGGGCGAGGTCGCCGGTGCGATACAGACGCGCATCTTTGCCGACCTGATCGAACCGGTCCGGGACGAACTTCTCCTGCGTGAGATCCGGACGGTTGTGATAGCCGTCGGCGACGCCGTCGCCGCCGATCAGCAGCTCCCCCGGTACGCCGATCGGCTGCGGCTGGCCGTGACGGTCGACGACATAGAAGCTGGTATTGTCGATCGGTCCGCCGATGGTGATCGGGCCGTCCCCGGCCGCCACCGCATGGGCGGCCGACCAGATCGTGGTCTCGGTCGGGCCGTACATGTTCCACAGCTCGCCGCCGCCGGCGAGCATCTGGTCGGCGAGTGTGCGCGGCAACGGCTCGCCGCCCGCCAGCATGCGCAGGCCCGGCGTCGGCCGGAAACCGGCTTCGAGCAGCATGCGCCACGTTGTCGGCGTCGCCTGCACCAGGGTGGCGCCGCAACGCCGTATGCGTGCGAGCAGCGCGTTGCCGTCCATTGCCTCGGCGGTTTCGACGATGACCGTGCGGGCGCCGACGCACAGCGGCAGGAACAGCTCCAGCACCGCGATGTCGAACGAGACGGTGGTGATCGCCGGCACCACGTCGTGCGCCGCGAGGCCAGGCCGCCGTGCCATGGCGGTCAGCAGGTTGACCACCGAGCGATGCGCGACCCGCACGCCCTTCGGCAGGCCGGTGGAACCCGAGGTGTAGGCGATATAGGCCAACTGGCCCGCGTCGAACCGACCGGCCGGCGGCGTCTCCGGCTCCCGGGCGATCGCCGCCTCGTCGATGGCGGGATTGCAGACCAGGGAAAAGCTGTGCTGGCCGTCGACCGCGAACGGTCCGGAAACCAGCAACCCGGCCGCCTCGCTGTCGCGCAGGATGTGCTGCAGGCGTGCCCGCGGATGGCGCGGATCCACTGGAACGTACGTGTAGCCGGCCTTCAGGACCCCGAGCAGGCCGACCAGCATCTCGATCGACCGGTCGAGCATGATGACGACACGCGCGCCATCCTGACCGATATGCCGGCGCAGATAATGCGCGAGCTGATTGGCCCGCCTGTCGAGGGCGCCGTAGCTGATCGTGCCGTCGCCGAAACTGGCGGCGATCGCCTCCGGGGTGCGCGCGGCCTGTGCCGCCACCAGCGTGTGCACCCCCTCGTCGCGCGGGAAGTCCCGCGCGGTGTCGTTCAGCGCCAGCATGGTCTGGCGGCGCTCCCACTCCGGCAGCATCGGCACCGTGCAGAGCGGCTCGGTAGCGCGCCCGCTCATCTGCTCCAGCAGAGTCTCGAACAGCCCGAGCCAGCGCGCGACCGTCCCGCCGTCGAACAGGTCGCTGTTGTAGTCGCACTCGATCGCAAGGCCCGCGGGCGACTCGACGATGTTGCAGAACAGGTCGAAATTCACGAACTGCTTGGCGTTGGCCTCGACCGACACCTCGAGGCCGGAGAATTCGAGACCATCCGCGAGGCGCTCCAGGTTGAACTGCACCTCGGCCAGCGGCAGCCGGTTCGGATCGCGCGGCAGCGCCAGCCGGCGCACGATCCGGCCCAACGTGGTGTCCTGGTGGTCATACCCATCGAGCACGACGCGCTTTGTCGCCGCCAGATGCCCGGCGACGGTGGTGGTGTCGGTCCAACTGCCACGCAGCGGCAGGAAGTTCACGCAGTGGCCGACGAGGATCTCGTCCTCGAGCGCCGATTGCCCGGCGGTCGGCACGCCGACCACGACCTCGTCGGTATCGGCGAGCCTCCCGACCAGCGCCTGGAACGTCGCCAGCAGGGTGACGAACAGGGTGCAGCCATTCGCAGCTCCCAGGCGCTTGGCGGCGAGGTAAAGTTCCGGGCCGATCCGCCGACGCTCGGTGGCGCCGCGGAAGCTCTTGATCGCCGGACGCGCGCGGTCCGACGGCAGCTCGAGCGGCTGAACCGGCGTGGCGAAGCTCTGCTGCCAGAACGCGTCGGTCTCGGCGACGGCGGATGCGGCCCGCCGCGACTGGTCCACCGCGTAGCGGCTGAACGGCAGCGGCGCCGGCAGGCCGTGCGGACGGCCCTCGCGCCGTGCCGCGTAGCAGGTGGCCAGCTCGCCCACGATCACGTTGATCGACCAGCCATCGCAGACGATGTGATGGGCGGTCAGCACCAGCACCGCGCGATCCGGGGCCTGCCGCAGCAGAGTGGCCCGCAGCAGCGGCCCGCGCACCAGGTCGAATGGCGTGCGGGCATCGTGCGCGATCAGTTCGTCGAGCGCGGGGCTCGCGGGATCGGCGAGCGTCAACGGGATCGACAGGCCGGGCTCGATCCACATACCGGTGCCTGCCGCATCGAAGCGCGCCCGCAGCGCATCGTGCCGACCGATGACATCCGCCAGCGCACCCTCGAGCGCCTGCAGGTCGAGCACGCCGCGAAGGGTGAGGCTGACAGACTCGTTGAATGCGCAGGACGCCTGGTCGCTCATCTGCGCCGACAGCCAGATCTCGGTCTGCGGCTCGGTCAGCGGCACCTCGAACGGCTCATCCGGCGTCACCGGCAGTCCGCCGTCCGAGCCGTCCGATGGCAATATGCCAGCCTGCTGGGCCCGCAGCACCGCACCCTTGAAGGCGTCGGCGATGCGCGACAGGTCGGCGTCCGAGTGCGCCGTCGTCAGGAAGCACGGAAAGCCTTCCTGGATGTGGATGCCGGCCTCGCGCATGTCGTAGTACAGCAGACCGGCCAGCCCGCTCTCGGCCGCGAAGCTGAAATAGAACCAGCTCGCGAAGGTCTCGACCCGCGTGCTGAGGCCGCGCGTCTGCAGGAAGCCGTTGATGTCCTCGACCATGCGCCGGACACGCTGTTCCAGCGCCTGCTGCAGGCCGGGACCCGCCGCCTTGATGTGCTGCAGCACCGCATGGGCGGATGCCAGAACGAGCGGATGGCGCACGAAGGTGCCGGCGAAGAACGTCACCGCCACTTCCGGCACGCTCTCGTCGCCGTACTGCCAGGTGCCGCCGTCGAGCGCATCCATGAAGGCGGCCTTGCCGGCCAGCACGCCGATCGGCAGGCCGCCGCCGACAACCTTGCCGTAGGTGGCGAGGTCCGCGCGAATGCCGAACACCGCCTGCATGCCGCCCGGATGCACCCTGAAGCCGGTCACCACCTCGTCGAAGACGTAGCAGGTGCCGGATGCGGCGGTGATCTCGCGCAGCTCGCGCAGGAACTCGACCGGGCGCAGCGCCGGATGCCGGCTCTGGACCGGCTCGACGATCACGGCGGCCAGCTCGTGCGCGTTCTCGCGCACCCATTGCAGCGATTCCGGCGTGGCATAGTCCAGCACGACCATGTTTCCTACCGAGCCGTTCGGGATGCCGGCCGCGACCGGTGTTGCGATCGGCGTGGTCTTGGAACGACCGCCCTTGATCAGCACCTCGTCGAACTGGCCATGATAGGAGCCCGCGAACATTACCACCCGGCTGCGGCCGGTGACGGTGCGTGCGATACGCATCGCCGCCATCACCGCTTCGGAGCCGGTGTTGCAGAACGTCGCGCGCTCGTTGCCGGTGAGCTCGCAGAACAGCTCGGTGACGTTGCCGGCGAGGTCGGCCTGCGGCCCGATCGCGAAACCGGCCTGCAACTGCGCCGAGACCGCGTCGACCACGAAGTCCGGGCTGTGCCCGAACGCGGTCTGCCCGAAGCCGTTGACCAGGTCGACATACTCGTTGCCGTCGATATCCCAGATGCGCGAGCCCTTCGCGCGATCGCTGACGATCGGGTAGACCATCTCCTTCCAGATATCGCGGAAACCGGCCGCTACCCGCGGATCGGCCAGGGTCGCGCGATGCGCCGCGGTGTACTCCTTGGAGCCGCGCGTGCGGCGCACGTAGCGATCGGTCAACGACGCGATATATCGCTGCTGCGCCATGTCGAGATGGGCGCCGGACACCGTGCGTGCGGGTCCGAAATTCTCGAAGCGCGCCGTCGCCGCTGCATCCGGCGCCACGGATGCCTTGGCCGGTGCAGGCGCGGGCGGCACGTTCGCAACGGGGGCGGCTATCGCGATTAGGGCCGGCGCCGGCGCTGCAATGGCGGCTCCACCGCGCAGCAGGTCGAGCTGCCGCCCCATGAGCTGCGACATGGCGGCGAGCTGGTCGCGAAGGATGGCCTCCAGACCGGCCGGCGCGGTCGCCTGCACCGCCGTGGCCTGCACCGGAAGGGAGGGCAACGAGGCGAGGATCGGCGCCTCGGCGACCGGAGCCTGCAGGCTCGCCGGCGAAGCCGGAACGGCTTCCGGCTCCGGAGCCACGTGGCCCGCGATGAACTGCGACAGCGCCGGGATCGTCGAAAGATCGCCCAGCAACTGCCGGAACTTGATCTTCAGGCCAAAGCGGTTGTCGAGCCGCTGCGTCACCTGGCTCAGGAACAGCGAGTCGAAGCCGAGTTCGAGGAAGCTCCTCTCCGCTTCGGCCGGCGCGATTGCCTCACCGGAAAGATCCTCGATGATGCCGGTGACCGCGACGGTGATGCCCGCGAGATGGCCGCCGCCCTGGCTCGGCGGCGCGGAGGAAGAGGTCGACGCTGTCTGCTGCATGGCGGTCTCGGCGGTACGAGGAGGCGTTGAAACGAGGGGGAACGAGGTATCCGGGGCCTTGCCGGCCGGCTCGTCGATCCAGTAGCGGCTGCGCTGGAAGGGATAGGTCGGCAGCGCGACCCGGCCGGGCAGCGTGGTGTCGCGTACGGCAGCCCAGTCGGGGCTGCGGCCGGCGACCCAGAGCACACCCAGCGAAGCCAGCATGGTCTCGAGGTCCGGACGCTCGCGCGCCGCGTCCGGCAGCGACGCCAGCACCTGCTCGCGCCGTCCCTTCGCCGCGCCCTGCAGCGCCAGGGTCTGCAAGGTGTTGCCGGGCCCGACCTCGATGAGGATCGGCAGCCTGTTGTCCTCGCCCGCGGCCGGCCCTGCCATCAGCGTCGCAAGCGCTTCGGCAAAGCGCACCGGCTCCCGGCAATGCCTTGCCCAGTACTCGGCGGACACCGCCTCGGCATCGTCGATCCAGGTTCCGGTGACACAGGAAACATAGGGGATCGTCGGCGCCGCCAGCGCCATCCGTGAGACGCGTTGTGCCAGCGGAGCCACGACCGGCTCGACCATGGCCGAATGAAACGCGTGCGAGGTATGCAGGCGGCGGCAGCCATCGCCGCGCTCCTGGAGCACCGTTTCCAGGGCGGTGACGGCTTCATAGGAGCCGGCCACCACGCACAGGCGCGGGCCGTTCACCGCCGCGATATCGAGGCCGGCGCCGAGCAGCGGCAGGAGGTCGGCCTCGGGCAGCCGCACCGCCAGCATGGCGCCGCCCGGCAGCGCTTGCATCAGCCGTCCGCGCTCGGCAACCAGGCCGAGCCCTTCCTCCAGCGTGAAGACGCCGGCGATGCAGGCCGCGACCAGCTCGCCCACGCTGTGGCCGATCATCATGTCAGGCACGATGCCCCAGGCCATCCAAAGCCGGGCCAGCGCGTACTGCACCGAGAAGATCGCCGGCTGTGCCGCGGTCGTCTCCATCAGCCGGCGGTCGCTGTCCGCGTCGCGATCCTGCGGGTAGAGCAGCGCAGGCAGGTCGATGCCGAAGCCGGCCTGCAGCACCTCCGCGCACCGGTCGATGTGACGCCGGAACTCCGCCTGCTCGCGGTAGAGATCCATCGCCATCTGCGGGTATTGCGCGCCCTGGCCCGGAAACATGAAGGCGACCGGCGGCTTCGACGCAGCAGGTTGCGTCACCTTGCGCTCGGTGACCGCTTCAAGGAGGCCAATGGCGTCATCGGTCCCGCTGCAGGCGAATGCGGCACGATGCTCGAAGGCGCGACGCCCGACCTGCAGCGTGTGGGCGACCGCAGCGAGCGGGCGATCCGGATGGGCGCGCAGATCGACCGCCAGCCGGTGGCACGCCTGCAACAGGGCGGCTCCGCTGCGTCCCGACACCACCAGCAGCGCGTGCGACGGCTCGACGCTCGCGGACGCCACGCTCGGCGCTTCCTGCAGCACGACATGCGCATTGGTGCCCCCGACCCCGAAAGCGCTGACCGCGGCGCGGCGCGGTCCGGCCTCCTGCCGCCAGGGCCGCGTCTCGGCATCGACAAAGAACGGGCTGCTGGCGAAATCGATCGCCGGATTGGGCGCCCGGTAGTGCAGCATGCCGGGCAGCACCCGGTGATGCAGCGACAGCGCCGCCTTGATCAGGCCGGTGACGCCGGCCGCGGCATCGAGATGTCCGACATTCGGCTTGGCCGAGCCGACCGCGCAGAACTGCCGGTCGACGGTATGCAGGCGGAAGGCCTGGCTCAGGGCCGCGATCTCGATCGGGTCGCCGAGTGGGGTCGCGGTGCCGTGGCATTCGACATACGAGATCGACCGCGCATCCACGCCGGCCGCCTCCTGCGCCGCGCTGATCACGGCGGCCTGTCCATCCACGCTCGGCGCGGTGAAGCCGACCTTGGACGCGCCGTCATTATTGACCGCGGAGCCCTTGATCAGCGCGTAGATGTGGTCGCCGTCGGCCAGCGCGTCGGCGAGGCGCTTGAGCAGCACGATGCCGGCGCCGCTGCCGAACACGGTGCCCCTGGCGTCGGCATCGAAGGTCCGGCAGACACCGTCCGGCGAGACCATGCCGCCGTCCTGGTAGTGGTAGCCACGGTGCTGCGGCAGCGTGATCGAGACGCCTCCGGCGAGCGCCATGTCGCAGGCGTAGCAGAGCAGGCTCTGGCAGGCCTGGACGATGGCGACGAGCGAGGTCGAGCAGGCGGTCTGCAGGCTCAGGCAGGGGCCGCGCAGGTCCAGCTTGTAGGCGATGCGGGTGGCAACGAAATCCAGGCCCGACCCGAGCAGGATCGGGTAGTCGCTGACCTGGTAGGTGCTCGTATAGCGGCGCAGGCCTTCGCGGTCGGCCGCGACATTGTTCAGGAAGTAGCTGTTCGGGCTGCTGCCGGCGAAAACGCCGATCGTGCCGTCATAGGCGGCCGCGTCGTAGCCGGCGTCCTCGATGGCCTCCCAGGCACATTCGAGCAGCACGCGCTGCTGCGGATCGACCAGCCTGGCCTCCGCCGCATGCATGCCGAAAAACGCCGCATCGAACTGGTCGACGCCGTCGATGATGGCCCGAGCCCGCACGAAGTTGGGCGCCGCGCGCTCTTCCGGCGTAAAGGCGTCGTCGAGCTCGCTCTCGCCGAAATGCTCGATGGCGTCGACGCCGTTGCAGAGATTGTTCCAGAACTGCCGCACCGAGGGCGCGCCCGGGAAGCGGCCGGACATGCCGACGATGGCGATGGCATCGGCGTCCTCGTCGGGACGGTCGAGATGGTCGTCGCGCATGGTGATACTCTCAGGCCCGCTCGCGACGAAGCCGGGCGAACGCGTCCCGCTGCCGCGCCCCGCGATCGCGCGCCGCCAGCGTCGAGACGGCGGGTCCGGCATTCTGCGAAAGATGCGCGGCCAGCGACGCGATGGTCGGACGGGCGAACAGGTCGGTCATGTCGAGATCCGGGAACCGCGTCTTCATCTCGGCATGGATCGCCATGAGCTGCAGGGACGTGCCGCCAAGGTCGAAGAAATTCCTGTCCAGGGGCGGACTGGGCAGATCCAGGATCCGCCCCCAGATCCCGGCGATCGCTCCCTCGACTCCGACCGGTGCGGCCTGCGTCCCAGGCTCGACGGCTTGCGCTGCCGCCGTGAAAGCCGCATCGAGCGCCGCACGGTCGATCTTGCCGTTCCGCGTCAGCGGGAATTCGGCATGCGCCATGAAGGCGGCCGGGACCATGTAGGGCGGCAGCACCTCGCGCAGCGCCGCGCGCAAGGCATCGTCGGCTTGAGTGCCGCGGACCGGCGCATCGTGGCCAACGCCGCCGGCCGCCGGTTGCAGGAGATGCGCCACGATCCGCTTGCCGCCCGGTTCCGCCAGCACGCTCACGACCACGTCGCGCATGTCGGCTGTTGACACCTCCCGCAGCGCCGCCTCGATCGCGGCCAGTTCCACGCGCTTGCCGTCGAGCTTGACCTGCCCGTCCTGGCGACCGTGGAACTCCAGGTTGCCGTCCGGTCGCTGTCGCACGAGGTCACCGGTCCGGTAGAGGCGGGCTTCCGCGGAGGCCGCGAACGGATCGGCCACGAACTTCTGCAGCGTCAGGTCCGGCAGCCCGAGGTAGCCGAGGGCGACCCCGTCGCCGCCGGCATACAGTTCGCCGATCTCTCCCGGCGCCACCGGCCGCAGCTCCGTATCGAGGACATGGATCGTGGTGCCGGCGATCGGGGTGCCGATCGGGATCGGCCCGGTCTCGTCCCCAGGCCGGATCCTGTAGCAGCAGGTGAAGGTCGTGTTCTCGGTGGGGCCGTAGCCGTTGACCAGCCTGCAGCCTGGCAATGCGCGCAGCGCCCGGCCGACATGCGGCGGCGACAGCACATCGCCCCCGGCCAGCAACTGGCGCAACGGCCGCAGCGCCTCCAGCCGGGTGTCGATCATCAGGTGGAACAGGCCGGCGGTGAGCCAGAGCGTTGTTATACCGTAACGTGACAGCAGGCCGCCGATGTCATCCACCGACGGGTGCGCGACCGGAGGAAGCACGAGGCGGCCGCCATTCAGCAGCGCGCCCCAGATCTCGAACGTCGAGGCATCGAACGCGAGCGGAGCGAGCTGCAGCAGCACCTCGTCCGGCCCGAGCGCGACATAGTCCGCGCCGACAACCAGTCGCACGATGCCGCGATGGGGAACCGCGACCGGCTTCGGACGGCCGGTCGAACCCGAGGTGAACATGATGTAGGCCAGGTCCGGCTGCGTTGCCTCGTCGACCGCATCATGCGCGTCGGCGTCGGCGTTCCACTCCGCCGTGTCTGCGTCATCGGGGTAGGCAATCGTCTGCACGCTCCAGAACCGGGCCGGCGCGTGATGCGGGTCGCCCTGGGGTGCGGGGCTCGCATCCGCCAGCATCGCGACGATCCCGCTATCGACGACCATCGCCGAGAGCACGGCCTGCGGATTTGCGAGATCGAACGGAACGTATGCCGCGCCGGCGCGCAGGATGCCCAGCATCGCCGCGACCTGTGCGATGCGATCGGTGAGCACGAAACCGACGCAGGCACCCGCGCGCACGCCGTGCCGGCGCAGGTGCCGGGCGACGACGAGCGACATCCGGTCCAATACGGCATACGTCACGCAACGCTCACCGAGCTGAAGCGCCACCGATTCAGGACGGAGCCGGGCCTGCCTCTCGAAGTGCTTGCCTATCTTGGAAATGGTTGGCTCCGCTTCTGGTCGCACGAACAGCGGACGCACCGGAACCTCGGATCGTCCAGCCCCGCTCGGCTTGCTTGAGATAGCGCCTCCGTCTGTGGCGCTGGTCATTCCGGACCTGGATCGGAACGGTCGCTCACGGCTCAAAGATGCCCTGGTCCCTCTCGTCTCTTCGCTCCTGGCCCATCGCCGCGCAAGCCGCACGCGCGGTGGCACCTCTGCACCACGTCCCTACGCGGGTTTATATTGCGGAACTTAGCGGCCAATCGCTAACAAAAATATTCTGCGCCGCGTCTTTCTCGCCGGCTGCGCCTTTTTCGTCAGCTGCATCAACCGGGAACGGCCCGCGACGCCATTCGTTGCAACAGCCTAATGACCTCGATGGAGCGTGAACGGGCGCAGAGCAGCAGGACGCCACCATAGCATGACGCTGCGACGCCGCCCTCACAGACCAGCAGCAGCAGCGGCGACCAGTCTGCGGGCACGACTTGTTGCATTCCCAGAACGGCAAGGCGCGCCGCCACACCGCCGGCCATCGGCACGATCAGGCTGCTCAGCAGGGGTGCCACCGGATGCGACAGCACGGAGCGGATGAACGGCGCCATGAACAGGATCGCCACGAAGCCGCGCGCCACCAGCGCCGCCGCCAGTGCGGTCAAGCCATACGGAACCGCAACGTACGCGATCAGCCCGGTGGTGATGGCGTTGACGGCCGAGATGCCTAGCATCTGTCCGCGCCTGCCGCTCGATACCAGGAGCGGACGGATGAAGGCGGTCACCACGATATACGGGCCGAGCGCCGACAGCACCGTGAAGACGGGAGCCGCGGGCTGCAACCGGGTGCCGAACATGCTGTCGATCAATGGCGCCGCGGCTGCACCGGCGATCGCGAAGCAGCCGATGACCGTCAGCGCCATCATGCCCATGATCCGCGCGGCCACGTCATAACGTCGCACCGGATCGGAGCGGATCGAGACGAAGAGCGGCAGGAAGATGCGACTGATCGATGTCACAACGACTTCCTGCAGCACCTCGAGCAGTCGCTGGGCCACGCGCAGGTAGCCGATCGAGACCACATCGAGCCTGAGCCCGGCGATCAGGGCGAAGCCGGTCCGGGCCAGGTACTCGACAAGGTTCGCACCGATCAACGGCATCGCGAAACGCAGGGCGGCACGGACTTCCGCCATGTCGATACGAGCACGTGGACGCCACCGCGCCACCGCGCTCACCGCCACGACGAAGAACAGGACACCGGACAGGCGCTGCACCACCAGGGCAAGCGCGCCGTGGCCATAGAGCGCGAAGGGCAGTGCGCTGATCGCTCCGGTGAGCGTGGCGCCGAGCGACATGAGGCCGACGGCGCGATAGCGGAAGTCGCGCGTCAGCGTCGCCAACGGCACAACCACCAGGACGTTCAGCAGCATCATGGCCGAGAGCGAGCGCACCACCCAGACCAGGCGCTGCTCGCCGTAGAGGGCAGCCGCCAGCGGTGCCGCGATCCAGAGCAGGACGGACAGCGTGCCCGCGATCAGCAGATGCGCCCAGAACGAGCCGGCTTCGCTGCTTACGTCGCCGCGCTCGGATGTGACCACACGCTCCGCTGCGCCGCCGATGGCGACCGTGTTGGCAAGTTCGACCAGCATCGAGCCGAGCGCCACCAAGCCGACATCGCCAACCGGAACGAAGTGCAGGATCACGGCAAAGATGACGAAGCCGACCGCACGCTCGGCGCCGGTTGCGCCGAACGACCAGAATGCGCCGGCCGCCGCGCGCCGCTCGAGGCTCATCAGTCAGGTTCCAGCGCTACCACTCCTGTCGCAGACGCCCCGCGAGCGTCAGCATCAGGCTCGTCAGCCGCGGGCCGCCAATACTCCAGGACGGCATGGATACACAACCAGCGCACGAATTCGCGCCCGTCGAGCGTGATGTTCGAACACTCCGTGTTGCCGAGATGTCACGCGATTGGCGCGGCGAGGCGCCCCGCCGCCGCGAGCGCGGACGGGGTGCTAGTGCTCGTGGGCGCGATGGATCGCGCTGCTCAAGGCGTGGCGGACCGGGCGGATGAGCTTCAGGCTCTCCGACTTGAGGGCGTCCCGTCCGGGAGCAGCGCCCGGCGGCGACGGCTTGACACCGACACGGCGGAGCTTCTGGTTGAAGGCCCGGGCCCGGCCGACCGCCCGGCTGCTCTCCGTCTCGAAGACGAACGCGTAGGACACGGAGCGCCCGGCACCTGTCTCCACCCAATGCGGCGAGTTCTGCGGCTGATGCAGGCCCAGCCCCGGGCGCAGGCGGAAGATGACTTCGGCCGCGGGATCACGGCTGGCAAGATCGACCTGGCCGATATTGATCACGTTGCGAGCGTAGAAATCCTCCAGCTCGCACTCGCTCAGAACCTGCGGACCATAGACATGGTAGGTCTTCTCGCCCTCGATCTGGGCGAAGAAGTTGATTTCGGGATCGAAGTGGAACGGCGTGGTTGTGGCGGCAGAGGTGATGAACACCGCCGACTCCAGCCGCACGATGCGTTCGCGGGCGAGCTGCGGCTGCAACGCCACGACCTGGCCGAACAAGGTATCGAGCAGCGAGCGGAAGCGGGGATCATGGTTCTCCGGACGCTTGAACAACAAACGCGCCGGATGCGAACCGAGAGTGGCGAGGGTCTCGACCGGATCAGCCATGCTGTGCGGGACCGAGTAGAACTCTGCTCCCGGAGTCGGCGCGCTGGCGGCGACAAAGTAGTCACGCGGATGACCGAGATACCGCCTCGAAAGCTGTTCGAGACTGTCTGCCGAGAACATATCCAGCTCATGCAGGTTATGCTGCATCGCAACCGGAAGCCGGTCGAAATCGGCCTTGAACCGGATCGGATCCGGCATGAGGCGCCCACGCACCGGTCGAGGCGTGGATGGAGCAGCCACCCGGTCCAGAACGTCAAGATCGCTCTTCATGATCGCTCGCCTGCACGAATTGTTAGAGAAGCAGCAAGTAAGCGCGGCCTCCGCAACGATTAGGTAGGCGCATCCTCGATGGTAAGCAAATACTTACCCTGGACCTCGGAGATAAATCATCGTCATCAAAGATGGATTTACGTCGTTAAAACCTCGTCAATCATCCTATCGATTGTGCAGGTCACGGCTGCGCCGTCGGTCTCGACCGCCAGGGCGGCAAAACAATTGTTAATCAAGCCGACATTGCATGTCCGCCACTTCCGAGATCGGAAAGCATGAACCGCATCCGGAGCGGGCGCCAGCAGACGTACCAAGCCTGGCTGGCTGAGCACATCGAAGCTCTCGAACGGCAGCGACAGGCCGAGGCCGGTCGCCTTGGCGAACGCCTCCTTCCGGGTCCAGCAATCGAAGAAGGCGGCCGCACGATCCGGTGCTTCGGCCGCCGAGATCAGCGCCGCCTCGGCGGGCGCCAGCATCGCCAGCAACTCGGCCGGCAACGGCGCGGACTGCTCCACATCCACGCCGATGCGGCCCTGCCCGCCGAGCCCCAGCAGCGCAAGGCTGCCGGAATGGCTCAGGTTGAAGTGCAGTGCCCGGCCGACACCATCGAGCAGCGGCTTGCCGAACGGCCCGTAGGTGAAGCGCAGGCTGGCGGCGGCAACGCCGAGATGCCGCCCCAGCGCCTGGCGCAGGCCGCCGCGGGCGGCGATGGAACGATCGCGCAGCAGCGGGGTGGCGCGCAACGCGGCCCGGGCGCGTTCATTGTCGGAGAGACACGACCGGAACAGCGCCAGCCGCTCGGCGGCGACGTCGAGGTCCCAGTACCAGAGCCGGATGACCTCGCTCGCGCCGCCCACTTGGCCCCGGCGCGGCCTAGATTGGAATCTCGGGCGCCCAGGTCGCCGCCGTGCCAGCCTGCGGCTCTATGCGGATCAGCCGCGACGCCGCCGCCAGCTTGACCCGGTCGCGCCAGGGAGACACGCCCGGTGCCGTCGGGCGGCCGCCGAACCGGCGGAAGCGGTTGTTGAACCGGTAGAGGCGCGACAGCCGGTGCACCGAACGCAGGTCGTAATTGATGCTGAGCGCGATCGAGACGTTGTCGCCGTTCTGCACCCAGTGCGGCGCGCCCGTCGGGATGTGCACGCCATGGCCGGCCCGCAGGTCGTAGATCTGTGCGTCCGCCTGCCGCTCCGGCTTGTAGACGGCACCGTTATAGTCGCCGTCGTGGAAGCGCTCCAGCTCCTCATGCGTGATCAGGCTGTGGTCGGACGGGTCGAACACGTTCAGCGTCTTGTCGCCGACCAGCTGAACCAGGTAATTACATTCGGCATCGATATGATATGACGTGATGCGGTTCGGCGATGCGAGCAGGATCAGCGCCTCACCGACCACGACATCGTCGCGCATCTGCGGCCCGGACAGCTCGACGACTTCCGACAGGAAGGCGCGCAGGATCGGCCCGAGCACCGGGTCCTGCTCGGTGTGCTTGAGAATAACGATGGAGTTGTTGTGAGCGATGTTGCGGATCGTGTCCTGCAGCGAATGCTTCTCCGCGCGTCCCTGCTCCCACCGCGCCGTCACATCGATCGGCCCATTCGACCAATAGACATACTCGTCGGTCTGCGGCAGCCGTGCGGCGAGCGCCGCCAGGCCCGGCACGTCGAAGCCGTCGCCGGCCCGGATGCCGTGCGGAAACATGAAGCTGCCCCGATTGTAATGACGGGCGAACGATCGGCCCGGGTCGGTAATCAACTTCCGCCCTGGTGCCACCGGCGCGGGACGCTCGATGAGCTCGTCGGGTAGGGTATCGCTGGCCTGCATCTGGGTCTGTCCTGCCTCGCATGGCGTCGCGCGCGCGTGCCGCCGCCTGACATAATTCTTTCAACGCCGGATCGTTCGCCCCGGTCTAGCGAATGTGCGTCGCCGTTTCCAGCGTCCTGAGCCAGCTCGCACGCGGCTGGACGCGACAGGATGTCCTTCGCGAGCGCTGGAGCGCCGGCCTGGACCAACAAGCGTGTGAGGCGGCCGCCGGCATCTTGTGCGTCGCAAAATCGGTCCCAAACTCTCGGCGATGCATCCTGCCCACCCGACCGGCCCCGAGCGGCCAACCCTCTTCTGCCTGCATTTCCTTGGCGGAAGTATCCGGAGCTGGCAGCCGGTCGCCGATGGACTGGCGGATCTCTTCCATGTTGTGGCACTCGACCTGCCGGGCTTCGGGGATGCCGCCGCCCACGCCGGCTTCGCCGTGTCGGACATGGCCGACCATGTCGTCTCCCGGATCCGCGCCGATGCCCCGACGCGCTGGCTGCTGGCGGGTCACAGCATGGGTGCCAAGGTCGCGATGGCGGTGGCGCGCCGCGCCGAGGATGGCGAGCCAGGGCTGGCCGGGCTCGAACGGCTGGTCCTGCTAGCCGGGTCGCCGCCTGCCCCGGAGCCGATGGACGAGGCGCAGCGCGAGGAACTGCTGGGTTGGTTCGCAGGCACCCAGGCGCAGTCGCGCCGGCAGGCAGACGGTTTCATCACGCAGAATACCGGCCAGCCGCTGGTGGCCGGGCAGCATGAACAGGCGGTGCAGGATGTGCTGCGCTGCAGCCGGGATGCCTGGGTGGCCTGGTTCGATGGCGGCAGTCGCGAGGACTGGCGCCAGCGGATCGGCGTGCTGCGGACACCGGCACTCATCGTCTCCGGCACGGAAGATGCCGATCTCGGGCCGGCGGCGCAGCAGGCGCTGATGGCGCCGCATTTCGAGCAGGCGCGGCTGGTGGCGATCCCCGGCGCCGGGCACCTGCTGCCGATGGAGCGTGCGGCCGAGGTGATCGGCCTGATGCGTGACGCCACGGAAAATGACGCACGGCTGCAGGCCGCAGCGGATGTGGGCGAGCCCGATCCGGATGACTATGCCGGGTTGATCGCGTCGCCGCGTGTCAGCGCCGCCACCCGCGCAGCGCTGCTCGTGCGTGGTCGCTCCGACGAGCCGTCGGTGCCTCGGGCACTCGACCCGGGCGCGTTCGCCACCCTGCGGGCGCTCATCGACCGCGTCCTGCCGCAGCCGGGTGCGGCACGGATCGATCTTGCTCGCCGGATCGATGCCATGCTGGCGGATGGCGGCGGGGATGGCTGGCGTTTTGCCGCGCTGCCGCCCGACATGGAGGCGTACCGGCGCGGGCTCGCGACCCTGGATGCCGTCGCCTGCTCCACGGACGGCCAGGGCTTCGCGGCGCTGGATCCCGCAGCCCGGGATCTGCTGCTGCAGTCCGTGGCGGCCGGATCGATCGCGCTTGCCACCGGCCCGGATCCGGCCGCCCGGCTGGATGCGGCGCAGATGCGGCTGTGGTTCCAGGATGTCTGCGCCGACGTGACCCGGCTGTATGCGTCGCACCCGGCGACAATGGCGCGGATCGGCTATTCGGGCATCGGCTACGGTGGCGACCAGCAGCGCCTGCCCGGGTTTCGCGAGGTCGGCATCGGGGCGCGCGAAATCTGGGAACCGGTTGCGACTGCGGTGCCCGCGCCATGAAGCTCGACGGCATGCGGCGCTATGCCCGGCACGAGGTCGTGGACGTCGTCGTCATCGGCACCGGCGCCGGCGGAGCGCCGCTGCTGGCCCGGTTCGCCGGCGCCGGCCTGACGACGGTGGCGCTCGAGGCCGGCCGGAACTGGAATCCCCGCGACTTCCCGGCCGACGAGGTCGCGGCCAGCGGCATCTACTGGCTGGGCGAACGGCTGAGTGCCGGCGAGACTCCGGAAGCGTTCGGCGCCAACAACAGCGGCACCGGTGTCGGCGGCTCGACCCTGCACTGGGGCGCCTTCACGCCGCGTGCCGATGCGCGGGACCTGCGGCTCAGGACCGAGTCCGGCGTCGCTGTCGACTGGCCGCTGGGTTATGAAGAGCTGGTGCCGTACTACGAGGCGGTCGAGACTGCGATCGGCGTGTCCGGACCGGCCGCCTACCCATGGGATCCGGGTCGCCGCTACAAGCTGCCACCGGTGCCGCTGAATGCGCCGGCGCAGGTCATGCAGCGGGCCTGCGACGCGCTCGGCTTGCGCAATTGCCCGGCCCCGGCCGCGGTGCTGCCGCAGGATGCTGTATCTCCTGAGGCGGGGCAGCCAGAGGCGGGAGTGCGTCAGGCCTGCATCAATTGCGGCCATTGCCACCAGGGCTGCCGCGTCGGCGCCAAAGCCAGCATGGACGTCACCTATCTGCCGCTGGCGGTGGCACGTGGGGCGGAAATCCGACCCGGGTGCATGGTGCACGATCTCGAGCGCGACAGCGCCGGCCGGATCACGGCGGTGGTATATCGCGAGGCTGGTGCCCTGCGCCGGCAGCGTTGCCGGGCGGTGGTCCTGTGCGCGGGCGCGGTCGAGACACCGCGCCTGCTGCTCAATCTCGGCCTGTGCAACTCGAGCGGCCAGGTCGGGCGCAACTACATGGCGCACGTGGCGACCCAGGTCTGGGGCACGTTCGAGCAGGAGATGCGGCCGAACAAGGGCTATCCGTCCTCGCTGATCACCGAGGACATGATGCGGGCGCCGGATTGCGGCTATGCGGGCGGCTACCTGGTCCAGAGCCTCGGCGTGCTGCCGGTGACCTGGGCCAATATCCTCGCACGCGGCGGCGGCCTGTGGGGGCAGCCCCTGGTCGACATGCTGGACCGCTACAACCATGTCGCCGGCCTCGGCATCAATGGCGAGTGCCTGCCGCGGGAGGGCAACCTCCTGGAGCTGGCGGACGAGCATGACGAGGCCGGCCTGCGCAAGGCACGCATCCATTTCAGCTACGGCGCCAGCGAGATCGCCATGGATCGCCATGCGGTCGCGTTCATGACCCGGCTGTGGGAGACGGCCGGTGCGAGCAACATCATCTCCCTCGCCCGCTCGGCTCATACGATCGGCACCTGCCGGATGGGAACGGAGGCAGACCAGGCGGTGGTGGATCCGTTCGGCCGCAGCTTCGATATCGACAATCTGTGGATCTGCGACAACTCGGTGTTTCCGACCTCGCTGGCGGCCAATCCGGCGCTCACCATCATGGCGTTGAGCTTGCGCACGGCGGATGCTTTCCTGAGGCGCCGAACCCTTTGACAGCGAGCAGGAAGCATCAATGATCCACGAATTGCGTATCTATACGGCGGTCGCCGGCCGCCTCCCGGATGTGCTGGCGCGGTTCCGCGACCATACGCTCCGGATCTGGGAGCGGCACGGCATCCGGCAGGCCGGTTTCTGGACCACACTGGTGGGCGGCGACAGCAACGAGATGACCTATCTGCTGGCCTGGGAGAGCATGGCCGAGCGCGAAACCCGCTGGGCCGCGTTCCAGGCCGATCCCGAATGGATCAAGGTCAAGGGCGAGACGGAAGCCGACGGGCCGATCGTGGCCCGGGTGGCGAACTCGTTCCTGGCGCCGACCCCGTTCTCGTCGGTGCGCTGATCAGGCCGCCTCGCCATCCTGCTTGCCGCCGCGGCCGACGATGACGAGGGCATCGTCGGCCAGCGGGCGCTGCAGGGTCAGCGCTTCTGCCACTGGTGCCGTCAGCCAGCGATCGATCTCGTCCGCCGTGGTGAGGATCACCGGCATCGCCTTGGGGTGATACGTGCCGACCAGCGCGTTCGGCTCGGTGGTCAGGAACGCGAACAGGTCGTTGGTGGTCTCGCCCTCGCGCACCTTGCGTATCGACGTCCAGCGCGTCCAGATGCCGGCAAAGCAGGCCAGCGGACGGCTCTCGTCGCGCGCGAACCAGATTGGCGGCCGGGTGCCGTCCGGCAACGCCTCGTTCTCCGAGAAGCTGGTGAACGGCACCACGCAGCGGCTCTCGACGCCGAGCCAGCGCCGCCAGTGCGAGGAGGCGGTGTTGCGCACGTTGGTGACGCCGGGATCGGAGTTGCGGCCCTTGAGCGCGAAGACCGGCGACGGCATGCCCCAGCGCGCCAATATCAGCTCACGGCCGTCTTCGTGGTTGCGCACGATCGGCGCCGGGTAGTCGGGAAAGATGCCGGGCATCGGCGGCAGGTTTCCGGTGCGGTCGGCCATGGCGCGGGTCAGTTCGCGGATCGCCTGCTGGCCCTTGGTGACGGCGTACAAGTTGCACATCAGCGCCACATGCCTCGCATCGCCGCGCCGACATCGAGGCGATGCTGGCGGACTGCCATCGGGCCCGGCTCCACCTCGGCTGGCGGCCAGGTCATGGACTCGAACAGCGGCAGCAAGCTCGCAGGAATGAAACGCGTGCGCGAGGCATAGACATGGCGGTCGCCCTGCCAGGCCTGGCCATGCGTGAAGAAACGGTGCGGCGTGACCAGGTGCAGGCTCTCCCTCGCCCGCGTCATCGCGACATACAGCAGCCGCCGCTCCTCCTCGATGTCGGCCGTGGTGCCGGTACCGAGATCAGACGGCATGCAGCCATCGACCACGTTCAACACGTACACCGACTTCCATTCCTGGCCCTTGGCGGAGTGGATCGTGGACAGGACCAGATAGTCGTCGTCGAGCAGCGGCACCCCGGACTGGTCGCTGGTGGCGTCCGGCGGATCGAGCGTGAGCTCGGTCAGGAACTGGCGGCGCGAAACATAGCCGGACGCGATCTGCTCGAGCTGCAGCAGGTCGGCATGACGCACAGCAGCATCCTCGTGCATGCGCTCGAGATGCGGCGCGTACCATAGCCGCGCACAGGCGAAGTCAGCCGGCCATCCGGCGGCGCCGGCCCGCAGCCGTTGCAGGGCCTGCACGAGGTCGGGCCAGGCCTCGCCCGAGCGCGGTGGCTGCGGCATATCCGCCAGGGCGCCGATCGGGTCGGGCGCGGCACTCATCTGGTCGAGCACACGCTGCGCCGACGCCGGCCCGACCGCCGGAAGCAGTTGCAGCACACGGAAACCCGCGACCCGGTCACGGGGGTTCTCGGCGAACCGCAATATCGCCAGCAGATCCTTGACGTGTGCGGTATCGAGGAATTTCAGGCCGCCAAACTTCACGAACGGGATGCGGCGGTGGGTCAGCTCGATCTCCAGCGGGCCACTATGGTGCGAGGTACGGAACAGCACCGCCTGTTGCTTGAGCGTGATGCCGACCTCGCGCTGCTCCAGCACCCGGCCGGCGATGTAGCGCGCCTGGTCGGCTTCGTCGCGCACGCTGACCAGGGCCGGACGTTCGGCTGCCTCGCGGTCGGTCCAGAGCGTCTTGGCGTAGCGCTCGGTGGCCAGCTCGATCACGCCATTGGCGGCGGCGAGGATCGGCCGGGTCGAGCGGTAGTTGCGGTCCAGCGTGACGATCGCGGCCGGCGGGCTGAACTGGTGCGGGAAGTCCAGGATATTGCGCACGGTGGCGGCGCGGAACGCATAGATCGACTGCGCGTCGTCGCCGACCACGGTGAGGCCGGTGCCGCGCGGCTTCATCGCCAGCAGGATGCTGGATTGCAGGCGGTTGGTGTCCTGGTATTCGTCGACCAGCACATGGTCGAAGCGATCGCCGATCTCCGCGGCGAGCACCGGATCGGCCATGGTCTGCGCCCAGTACAGCAGCAGGTCGTCGTAATCGAGCACGCCCTGCGCCTGCTTGGCCTGGACATAGCCGCCGAACAGCGCGCGCAACTGGTCGTGCCAGGCGCCGCACCAGGGGAAGTGCGCGTGCAGCACGTCCTCGAGCGGCATCTCCGCATTCACCGCACGCGAGTAGATGGCGAGGCAGGTGCCCTTGGTCGGAAACCGGCTCTGCGTCCTCGAGTAGCCCAGTTCGTGCCGCACCAGGTTCATCAGGTCGGCGGAATCCTCGCGGTCATGGATGGTGAAATCCGGCGCCAGCCCGATCTGCTCGGCATGGTCGCGCAACAGGCGCGCACCGATGGCGTGGAAGGTCCCGGCCCAGGCCAGCGCGTTGGTCATGAGCCCGGCATTGTTGCCGAGCGCCTGCATGCCGATGCGCGAGACCCGGCGCGTCATCTCGGTGGCGGCGCGGCGAGAGAACGTCATCAGCAGGATGCGCCGTGGATCGACGCCATGCGCGATCAGGTGCGCGACGCGGTGCGCCAGCGTGTTGGTCTTGCCCGACCCTGCGCCGGCGATGATCAGCAGCGGGCCGCACGTCTCCCCGGTGAGGCCATGCTCGGCCAAGCCATGCTCGACCGCCTGCCGCTGCTCGGCGTTCAGGGACTCGAGGTGGCTGGCGGTTGGCATGGCGTGCAGTTGATCATCAGTCCTGTTTTGTTCGCAAATGCCTACCGGAAGTCCCGAGTCGGCACCTTGATGCCCGATCCGAGTCGCAGGTCCGGCACATAGATGTCGCGTGGCGGCCGGCCCATCGGAGCTTTCTCGTCGCGGGCGTCCGGCGCGCCCGGATGCGTGGCGGCATCCCCACGACCGTGCTGGATCGGGAACCTGCCATCCTGCAGGCCGACACTGCGCAGCAGGCCGGTCAGGTCCTCCAGCCGGTCGGTCACCACGTGGATCACCTCGCCCTCGCGCTGCACCTTGCCGTGGCAGGCGATCATGCCGGCCGACAGCACCAGGCGACGCTGGCGCTCGAAGCGGTCCGGCCACAGGATCAGGTTGGCGACCCCGGTCTCGTCCTCGATGGTGATGAACATCACCCCCTTGGCCGAACCGGGCTTCTGCCGCACCAGCACGATCCCGGGCACCACCACCCGCCTGCCGTCGCGGATGTGGCGAAGGTCGCCGCAGGCGACCATGCCGGCTGCCTGCAGCGCGGGACGCAGGAACGAGACCGGATGCCGCCGCAGGCTCAGCCCGATGCTGCGATAGTCCTCCACCACCTCGCGCCCGTCGGTCATCGGCACCAGCGGCACCGCCGGCTCGACCAGTTCCGGCTGCGGCCGGCGCCCGGCATCGGCGGCGGCGAACAGCGGCAGCACGCTGTCGGCGAGGCCCTTGACCTGCCACAGCGCCTGCCGACGGTCGAGCCCGAGCGCTGTGAACGCATCCGCCTCGGCGAGCCGTTCCAGGGCGGCGGCCGGGATATCGGCGCGCCGCCAGATCTCCTCGACGCTGCGATAGGGCGCGTCGCCACGATGCGTGACCAGTTGCGCGCCATGCTGGTTAGCCAGCCCCTTGGTCATGCGCAGGCCCAGCCGCAGCGCCAGGAACCGGCCGTTGCTCGGCTCAAGCGTGCAGTCCCAGCGCGACGCATTGACACAGACCGGCCGTACCTCGACGCCATGCTCGCGCGCATCCCGCACCACCTGCGCCGGCGCATAGAAGCCCATCGGCTGGCTGTTCAGCAGCGCCGCGCAGAACGCATCCGGATGGTGGCATTTCATCCAGGACGAGGCATAGGCGATCAGCGCGAACGAGGCCGCGTGGCTCTCCGGAAACCCGTACGAGCCAAAGCCCTCGAGCTGGCTGAAGGTGCGCTCGGCAAACTCCCGTTCATACCCCTTCGCAATCATGCCGCCGATCAGCTTGTCGCGGAAATGGCTGACGCCGCCGGTGAACTTGAAGGTGGCCATCGAGCGGCGCAGCTGGTCCGCCTCCCCCGGCGTGAAGCCGGCGCAGTGGATCGCCACCTGCATCGCCTGCTCCTGGAACAGCGGCACGCCGAGCGTCTTGCCGAGCACCCGGCGCAGTTCCTCCTTGGGATACGTAACCGCTTCCTTGTTCTCCCGGCGGCGCAGGTACGGGTGCACCATGTCACCCTGGATCGGGCCGGGCCGCACGATCGCCACCTGCACCACGAGATCGTAGAAGGTGGTCGGCTTCAGCCGTGGCAGCATCGACATCTGCGCCCGGCTCTCGATCTGGAAGGTGCCGAGCGTGTCGGCGCGCCGGATCATTTCGTAGGTGGCCGGATCCTCGGCCGGAATGGTGGCGACATCCAGGCTGATCCCGCGATGCTGCTCGACCAGCTCGAACGAGCGGCGCATGCAGCCGAGCATGCCGAGGCCGAGCACGTCGACCTTCATGAAGCGCAGGGCGTCGATATCGTCCTTGTCCCACTCGATCACCTGCCGGTCGGTCATCGAAGCAGGCTCGATCGGCACCAGGTCGGAGAGGCAGTCCTGGGTCAGCACGAAGCCGCCCGGATGGGTGCCGAGCTGGCGCGGAAACCCGATCAGCACGCGGGCGATCTGCAGGGTGAGTTGCAGCCTGCGGTCCGCGAGGTTGAGGTTGAGCTGCTCGGCATGCTCTTCGAGCACGCTGTCGCCGGACCAGGCCGAGACCTGGCCGGCGAGCGCTCCGGTCACGTCCTCGGGCAGCCCCATCACCTTGCCGACGTCGCGTATGGCGCCGCGCGCGCGGAACCGCATGACGGTGGCGCACAGCGCTGCGCGGTCGCGCCCGTAGCGGGCATAGACCCACTGGATCACCTCCTCGCGCCGCTCGGACTCGAAATCGACGTCGATGTCCGGCGGTTCGCGCCGTTCCGCCGACACGAAGCGCTCGAACAGCAGGCCGCTGCGCACCGGATCGATCGAGGTGATGCCGAGCACGTAGCAGACCGCCGAGTTGGCCGCCGACCCGCGACCCTGGCACAGTATGTCCTGCGAACGCGCATACCGGACGATGCTGTGCACGGTCAGGAAATATGGCGCGTAGTCCAGGTCCGCGATCAGCCGCAGCTCGTGCCGGAGCTGCTTCTCCACATCGGCGGGTAGCCCGTCCGGATAGCGCAGCGGCAGGCTGGCTGTGACCTGCCGCTCCAGGGCCTGCTGCGGGGTCTCGCCCTGTACCTCGGCCTCGTCGGGATACTGGTAGCGCAGCTCCGACAGCGAGAACCGGCAGCGATCGGCGATCTCCGAGGTGCGGTCAAGGGCTTCGGGATAGGCCGAAAACAGCCGCGCCATCTCGCCTGGCGCCTTCAGGTGCCGGTCGGTGAACCGCTCGCGCCGGAACCCGGCTGCGTCGATGGTGCAGCCCTCGCGTATGCAGGTCACCACGTCCTGCAGGATGCGCCGCTCCGGGATGTGGTGCAGCACGTCGCCGGTCACCACCGTCGGCACGCCGGCTGCCTGCGCGAGGCCGGAAAGCTGCCGCAGCCGGACCGCATCGCCCGGGCGCCGACGCAGGCCGAGCGAGAGATGGCAGCGCCCGTCGAAATCGCGGCGCAGGCGACGCAACTCTTGGGCCAGCCGGTCGTCGGGCGCATCCGGCAGCAGCACCAGCAGCAGCCCCTCGCCATGCGCCGCCAGATCCTTCCAGGCCAGATCGCAACCGCCCTTGCCGGTACGGCCCTTTCCCAGCGTCAGCAGCCGGCACAGGCGGCCGTAGCCGGCGCGATCCATCGGATAGGCCAACACCGGCAGCCCGTCGGACAGGTCGAGCCGGCAGCCGACGATCAGCCGGATGCCGACCTCCTCGGCGCGGGCATGCGCACGCGCGATGCCGGCCAGGGTGTTGTGGTCGGTGATCGCGATCGCCTGCAGGCCGAGATCCCTGGCCTGCACGAACAGCTCCTCGACATGGCTGGCGCCACGCAGGAACGAGTAGTTCGACGTCACCTGCAGCTCGACATAATCGCCCATCATCGGTCAGTCCGCGTTCGGATGCCGGTGCCGCGTGGTGGACGGCGCGCTGGCATCGGGGCGCTTCATCAGCACGTAGCCGGATCGTTCCAGATGCTGCACCAGCCGCTCGGCGGTGATGCGCGCCATCGCATCGTCGGCATGCCGCACGCGCTTGCGGCCATCGTAACGCAGCGCGAACGACAGGCTCTGCTCGATCTCCTCGTGGCTGGCTGGGCGCAGGTCGAGTTTGTCGTCGTCACTCATGCTATCTCGTCAAAAAAGACCGTGCAGGAACCATGCGAGTTGCCCGGTGGCGGGATCGACACCGTCACCCTGGCGGAATAGCCAGAAGCGCCGCCCGTGCTGGTTCTCGACGATCCAGTAGTCGCGCACCGCTGCGATCTCGCCGGCGTGCTGCCACCATTCGCCGTGGATACGCTCCGGACCGTCGGCGCGTGCGATGCGGTGGCGCACCCGGCGCCAGGTGAAGGCACGCGGCGGATGGTCCGGCATCATCGCCATCGCCTCGACCGGCTCGGGCGGATCGAGCAGGCGCACCGGCCTTGGCCACACAGACACCGGGGCGGAGGTCTCCATCAGAGCTTGCGCCGGCACCGCCTGCTGCGAGCGTTCCGGGACGTCGCTCTCGACCGGCTGCAGGCGATAGACATTCCCGGAGCCGAGCCGGTTCACCAGCCGGTCGATCAGCTCCGACAAATCGGCCGGAGCCGTTGTATCCGGGGCCAGATCGCCGGGCCGCTGCACATAGGCGAGCGGCTCGACCGAGGGAAGCACGAGGCGCATCGCCTCCACCCCCAGCCCCGGATCGACAGTCTCGATGCGCTCGTCCAGCAGCCGGGCCAAATGGCGCACGTCGCGTACCGGCCGCGCGGTGCCGATGCGCACCACCTGCATCGTCGCATCGACACGCTCGAACACCAGGTCGAGCCGGCGCGCGCCCTCGCCGCGCCGCTCCAGTTGCGCGCAGGCCTCGCCAACCAGGGTCAGGATGACGCCGGTGAAGGCCTCGGCGGTGGCGATAGGCTCCACAAAAGTGCGGCGCACCATGATCGTCTCCGGCGGCAGCACCGGCCGGATCGCCTCGCGCGCCCGTCCCAGCGCCTGGTCGAGCCGGGTCAGTGGCGTGTCCCCGAAACGCCGCGCGAGCGGCCCGCGCGGGGTGTCTGCCAGTTGCCCGATCCGCTCAAGCCCGAGCCGTCGCAGGCCGTCCACCACCGAAGCCCCGAGACGGAGCGCCTCCACCGGCAACGGTGCCAGTGCCTGCGCCTGGCAACCGGGCTCCACCACCATGATCGGCTTGGTGCCAAACCGCGCCAGCGCATGCGCCGCCCCCGGCGTATCGGCGATCGCCATCCGGCCGGCGAGCCGGTGCCGCGCCAGCTGCCCGGCCAGCCCGGCCAGCATCGGCCGTTCGCCGCCATGCAGGTGGGTACAGCCGGTGGCATCGATCCAGATGCCGTCCGGCGCATCGGGCGCGGTCAGCGGCGACAGCCGCAGGCACCAGGCCGCCAGACGCGCCAGCGCCTCGGCATCCTCGGCCGGCGTCGCATCCACCACCAGCAGCTTCGGCACCATCGCCTGCGCATGCGCGAGCGGCATGCCGGCGCACAGGCCGAGGGCGCGCGCGGCCTGGTCGGCGGCGGCGATCACCATGCGGCGCCCGTCATGGCCCTTCGTAACAACCGGGCCATCAGCCGGCGCGACGCCATGCAATCGACGCAGCCGGTCGGTCGGCCAGAACGGGAGCCAAAGCGAGACGACCCTGCGCATCGCAGCCCTCCACGGTCCAGGTTGCAGCCTCAGCACCTCGGCAGCGGAGCAGTTCGAGCCGCCAGAGCGGCCGGCCGACGCCGGCGACCTCCGGCGCATGGATCAGCGGCGGCGGTGACGGCAGGCCGGTGATGCGCCAGCGGCTCCAGGCGCCGGACGGGGCGACCAGTGCCGGATCGTCGAAGCGCCGGCTGCGCCGCAGCACGATGCCCAGCACGTCGGAGGCTTCCGCGGCCAGCTGCAGCCGTCGCGAGGCGACGAGGTCCAGCCTGCCCTCCAGCTCGCACACCACGCCGGCTAGGTCGGGATGGCGCAGCCCCTCTTCCATTGCTGCAAGCGCCCCGCGCCGCGCCTGCACCAGCACCAGCCGACCCGGATCGAAGCCGACCTGTGCCAGCGCCGCCGGGAACAGGTCGTGCCGGCCCAGGATCCACAGCACCGGTCCCGGATGCCGCCCCAGCAGGCCGGCCGCGAACAAGGCGGCCGCCCCGCCATGCTCCACCTCCGGGCCACCGCCGGCGACCTCGTGCACCGCGCCCAGAGCAAGGCCGCCGCCGGGCAGGTGCCGGTCGATGGCCTCGACTCCGAGCGGCAGGGCAGTGCGAGCCGAGACGCGGCCGCTGCCGTGCTCGATTGTGGCGATCCGCGAGCGAAGCGCCATGATCGTGTCGTTCTGCATGGCCTTCCCTCCCGATCGCCTGGCATGAACGTATAGTGAACATAGGGGCGGCGGGAAGCGTGATCTCGGGCGGTCCGCGGCACTTTTTCGGGAAGCCGAACGAGGTCAGGGAGATAGACCGCGGTCCGCAGGCAAGGTCTCAGGAACGGACTTCGAGAGAGTTGCGGTTTCGTATCGGAATCCTGCTTCGGCATGCTATGTCGAAATGATACCGGATCGAACGGTGGCTCTTCTCGTGGACTGCTGACAATGCGTCTGCCCCGGATTGGGCGCCTGGCCTGGATCGGCCTTACCTGGGCCACCCTGCTCGTCTCCACCCAAGCTCTTGCCGACACGTCCTGCAGCGACGCGGCCCGGGACGCCGAGCGCAGCGCCGGCCTGCCGTCGGGGCTGCTTTCGGCAATCGGCCATGTCGAGAGCGGTGGCCGCCCCTGGAGCGTCAATTCAGGCGAGCAGGGCGTGCAGTTCACCACGCGCGACGAGGCAAGCAGCTACGTGCAGTCCCTGCTCGACCAGGGTCGCCGGATCATCGATGTAGGCTGCTTCCAAGTCGATCTGTACTACCACCCGGAGGCGTTCGCGCGCTGGCAGGACGGCCTCGACCCGACCGTCAATGCGTCTGCCGCCTCGCGCATCCTGCAGGACCTGCACGCCCGCACCGGCAACTGGAATCAGGCGGTGGCGCTGTACCATTCTGCCGACCCGATGCGCGGGATGCCCTACATGCAGGCGGTGCTGCGCTCCTGGTCGGGCGGCACGGACGCGGGAGCCTCGCCGTTGCCGGCCTGGTCGGATCCGTTCACCATCCTGGTTTCGGCGCAGGCGACGGCGATCACTGTCTGGACCCCCGGTGGCGCCCAGAACGGCACCCTGGGCCGCAACCGGCGCACCCCACGCGGTCTGCCAAGAATCGTCACGCCATAGCCGCCTTCGACCCGCCATCGGCCACAGCGGCCTCGTTGCGTAGCGAATAGATGCGGCCAACGATCACGCACAGCACCGCGAACACCACGACGCTGCTCCAGCGGAATATCGCCGGCGAGATGGCGCACCAGGGAAGCAGGAAGCCCACGGTCAGGATCGCGACTTCCGGGAAACTGAAGCTGCCGTGCCGCCGCCAGCGCTCGCTGGCGGTGACGATCACGGCGAGATTGAAGACAGCGAGGTCGTAACCGAACGCAAACGGCGTGGCCAGAAAGGTGCCCGCCCCGACCAGAGCCGCCCCGAGCATGCAGACGCCGCCGCTGAAGCAACGCCAGACCAGGATCGCCACCGTCAGCGAACAGACCGCCTGCACGGCATGCGCCTGTAGCGGGGTGAAGCCGAACGACAGCAGGTTGGACGTCACGGTCGCCATCAGCAGGCACCCCTGCACCGTCTTCCAGGCAATGGTGGCGCCGATCGACGGCAGATGCTGCCACCAACTCGTCCAGACCGAGACGCCGAACACGGCGACACTGGAGAGAAGGAACAAGACACCGGTCACGCACGCACTGGCGATCGTCCGCCATTGCCGCGACGCGAGCAGAGCCACCGGCACCAGGACACCGAGTTGCGGCTTGTAGATCATCAAGCCGAACAGGACGCCCGCCAGCACCGGCCGTCGTGGCAGCAGCGCGAAGCCGCCGAACATCAGGGCCGCCGCGATCATGCTGCTCTGCCCGGTGATCCAGATCAGCAAGGTGGACGGCCCGACCAGCACCGCGACCACGGCGGCCGGATTACGCTCGACCAGGGCGACAACTGCGATACAGGCCGCCCACCCGACCAGTATCCAAAGCGCATAGCCGAGCGCGTAGGGCAGATGCGCCAGCGGCCAGACCAGCAGCAGCATCTGCGGCTGGTAGAAGTATGGAAAATATTGTCCCGGCAGACCCTGGAACCTGCGCAGCAGGTCGTAGTCGTAGATTAGCCCTGGCGGATGCAGCTTGACGAACATCGCAAACGACCAGAATGCGAAATAGTCGTTCTTGAAGCCCAGCACGAGCATGTGGATGCAAACGAACGGCGTCATGAACGCGAAGAAGATCAGCAGCATCCTGCACAGCGTTCGTACCGGAAGATCACGCGCCTGCCACGGAGTCGAGAAGGAGGTCATCACCAATTCCAAGGTCATGAGAACGGATTGCCCTCCGCCCACGGCCTCGGCGCGCGGCGGCTGGATGGATATCGCATCTGCTTCTACGCCAATGACGTATGCCCGGCCGGCGACGCCGCGCGAACCGCGCAGCCTCCGACAAGAGACGCGCGTCGGACGATCAGCCAGAGCAACGCCGTCACGACCAGGCTGCCGAAGCGGAACACCGCCGGAACGACGACACAGAACGGCAACAGGAATCCGGCCAGCAGGACCAGCACTTCCCAGAAGGCAAAGCTGCCGTCGCGTTCGTAGCAGTCGCTCGCCACCACGATCACCGCAGCGGTCAGCAGCGGCATGTCGTAGGCAAAGGCGTATGGCGTTACCAGGAACGTCGCCGCCGCGACCGCCGCCGCACCCAGCATGGTCACACCGCGACGCAGACAGGTCCACACCGCAACCGCCGCCGCACCCGCAACCAGAAGCTGGACGGCGTGAGCATCGGCTGCGGGTACTCCGAACACCAGCAGGTTCGACGTGACAGTCGCCATCACCGGACAAAAGGTCAGCATGTCACGCGCGATCCTGCTGCCGAGCGCCGGGATGTCGTGCAACCAGGCGCCCCAGACCGCGACGCCGAACGCGACGGCGCTGGCGAGCGCCAGCATGCAGGCCCACGCGAACATGGCCACCAAGCAGCGCCACCGGCCCGCAGCAGCCAAGGCCACCGGCACGAGCACGGCGAGCTGCGGCTTGTAGGTCAGCATCGCGAACAGCATGCCTGCCATGATCGGCCGGCGCGGCAGTAGCCGGAAGCCGCCGAACAACAAGGCGGCGCCGAACAGCGCCGTCTGTCCGCACAGGGTCGTCCACAGGGTCGATGGCGCCACCACGGCTGCAATCATTGCCGCCCGGTTCCGTCCTGCAACGCCGAGTGCCGCGACGTAGCCGAGCAGCCCAATCCCGATCCAGGACAGCCAGCCCGCGAGATAAGGCAGGTCGGCCAAGGGCCAGACCAGCAGGAGCATCCCGGGAGGATACAGGTATGGGAACATCCTGCCGTGCAGCCCGACCTGAAGCTGCTCGAGCAGATGGGTGTCGTAGATCAAGGCGGCCGGATGTCGATGGATGAAGCTGGAGAAGGAGTAGAAGGCGAAATAGTCATTTGCACGCGATGTCGGCCAGATGATGAATTCGATCAGGACGTAGGGCCCCAGGGCTGCGAAACTCGCGAATAAAACCATGAAAACCAGGCGGGCGCGGCGCCCTCGTGCGGGCCAGCGGGATGATGCGGACTTCATTGAGTATCCTGTCCCACTACTTGTTGACGAAGCAGCCCGGCTCGATCGGTTAGAATCATGTCGATAGTATTTCAAGCGATATATAGTCGGCGCCTTGCCCCGAAAAACTCTCAGGCAGGCTATAATTTTAGACAGTTGCTTATTTCTCAATATTTAGTCGAGCCCGACACACGAAAGTTCCGAAGTCGAGACATTTTCTGCTTGAGCTTAACGAACAATTTATAGTTATGTCGATCTGCGGTTCAGCGCGTTCCGTTCCGGCTTTCCGCGGACCGCTCCATTTGGGGAAGACATAACGATGATCGAGTACGTGAAGACCTATCTGAGGCTGAAGCAGGACGAGCGCGCCGTGACCGCTCTTGAATATGCCCTCATTGCCGGGCTCATCGCGGTTGTCATCATAACTGCGGTCACCACGCTCGGGACACAACTGACCAGCGTATTCAACACCGTCGGCAGCGGCATCAAGTCCGCCTGACGCATACCAGGAAAGCCGGGACAGCCGATGAAACCACCAAGGTTTCATCGGCATCGGAGCCGGGGATCTCAATACGCCTGCGGACCATGCACACGATGATCACCCAGATCGCCATCGGGGTCGCCATGACCCTGTTGCTGCTGACTGCCATCGGCGACATCGCGAAGCGCATGGTGCCCAATACATTATCGCTTCTGCTGGCACTCGACGGCGTCGTGCTGCAATCGATCCATGGCAATATCGTCGCGTCGTGCCTGGCGTCGCTCGGTGTCTTCCTGGCGGCCCTGTTCTGCTGGCGCGCCGGCCTGATGGGCGGCGGCGACGTCAAGCTGCTGGCGGCGGCCGCCTTGCTGGTGCCCCCGCGCCTGGTGCCGGGGCTGGTGCTCGCCATCGCCTTTGCCGGCGGGATCCTGGGACTGCTCTATGTCGGACTGCGGCTCGTGGTCGGAAAGCCGCCGGTCCGCTCCTCGCGTATCCTGTTCCGGCGCCTGCTGCGGATCGAGCACTACCGCATCTCGCGTGGTTTCTCGCTGCCGTACGCGTCCGCCATCGCCGCCGGCGCCGCTTTTGTTCTGCTGGAGGGCTGATCCATGATCCTGCGTATCGCGCTGTTCGCCCTCATGGCAGTCGGACTGGCAGGGTTTGGCGCCGTCACCTGGCGCGCCACCCACCTGCCGCCGCCGCCGCCTCCCGCGCCAATGGTGGCGAGCATGCCGCATGTTGCCCCGCCGCCCCCGCCGGTCACCAGGACGGTGCTGGTCGCGGCGGGCAGCCTGCAGGGCGGCAGCTTCATGCGGCCGGAAGATCTCTCGACCGCCACGATCGAAAAGGCGTCGCTGCCCGAGAACGCCGAGCTCGACACGAAAGCCAACCGTGCGAGCCTGAACGGCGCCTTGGTGCGGCATTCGCTGGCGCCCGGCCAGACCATCACCTCCCCCGACGTCATCCTCCCCGGCGAGCACGGCTTCGTTGCGGCTATCCTCGCGCCCGGCATGCGAGCGGTCATGGTCGGCGCCGGGCAGATCGACGGCGACACGTCGCTGCTCTCGCCTGGCGACCACGTGGACATCATCCTCACCGAGACGCAGGAAGAGACGGCGGGCAGCAAGCTTGCCCTGGCCCGCAAGATCTCCGCCGAGACGGTGTTGTCCGATATCCGGCTCCTGGCCGTGGACCAGCAGCTGGTGCAGCGCGCGACCATCGACAAGGACAAGAAAGCCGGCATGCCCGGCATGGTCCAGAGCGAGGGCGGCCTCACGCTGGAGGTCTCGCCGCTTGACGCCGAGCATCTCGTGCTCGCCCTGAAGCTTGGCAAGATCGCGCTCGCGGTGCGGCCTGCGGAAGGCACCGCAGCCTCCGGCGGCATTACCCTCGCTCGCGCCGACATCGCCCACGGCATGGCGCCACCGCCGCCGATCCGCGCCGGCGACGTCATGCACACCCTGAATGCCCCCACCGATGCGCACGGGGCAATCACGGCGGTGCACGTCTATGACAGCACCGGCGAAAAGGACTTCCAGTTCTGATGGACATCCGCAACGAAACCATCCGTTGCAGCGTGGCTGCCGGTCTCTGCCTGCTCGGGCTGCGCCCGGCGGCGGCCGAGCCGTTCAACCTGGCACCGGCGGGGCATGACACCGCGTCCCGCTCGAACGTCCCGATGGTCTCCGACGCGGACGGCCAGCCGGCGCAGCGCGGTCTGTCCATCGAGGCCGGCACCGGACGGGTGATGCCGATCGCCGGCATCGCGGCCAACGTGTTCGTGGCGGACCCCAAGATCGTGCAGGTGCGCCCGGCGAGCGCGTCCGCGCTGTTCGTGTTCGGCCTGATCCCGGGGCGCACCACGATCGCGGCACTCGATGCCTCCGGCCATCCGGTCGGCCAGTACGAGATCACCGTGCGGCCGGGCAGCTACGGGGCGGCGAGTGCCGGCGAGGCGATCGCCCGGGCGCTGCCGGACTCGCATGTGAGCCTGACGAGCACGCCCGCCGGCATCGTCATCAACGGCAGTGTCACCTCCGCCGCGGATGCGCAGGAAGCGCTGGACATCACGCGCAGCTACATCCCTGCCAGCCAGACGGTGACCAACCAGATCAACGTGGTCGGCTCGGTCACCGTCGGCCTGAAGGTGCGTATCACCGAGATGGACCGCCAGGTCACGCGCCAGCTCGGCATCGACTGGCAGGCGATGGGGCAGCTCGGCAAATATGCGATCGGATTCGCGACCGCCAACGGCGTCGCCGCCACAGTCACCAGCGCCTTCGTCAACAAGGGCATCACCGTCGACACCGTGCTCGAGGCGCTGTCGCAGGACAACCTGGTGCGCGTGCTGGCCGAACCCAACCTCACCGCGCGCAGCGGCGAGAGCGCGAGCTTCCTGGTCGGCGGCGAATATCCGGTGCCGGTGGCGCAGGGCGGCTCGTCGAGCAACGCGATCACCATCACCTATCAGCAATACGGCGTGTCACTCTCCTTTGTGCCGACGGTGCTCAGTTCCGGACGCATCAGCCTGCATGTGCGCCCCGAGGTCAGCGCGCTCGCGACCACGGCGGCGGACGGCGCCGTGACGCTCAGCCAGGGCTCCGGCAGCCTGCAGATCCCGGCGCTGACCATCCGGCGCGCCGAGACAACCCTGGAGCTCGGCTCCGGCCAGAGTTTTGCCATTGCCGGCCTGCTGCAGGACAACACCACGCAGGCGAACAACGCGCTGCCCGGCCTCGGCGACGTGCCGGTGCTCGGCGCGCTGTTCCGCTCGGACAGCTACACGCACAACCAGACCGAGCTGGTGATCATCGTGACACCGTACATCGTGGGCTCGGTGAACGACCCGGACGCGCTGCAGACCCCCACCAGCCGCTACAAGCCGCCCAATGATATCGAGCGCGTGCTGCTGCTGCGCCAGCGTGGCGGCAGCGCCGACGTCACCGTTCCCGGCGATGCAGGATTTGTCGTGCAATGAGATCCAGGATGCACAGGCTCATACTGGCTTTCCCACTGCTGCTGGTTGCCTGCGGCGACCCGTACCAGCGCCCCGGGACCTGGCAGGCCACCGGCGTGAACGACGCCAACCTGAAGACCCAGGTCATCGACAAGACGGACCTCGTCACGGGCCATGCCGATCCCGGCTCGGACGGAACGCTGGATGCCGCCGCCGTCGACCGGCTGCAGCAGGACAAGGCAAAGAAGCTCACCATCGATCCGACCTCCAGCCTCGCCGGAGGCGGCTCGTGAGCGGCGCCGGAACTCCGGGCCCGTCAGAGCCGACGCGCCACGACCGGGCCTCGATGATCGCCTTCGTGACCGACGGCGAGACCGAGACCGCGCTGCGCGAAGGTCTCGCGGAAGTGGTCGGCATGACGCTCGACGTGCGGCGCGGCGGCGTGAAGGGCGCCGCCGCCGCCCTGCGCAAGATCGCGACGCCGCGCATGCTGATCATCGACGTCTCCGGCGAGGCGCATCCGCTGACCGCGCTGGCGGCGCTGGCCGACATCATCGAGCCCGAAGTGCAGGTCCTGGTCACCGGCGATCCGCGCGACGTCGATTTCTACCGGCAGGTGACGCGCGGGCTGGGCAGCGCCGAGTATCTCCCCAAGCCGCTGACCCGCGACATGGTGTCGCGACATTTCGCCCCGCTGATGGCGGGCCAGACCGCCAGCCACGAGATCACCCAGGGCGGCCGCATGGTCACCGTGACCGGCGTGCGCGGCGGCACCGGCGCCACCACGATCGCGGTGCATCTCGCCTGGCATTTCGCGGTGGACATGCGGCGCCATACCGCGCTGCTCGATCCGGACCTGCACATGGGCAACATGGCCATGCTGCTCAACAGCAAGGCGACCGGGGGCCTGCGCACCGCGCTCGAGAACCCCGACCGGCTCGACGAGCTGTTCGTCGAACGCGCCGCCCAGCCGATCGAGAACTCGCCGCAATCCGAACGCCTGCACGTGCTCGCCGGCGCCTGCCGCATGACCGACGACCTGAACTATTCGCCGGGTGCCGCGACCCGCCTCACGCAACTGCTGCAGCGGCGCTACGGCTTCGTCGTCGCCGACCTGCCGTTCCGGCCGTCGCCACTCTATCGCGACCTGATGGCGCTGGCGCACCAGCGCATCCTGGTGATGGAGCCGAACCTCAGCTCGATCCGCGACACGCTGCGCCTGCTGTCGCTGCCGAACAGCCCGAACCAGACCCGGCGCGCGATCATCGTGCTGAACCGGCTGGGACAGAATGGCGGCCTGTCCCGACGCCAGGTCGAGGACTCCCTCAAGATGGCGCCCGACGTGGTGATCGCCGACCTGCCAAAGCAGATCTCGGCGGCGGCGACGCTGGGCGAACCGGCGGCGGCGATGAAAGGCGCCTTCCGCGCCGGCATCCTCGAACTCGCCCGCCAGGCGGCGTTCGAGCGCCTGCTCGACGGACCGAAGGCAAAGGCACAGGCCGAGAGCAAGCAGAGCGTGCTGCCGAAGCTGCGCCTGTTCGGGCGCGCCGCATGAGCCTCGCCGCACGCACCTTCGGACGACGCGCGGCAGGCCAGCCGCGCGTCTCCGAGCCCGAGCCCGAGCAGGTCGTGCCGGCGGCGGCAGAGGAGGTCGAGGCGCTCCTGGCACCGGAGCCGAACGAACCTTCCCCGGCCGTGCCCACGGCGCCCCCTGCCATCCCGGCCGGCGTTCCCGAGGTGGCTGCCGAGCCGGCACCCGTGACGCTGCTGACCCAGGCGCCGCTGAAGCCGGTGCCATCCGGACCACAATCCGGACCGTCGCCAACGGCGGCGTTGCGCGAGCTGCGCACGCTGTGCCTCGGCCGGGTCGATCCGGCCGCGGTCGCCAAGATCCCGCAGCACCGGCTCGCCGCCGAGATGGAGCGCCTGGTCTCCGAGATCGCCACCTCGCACCGGCTGCAGCTCAATGGCCGCGAACAGCGCAAGCTCGCCGAGGAGCTGATCGACGACATGCTCGGGCTCGGCCCGCTGCAGCCGCTGCTCGCCGACGACACCATCGCCGACATCATGGTGAACGGCCCGGAGAAGGTGTTCGTCGAGCGCAGCGGCAAGGTGGTGCTGAGCGACGTACGGTTCCGCGACGCCGCGCACGTCACCAATATCTGCCAGCGCATTGCGTCGGGCGTCGGGCGTCGTGTCGACGAGAGCAGCCCGACGGTGGATGCGCGTCTCAAGGATGGCAGCCGCGTCAACATCGTGCTGCAGCCACTGGCCCTCGACGGTCCCTACATCTCGATACGCAAGTTCAGCAAGAAGCCGATCGATTTCGCCAAGCTGATCGGCTACGGCGCGCTGACCGCCCCGGTCGCGCGCGTGCTGGAGATCGCCGGGCGCGCGCGGCTCAACATCGTGATCTCCGGCGGCACCGGCTCCGGCAAGACCACGATGATGAACGCCATCTCGCGCATGATCGATACCGGCGAGCGCGTGGTCACCATCGAGGACGCCGCCGAGCTGCAGCTCCAGCAGCCACATGTGGTGCGCCTGGAAACCCGTCCCGCCAGCCTGGAAGGCCGCGGCGAGATCACCCAGCGCGACCTCGTGCGCAACGCGCTGCGCATGCGTCCCGACCGGGTGATCATCGGCGAGGTGCGGTCGGGCGAGGCGTTCGACATGCTGCAGGCGATGAACACCGGCCATGACGGATCGATGTCCACCGTGCACGCCAACACCACCCGCGATGCGCTTACCCGTATCGAGAACATGGTGCAGATGGGCAATACCGGCCTGCCCTCGCGCGCCATACGTCAGCAGATCGCCAGCGCCGTCGACCTCATCGTGCAGGTCGAGCGCCAGCGCGACGGCGGCAGGCGCGTGACCCAGGTCACCGAGGTCTGCGGCATGGAGGGCGACGTCGTGATCCTCAACGACGTATTCCAGCTCGAACTGATCGGCGAGGACCAGAACGGCAAGCTGATCGGCCGCTACAAGACCAGCCTGACGCGTCCGCATTGCCAGCAGCGCCTGGCCTATTTCGGCCTCGAGCGCGCCTGGATCGCGGCGCTGGGCGAATCCGCCGCGCTATGAACGTCTACCTGCTGCCGCTGGCGTTCCTGCTGCTCTCGGTCGTCGGCATCAGCGCCTTCCTGCTCAACCAGGTGCGCGAGCGCCAGCGCCGGCTGCGTCGGCGGTTCTCCAAGGCGCTCGATCCCTACGCGAAGCGCAGGCGCGACGACCCGGGCGGCGCCCCGACCGCACGCATCTCGACCGACGCGCCGAAGCCGACAATGGCGGCCCGCTATGCGAGTATCTTCGGCTTCAACGCGACCCGGCTCGACCTCTATCCGGCGCGCCCGCTGCTCATGATCGGCGCGGCGTCGCTCACCGGCTGCATCGCCGCCTGGATGCTCAAGGTCATCGTCGGCTGGATCGCCCTGCTCGGCATTCCGGTGCTGTGCATCCTGTTCAGCCGCATGCTGTTCGGCCGCTTCCACCAGCGCCGGGCGGACACCCTGTTCAAACAATTCCCCGATGCGCTCGCGATGATCGTGCGCGCGGTGCGGGTCGGCATTCCGATCAGCGAAGCGGTACGCGCGGTCGCCCGCGAGAACGAGGCGCCGACCGCCGTTGAATTCGGCCGCCTCGCCGACCAGATGGCCATCGGCCTGCCGCTCGACGAGGCGCTGCGCAGCATGGCGGAGCGCAATGGCCTGCCGGAATACCGCTTCTTCGCCACGGCGCTGACCCTGCAGGGCCAGACCGGCGGCAACCTGAGCGAGACGCTGGACAACCTCGCCGACGTGATACGCAAGCGGGTCGCCGCGCGGGCACGCGGCTACGCCCTGGCGGCGGAAGCCCGCACCAGCGCCAACGTACTGAGCGCGCTGCCGGTGCTGCTGTTCATCGCGTTGATGTTCATGAACCCGAGCTATGCCGATCAGCTGCTCTACACCCATTCCGGACACATGATCCTCGGCCTGACGCTGATCCTGCTTGGCGGCGGCATGGGCGTGATGCGCATGATGATCCAGAAGAGCCTGTCATGAACGCGACCCTGCTGATCGGCGTCGGCGGCATGGTGCTGTTCCTGATCCCCCTCTGCGCGCTGCCGGTCATGACGCTGCTGCGCCGGCGCAGACGCATCCGGGAGCGTCTGCTCGCGGCACGGCAGGCCGATGGCGTCGTGGCCGATACCGGGCCGCGGCGGGCCAAGGCGCCGCCGTTGGCCGCAAGTGTCGCCAGCCTGGGCTTCGCCGTCGTGCGCACCGGCCTGCTCTCGAAACGCACGCTGACCGAGCTCGAGCAGACCCTGCAGGCGGGCGGCTTTCGCGGCGGCAACGGACTCGGACTGTTCGTCGGCTCCAAGATCGTTCTCGCGGTAATCCTCCCGATCATCGCATTCGTGGTCCTGCGCAATGTCCATACACGAACGATGCTGCATGTCGCCGCGATCTTCGGTGCCGCGGTCATCGGCCTGCTTTCGCCCGACTTCGTGATTCGCAACATGCGCAAGAAATACCTCAAGGCAGTCGAACGCGGACTTGCCGATGCGCTCGACATGATGATCATCTGCGCGGAGGCGGGCCTTGCGCTGGAAGCCGCGATCCGCCGGGTGAGCATCGAGATCGTGCACGCGCATCCGAAACTTGCCGAAGAGCTTTCCATCACCTCGGGTGAACTGAACATGATCTCCGACAGCCGCGTGGCTCTCACCAACATGGGGGCACGCACCGGACTGCCGGCCCTGAGGCGGCTTGGCGGGACGCTGGTGCAGACGATCCAGTATGGCACGCCGCTCAGCGTGGCGCTGCGCACGCTGGCTACCGAGCTGCGCCAGGAGACGCTGACACGCTACGAGGAAAAGGCCGCCCGGCTGCCGGTGCTGCTGACCGTCCCGATGATCGTGTTCATCCTGCCGTGCGTGTTTCTCATCGTGGCCGGCCCGATCGCGGTCCAGGTCATCTCGAAGTTCAGGCACTGACCGCATGCATATCCGCTCGACCACCCCGCTCCTCGTCTCCCTGCTCGGCCTGCTCGCCCTCGCCGCCTGCACGTCGGACAAGAACCAGCCGGCGACAATCAGCCTTGGTCTCGCCGACAGCGCGCTCGCCGGCGGCTCGCCGCAACTGGCGCTCAATGTCAGCCAAGCGGTGCTGGCCGCGCACCCGCGCGACGTCACGGCGCTGCTGCGGCAGGGTGATGCATACTACGCGCTCGGCGACGGCGGCCGCGCCAGTGCCAGCTACGCGAGAGCGCTGGAGATCATGCCGGACTCGATCCCGGCCCTGCTGGGCCTGTGCCGGACGGCGCTCGCCGAGGATCCGGAGCAGGCGCTGCGCCGGCTCGACCGGGTGCTGGCGATCGACCCGCGCAACATCGCGGGACTCACCGATCGTGGCATCGCGCTCGACCTGCTCGGCCAGCATGCCGAGGCGCAGACCGAGTACCGGCTGGCGCTGGCGCAACGTGGCGAGACCACCGCGGCAAAGGTCGATCTCGGGCTGTCGCTGGCAATGAGCAACGACGCGGCAGCCGCGGTGCAGATCCTGCAGCCGATCGCAGCCTCGCCGGATGCGTCGGCGCGGGTGCGGCAGGACCTCGCGGTGGCGCTGGTGATGGACGGCCGCACCGACGAGGCGCAGCGCGTGCTGCTGACGCAGATGTCGCCCGACCAGGCCCGCGCCGCCATCACCGCCTATCAGGAACTGCGCGACCGGCCTCTGACGCCGCAGTTGCTCGACCATGCCAGCTAGTTTCCTGCACCGGCTGCGGAGCGGTCGGCGAGGCAGCACGGCGCTCGAGTTCGCGATCGTGGCCCCAACGATGCTGATGCTGATCTTCGCGATCATCGAGGATGGCCTGATGCTGTTCGCGCAGTCGGTGCTCGACAATGCGACACGCGATGCGTCGCGACAGATCATGATCGGGAACATCACCACCGCCAGCGCCTTCCAGGCCCAGCTCTGCAGCGACGTGACCTCGTTCTTCGACTGCACGAAGCTGCAGTTCAACGTGCAGGCCACCTCGACCGGTTTTGCGACAAGCGTCGTCGCCACCAGCCTGACCAGCACCGCGTCCGCGGCCACGTTCAACTCCGGGTCCGGCGCCCAGTACGTCACGGTCGAGGTAGTCTACAGCCGGCCGTACATGTTCCCATGGATCCAGAAACTGGCCGGCACCGGCTGGACGCTGATGTCCACGCAGGCGTTCCAGAACGAGCCGTTCTCTTGATGATCAGCGTGCAGGCGCTGCTGACTGACCGCCGGGGTGTCGCAGCCCTCGAGCTGGCGCTGACGGCACCACTGATGCTGATCATGTTCTTCGGCGTCGTCGAGGTGACGCAGCTCATCCGGGTCAACAACAAGCTCACCTACGCCAGCCAGGCGATCGAGAACACCGTCGCCGGGCAGAGCTCAGCCACCCTGCTCAGTGTCACCAACGCCTACCAGGGCGGCGAGCTGGTGATGGCGCCATTCGTCACCGGGACAAACGCCCTGGCCGTCACGGTCGCGAGCGTCACCTTCAATTCCTCGGGCAATGCAGCGACGCTGGCCTGGCAGGTCGACCTTGGGGGCGCCTCGGCCCTGACCGTCGCCACCGCCTGCAGCCTCGCCAGCGGGCTCGGCCTTGCCAATGACAGTGTGATCATCGTGCAGGCGAGCTACAGCTACAGCGCCATCACCCACTACATCCTGCCGGCGAGCTACGCACTGTCGCACGTCGCGTATGGACGGCCCCGCAACGAGGCGACGATCTCCGGGGTATCCTCCCCGCTGAGCGCGCCGACCGGCAGTTGCTGAAACAGGTCCCCCGGCCATGATCGAACGTTTCCGGCAGTTCTGGTCCGATTTTGCAAGCTCGCGGCGCGGCGCGGTGGCGGTGATGGCCGCCGTGATGATGGTGCCGCTGGTCGGAGCCGCCGGCATCGCCACCGATTATTCGCGCGAGGCCATGCTCAAGGCGTCGTTGCAGAGCATTGCAGACGATTCCGCACTGGCAGGCGCCAGCGTGCTGAACCTGAGCTCCAGCGACACCGAGGCCATCAACGTCGCGACAAGCTATTTCAACAAGGGATTTGCGACGTTGGCGGGCGGTGCCGCCACGCCCACCCTGTCGGTGACGGCGCCGAACAGCACCACGGTTGTTGTCACCGCTTCCACGACGCTGACCTCGAGCCTGATGGGCTACTTCAAGATTTTCTCGCTGCCGGTTGGCGTCTCGGCTACCGCGCAGGGTCCCGGATATGCCGTCAAGGTGACGTTCGGGGGTTTCAAGACCGACGCCGCCGATGCCAACACCATCTACTATTACCTTGTTCCGAGCGACGGAAGCATACCTTTGAACATTTCCTCGTACACGGAACTCTTCACCAACAACCCGACCGATCCCATGTTCTATACCAACAGCGTCCCGAAGACGATCGTGGCCAGCCCGACGCAGCAGATCGGCTTTGCGATGCTCAACCAGACCGGTGGTGTCACCCCTGACGGTACTAACCAGTATGGCGGCACGCAGGGAAGCTACCACTACTTCTTTTCGAGTCTGCCGGCACCGAGCAACTATCCAGGCCTGGGCTACGCCAACCAGGGAACTTACTATACCGGAACTGGAACGAACGCGAGGTGTACGAAGACCGCGATTACCACGACCGTCAGCAGTTACGTCCAGGCCGCCAATTCTACCACATGCGGCGCACACCCTTGCACAACCTTGACTGGGGGATCCGTCTATCAAAACAACCTGTTGATCAACGGCGCCTGCTCCACGCAGGCGAATGCGGCACCGACCTGCCTGCAGCTTTACGACACACCGGAAACGTATGCATGGAACGACATGGGCGGTAATGGTTATGACGACTACAACTACCTGGATGGCGTCTTTACCGTGAACTGCGTGCCAAACACGATCGCTTCAAGCAGTTCGGGGCCGACGCAGGTCATCCTGACGCAGTAGGATCAACACGCCGCGCTGAACACGTGCGCCCGCGAAAGATCGATCACGCAGCGCGCGCCGGGGCTAAGCGGCACGTCGATGGCCGGCGCCAGCGCCTCGATCACCCGGCCGGACACGTCGATCTCATAGCGCGTGAAGGCGCCAACGCGGCGCGCGAACAGCACCGTCCCGGGTCCGTCTCCGCCACGCAGCCCGATCTCGTACGGCCGGATGGACACCACCGCCGGCCCGTCCGGCAGCGCCGACGGCAAGGCTGCCGCCTCCAGCCCGTGCGGGACCGCGCGTCCGCCCGAGATCGTCGCCTCGAAGCGGACGCTCTCGCCGAGGAACTGATGCACGAAGGCGTTGACCGGATGCCGGTCGAGCTGTTCCGGCGTGCCGACCTGCTCCAGCGCGCCGTCGCGCAGCAGGGCGATGCGGTCGGCGACCTCGATCGCCTCGCCCTGGTCGTGCGTGACCAGGATGCTGGTGAGACCCAGCCGGTCATGCAGCCCGCGCAGCCAGCTGCGTATGTCCTTGCGCACCAGCGGATCCAGCGCCCCGAACGGCTCGTCGAGCAGCAGCAGCTCGGGCTCGATGGCAAGCGCCCGGGCGAGCGCCACGCGCTGGCGCTGGCCCCCGGAGAGCTGTCCCGGACGCCGGTCGGCGAGATGCGCCACCTGCACCAGCTCGAGCAGCTCGCGCACGCGCACCCCGATGGTGTGGCGATCCGGACGACGGCGCCACGGCCGCACCCGCAGCCCGAACGCCACGTTCTCCCTGACGCTCATATGGCCGAACAGCGCGTAGCTCTGGAACACGAAGCCGATATTGCGTTCGCGTGCCGGCACGCGGGTGACATCCCGGGTGCCGATCGAAAGCCGCCCGGTATAGCCCGGCTCCAGCCCGGCGATGACGCGCAGCAGCGTGGTCTTGCCGGCCCCGGATGGGCCGACCAGGGCCAGGAACTCGCCCTGCGACACCGACAGGTCGATGTCGCGGATCGCCGGCGTCTGCCCGAACAGGCAGCTGATCCCCGCCAGTTCGACGCCGCTGGTCTGCATGACGAAGTCCTTCATGCGGCGTTCCCCCGCGGCGCGTCAGGCTCGCCGGTCGCCTTGTGCTGCCATTCCAGCATGCCGCGCAGGCCCACGGCCAGACCCGAGGTCAGCGCCAGCAGGGCGGCGAGCGAGAACGCGGCGACGCCCTGGTAGTCGTTGTAGAGGGTCTCGATGTGCAGCGGCACGGTCTCGGTGACGCCGGGGATATGGCCCGAGACCACCGAGACGGCGCCGAACTCGCCAAGCGCCCGCGCCGCGCACAGCAGCACGCCGGACAGCAGCGCCCAGCCGATTCCGGGCAGCGTGACGCGCAGGAAGATGTTCCAGAAGCCGGCGCCCAGCATGGTCGCCGCTTCCTCGTTCTCGCGGCCGCTCGCGTCCAGCACCGGCATGATGGTGCGGACCACGAACGGGAAGGTCACGAACAGGGTCGCGAGCAGGATGCCCGGCAGCGCGAAGGTGATCTGGATGTGGTTGTGCGTCAGCATCGGCCCGAACCAGCCGCGCCCGCCGAACAGCAGCACCCAGACCAGGCCGGCGACCACCGGCGAGACCGACAGCGGAAGCTCGATCAGCACCAGGATCAGGCCGCGTCCGATGAACTCGTACCGGGTCAGGACGTAGGCGGCGAAGACGCCGCAGACGGTGTTGAGCGGCACGCAGAGCGCCACCACCAGCAGGCTCAGCCGGATCGCGGACAGCGCATCGGGATCGTCGAGGCTCGCGATCGCCTCGCCGACGCCATGCCGCAGCGCCTCGCCGAACAGGGAGACCAGCGGCAGGATCAGCACCAGTCCTGCCACGATCCAGGCCGCCGTCCCCAGCAGCCATCGTACGGCTTGTGCCCGCGCGGTCAAAGCGCCCGCCTCTGGCCGCCCGTCGCCGGCAGTCGCGCACGCAGGATGCCGAGCGCCACCAGGATCACGGCCGCCCCGAGCAGCATCACCAGCCCGATTGCCGCGGCGCCGGCATAGTCGAACTGCTGCAGCCGGATCACGATCAGCAGCGGCGCGATCTCGGACACCAGAGGCCGGTTGCCGGCAATGAAGATGACGCTGCCATATTCGCCGACGCCGCGGGCGAACGCGAGCCCGAAGCCGGTCAGCAGCGCCGGCAGGATCGCCGGCAGCAGCACCCGCAGCGCGATCTGGCCTGGCCGCGCGCCCAGCGTCTGCGCCGCCTCCTCGAGCTCGCGCGGCAGGTCGTGCAGCACCGGCAGGGTACTGCGCACCACGAACGGCAGGCCCACGAACACCAGCGCGATCATGATGCCGGCCTGGGTGTAGGCGACCTTGATTCCGCCGGCGGCGAGCGGCGCGCCGATCCAGCCATGCCGGCCGTAGAGGGTCGCGAGCGTGATGCCGGCGACCGCGGTCGGCAGCGCGAACGGCAGGTCGATGATCGCGTCGAGCAGGCGCCAGCCCGGCGGCCGCACGCGGGCGATCGCCCAGGCCAGCAGCAGCCCGGCGAACGTGCACAGGATGGCGGCCTCGAAGGCGGTGCCGAACGAGAGCCGGAGTGCTGCGAGCGCGCGCGCCTGGGTCAGGGAATGCCACAGCCAGCCGATGCCATGCTCCCACGGCCGCGCCGCCAGCGCCGCCAGCGGCAGCAGGACCAGCAGGGAGACCCAGGCGAGGGTGATGCCGAGCGACAGGCCGAAGCCCGGGATCACCGTGGGTCCGTGTCCCTTGCCCGGTCCCGCCGGCGGGACATGCAGCGGCCGGCCGGGCGCCGGATCGATCAAGGTCAGGCTCGCCGGGTCTGCCATGCTGGCGGAGCTCATTGGCCGCCCGGGTAGATCTTGTCGAACACGCCGCCATCGGCGAAATGCTTCGCCTGCACCGCCGGCCAGCCGCCGAGCGAGGCCACGTCATAGACCGTGATCGCCGGGAAATCGGCCTTGTGCTCGGCCAGCACCGCCGGATCGATCGGGCGATAATGGTGCCTGGCCGCCAGCTCCTGGCCCTGGTGGCTGAACAGGAAACGGAGATAGGCCTGCGCCACCAGGCCGGTATGCTTCTTGTCGGTGACGCTGTCGACCCAGGCCACCGGCGGCTCCGCCTTGATGCTGCTTGCCGGATAGACGATGTCGAACTGGCCGTCCCCGACATCGCGGGCGGCCAGCAGCGCCTCGTCCTCCCAGGCCAGCAGCACGTCGCCCTCGCCGCGCTGCACGAAGCTGTTGGTGGCGCCGCGCGCGCCGGTATCGAGCACCGGCACGTGCTTGTACAGCCTGCCGAGATAGGCCTCGGCGCTGGCCTCGGTGGCGCCCGGCTCGTGCAGCGCCCAGCTATAGGCGGCGAGATAGCTCCAGCGGCCGCCGCTGCTGGTCTTCGGGTTCGGGGTGATCACCTCGACATCGCCCCGCACCAGGTCGGCCCAGCCATGCAGGTGCTTCGGGTTGCCATGCCGGACCAGGAACACGACCGTGCTGGTGTACGGCACCGAGTGGTTCGGCAGCCGGCTCTGCCAGTCGACGGCGAGCAGCTTGCGCCGGGTCAGCACGTCGATGTCCCACGCGAGGCCGAGGGTCACCACGTCCGCCTGCAGCCCGTCCATCACCGCGCGCGCCTGCGCGCCGGAACCGCCATGCGAGGTCCTGATGTCGAGCACCTGACCGGTCTTCGCCTTCCACAACGCCGCGAAGGACTGGTTCACCTCCTTGTAAAGCTCGCGGGTGGGGTCGTAGCTGACGTTGAGCAGCGACAGGTCGGCGGCCCGAACGGGAACGCCGCGGAGCAAGCCGCCGGTGAGGAGTGCTGCGGCAAGGACGCAGGAACGGCGCCGGGGCATGGCCTCTCCCAATCCACGAAACTCGCCGTATTATTGCTCCGGCATGACCGAACTTCCACGTTTTGCCATGGTTGGTCAATGCAGCCGGGAAGCCGGCATGCTCTTGAACCGCAGAGCGCTCCCGTCTATACACCCGCCCCTGATCGCGCGTCCGGGCCTGGAATGGGCATGCCCGGCCGCGACGGCTGCCCTGCCGGTCTGTCTCTCTCAGTCCGGCCGGTATCGTGTGTCATTGCGGCATCCGAGGCAGCGTTCCAGAAGGAGATGCAAATGCCCAAGATGAAGACCAAGTCGTCGGTCAAGAAGCGGTTCAAGATCACCGCGACCGGCAAGGTGCTCGCAGGTCCCGGCAACAAGCGCCACGGCCTGATCAACCGCTCGCAGAAGATGAAGCGGACCAACCGCGGCTCCCAGACGCTGACCGAGATGGACGGCAAGACGGTGAAGCAGTGGGCCCCCTACGGGCTGGCCTGAGGAGCATCTGACCCATGGCACGCGTCAAGCGGGGCGTCACCACCCACGCCCGTCACAAGAAGGTCCTCGCACAGTCCAAGGGCTTTGTCGGCCGCTCGTCGACGAACTACCGGATCGCGCTCGAGCGGCTCGAGAAGTCGCTGCAGTACGCCTACCGCGACCGCCGCAACAAGAAGCGCGAGTTCCGCGGGCTGTGGATCCAGCGCATCAATGCCGCCGTCCGCGAGCACGGGATGACCTACAGCGTGTTCATCAACGGCCTGCACAAGGCCGGCATCGAAATCGACCGCAAGGTGCTGGCCTCGATCGCATTCGATGACAGCGCCGCGTTCGCCGAGATCGTGAAGCAGGTGCAGGGCGCCCTCGCCTGAACCGCGCCTCTCGATCTTGTCTTTGACGGGCCGTCCTGCCAAGGACGGCCCGTTTTCGTTAGGAGCCGGTCTGCATGTCGGATGATCTGGACGCCCTGCGGCAGGAGACGCTGGCAGCACTCGACGCCGCCGCCGACATGCGGGTGTGGGATGCGGTGCGCGTCGGCACCCTTGGCAAGTCGGGGCGACTGACCGGACTGCTGAAGGAACTGGGACGCGCGGCCCCCGAGGAGCGGCGCTCGCGCGGCGCCGCCCTGAACCGGCTGCGCGACGAGCTTTCGCTCGCGATCGAGACCCGTGGCCGGACGCTTGAGGCCGAGGCCCTGAATGCGCGTCTGGTGCGTGAGCGCGTCGATGTCACGCTGCCGGTTGCCGCCGCCGCGCTGGGCTCGATCCATCCGATCAGCCGCACCATCGAAGAGATGGTGGCGATCTTCGGCGCGATGGGCTTCCGGCTCGCGGAAGGTCCCGACATCGAGACCGACTGGCACAACTTCTCGGCGCTGAACACGCCGTCGCACCATCCGGCGCGCACCGACCACGACACCTTCTATCTTCCGGGTCATGACCTATCGAATGCCGGCGGCAGCCCGACCCGCCTGCTGCGCACCCAGACCTCGCCGGTGCAGATCCGTACCATGCTGGACCAGGCACCGCCGATCCGGGTGATCGTGCCGGGCCGCACGTATCGCGCCGACCACGACGCCACCCACTCTCCGATGTTCCACCAGTGCGAGGGCCTGGTGGTGGATCGCGGCATCACGCTCGGCCACCTCAAGGGCTGCGTGATCGAGTTCCTGCGCGCCTATTTCGATCAGCCGGCGCTGCCGGTGCGGTTCCGCGCCTCGTATTTCCCGTTCACCGAGCCTTCGATGGAGGTCGATATCGGCTGGGACCGGCGCTCCGGCGAGATCGGCGCCGGCCAGGACTGGCTGGAGGTGCTGGGCAGCGGCATGGTGCATCCGCGCGTGCTGGCCAATTGCGGCATCGATCCACGGGAATATACCGGCTTTGCGTTCGGCATGGGCGTCGAGCGGTTGACCATGCTGAAGAACGGCATTCCCGACCTGCGCTCCTTCTACGAGAGCGACATACGCTGGCTGCGGCATTACGGCTCCTCGCCGCTGCTGCCTGCCCTGCTGCACGAAGGCCTGTAGGCGATGAAGTTCACCCTGTCCTGGCTGCGCGACCATCTCGATACCGAGGCTTCGCAAGCCGAGATCCTGGCGGCGCTGAACCGGATTGGCCTGGAAGTGGAAGGCGTCACCGACCGGGGTGCCGCGCTGGCGCCGTTCCGCACCGCACGCATCGTCGCCGCCGACCAGCACCCGAACGCCGACCGGCTGCGCGTCTGCCGGGTGGATATCGGGCGCGACACCGGAGAAGGCGGGATCGGGCCGGAAGGCGATGACCTGGTGCAGGTGGTGTGCGGGGCACCGAACGCCCGCGCCGGGCTGTCGGTGATCTTCGCGCCGCCAGGCAGCATCATTCCCGCCACCGGTGCCACGTTGAAGGTCGGCTCGATCCGCGGCGTCGAGAGCCAGGGCA
>CAXTVI010000020.1:0-86609 GCA_964247695.1 uncultured Acetobacteraceae bacterium
TCGCCGAAGGTGGCCGCGACGCCTTCTACGATGGCCCGCTCGCGGACGTCATCGAACGCTATTTCCGGCGCATCGGCGGCTGGATGACGCGCGACGACCTCAGACGCCATCACTCGGAATGGCTCGATCCGCTGGTGACCTCCTATCGCGGTGCCGAGATCTACGGCATGGCGGCCAATACCCAGGGGCTCGCGACCCTGCAGATGCTGAACATCCTGGAAAATTTCGACCTGCGCGGAGCGGGGTTCCAGTCGCCGCTCTCGATCCACCTGCAGGCCGAAGCCAAGCGCCTCGCCTACGAGGACCGGGCGCGCTACTACGCCGACCCGCATTTCGCGAAGATCCCGGTCGCGTGGCTGAACTCCAAGGAGTATGCGGCACAGCGCGCGAAGCTGATCCGTCCCGACCGCATCCTGACCCCGGTGCATCCCGGCGAGGCCCCGAGCCACGGAGACACCACCTATTTCAGCGTGGCCGGCCCGGACGGCATGATGGTATCGATGATCCAGTCGAATTTCCGCGGAATGGGCTCCGGCCTGGTGCCGGACGGGCTCGGCTTCATGTTCCAGGACCGCGGCGAATTGTTCTCGCTGCAGGACGGCCACCCGAATTTGTACGCCCCGGGCAAGCGCCCGTTCCAGACCATCATTCCCGGTTTTGCCACCCGCGCCGGACAGCCCTGGATGGCGTTCGGCGTGATGGGCGGCGACATGCAGCCGATGGGACAGACGCAGATCGTGCTCAACCGGATCGATTACGGCCTCGACATCCAGGCCGCCGGCGATGCGCCGCGCTGGCACCATGAGGGATCGTCGCAGAGCATGGGAGAGGACATCGCGGGCCTCGGGCTGGACGGGCTGCTTCGGCTGGAAGCCGGCGTGCCGACGGCGACGCGTGCGGCCCTGGCCGAGCTGGGCTGGAAGATCGGCTTCTCCGATGGCGGCTTCGGCCGCTACGAATGCATCGAGCACCGCATGGCCGGCCGCGACCGGGTCTATGCGGCAGCCTCGGAGATGCGCGCGGACGGCGTGGCCCTGGCCTACTGACGCCGGAAACCGTCACGACTTGACAACGCTTTGTCCAGGTCTAGCGTCGGCACCATAACGAGCGCTCCGCCATGCAGCGGGCGACCCGCCGGGGAAACGCCTTGGACAAGACCCTCCTGCTGGAGCTGGTCGGCATCGAGAAACGCTTCGGCGGCGTGCACGCCCTGCGCGGGGTCGATTTCGACCTGCGCGCCGGCGAAGTGCACGTGCTGCTCGGCGAGAACGGCGCCGGCAAGAGCACGCTGATGAGCGTGCTGTCCGGCGTGATCACGCCCGACGCCGGCGCGCTCCGGCTCGATGGGCGCCCGCTGCGGCTGCAGACCCCGCGCGAGGCGCAGGAGGCCGGCATCGTGATGATCCCGCAGGAGCTCGACCTGGTTCCGGGGCTCGACATCGCGGCCAATCTGTTCCTCGGCCACGAGCCGTTGACCGCGCGCCGGACCCTCGACGATGCCCGCATGCGGCGCGAGGCGACCGGCCTGCTGGCGCGCGCCGGGGTGCGGCTGGAGGCCTCGCGGCGGGTCAGTTCACTGCGCATGGGCGAGCGCCAGCTGGTGGCGATCGCCAAGGCGCTGGCCGCCGAGGCGCGTATCCTGATCCTCGATGAGCCGACCGCGGCGCTGTCGGCCACCGAGGCGGAGCATCTGTTCGGCGTGGTGCGCGAGCTGCGGTCGCGCGGCGTCGGCATCGTCTACATCTCGCACCGGCTGGAGGAGGTCGCGCGCATCGGCGACCGGGTGACGGTGATGCGGGACGGCGCCGTCGCCGGACAGGCCACCCCCGACGCACCGCAGGCCGAGCTGGTGCGCCTGCTGGTCGGACGCGACTTCAGCGCGCTGTTCCCGGCGCATGCGCCTTCGACCGGTCCCGTGCTGCTGTCGCTGTCGCATGCCCGCTTCATTCCGGCCGTGCCGCGAGCCGGCTGGCAGGCGCCGCGCGACGTCTCGCTCGTCGTGCATGCCGGCGAGATCGTCGGCCTGTCCGGCCTGATGGGCGCTGGCCGCACCGAGCTGCTCTCGGCGCTGTTCGGCTTCGAGGCGGCCGGACACTGGGAAGGTGACATCGCGGTCGGCGACCGCCCGTTCCGGCCCGGCACGGTGGACGCCGCGCGCGCCGCCGGCCTCGCCTATGTCACCGACGACCGGCGCGGCAGCGGCTTCGTGCCGGGCCATACCGTGGCCCGCAACATCGTCATGTCGACGCTGCGCCGCATGACGCCGCACGGGCTGGTGGCGCCGGCCGCCGAACGCCGGCAGGTGTCGGCGGCGCTCGAACGCTCGGACGTCCGGCCGCGCCGGCCGGAGGCGAAGGTGATCAACCTCTCGGGAGGCAACCAGCAGAAGGTGGTTTTCGCCAAGGAGCTGCTCAGCGCGCCGCGCCTGCTGCTGCTCGACGAGCCGACCCGAGGCGTTGATGTCGGCGCCAAGGCCGAGATCTACCGGCAGTTGCGGGCCCTCGCAGGCGAGGGGCTCGGTGTGCTGGTGGCGTCGTCCGAGTTGCCCGAGCTGATCGGGCTGTGCGACCGCATCGTGGTCATGCAGGACGGCGCGACCGTGGCCGAGTTCGCCGCCGGCGTCAGCGAGGAAACCCTGCGCCGGCACAGCATCGGGGACCTGACAGCAACGACACGGGGAGCCGCATGAGCACCATCGCCCCCTCCCCCGCCCGGCCGCAGTTGCGGCCGCTTGCACTGCTGGTGCGCTTCCAGAGCCTGCTCGGCCTGGTGCTGGTGCTGCTCGGCGGCGTGCTGTTCTCGCCGCACCGGCACGGCCGCATCCTGTTCCTCGCCGCCGACAACGTCGCCAACATCGTGCGCTCGATTTCCGAGACCGGCATCCTCGCACTCGGCATGACCTTCGTGATCATCGCCGGCGGCATCGATCTTTCAGTCGGCGCGGTGCTCGGGTTGTCGAGCGTGCTGACCGCGGCGCTGCTGGTCAACAACGGCTGGGATCTCGCTGCCACGCTGCCGCTGGTGCTGCTGGTGGCGACCGTGTTCGGCCTGCTGCAGGGCGTGCTCTCGACCCGGCTGCGCATCCAGGCCTTCATCGTGACGCTGGCGGGCCTGCAGGCGGCGCGCGGGCTGGCGCTGATCGCGTCCGACAACAATTTCATCAACATCACCTATGGCGACGGCCCGGGACGCGCGCCGCAGGGTTTCGCGCTGCTCGGCGAACGGCTGTTCGGCGACACGTTCCCGGTCGCGACCCTGGTGTTCGTGATCCTCGCGATCCTGGCGGCGTTCCTGCTCAACCGCACGCGCTACGGACGCTACGTGTTCGCGGTCGGCGGCAACGAGCGCGCGGCACGGCTCTCGGGTATTCCGGTGCAGTGGGTGCGCATCTCGGTGTACGGGCTGAGCGGCCTGTGCGCGGGCGTCGCCGGCATCGTTCATGCGGGACAGTTCAGCTTCGGGAGCCCCAATGACGGATCCGGCTACGAGCTGAACGCGATCGCCGCCGTGGTGATCGGCGGCACCGACCTGTTCGGCGGCGCCGGCAGCATGATCGGCACCATCGCCGGCGCCGTCATGCTCGGCGCCCTGGCCAATATCCTGCAGCTCAACGACGTGAGTGCCGCCATGCAGCTGCTCGCCACCGGCGCGATCATCGTGATCGCCGCCGGCCTGCAGACGGTGGTCGGACGCGACGCAGGCTCGCGTTGAAGGAGAAAAATATGATCCGGGGAAACACGACGATGCGCACGATACCGATACTGATCGCGGCCACGCTGGTCGCGACGCCTGCCCTTGCCAAGCCGCTGGCGAAATCCTGCGGTCCGAACGACCACTACGTGATCGGCTTCTCGCAGGCGAACTTCAAGGAGCCGTATCGGGCGCAGGTCAACCACGAGCTCGAGCGGCTGGTGAAGAACTATCCGCAGTTCAAGATCGTGATCGCCGACGGACAGGCCAGCGACAATACCCAGGTCTCGCAGGTCGAGAACTTCCTGACCCAGCAGGTCGACATCCTGTTCGTCTCCGCCTTCGAGGCGGCGCCGCTGACGCCCGCGGTCAGCCGCGTGTACAAGGCCGGCATCCCGGTCATCGAGCTCGATCGCAAGACGCTCGGCCACGACTACACAAGCTTCGTGACCGGTGACAACCGTGCCATCGCGCAGCAGGCCGGCGAATACGCGGCGACCACCCTGGCGCCCGAAGGCGGCGAGGTCGCGATCCTGGAAGGCCTGCCGAGCTCGTCGCCGGCGATCGAGCGCCTCGAAGGCTTCAAGGCCGGCATCGCGAGCAATCCGAAACTCAAGCTGGTCGCGGTGCAGCCGGTCGACTGGATGCAGGACAAGGCGGTGACGGTGTTCGGCGCGATGCTGCAGGCGCACCCCGACATCAAGGTGGTCTATGCCAGCAACGACCTCGCCGCCGCCGGCGCCTACATCGCCGCCAAGCAGGCCGGCAAGACAGGGCAGGTCAAGATCATCGGCACCGACGGCCTGCCCGGCCCGTCCGGCGGCATACGCGCCGTCGCCGACGGCGAGTGGGCGGCGACCATGGTGTATCCGACCGGTGCCGCCCAGGCGCTCGATCTGGCCAAGAAGATCCTGATCGACTGCGCCGCCTCGGTGCCAGCGCTGATCACCGTGCCGACGCAACTGATCGATGCCGGCAACGCCAAGGCGATCTACACGCGCGGCAGTTGAGCGCCGGCCGGAGGCTTTGACCGGCCGTCCCGGAACGCCATTCGAGGTCCTGCTGGCGTTCCTCAGACTGGGGCTGACCTCGTTCGGTGGCCCGGTCGCGCATCTCGGCTATTTCCGCAGCGAACTGGTCGAGCGACGCGGCTGGGTCAGCGAGCAGGCCTACGCGGAGATCGTCGGGCTCTGCCAGTTCCTGCCCGGACCCGCCTCGAGCCAAGCCGGCTTCACTCTTGGCCTGCTGCGTGCGGGCCCGCTGGGGGCGCTTGCCGCGTGGGCCGGCTTCACCCTGCCGTCCGCGCTTTTCATGATGCTTTGCGCGCCTCTCGCCGGTGGCCTCGCGGCATCTCCGGTCGGCACCGGGCTGCTGCACGGCCTGCGGCTGGCGGCGGTGGCGGTCGTCGCGCAGGCCGTCTGGAGCATGGCCCGCTCGCTCTGTCCGGATCGCACCCGGACGGCGATCGCGATCGTGGCCATGGCCGTCGCCGCCGCGGCTCCGGTCGGCCTGGTGCAGATGGCCGCCATCGCCCTCGGGGCGGCAGCCGGGCTGCTGCTCTGCCGGAGCGGCGACGCGCCATCCGATGCGCGGCCGCTGGTGCAGCCGGTGTCGCGCGCGGCCGGCGCGTGCTGCCTCGGGCTGTTTCTCGCTCTGCTGGTGTTGCCGCCGGTGCTGGGCGCGCACCGCGCCGGGGTTCCGCCGCACCCGCTGGCGCTGTTCGAGGCGTTCACCCGCGCCGGGGCCCTCGTGTTCGGCGGCGGCCATGTCGTGCTGCCGCTGCTGCACGACGCGGTGGTGACGCCGGGCTGGGTGCCGGAGGATCGCTTCCTGGCGGGCTATGGCCTCGTGCAGGCCATGCCCGGTCCGCTCTTCACCTTTGCCGGCTATCTCGGGGCGGCCGCCTGGCCCGGTTCCGGCGGCATCGCGGGTGCCACGCTCGCACTCGTGGCGATCTTCCTGCCGGGACTTCTGCTGGTTGCGGGAACCCTGCCCTTCTGGAGCCGGCTGCGCGGCCGCCCGGCAGCGCGCGCGGCGCTCCGGGGCGCCAACGCGGCGGTGGTCGGGCTGCTCGCGATGGCGCTATACGACCCGCTCTGGACCAGCACGATCCTGCGGCCCGCGGATTTCATCGTGGGAGCGACAGGCTTCCTGCTCCTGACGCTGTGGCGGGCTCCGCCGCTGGCGGTGGTGGCTTTGGGAGCGGCTTACGAGACTGGACTGAGTGTGGTGATCGGCTGAGCCGGCCGCCAGCCTCCAGGATAAAAAGCGTCCTCCACATCCCAGGGGCCCTCGATATCGTACAGCCTTCATATGAAGATCGGCCGCGCAACCGCGCCGTTACGGTTGCGAGTTGATAGCCGGCCTCCTGGTGTGTCTGGGCGCCCTGTTCCTTTGGATCCATCTGCTGAACCTGCATTGGCCGCCTGGCCAAGAATTCCGATGTTCTGGGTCTGGCGCGTCATGGCTTCAATTTGGATATCAGTCCGCCTTGGCGCCTCACGACGCGATCGTTGAACAACGAGCTTCGGGAGCTGCGGGTTAGGCAGGGCCGGTCGCAGGACGAACTCGAACGCCAGCCCGGTGTCTCGCCAGACGCTCAGCGCCACAGAGCCGGTGGAACATCACCAGCGCATCGGGTGGGCTGCTTGCAGCTTCAACATCATGCACGCGGCAGGACGAACTCGTATTCATCGCTTGATGCACCCTTGAACCGGTCGGCATTCACGATCGTTCTGACGCACTCGAAACCGAGCTTCGAAAGAAGTGCAACGGATGCGGCATTGCGCGTGTCGACCAGGGCGTGAACCTCATCAATCGAGGTGCTCCCGAACAGCACCTCCACCGTCGCCCGGAGCGCCGCTGTCGCGAAGCCGTGCCGCCAGGCCCTCGGGAAGATGTGGTAGCCGATTTCGGCCGCTTGGCATCGGATCGTCGCTTGCGAATAGCCGACCAGCGCGCCGCTTGCGCGGTTCCGGATGACCCAGTTCAGCCAGCGCTCGCCGCTGCCCGAAGGCGCGCCGGCCGCGAGACGATCATAACGCGACCGCAGAGCTTCCAAGCTCACCGGAGGCTCGACAGGCAGGAACCTGTAGCCCGCGGCGTCGGCCAGGCCCGCGAACATCGCCGAGGCATGGTCCGGCCGCAGCGGCTCCAGATCGATTTCCGGTAGCCCGGTCATTGGCGGACGCTAGCGAGTTGGCCCAGCATCCAGCGAGCCCGACCAGGCCGAGCCCGGAGAATGCCATGCGCCGACTGCACGCCGCCCTGCTTACCTCGATCCTGTTGCCCGTGCTGCCCGCAAACCCCACGGCACTTGCGGAGGCCGCGCCGGCACGCTGGCAGACCCTGCCGGCGACGCCGGCGCCGCTGGCGGCGCAGACGGCGGGCGAAGCCACATTCGATGGCATACGCATCCACTACGCCACGATCGGCCAGGGTCCACCGGTCATCCTGCTGCATGGCGGGCTTGCCAATGCGGACTACTGGGGCAACCAGGTCCGGGCACTGGCGCCGCACCACCGCGTCATCGTGATGGACAGCCGCGGGCACGGACGCAGCACGCGCGACGCGCGGCCGTTCGGCTATGACCTGATGGCGGACGACGTGGTCGGACTTATGGATGCACTCGGGATCCGGCGCGCGGACATCGTCGGCTGGAGCGATGGCGCCATCATCGGGCTCGATCTTGCCATGCGCCATGCCGACCGCATCGACCGCGTGTTCGCGTTCGCCGCCAACGTGACGACAAGCGGCGTCCGCGACGGTGTCGAGAAGAACCCGAATTTCGCATCCTTCATCCGGCGTGCCGGCGGCGAATATCGCCGCTACTCGGCGACACCCGGACAGTACGACGCCTTTGTTGCGCAGATCAGCCGCATGTGGGCGGATCAGCCGAACTGGACCGACGTGCAGCTCGCCACCATCCGCGCTCCGGTGCTGGTCGCGGACGGCGACCATGACGAGGCAATCCGCCGCGAGCATACCGAGCACATAGCAGCCGCCATCCCCGGAGCCGGGCTGCTGATCCTGCCGAACACCAGCCACTTCGCGTTCCTGCAGGACCCCGCGCTGTTCAATGCGGCGCTGCTGGACTTCCTGGACGGCGACAGGAAGTAGAGGCGGTCGGCAAAGGCCTGATGCTGGATGAGAGCGGCACGCAGTGCTGCGGCCAGCGTGACTCTGCGGGCACCGGAGCAGAGCAGCCTTTTCGGCTGTGAGCACCGGAGCACAAAGGCGGCCCGGATCGCCAGCAGCAGGTGTTTGCGGACAACCTCTCTCAGAACAGGCCCGCGCCCTGCAGGCCGCCGAACACCCCAAGCGCCGTGGTCAGGCCCGAAACCACCACGACCAGCCAGAAATACGGCCCGCGCAGCCGGTGCTGGTCCGGCAGCGCGCGCACCGCGAGCGCGATCAGGAAGCCGAGCACCAGCGGAAGCAGCAGCGCGTTCATCACCTGCACGCCGACATTGAGCGCCACCAGGTCCGGCCAGACCGCCACCAGCAGCGCGCCCGCCACCACACAGGTAGCGTAGATGCCGTAGAACCAGCGCGCCTCCAGCGGCCGCAGTTCGAGCGACCGCCGGTATCCCGCGACCTCGCCCACGCCCCAGGCCAGCGCAAGGGAGGCGACGATCGCCGCCACCATGCCGGCGCCGAGCACGCCCAGGCTGAACACCAGCCGTCCGGCGGCACCCCCGAGGAACGGGGTCAGCGCCTGGCTCATCTCGCCGATCGTGTTGAGACTGGCATCCGGCTTGTTCGGCGCGATGGTGGCGGCGCAGGCGATCAGCACCGCCGCCATGACCAGCTGCGTGATGACGGCGCCGATCGCGGTATCCCAGCGCGCCGCCCCGTAATGTTCGGGGCGCAGCCTTTTGTCGGCGACCGCCGACTGCTGGTAGAAGATCATCCAGGGCATGATGACGGCGCCGATATTGGCTGCGGCGAGATAGACATAGCCCTTGTTGGCGAACGGGATGTTCACCGCGCCGTGCGCCATGTCCGCCAGATGCGGGTGCGCCGCCCAGGCGACATAGAAGAACGCCAGCTCGAACAGCCCGACCGCGATCATCACCCGCTCGGCGCGCCGGTACGATCCGGTGATCACCACCAGCAGGAGCGCCGCCGCCGCCAGCGCCAGGGTGATGCCGCGCGGAACTCCGTACAGTTCGCCGACCCCGGCCACCCCGGAAAACTCGGTGAGCAACGCGCCGCCGGTCGCGACCGCGAGCCCGCTCGCCGAGACGATCGCCCAGGTCCGCCCGAAGGTCTCGCGGATCAGCTCGCCGTGGCCGCGCCCGGTGAAGATGCCGAGCCGCACGGTCAGTTCCTGCACCATGAACAGGATCGGCATCAGCAGGAACTGCAGCAGCAGCAGCCGGTAGCCCCACTGCACGCCGCTCTGGCCTGCGGTGATGATGCTGCCGACATCGGTGTCGGCCAGCATGACCACGAGCCCCGGGCCGAACACCGCAGCCGCCCGCGCAAGGCGCGTCTGCTTGGTCCGGACGGCATCGATCGAGAGTGGCACGTGGCATTATCCGTAACCCGGGCATCGGGGCGCGGCAGGAGAAGGTCGGGCGCTGCCGCTGTCAACTGGCCGTACCTCAGAGCAGCGAGGCACCCTCGGGTGTGTCCTCCAGGACCTCGCGCGGGCCCGCAAGCAGTTCGTCCAGCACCAGCCCCGCCAGGGTGCGGGTCACGGCGCCTCCCGAGGCGAGTGCTGCCTGGTCGAGGCGGCGCGCCGCCTCGCGCATCGCATCCGCGCGCCGCGGCAGGCGGAGCAGCAGCCAGTCCACTACCGGCTGCGCCACCGCGAGCTGACGCTCGGCCAGCAACCGCTGCAGCAGGATGCGCAGCAGCCCCTCCTCGGGCTGCCGCAACCCGACCGCGACCGTCGCGCGCAGGCGGCTGGCGAGATCGGGCAGGCGCACATCCCAGCGCGCGGGCGGCCCGCGTCCGGCCAGCAGGATCGGCAGGCGGTTCTCGCGAGCCGCATTCAGCAAATGCAGCAGGGCAGGTTCGTCACTGGCAAGGTCCGCGTCGTCGATCGCGATGCCGCCTGCCAGACCCTCCCTCTCCGGCAGCCCGGTCAGCCCGCGCAATGCCGTGCCGGGCAGCAGCAGCGCGTCGTGGTCCTGCGCCCAGGCCTGCAGCAGATGCGTCTTGCCGCTGCCGGCCGCCCCCCACAGCGCCAGCCGGTGGTCGGGCCAGTCGGCGTCGCGCCGGCGCTCGAGCCACGCCAGGGCTGCCGCATTCGAGGGGGCGGCAATGAAGTCGGCACGGGCGAACTGCTGCCGGTGCGTGAACGGCAACGCGAGCTGCCGCGACCCGCCTGCTTCCTCCTGGACGTCCCCGCCCGGCTGCTCTCCTGAAGCCACCACTGCTTTGCGCGCCGTCCCGCCTGCCGTAAAGGAACCCGCATTGCATCTACCCGAGGACCGGCCGTCCATCCATGCCGGCCCGCCCAACGGGCACAAGCCAACCTGCACAAGGCCCTCACAGCATGACCCAGACGCCGCCCGCCGAAGGCACCTACCGCGCGTCGGGTGTCGATATCGAGGCGGGCGAGCGGCTGGTCGAGGCGATCCGGCCGGCAGCCGGCGCCACCGACCGGCCCGGCACGATGGGCGGCCTCGGCGGCTTCGGCGCGCTGTTCGACCTCAAGGCGGCGGGGTTTCGCGACCCGGTGCTGGTCTCCTCGACCGACGGCGTCGGCACCAAGCTGATGGTGGCGATCGAGACCGGACTGCACGACTCCGTCGGCATCGACCTGGTCGCCATGTGCGTCAACGACCTGGTGGTGCAGGGCGCCGAGCCGCTGTTCTTCCTGGACTACTTCGCCACCGGCCACCTGGCGGTGGACGCGGCGGCGCGCGTGGTGCGCGGCATCGCGGAAGGCTGCCGGCTGTCCGGCTGCGCGCTGGTCGGCGGCGAGACCGCGGAGATGCCGGGCATGTACGGCCCCGGCCACTACGATCTCGCCGGGTTCTCGGTGGGCGCGGCCGAACGACATGCCTTGTTGCCGAAGAGCATCTCCCCTGGCGACATCGTCCTCGGCCTGCCGAGCAGCGGGGTGCACTCGAACGGATTCTCGCTGGTGCGCAGCATCGTGCGCGGCGCCGGCCTGGGCTGGGACGACCCGGCCCCGTTCGCGCCCGGCCTGTCGCTCGGCGTGGCGCTGATGACACCGACCCGGCTCTACGTGCATCCGGTGCTGGCCCTGCACCGCGCCGGGCTGCTGCGCGGTGCCGCCCACATCACCGGCGGCGGCCTGCCCGGCAACCTGCCGCGTGCACTCCCGCCGGGCACCCGCGTTGCCATCGACGGCGACGCATGGACGCCGCCGCCGGTGTTCGGCTGGCTTGCCCGGGCGGGCGGCGTCGAGCCCGAGGAAATGCTGCGCGTGTTCAACTGCGGCATCGGCATGGCGCTGATCGTCTCCAACGTCTCGAGCGCCACCGCCCTGTTGTCCGAACTGGGCGAGACCGCCTTCGTCATCGGCCGCATCGAGGCGGGAGCAGCCGATGCGCCGGCCTCGCTGCGCTATGCCAGCCTGCCGTTGTTTCTCGAGGGTTGAGCCGGATGGCGCGGACGCGGGTCGCGGTGCTGGTCAGCGGTCGCGGCAGCAACATGCAGGCGCTGATCGCGGCCTGTGCCGCGCCGGACTATCCGGCCGAGATCGCCCTGGTGCTGAGCAACAACCCTGCCGCGCCCGGGCTGGACGCTGCCCGGGACGCCGGCATCCCGGCGCGGGCGATCGATCACCGGCCGTATGGGCGCAACCGCGCCGCGCACGAGCAGGCGATCGATCTCGCGCTGCGCGAGGCCGGCATCGGCTGCGTCTGCCTCGCGGGCTACATGCGCCTGCTGACCCCGCTGCTGACCGGCGCCTGGGCCGGACGCATGCTGAACATCCATCCCAGCCTGCTGCCCGCCTTTCCCGGGCTGCATACCCATGAGCGCGCGCTAGCCGCCGGTGTCACCTTGCATGGCTGTACGGTGCACCTGGTCACCGAGCGGGTCGATGACGGACCGATCCTGGGACAGGCGGCCATCTGCGTGCAGACCGGCGATACCCCGGAAACTCTCGGGGCGCGGGTGCTTGAGCAGGAGCACCGGCTGTATCCGCAGGCCCTGCGCCAACACCTGGTTGGTGGCGCGCCCGAGGCGCGGAATGGCGTGCTGCTCGCGGTCTGACGCGGGATTTATCGGGCGACCCATACTGCGCTAGAGATGCGGCCGGGAGCATCCAGGAGGACCCACGACCATGGCCGAGCAGGCTCCTCGCAGCGAAGGCGCGCCGCTGCCAACGACGGCGGAGGCCCTGATGGCCGACCGCCAGATGTTCTGGGCGCGGTTCTGCCGGGCCGCGTTCTGGGCGGTCGTGGTCGTCATCGCCATCGTGGTGCTGCTGGACTGGACCCTGGTCTGAAGCCGGTGCCGGGCGGGATTTCACGGCCGCCTGTATCCGGCAGCGCCAGCGCCGCGCCGGCGCAGACAAGGTTCACCACAAGCAGGTACCAGCCGGGCGAGAGGCCGCTGCCGGTCTCGCGGATCAGCGAGACGAAGGCGACCTGCGCGGTGCCGCCGAAGGCCGCGATCGCCACCGCATAGACCATGCCGAACCGGGTCGCTCGCTGCGCCCCCGGCAGGTGCTGCAGCATCAGCACGATGCTGCCGACGAAGCCGGAGGCCTGCATGATGGCGATCCCCGCGCACAGCCCGATGAACAGGGCGGTGCTGCCGCTGCGCGAGGCGAGCCACAGGCCTGGCACCACCAGCAGAGCCAGCAGCAGGCGCGGCCAGACCGCGACCCGCCTGCTGCCGAACCGGTCGGCCAGCACGCCGCCGCCCCAGGCAGCGCCCGCGCCGCATACGCCGATCACCACGGTCACCAGCAGCGCATTGCGTATCGGCAGGTGCAGCACGGTCAGCGCGTAGCTGGTGGAGAAATTCAGGAAGTACTGGGTGACGGTGCCGCCTGCCATCATCAGGAGGCCGCAGGCGAGCACCCGGCCCAGCGGCGGCCGTGCCTCGGGTTCGGCGGCAGCCTCGGGCCGTCGCGGCTCATGCAGACCCGAGCGCAGCCAGAGCCCGACCGGAACCACGGCCGTGCCAAGCAGGAACGGAATTCGCCAGCCCCACCGCGACAGCGAGGCGGCCCCGAGCAGCACGTCCAGCAGCACGCCGACCAGGCCGCACAGCAGCACCGCGCAGGCCTGGCTCACCCCCTGCCAGGCGACCAGCCGTCCTTGCCGGCCTTGCTGTCCGGGAGGAGTGGGGCCAGCGGCGTCGAGCAGGAAGATCGTGGCCGGTCCCGCCTCGCCGCCCCAGGCGATGCCCTGGATCAGCCGCGCCAGCACCAGCAGCAACGGCGCGGCCCGGCCGAGCGTGGCATAGCCCGGCAGCAGGCCGATGATCAGGCTGCCGAGCCCCATCAGGGCCAGCGAGGCCAGCATGCCGGCCCGGTTGCCCCGACGGTCGGCGAGTGCCCCGATCAGCAGCGCGCCGAGCGGCCGGGTGACGAAGCCGACCCCGAAGGTCGAGACCGACAGCAGCAGCGACAGGCCAGGGTCATGCACCGGGAAGAACGCCCGGCCGATCATCACCGCAAAGGTGCCGTAGGCGATGAAGTCGAACACCTCGAGGGTGTTGCCGAGAACCGCGGCGACGATCTGGCCCGGCTTTGCTGCTGCGGGCGAGAGACCCTGGTTCAGGGCAGGATCTCGGTCCCCGAGAAGAAGAAGGCGATCTCGGCAGCGGCATTCTCCGGGCTGTCGGAGCCATGCACCGAGTTCGCCTCGATGCTCTCGGCGAACTGCGCGCGCACCGTATGCGCTTCGGCCTTCTTCGGGTCGGTGGCGCCCATCACCGAGCGGTTCTTCAGCACCGCGCCCTCGCCCTCTAGCACCTGCACCACCACCGGGCCCGCGGTCATCGAGGCGACCAGGCTGGCGTAGAACGGCCGCTCCTTGTGCACTTCGTAGAAGGCGCCGGCCTCCAGGTCCGACAGGCGGATGCGACGCTGAGCGACGATGCGCAGGCCGGCGTCCTCGAACAGGGTGTTGATGCGGCCGGTCAGGTTGCGCCGGGTGGCGTCCGGCTTGATGATGGAAAGCGTGCGCTCGGTCGCCATGTTTTGGCTCCTCTTGAAGTCGGTTGATCCCGGCCGCGCATCTAGAGCAAATCGGTTCGACTGACCACACGCGCTCCCGCACAGGACCCTCGCTTGAGCCTGCTCGTCATCTCCGGCCTCACCTTGCGCATCGCCGGCCGCACCCTGCTGGATGCTGCCGACCTCACCATCGAGCCGGGTCGCCGGATCGGCCTGCTGGGCCGCAACGGCGCCGGCAAATCCACCCTGCTGGCCGCGATCGCCGGCGACATCGCGCCCGACGGCGGCGAGATCCGGCTGTCGTCGCGGGCCCGCATGGCGCGCATCCTGCAGGAGGCACCCTCCGGTCCCGCAAGCCTGCTGCAGACCGTGCTCGACGGCGACACCGAGCGCGCCGGGCTGCTCGCCGCCGCGGAAGATGGAGCGCAGGCGGGATCCGACCCGGCCCGGCTCGCCGACATCCACGAGCGCCTGCGCGGGATCGGCGCCGACAGCGCACCGGCCCGCGCCGCCACCATCCTTGCCGGCCTCGGCTTCGATGCCGAAGCCCAGGCGCGTGCCGTGGACGAGTTCTCCGGCGGCTGGCGCATGCGCGTGGCACTGGCGACCGCCTTGTTCCTGCAGCCCGACCTGCTGCTGCTCGACGAGCCGACCAACCATCTCGACCTCGAGGCGACGATGTGGCTGGAGAACTGGCTGGCCCGGTTCCCTGGCGCGGCCCTGATCGTCAGCCACGACCGCAACCTGCTGGACCGGGCCGTGCACGCGATCGCCCATCTCGATCGCGGCGGCCTGTCGCTCACCCCGGGCGGCTACGACGAGTTCGTGCGCATACGCACCGAGCAGGCGCTGCAGCAGAACCGTGCCGCCGAGCGCATCGCCCAGCGCCGCGCGCACATGCAGTCCTTCGTGGACCGGTTCCGCGCCAAGGCGACCAAGGCCCGGCAGGCGCAGGCCCGCATCAAGGCGCTGGAGAAGCTCGACCATATCGAGAGCGTGATCGAGGACGCACCCACCCGGTTCGCGTTTCCCGAGCCGGCCCAGTTGGCACCCCCGATGCTGACCATGGAGCGGGTCGATGCCGGCTATGACGGGCGGGCCATCCTGCGCGGGCTTTCGCTGCGCATCGACATGGACGACCGCATCGCCCTGCTCGGCGCCAACGGCAACGGCAAGTCCACCTTCGCCAAGCTGCTCGCCGGGCGCCTCGCGCCGATGCGCGGCACCCTCTCCAAGGCGCGCCAGCTGCGTGTCGGATATTTCGCGCAGCACCAGGCCGAGGAGCTGGATCCTGACGCAAGCCCCGTCGCCCATATGGCGCGCGCGCTGCCGGACGCCTCGCCGACGCTGCTGCGCAGCCAGCTCGCCCGCTTCGGCCTGGATGCCGACCGCGCCAATACCGCGTCCCGCGACCTCTCCGGCGGCGAGAAGGCGCGGCTGCTGCTGGCGCTGGCCACGCGCGATGCGCCGCAACTGCTGATCCTGGACGAGCCCACCAATCATCTGGACATCGATGCCCGCGAGGCCCTGGTGCGGGCGCTGGCGGAGTTCTCCGGCGCAGTCCTGCTGATCAGCCACGATGCCCACCTGGTCGAGCTGGTGGCGGACCGGCTTTGGCTGGTCGGCGACGGCGCCGTGCGTCCCTTCGAAGGCGACATGGCGGAGTATCGCACCTGGCTCGGCGAGCGCGCGCGGATCGCCAGCCGGGCCGCCGGAAGCGGGTCGGGCCCGGAGGCTGAAGCTGATCCCGGCCAGGCGGCGGACCGACGCGACCGGGCGGAGCAGCGGCGGATCCTGGCGCCGGTCCGCAGGCGCGCCCAGGAGGCCGAGCGGACGCTCGCAAGGCTGGCCGCGGAGCGCGCGATACTGGAACAGCGGCTGGCGGATCCGGCCTTCTATCTGGCCGGCAAGGGTGCCGAGATCACCTCGGTCAACACCCGGCTGGCGGCAATCGGCCGCCAGGAGAACGAGGTGGAGGAGCAATGGCTGCTGGCCGAGCAGGAGCTTGAGACCGCGAAAAGCGATTATTGAAATCTAAACGATTTCGTTTCACAATCATTTGTATCGGCGAGAGGGGCGAGTGACCATTCCATGATGCGCGTAGTGGGTTGCATCACCGACCAGCATGATCCGCGCCTGCTTCTGCTGGCTGCCTGCATCTGTCTGCTTGCCTGCCTGACAACAACCGCGCTGGTGGCGCGAGCCTGGCGTCCGGGCCGCTTCGGCTCATCGCCGTGGCTGTCCGCAGCCGCCGCGGTGTTCGGTTGCGGCGTCTGGTCGCTGCATTTCGTGGCCATGCTCGCCTTCATGCCGGGGATGGCGATCACCTACCGCCCCGGCCTCACCCTGATCTCGATCCTGCTCGTGACCTGCGGCACGCTGCTGGCGCTGCTGTGCCTGCGCCTGTCGCTGTCGCGGGCCCTCCGGTGCACCCTGGCGGGTGCGGCGCTCGGATCGAGCGTGGCCGCCATGCATGCGGTCGGCGTGGCGGCGATGGATGTTCCAGGCACGCTGTCGATCGACCGGGCGCAGGTGGCCTGGTCACTGGCCTTCGGCATCGTCCTGGCGACGATCGCCTTCCTGCGGTCCGACCGGGTTTCCTCAATGTGGCGGCGCATCGAGGTGTCAGGCTGGCTCGCCGCCTGCGTCCTGAGCATCCATTTCATCGGCATGTCGGCGCTGCGGATCACCCTGGGTCCGCCGGCCGCGCATGGCGCGCCGAGCCAGGGCGGCTTCGGCTACGACACGCTGGCGATCGGCGTCGGCGCGGTCAGCCTGGTCGTGCTGGTCGCCAGCTTGGCCGCGACCCTGATGGAGCAGCATCTCTCCGAACGGACCGCCCTGGAGCTGCAGCGCCTGCGCCTGCTGAGCTCGATCTCGCGCGAGGTCATGATCATCCACCAGGACGGCCTGATCCTCGAGGTCAATGCCGCCGGCGCCACGCTGTTCGGCGAGCCGCAGGAGGCGCTGATCGGCCGCGAGTTCCTGGACCTGTTCGCGGTCGGCAGCCGGCCGGGCGCCTATGCGCAGATGCAGCAGGGCAGCGAGCCGCAGGCGCCTGCCAAGCTGGAGGTGCGGGTGCGGTCCGGCCGGGTGGTCCCGGTCGAGGTCGCCTGCCGGGCCATCGACTTCATCGGCCGGCCGGCGACCGCGGTCGCCCTCGTCGACCAGTCCGAGCGCCGCCGGGCCGCCGAGACCATCCGACACCTGGCGCAGCACGATGCGCTGACCGGCCTGCCGAACCGGCTGCTGCTGCACGAGCGCATGACCCAGATGCTGGCAGCCAGCGACTCGCAGCAGACCTCGGTGGCGCTGCTGCATCTCGATCTCGACCGCTTCAAGGCCTGCAACGACCTGCTCGGCGACCAGGGCGCCGACCTGCTGCTCACCGAGCTGGCGTCGCGGCTCACCGCGGAACTGCGTTCCGCCGACACCCTGGCGCGGATCGGCGGCGACGAGTTCGTCATCGTCTGCGCCCTGCAGGAGGATGCGCGTCAGGCGGCGGCGCTGGCGGGCCGCCTGCTGGATGCATTGAACCGGCCGTTCGAGCATGCCGGCCTGCGCATCGATCCGAGTGCCAGCATCGGCATCGCGCTCTACCCGCAGGATGCGGCCAGCCAGGCGGCGCTGCTGCGTGCGGCCGGCTCGGCGCTGCGCGAGGCAAAATGCCAGAACTCCGGCTCGTTCCGCTTCTTCGAGCACGGCATGGATCAGCTGCTGCACGAGCGGGTCGAGCTCGAGCACGACCTGCGGCTCGCCATCGAGAATGACGAGCTCGAGCTGCACTACCAGCCGCTGTTCAGTTGCAGCAGCGGCGTGATCGAAGGCTACGAGGCGCTGATACGCTGGCATCATCCCAGGCGCGGGATGGTGATGCCGGTCGATTTCATTCCGTTGGCCGAGCAGACCGGGCTGATCGTCCCGATCGGCGAGTGGGCGATCCGGACGGCCTGCATCGAGGCCTCGACCTGGCCGGCGCGGCAGTCGATCGCGGTGAACGTCTCGCCGATGCAGTTCCGGCAGTCCAACCTGCCCTCGATCGTTGCCGACGCCCTGCTGGCGTCCGGCCTGCCCGCGCACCGGCTCGAGATCGAGATCACCGAGGGGGTGCTGATTACCGACACCGACGATGCGATCAGAACCCTCACCGCGCTGCGCGGACAAGGCGTGCGCATGTCGCTCGACGATTTCGGCACCGGCTACTCGAGCCTGAGCTACCTGTCGTCGTTTGCCGTGGACAAGATCAAGATCGACCGCTCCTTCGTGCGGACACTCGGCCAGAGCGAAGGCGCTGCCCTGCTGGTGCGGACGATCATCGAGCTTGGCCATCATCTCGGCCTGACGGTGGTCGCCGAGGGGGTGGAGACGCCGCAGCAGCTTGCAATGATCCAGCGCAAGGGCTGCGACCAGGTGCAGGGCTACCTGCTCGGCCGTCCGGCGCGCATGGCTCAGAACGAGCCGCGGCAACGGGAGATCGGCCGGGAGCCGGAACTGCAGGACGAAGCCATCCTGTAATGGTATAAAATGGTTAAAGCGTTTAGCTTATTGACGCATTCAAGCGTGCTTCATTAACCTTCCTCCACCCAGTGGGATGAGACAACGATCTGGCTCTGCATCGCTTCGGCGGGCGGTCCGGGCGCCTCTCGATCTACCGGCCAACGAGAGGAAGCTTGATGTCGAGATCCCTTAGGCATTGCCTTGCCATGTCCGTGGCGTCCGTCCTGACCGGAATGATGGTCACGGCCGGCGGCGTCCGCACGGCCCACGCCGAACCCAGCCTTGGCGTCCCGCTGGCGCTCACGGTCTACCTGCCGATCAAGAACCTGCCCGCGGCCGAGGCGGCTGCCCAGGCGCTGCAGACGCCGGGCAGCTCGACCTACCACAAGTTCCTCAGCGTGAAGCAATTCGTCGCCACCTACGCGGACAGCGACGCCCAGATCGCCAAGGTCGAGGCCACGCTCGAGAATCTCGGCTTTACCATCCAGTATGTGTTCGCCAACCACCTGGCGATCGAGGTCACCAGCACGACGAACACCGTCGAGAGCACCTTCGGCCTCAAGCTCAAGCAGTTCACCGTCAACGGCCGCACCGGCGTCACGTCGCTGACGGCACAGCAGATCCCCGCGGCGCTGGCCGGCCAGATCCGCGGCCTCGGCGGCGTGAACACCGTCGTCTACCCGAAGGCGAGGCATGTCGCAGCGCCGCAGGCCATCGGCGCGCGCCGGGCGAGCGCCGCCGCGACGTCCTCCAGCCTGACCGGCGGCACGCCCGGCAATTACCTGCCGGCCGACTTCGAGAAGTTCTATGACGTGACACCGATCAGCAGCCGCGGCATCACCGGCCGCGGCACCACGATCGGCATCGTGACGCTGAACACCTTCAATCCGGCCGACGCCTACTCGTTCTGGAAGCAGATCGGCCTCAACGTCTCGCAATCGCGCATCACCAAGGTGAACGTGGATGGCGGCGAAACTGCGAGCACCAACGGCACCGACGGCGAAGGCGAGACCGACCTCGATGTCGAGGAGTCGGGCGGCATTGCGCCGGGCGCCAACGAGCGGGTGTACATCGCGCCCAACCTCACCAATGCGAACTTCATCGACGGCTTCGAGGCGGCTGCGTCCGAGAACATCGCCGATACCGTGTCGTCGAGCTGGGGCCAGCCGGAACTCGAATACTTCGAGGATGCCGCCACCAGCACACCGGGCGAGACCTACCAGCTGCAGGTCTTCCACGATGCGTTCCTCGAGATGGCGTTGCAGGGCCAGAGCGTCTTCATCGCCGCCGGCGACTCCGGATCCTTCGACACCGTGCGCGACATCTGCGCGGCCTATGGCACGCCGTCCGCCAGCGCGCCGGTCTGCAATGCCCCCTATGCGGTGGACCACCCGGCCAGCGATCCGCTGGTGACCGCGGCCGGAGGCACCACGCTGCCATTCTCCTACAGCCTGGGCGACGTGCTGCTCACGGTGGCGCAGGAGCAGGCGTGGAGCTGGAGCTACATCTCCACAGAGGCCGCAGAACAGGGACATGCCTCCGAGTTTCCGGTCTCCAGCGTCTTCTCGGTGGGCGGCGGCGGCGGCGTGAGCTCGTTCTGGGGCGAGCCCTGGTATCAGGCGGCAACACCAGGCATCACGCTCACCAAGCCGGGCCAGGCCCTGTACGAGGACTTCGGCTCCGGGCCGGTTCTGCAATACACGCTGCCGGCGAATTTTGCCGGTCGCAACATGCCCGACATCAGCACCAATGCCGATCCGCAGTCCGGCTACCAGTACATCCAGGACGGCGTCGTCTCGAACTTCTACGGCGGCACCAGCTTCGTGGCCCCGCAGCTCAACGGCGTGAATGCCTTGTTCGTGCAGGCGCTCGGCGGCCGCACAGGGGAGCTCAACCCGGCGATCTACCAGTTGTCCTACTTCACCACCAACGACGTGACGGCCGGCAACAACTGGGGCTACACGGCCGCCACCGGCTTCGACAACGCCTCCGGTGTCGGCAAGCTGGATGCAACGAAGCTGCTGGCCGGGCTGGCCGTGCTGAAGGTGGCCCACTAAGACATCGACACCATCCGGCGCTCCGCTCAGCGGGGCGCCGGCTCTTGGTCGCCAGAGCAAAGCCGGATATTGAGCCTGTCGCAACAGCCCTGACAGGTCATCACCCTAAATGCAGCGATCCAGTCCCAGCCTCCATGCGAGCCTGCGCCATGGCGCCGTTCTCATCGGTATCGCCTCCCTTGCGGTCGCACCCGTCGCCCGTGCCGAGGAAGGCATGTGGACGATGGACAACCTGCCTGTGAAGCAGATGCAGGCGCAGTACGGCTTCACGCCGTCTGCTGACTGGATCAAGCGGGTGACGCAATCCTCCGCGCGCCTTGCGCTGGGCTGCTCGGCCTCGTTCGTCTCCGGCGACGGCCTGGTCATGACCAACCACCACTGCGCCAACGAGTGCCTGTCCGAGCTGTCCAGCGCCGGACACAATTTCATGCAGGACGGCTACACCTCGGTCTCGCAGCCACGCGAGCCCAAATGCCCGGCAATGGAGCTCGACCGGCTCGACACCATCAGCGACGTCACGCCGAAGATGAGCGCCGCCCTCGCCGGCAAGCATGGCGCCGATTACACGAAGGCGCAGGAAGCCGCCGAGAGCGGGATCGAGAAGTCGTGCGTCGGCGGCGATGCCACCACCTGGCGGTGCGACGTGGTGACGCTGTATCATGGCGGCCGCACCGCGCTCTACCGCTACCGCCGCTACCAGGATGTGCGGCTGGTGTTCGCGCCCGACCAGAATGCCGCGTTCTTCGGCGGCGACCCCGACAATTTCAACTTCCCGCGCTACGACCTCGATGTGACCTTCCTGCGCGCATACGAGAACGGCCATCCGGCGCACACGCAGTTCTTCCCGTTCGACCCGGCCGGCCCCAAGGCGGGCGAGCTCGTCTTCACCTCGGGCAACCCGGGCTCGACCTCGCGCGAGGAGCCGGTGGCGCAGTTGCAGTTGCTGCGCGACCTCGAGCTGCCCGCGACTTACGGCTACCTGTCCACGCTCGACGGCGTGCTCTGGGAGTACAGCCGCACCGGGGTCGCCGCCGCACAGGACGCGCAGGACGAGGTGTTCGGCGTCGAGAACAGCCTCAAGGTGTATACCGGCTGGCTGCAGACCCTTGCGGACCCGAAGATGCTGGCGGCCAAGCAGCAGGCCGAGGACAGCCTGCGCCAGTGGATCAACGCCGACCCGCAGCGGAAGGCCCAGTATGGCGATCCGTGGGCGACGCTCGCGCCTGCGCTGGTCGCGGAGCGCCGGCTGTTCACCCCGTACGTGATGCTCGAGGGGACCCGGGCGCCGCGCGGCTTCGGCGGCGACCTGTTCGGCTATGCCAAGACACTGGTGCGCGGCGCCGCCGAGCGGGCCAAGCCGGATGCCGACCGCCTCTCCGAATACCATGACGCCAAGCTGCCGGCGATCGAGGCGCAGCTCGGCTCCTCGGCGCCGGTGCATCCGCACCTCGAGCAGACCCTGCTTGCGTTCTCGCTGACCCGGCTGCGCCAGTCGCTCGGCGCCGACGACGCCTCGGTGAAGACCATTCTCGGCCACCAGTCGCCGGAGGAGCTGTCCACGCACCTGGTCTCGTTCACCCATCTCGGTGACCCGAAGGTGCGCCTCGCACTCTGGCATGGCGGCCAAGCCGCCATCGAAAAGTCGACCGACCCGATGATCGTACTGGCACGCAAGGTCGAGCCGATCGCCCGTGGCCTGCGCGATCAGTGGGACAACCAGGTGAAGGCACCGCAGCGCGAGGCCAGCGAGGCCCTGGCGCGCGCCCGCTTCGCCCGCTCCGGCACCAGCGCCTACCCGGACGCGACATTCACCCAGCGAGTTTCGTACGGGACCGTGAAGGGCTGGGACGAGAACGGCCACCAAGTGCCGCCCTTCACCACCTTCGCTGGGCTGTATGACCGCGCGACCGGCAGCGACCCCTTCAAGCTCACCAAGCCCTGGCTGGCCGCCAAGCCGCATCTCGACCTCGCCACCCCGTTCGACTTCGTCTCGACCAACGACATCATCGGCGGCAACTCGGGCAGCCCGGTCATCGACGCGAAGGGCGACGCGGTCGGCCTGATCTTCGACGGCAACATCCACTCGCTCGGCGGCGACTTCACCTATGACGGCAGCCAGAACCGCGCCGTCGCGGTCGATACCACCGCGCTGCTGGCGGCGCTCAAGACCGTGTACCGCAACCAGGCGCTGGCCGACGAGCTGACCAGCGGCCACCTGGGCGGCGGCTCGGGCAAGACCTGAGAGGCTTCCTCGCGGCGTCAGTCGGGGGCAGACTGTCCCCGCATGGGCCGGACGGCGTTGTCCGGCTTCATGCAGGGAGCGCTCCGCGTTGAACAACCGGCCAAGACGGGCGGCCAGCCTCACGACAGGCAGCCGCGGGACAGACGTGCCGTCGACGCCGCATCCGAGGCCGGAGCGACTGCACACGGCCATTGCGCGCGATCTCGGCGTCGCCATCGCCGCCGGCACGCTTTCCCCGGGCGACACGCTGTCCGGAGAGGTCGCCTCCAGCGCCCAGCTCGAGGTCTCGCGCACCGCCTATCGCGAGGCGGTGCGCATCCTGGCCGCCAAGGGCATGGTCGAAAGCCGCACCCGCACCGGAACGCGGGTGAGCGCGCGGCATCGCTGGCACATCCTTGATCCCGACGTGCTGGGCTGGTTCCTGCAGACCCAGCCGAGCGAGGCCTTCGTGCGCGACCTGTTCGAGGTGCGCATGATGGTCGAGCCGGCCGCCGCCGGCTTCGCGGCCGAACGGGCCTCGGCACACGACCTGCGCGTCATGGCCGCGGCCCTCGACGAGATGGACCGGCTGAAGCTGTCCACGGAGGCCGGGCGCGCCGCTGACCGTGGTTTCCACCACGCGATCCTGGCCGCGACCCAGAACGAGGCGATCATGGCGCTGTCGAGCAGCGTGGGGGCCGCGATCCGCTGGACGACCTTGTTCAAGCACCGGGTGCAGCCGCATCCGCGCGATCCGATGCCCGAGCACCGGCTGGTGCTGGACGCGATCACCCGGCGCGATCCCGATGCCGCCCGCGCGCGCATGACCGAACTGGTCCGCTTCGCGCTGGCCGACATGCACGCCTCGCTGGCGGCCGGTGCCGTCGCCGGGGGCCCGATTGATGCGGAGGCGGAACTCGTCCATAACCCGCTCGCGGTGGAATTGTCGGACAAATGACGCAGGACGATGGGCTGATCGCGCTGGACTGGGGCACCAGTTCGCTGCGGGCGTGGCTGATCTCGCCGGACGGCACCGTGCGCGCGGCCCGGCATGAGGGATGGGGCATCATGCACCTGCCCGATGGCGGCTATACGGCGGCCTATGCCGCCATCACCGACGGCTGGCACGACCGCCCGCGTCCGGCCATCGCCTGCGGGATGGTCGGAAGCCGCCAGGGCTGGCTCGAGGTGCCATACCTGCCGACGCCGGCCGGACTCGAGGAGCTTGCCGGCAGCCTGCGCACCGTGGAGGCCGGCGCGGGGGTCCTGCACCTGGTGCCGGGCATGCTGGAGGTGAGCGATCCAGCCGCCCCCGATGTGATGCGCGGCGAGGAGACGCAGGCGGTGGGTGCCATGCGCCGGCTCGGCGGCGATGCGCTGCTGGTGTTGCCCGGGACGCACTCGAAATGGGCCCGGCTGCAGGGCCACCGGCTGGTCTCGTTCGAGACGCTGATGACCGGCGAGCTGTATGCGCTGCTGTCGAAGCACTCGATCCTCGGCCGCGGCGTTGCCGATGCGCCGGAGGCCGCCACCGTCGCGCGTGAGCAGGCGTTCGATCGCGGCGTGCTGGCGGCGCAGGACCGTGGCGCCCTCGCCCGGTTGTTCTCCACCCGCGCGCTGATGCTGACCGGCGCGATCGCGGGGGGCGCCGCGCTGGACTACCTGTCCGGCCTGCTGATCGGCGAGGAGCTGCGTCTTGCGGCGCCGGCGCTGGCGACCGCCGCGCGGGTGGCGCTGACCGGCGACGACCGGTTGTGCGCGCGCTATGCCCGGGCCTTCGAGGCCGCCGGGCTGGCGCCCCCCGAGCGGATCGACAACAGCGCGCTGCACGGACTGCTCGACATCGCGGCGGCCGCCGGACTGGTGGCGCCCTCGCCCGCAACCCAGCAACCGGGAGCCTGAAGATGCTCAGACAGATGATCGGGCGCATGCCCTTCACCGCCATCCTGCGCGGCCTGACCCCGGAGGAGGCGCTGGCGGTCGGCGATGCGCTGGTGGAAGCCGGCATGACCATGCTCGAGGTGCCGCTGAACTCGCCGCGCCCGCTGGAAAGCATCCGCCTGCTGGCCGAACGCTACGGCGAGACCTGCCTGATCGGCGCCGGCACGGTAATGACGCCCGCGCAGGTGGCGGAGATTGGCGCGGTCGGCGGCCGGCTGATCGTCATGCCGCACGGCGATGCCGAGGTGATCCGGGCGGCCAAGCAGGCCGGCATGGTCTGCATGCCCGGGATCGCGACCCCCACCGAAGGCTTCGCTGCGCTGAAGGCCGGCGCCGATGCTCTGAAGCTGTTTCCCGCCGAGCTGGTCGGGCCGGCCATCCTGCGCGCGATGCGGGCGGTGTTTCCGAAGGAGACCATCTTCCTGCCGGTCGGCGGGGTGACCCCGGACAACGTCGCCGAATTCGTCCGCGCCGGCGCTGATGGCTTCGGGCTCGGGTCCGGGCTGTATGCGCCAGGACGCAGCGCCGAGGACGTGCGCCAACGAGCGGATGCTTATGTCGCGGCCTGGCGGAAGGTCAGCGACGGCAAGGTGCTCGGACAATGAGGGACGTCCGCGGGACGTCCCGGCGGCTCAATGTCGGGATCGTCGGGTTCGGCCAGATCGCCCGCGTGCAGCATGCGCCGGCGCTGGCCGCGAGCCACGGGCTGCGCCTGGCGGCGATCGCCAACCCGATCCCGGCGCAGGGCGCGCCCGACGTGCCGGTCTATGCGTCGCTCGCCGAAATGCTGGAGCGCGAGCCGGAGCTCGATGCGGTCGCCCTCTGCACGCCGCCGCAGATACGCTACGGCCTCGCCCGCCAGGCGCTCGATGCCGGGCGTCACGTGCTGCTGGAAAAGCCGCCCGCCGCCACGCCCGCCGAGATCGCCGACCTCGCCCGGCATGCGGACGGCCTCGGCCTGACCCTGTTCACCGCCTGGCACTCGCTGTTCAGCGCCGCGGTGGACCAGGCCCGCATCATCCTGGCCGAGCGCGGCGTGCAGGGCATGCGCATGGAGTGGAAGGAGGATCACCACAAATGGCATCCGGGCGTGGACTGGTTCTGGCAGCCCGGCGGCATGGGCGCGTTCGATTCCGCCATCAACGCCTTTTCCATCCTGGTCGAGGTCATGCCGGAGCCGCTCTTCGTGCGCACGGCGCGGTTCGTCATCCCCGAGGGCGCGCACACGCCGATGCAGGCGCAGGTCGAGTATGCGACGCCGAGCAGCAACACCGGTTTCAGCTCCGACCATGGCTGGGACCAACAGGACGGCGAGACCTGGACCATCGACTGGACGCTGCGCGACGGCGGTCACCTGACCCTGGAGCGCGGGGGCGCCCGGCTTCTGCTGGGCGAGCGGTTGCTGGTGGAGGCGCAGGACGAGGAATATCCGCGCCTTTATGCGCATTTCGAGACACTGCTGCGCCAAGGCCGCTCAGACGTCGAGATCCGGCCGCTGCAACTGGTGGCGGACGCCTTCATGCTTGCATCCCGCGAGGCCGGGCCGCCAGTGCGGCCATGAATGCGGCCCCGGTTGCCACTGTCGCCGTCCACGGCCATGACCTGCTCGGCGAATCGCCGTTCTGGGACGCCACCGACCAGGCGCTGACCTGGGTCGACATCTATGGCCGCCGGATCCAGCGGCTGCACCCGGCGACCGGCGCGCGGCAGGACTGGACCATGCCGGACCGCGTCGCCACCGCCATCCCGCGCGCGCATGGCGGCATGCTGGTGGCCCTGTCGCGCAGCCTGCACATGTTCGACGCCGCCACCGGCCTGGCGGCGCCGTTCTTCTCGCTCGACCACGCCGCGCCGGGCATCCGCTTCAACGACGCGCGCACCGACAGCCTGGGTCGGCTGTGGATCGGCACCATGAACGAGGTGGACGAGGCGCCGACGGGCTCGCTCTACCGGATCGATACGGACCTTGCCTGCACCAGGATCGAGCACGGCATCGCGATCTCGAACGGGATCGGCTTCAGTCCCGACGCCACCCGGTTCTACTTCGCCGACACGCCCGAGCGCATCATTCGCGCCTACGATCTCGATATCTCGAGCGGCACAATCTGCAACCGGCGGGATCTGGTCACGGTCGATGGTGACAGCGCCTGTCCGGACGGCAGCACGGTCGACGGCGCCGGCCATGTCTGGAACGCGCAATGGGACGGCGGCCGGGTGGTGCGCTATGCGCCCGATGGCCGGATCGATGCGGTGGTGGCGCTGCCGGTGAGCCGCCCGACCTGCTGTGTCTTCGGCGGCGCCGATCTGCGGACCCTGTATGTCACGAGCGCCTGCATGGAACTGACCGGCGCCCAGCTTCGCGAGCAGCCGCTCGCGGGCTCGTTGTTCGCCGTCAGGACGGACACGCCAGGGATCGCCTGCACGCGCTTCGCCGGCTGATCTAGATGCTGCAGGCCAGATCAGGTTGCTTCGTGGAGCCCGGCTCGTGCGGAGATGCATCGCGCGACAGGCGGCCGGTCTCGAACTCCTCGAACAGGCGCGAACGGCGCAGGCCGATCGTGTGCAGGCGATATGCGATCGCGGTGCCGAGCACGCCGAACCCGTAGATCGTGCTGCGAACGAAGTTGATGGACGAGGCTTCCGGAAAATACCGTGTCGGACACGAAATCTCGCCGATCCGGTACCCGAAATGCGCGACCTGCGCCAGCATCTGGTTGTCGAACACGAAATCGTCCGAGCAGCGCAACAGCGGCAGCCGCTCCAGCACGTCCCGGTTCCAGGCGCGGTAGCCGGTATGGTACTCGCTCAGCTTCTGGCCGAGCAGGATATTCTCGATAAACGTCAGCAGCCGGTTGCAGACATATTTGTAAGCCGGCATGCCGCCCGCGCGGGCGCCGCGGCCGAGGATCCGCGACGCCATGACGACGTCGTAATGGCCGGAAACCAGCATGGACGCCATGGCGGTGATCAACTTGGGTGAATACTGGTAATCCGGGTGCAGCATCACGACGATGTCGGCGCCGCGCGCCAGGGCTTCGGCGTAGCAGGTCTTCTGGTTGCCGCCGTAGCCGCGATTGACCTCGTGGCGAATGGTATGCAGGCCGAGCGCCAGGGCGAGTTCCGCCGTCCGGTCGCTGCTCGCATCGTCGTTGAGGATGATGTCGTCGACCACGTCGCGGGGAATTTCCGCGATCGTCCGTTCCAGCGTCCTGGCGGCATTATAGGCCGGCAGCACGACGGTAATGCGCTTCCCAGCCAGCAAGGTTCGCTCCACGTCAGGGACGCGAGTTTTCTAGCGCGGTTCGAGTTTCGGTTGTAGAAAAAATTCTCTGCAACTAAGGATCGCAAAGGGCAGCGGCTTGAGTTGGAACCGGCAGATTGCCATCGTCAGTCCGGTGAGGATGCAAGCCAGGGTCGGCATCATCCTGACCCTTACGCTCCTCACCCTCCTCGCCACTCTGCTGTTCGTTTCGATGGCGGCCGCGATTCGCATCGACTGGTCCAGGGGCTGGGCCCATCCGTCGCCGGTGAGCAGCGAAATGCCGGAGCAGGATTTCGCCAATCTCTGGCTGGCGGGCCATATCGCGCGTCTCGGGCACCTGGAATGGCTCTATGAGCCACGCCTGTTCGAGTCCTGGCGTAACCACGCCTTCGGCGGGAAGCTCGCCGCCGAGCCCTGGATCTATCCGCCAACTGTCCTTCTCCTTGGCATCCCCCTCTCCTTCCTGTCGCTCGTCATGGCATTCCTGCTGTGGAATGTCGCGACGTTGCTGGTGGCGGTGCTGGCGTTGCGCCATGCGCGACTGCCTTGGTCGATCCTCCTGGTCGGGCTGGGCGCGCCGGCCACCTGGCGCTCGCTGGCATTCGGCCAGTATGGCGTCATCACAGGCGCCCTGGTCGTCGCCGGTCTGCTCCTGGCGCCGCGCCACCCTGTCCGGGCCGGTCTCATGGTCGGTCTGTGCACGCTCAAGCCACAGCCGGCCCTGACGGTCCCGATTGCCTGGCTCGCAGCCCGCAACTGGCGCGCCATCGGGATTGCGGCCTTGTTGTTCGCCGTTATGGGCGCAGCGATCACGCTCTGCTTCGGCAGCAGGGCCTGGATGCTGTTCTTCACCCAGGCCAGGCTGTCGATGCGGTCTCTCGTCGAGGCGCCGCCACCCCAGCCCTACATGATGAGCGGCGCGTCGGTCTTCTGGATGGCGCGTACCCTGGGATCAGGCATTCCGGCGGCCTATGCGCTGCAGGGCCTCTCGGCCGCCAGCGCCGCTCTCCTCGCATACAAGGCGTGGCGGCTGCCCGATGCCGACCCGCTCGCCCGCATGGCGGTGACCGTCTGCCTTTCCCTCCTCGTCACACCGTATGGATACACGTCGGACATGGTGGCCTACTCGATTGCGGCCACCACGATCGTCGCCTGCAACGGCTGGCGGATCCGCCTGCTCGACGGGTTGCTCTGGCTGTGGCCAGGCTATTGCCCGGTGGTCTACAACCTCACCGGCATGCTCTTCACGCCGGTCGCCGTCGTGGTGGTCGCCGCCCTGGCGTGGCGGCAGATGCCGAGCCGGAGCGGCGCCGCCTGACGAAACCCGCTCGTCGGTCAGCGTCCGATATTTCGCAGGGCGCGCCCTTCCATCAGGTTGCGCTCGATATGCTCCAGCGAGATGCCCTTGGTCTCCGGCACGAGCGCCACCGTGACGAGGATGAACAGCGCATTCAGCGCCGCGTAGAGCCAGAACGTCTCGGCGTTGCCGAACGTGCTGAGCAGGGTCAGGAAGGTCTGGCCGACGACGAAATTCGCCGCCCAGTTGGTGAAGGTCGAGCAGGCGATGCCGAAGTCGCGGCCCTGCAGCGGCTGCACTTCCGAACACAGCACCCAGATCAGCGGGCCGGCCGAAAAGGCGAAGCCGGTGATGAAGCAGAGCAGCACGGCAATCGCAAGGATGCGCTGGATCTCGCTCTCGATGCCGGCGAAGATCAGCAGGCCGAGCACGCCCATGCCGATCGCCATCACCGTGAATCCCATGATCAGCATCGGGCGACGGCCCCAACGATCGACCAGACCGATGGCGATGAACGTCGCCAGCACATTGACCACGCCGACGATCGCGGTGCCCCACATCGAGGCATTCTGCCCGAACCCGGCCAAGCCGAAGATCTTCGGCGCGTAGTACATCACCACGTTCATGCCGGTGAATTGCTGCATGACCTGCAGCAGCACACCGAGCCACACCGAGCGCCGGAAGTTCGAGTTGCCCCTGAACATGGCGAAGCCCTTCTGCTTCTGCCTGAGCTGGTCCTCGATCTCCTTGATCTCACCCTGCACCGAGGCGCTGTCCGGCCGCAGGTCGTTGAGCACGGCCTCGGCGTCCTGGCGCCGCCCCTTCATCATCAGCCAGCGCGGGCTGTCGGGCAGCACGAACACGCCGGCCAGGAACAGCGCGCCAGGAACAGCGACCAATCCCAGCATCCAGCGCCACGCGCCGCTGTAGCTGAGCAGCGCGTCCGAGATGAAGGCAACCAGGATACCGACGGTGATCATCAGCTGGTAGGTCGAGATCATCGAGCCGCGCCGACGCTCGTCGGCGATCTCGGAGATGTAGAGCGGCGCCGTGAAGGTGGCGACGCCGATGGCTAGTCCGAGCAGCACCCGGCCGGCGAGCAGCCAACCGACCGAAGGCGCCAGGGCGCACAGCAGCGAGGAGACGACGAACAGCGTCGCGCTCAGGATCAGCGAGCGCTTGCGTCCGAAGCTCGACGACAGGTAGCCCGCCAGGATCGCTCCAAGCGCGGCGCCGAACATCATGCTGCTGACGATGAGTTCCTGCATCGTCTCGGTGATGCTGAACTGCTTGGCGATGAAGGAGAGCGCCCCGGAGATCACCCCGATATCGAGGCCGAACATCAACCCGGCCAGGGCGGCCACCCCACCGATGAGCAGCGTCCGTCCGCTCCCCTTCACAGTCGGTGCCGTGGTGGTGGTGCTCATTCCTGTGTCCCCCGGAGCGCCCAGATCTGGAGGCTGATGTCTCCGGATCTCTGCCGCGCCTCGCTCAACGATTTCGCGATCGACAAGTTCCGGCGCTCTCGGGGTGCAGCCTTATCCTAATGGTTGTCGCGCGGCAGTCCCTTGCTCTGCGCGACGCGCTGGTAGGCAATCGCCGGCTCCAGCACCGCACCGGTCTGCAACTGCCCGACCACGCCGCGCTGCAGCTCCTGCCAGGGCGTCTGGCTGGCCGGGTAACGGTAGCCGCCCGCCGCCTGCAGCGCCACACGGCGCCCGACGATCTCGGATTCCGGCACAAGCATGTCGACGCGACCCTGGCGCAGATCGACGCGCAGCCGGTCGCCGGTGCGCAGGATGGCGAGTGGGCCGCCCGCCGCCGCCTCCGGCGAGGCGTTCAGGATCGAAGGCGACCCCGAGGTGCCGGACTGGCGGCCGTCGCCGATGCAGGCCAGCGCGTGCACGCCCTGCTGGATCAGGTACGAGGGCGGCCGCATGTTGACCACCTCGGCGGCGCCCGGGTAGCCGATCGGCCCGGCGCCGCGCATCACCAGGATGTCGTGCGTGGTGATGTCGAGCGCCGGGTCGTCGATGCGGGCGTGGTAGTCCTCGGGCCCGTCGAATACCACGGCGCGGCCCTCGAAGGCCTCCGGGTCGTTCGGGTCGTTCAGGTAGCGCTCGCGGAACTCCTCGGAGATTACGCTGGTCTTCATGATCGCCGAGGTGAACAGGTTGCCGTGCAGCACCAGGAAGCCGGCGCGCTGCTTGAGCGGACGCTCGAACGGCCGGATCACCTCCGGGTCCAGTGTCGCGAGGCCGCCGCAGGTCTCGCCTATGGTGATGCCCTTCACCGTCATCGCCTGCTCGCGGATCAACCCGTGGCGGATCAGCTCGCCGACCACCGCCGGCACGCCGCCGGCGCGGTAGTAGTCCTCGCCGAGATACTCCCCGGCCGGCTGCAAATTCACCAGCAGCGGGATGTCATGGCCATAGCTCTGCCACTCCTCGATCGGCAGCTCGAAGCCGAGATGGCGCGCGATCGCGGCCAGATGGATCGGCGCGTTGGTCGAGCCGCCGATCGCCGAGTTCACCCGGATGGCGTTGACGAACGCATCCTTGGTCATGATGTCGGACGGCTTGAGGTCCTCGCGCACCATGTCGACGATGCGGCGCCCGGTCTCCCAGGCCATCTCCTGGCGGTCGCGGTACGGCGCGGGGATCGCGGCCGACCCCGGCAACTGCATGCCGAGCGCCTCGGCCAGCGAGTTCATCGTGGTCGCGGTGCCCATGGTGTTGCAGTAGCCGGCGGACGGCGCCGATGACGCCACCAGCTTGATGAAGCCCTCGTGGTCGATCTCGCCGGCCGCCAGCAACTGCCGCGCGTGCCAGATGATGGTGCCCGAGCCGGTGCGCTGGCCGCGAAACCAGCCATTCAGCATCGGGCCGACGGAGAGTGCGATCGCCGGGATGTTGACCGTGGCGGCCGCCATCAGGCAGGCCGGCGTGGTCTTGTCGCAGCCGATGGTGAGCACGACGCCGTCGAGCGGATAGCCGTACAGCACCTCGACCAGGCCCATGTAGGCCAGGTTGCGGTCGAGCCCGGCGGTCGGCCGCTTGCCGGTCTCCTGGATCGGATGCACCGGGAACTCGATGGCGATGCCGCCGGCCTCGCGTATGCCCTCGCGCACGCGTTCGGCAAGGACGAGATGGTGACGATTGCACGGCGACAGGTCGGAACCGGTCTGTGCGATGCCGATGATCGGGCGGCCGGACTGCAGCTCCTTCTGCGACAGGCCGAAATTCATGTAACGCTCGAGGTAGAGCGCGGTCATGTCCGGGTTGTGCGGGTTGTCGAACCAGGCCTGCGAGCGCAGCGACAATGGCTTAGCGCGATCAGGGGTGCCGTGATCCTGGCCGTTCGACATGGCGTTGTTCTCTCGTGCTTGCCTGTCCGGCCGCCCGCGACCGCGGGCGTCGCCGCCTGGCATCCGGATGCGATTGGTCAGACAAATAATCGCGAAACAACCCTCACACAAGCAGCACGGCTCGGCTCAGGGGCGGCGGGCGATCGCCAGGATGTGCAGCCCGGCATCCGCGAGCAGCGGGTCTTGCGCCGCATGCCGGTCGATGGTGGCGCGCGTGGCGGCATCGCCGCCGGCCGGCACGCAGGCTGCCAGGCGGCCGGACGCGGTGGCGGTCACCCCGAGGGCGTGGCAACGCGCGTCCACCAGGCCGGCATCGAGCAGCGCCGCCTTCAGGCGGGCGCTGTCATAGAGGCGTCGCTCGGCGCGCCTGGTGCGACGCTCCTGATGCCGCAGGCCCAGCACCAGGGACAGCAGGGTCTCGACACGGACGCACAGCACGCCGCCCGGCCGCAACAGGCCGACCAGGCGGTGCAGCGCGAGGTGCGGGTCAAGTTCCGCCTGCAGCGACGGCGTCGCCAGCACCAGGTCGGCGTCGCCGGGCGCCACCGCATCGTCGGCGGCGCCGGCGAGCGTCGTCACGCGATGGCCGCGCTCGATCCAGCGCCGCGTCCAGCGGGTGCCGCGGCGGTCGGCCTCGACTATATGCGCGCCCGGCGGCAGCGGGATCGCCGAGACCAGCTCCCAGGCATGGCCGTCATGCAGCCGCCGGTCGGCCGGGCCGTCCTGCCAGCGCGCTTCCATGACCTCCAGCAGCGTGTCCACGACAGGGGGCACCGCCGGGGACGCCAGGTCGAGGAGGCCGGGAACCGCCATGGCCATGGCCAGCCGGGCGGCGTCCTCGGGATCACGGTTCTTCAGCGGATGCGTCACGGCACGAAACCAGTCCAGCAGGATCGGTCATCTTCAAAGCATATCCGCCGCTGGTCGGCATCGTTATTGTAAAGGATCAAAACGCTGTGACGCGCTTTTAGCGTGGCCGGTCGCCTGCCTATACCGTGCGGCGCGCGCTATAACAGGCGTGCCGTCTCCGGCGGATCGAGCCGGCGGCGGCGCGGAGCCTGCAAGCGGATGCCGACATGACCGGAGGCTGGTTTCGAGGGCCGCGGTCCACGAAGCCGGCACAGGCCTGAGCAAGACGCTGATGCAATCGGATTCCGCCCCCGATCCCACCGTGCAGGATTTGGTATCAGGAAATATCCTCGAGTTGTCAGGTGGCTCGTGCGCGATCTCGCCGCCGGCGAAAAGCCACGGCGCCAGGCGTGACTTGCCTGTCCAATATGGACGCCCATCTTGAGGCAATGGCCAGAACGTCGAATAGAGAGAAGATCCTCACCGAAGGCCTGCGTGTCGTGCACGAGCGCGGATATGCAAATGCGAGCGTGCGCGACATCGTTCAGGCAGCGGGCGTGCCGCAAGGCTCGTTCACCAACCACTTCGCCTCCAAGGAGGCGTTCGGGCTGGAGATCATCGACCTGTACAGCGCGGCCGGCCGCGCCCTCGGAGCCCGGACGCTGCTCAACGAGACGCTGCCGCCGCTGCAGCGCCTGCGGGCCTGGCTGCAGGCCGGACGCGAGAGCATGGCTGCCTGCAGCATGCGCAACGGCTGCCTGCTGGGCAACTTCGCCGCCGACGCCTGCGAGCAGAGCGGCGCGATCCGCCAGCGCGTGCTGGCCGCCTTCGGAGAACTCGAGGGCAACGTCGCCGCCTGCCTGCGCGCCGCGGTCGTCGCCGGCGAGGTCGACGCCGCGCTCGAGTGCGACGACGTCGCCGGCTTCGTCGTGGCGTCCCTGCAGGGCGCCAACCTGCTGGGCAAGGTGACCGGCGAGCCGGCTTCACTCGACCGCTTCGAACGGATCCTGTTCGACCGGATCCTCCCCGGCGGCCAATCGGACCGATAGCCCTTGCATCATTAATATGGACGTCCATCTTGGATGCTCAGGCGGCCGATATCCGGCTGCGTTCGAGGATCCAGACCATGACCAGCCAAGTCGTCCTGATCACCGGTGCCCTGACCGGCATCGGCCGCGCCACCGCCTTCGCCTACGCCCATGCGGGCGCGAAGCTCGTCGTGTCTGGCCGCCGTCCGGACGCCGGCCGTGACCTCGCCAGCGCGCTGCGCGACCTCGGGACCGAGGTGGAGTTCATCCAGGCGGACGTGCGCCACGAGGATGACGTGCGCGCCCTGGTCGACCAGACCGTCGCCCGGTTCGGGCGTCTCGACGTCGCCATCAACAATGCCGGCACCGAGGGGCGCATCGGCCCGATCGTCGAGCAGACGGTCGAGAACTACACCGCGACCTTCGACACCAACGTGCTCGGCGTGCTGCTGAGCCTCAAGCACCAGCTCCGCGTCATGCTGCCGCAGGGCCACGGCAACATCGTCAACGTCTCCTCGGTGGCAGGCTCGGTGGGCTTTCCGGGTGCCGCGGTCTACGTCGCCAGCAAGCACGCGGTCGAGGGCCTGACCAGGAGTGCTGCGCTCGAGGCCGCGAAGTCCGGCGTGCGGGTCAACGCGATCGCCCCCGGGCCGATCGTCACCGGCATGCTGGACCGCTTCACCGGCGGCTCCGACGAAGGCAAGTCGTTCATGACCTCGCTGGTCCCGGCCGGCCGTCTCGGCAATGTCGAGGAAGTCGCGCAGGCGATCCTGTTCCTGGCGTCGGACAAGGCGCCGTTCATCACCGGACAGAGCCTCGCCATCGATGGCGGCATCCTGGCCGGGTGAAGCTCAGGGCGCCCCCCGGTCAGCGGCGGAGGCAACGAGGCTGTTCTCGCTCTGCCTCCACGCCCAGGAGCCCCTCTTTCATGGCATGCAGCTCTCGCGCACGCTGCTCGGTGATCCGGGGATAGCTCATCCCGATCCCCTCCAGGGTGTCGACGACGATCTGCGACACGATGAGCCGCGCGTTCTCCTTGTCGTCGGCCGGCACCACATACCAGGGCGAATCATCCGTGCTCGTCGCACTTAGGCACTCCTCGTAGGCCATCCGATACTGCTTCCAGAACCTCCGCTCCTCGATGTCGGCGGCAGTGATTTTCCAGTTCTTGTCCGGTCGCTCGATGCGCTCCAGGAAGCGTCGTCGCTGCTCCGCTTTCGAGAGGTGCAGGAAGATCTTGACCACCAGCGTCCCGTTCCCGTGCAGGTGACGTTCGAGATCCATGATCGAGCGATACCGGTCGTGCCAGAGCCTGGCCTCGTGGTGCGGCGGATCCGGGATGTCCTCGCGGCCCAGCATGTCGCGATGCACGCGGACGACGAGCACCTCCTCGTAGTAGGACCGGTTGAAGATTCCGATGCGCCCCCGCTCCGGCAGGTCGCGTGTGGTCCTCCAGAGGAAGTCGTGCTGCAATTCGTTCGCACTGGGCTGCTTGAAGCTGAACACCTGGCAGCCCTGCGGATTGACCCCGGACATCACGTGTCGGATCGCACCGTCCTTGCCGGCCGCGTCCATCGCCTGGAAGATCAACAGGACGGCGCGGCGGCCGGATGCGTAGTGGAGTTGCTGGAGTTCACTCAGCCTCGCGACATGCGCGGCCAGCATCGCCTCGTAGCTGGACTTCCCGCCATAGACCGGAGCAACCCGCGTCGGCCGCTCCCTGAGGTCGAGCTTGTCACCCTCTCGAACCAGATAATCCCTGATGCGGAGAGTGATCATCGCCTTCCCCACGTGATGGGTCACAGGGCGGCCTTGCGCGTCGACACTGCCGCGGCCTGGCCCGTCATGGTGCGGCTGGGGACGGGCCTGGTGGCGGAAACAGCCCCGGCCGGGGGCACCGCGCGGACGGCCGCGACCCTCGTCCCGGAGCGATCGAGGAGGCGGTAGGTGAGCAGCTTTGCCCGGTCGTTCAAGAGGAACCAGGCTCCGGCATAGATCCACACCATCAGGGCCCAGTACCAGGCAAGCGGCGTGACCAGACCGAGGCCGAAGATCGCAACGCACGTAGCCACCACCTGTGTGCCCAGGACGGCCATCCAGAGGATCCTGGCCGGTCGGATGGACCAGAAAGCCCCTCGGGTGCGGGTCAGGAAAATCGTGAGATGCCCTGCGACCGAGAGCTTGAGGTACATCAGCGTCTGGACCTGCGCGCGATCCAGATGGAGCACCCGCTCCCCGATGTAGAACAGCCCGAACGCGGCGATCACGCCCAGCACGCCCAGCACCGTCGACACGCCCAGGACCACGCGCATGTTCCAGGCTTCCGGCGCGTCGCGGTAGTGCACGTTGTCATAGGCGATCGACAGGATTGCGCCATCGTTCAGCAGCGCCAGCATGACGATCATCACCGCCGTCAGCGGATAGAAGTTGAAAACCAGGATGGCCAGCGTCATGAAGAACAGCACGCGCAACGTTTCGGCGATCCGGTAGATGGCGTAGCTGTTCATCCGCTGGAAGATGCGCCGGCTCTCCTTGATCGCCTCGATGATCACCGAGAGCCCGGGCGTCATCAGCACGATCGATGCAGCCGCACGGGCCGCGTCCGTGGCACCCGAGACCGCGATGCCACAGTCGGCCTTCTTCAGGGCGGGGGCGTCGTTGACGCCATCGCCCGTCATGCCGACGATGTGGTCGTGCCTCTGCAGGGTATCGACGATGTGGAACTTGTGCTCCGGAAAGACCTGAGCAAAACCATCCGCCTGTTCGATCGACCGCGCCGTTGCGGCACCTTCGTCATGCGTGGCGTCACCCAGGCCGGCGCCGTCCAGGATATTGGCGCCCATCCCGAGCGTCTTCGCCGTCTCCCGGGCGATGGCCAGCGCGTCGCCGGTGACCATCTTGATCCTGACGCCCATCTGCCGCGCCGTTGCAATCGTCGACCTGGCGTCCTCGCGCGGTGGATCGAACAGCGGCAGGACGCCGAGCATCCGCCAATTGCCGTCGCCGTCGGCACGCGCGACACCGAGTGCCCTGAAGCCGCGAGCGGCAAAATCGTCGACGGCCTTGGTCACCGCCTTGTTGACCGCATCGGTGCTTGCCGCCAGCGCGAGGATGACCTGGGGCGCTCCCTTGGTGACCTTGAAAAGGGTGCCGTCCGTGGCCTTGATCGTGGCCTCGGTGCGCTTGTGCACAGGGTCGAACGGCTGGAAATGCTGCAGGGCATAGCCCTGCAACACCGTCTTGTCCTTCACCCCGGCCAGCACGGCCAGGTCGATGGTGTCGTCGTTGTCCGCGCGCGACGCCAGCGCTGCATTGAGGATGACAGCGGCGGCGGGAACGTCGGCCACGCTGTATGGCTCGCCGAGCGTCAGCTTGTTCTGGGTCAGGGTGCCGGTCTTGTCGGCACACAGCACATCCACTCCCGCCAGTTCCTCGATCGCCACGAGCTTGCTGACGATGGCCTGTTCCCTGGCGAGCAGGCGCGCTCCCACCGCCATCGTGACCGACAGCACCGTAGGCATCGCCACGGGGATCGCCGCCACCGTCAGCACCAGGGCGAACTGGAGTGTGGTGAGGATCGGTTCCCCGCGATAGATGCCGACCCCGATGATGACCGCGACCAGCACGACCGCCAGCCCGATGAGGTAGTTGCCGATCTTGAGGACGGCCTTCTGGAAATGGCTTGTGGTATGGGCCGTCTCGACAAGTTCCGCGGTCTTGCCGAAGTAGGTCTTGCTGCCGGTGGCATAGACCATCGCGCCGATCTCTCCGCGCCGGATGATCGAGCCCGAGAAGACCGCTTCACCCGACTTCCTGGCGGTCGGCAGCGACTCGCCGGTCAGTGCCGACTGATCCACCGAGATCTCGTCGCCGTCCAGCAGGCGCGCATCCGCCGGCACGATGTCACCCAGTCGGAGGCGGACGACGTCGCCGGGAACGAGGTCCCTGGCGGGCGGCGTGACCCACTTGCCGTCACGCCTGACACGGGCCTTGATCGCCAGCTTGGCTTTCAGAGCCTCGATGGCATTGCCTGCCTGCCGCTCCTCCCAGAAGCCGATCGTTGCGTTCGCCACGAGCAGCAGCAGGATGATGAAGAAGTCCGGCCAGTGGCGGACAATGCCCGAAAGCACCACCGCCACCTCGATCATCCAGGGGATCGGCCCCCAGAAATACGACAGGAACTTCAGTAGCGGATTGTCGCTCTCCTCCTCGATCTCGTTGGGACCGTACTGCGTGAGCCGCCTTGTCGCCTCGACCTGGGTCAGCCCGTCCGGCGACGAGGCGAGTTGCGTCTCGACCTGATCCATCGGCAGGGTCTGCAGGTCGCTCTTGATCTTAGCCGCCGAAGATACGTCTGCCATCTTATACTTCCGTTCATCCAGAGGATGGTCGTCATCGCCTGTCGCGGACCTCGCGAGATCAGCGCAAGGGATCGCAGGGAGGTCCTGCGCAACAACCGGGCACGTGTTGCCGATGCCGGCCTATTTCAGGCGGGAGGCTCCGGAGGTCCCGGATGCGGCCGGACTGCTGCCCGGCCGCCATCGGTCAGCCGCCCGGCGACTTGCTGAACACTGCCAGCGGCTTCTGGGTGATGAACAGGTTGGCCATCGCCTCGTCCAGGGTCGGCTCCATCACCACCTTGTCGCCCGTGACCGCGATCACGCGCTTGAGCTGCGGAAAGTTCTCGCCGGCCGATTGCAGGTAGATCGGAACGATGTAGAGGAACGCGTTCTCGATCGGCGTAACGATGAGCTTGCCGCGTATCACGTGCGACCCCGACTGGTCCCACAGGGTGAGCTGTTGCGATATTGTCGGGTCCTGGTCGATCATCGCCTCGATCTGGCTCGGACCGTAGGTCAACTTCTCCTTGGGCAACTGGTAGAACAGCTTCGAGCCGTATCCCGGGAAATCCGAACGGGCCGCCATCCAGGAGATCATGTTGTTGCGGCCCTGCGGCGTGAACGGCGTCATCAGCAGGTACTCCAGCGTGGCGCTCCCCGGCAGCTTCATCAGCATGTAGTAGGGCTCCATCGGCGTCTGCTGTCCGCCATAGGTCTCGTTCGGCGCGACCCACAGATCCTCGCGGTTGTAGAAGACCTGGGGGTCGGTCATGTGAAAGGTCTTGTATTCGTCGGCCTGGATCGCGAACAGGTCCTCGGGATAGCGCAGATGCGCCTTCAGATCCGGCGACAGCGACGCGAGGTCCTTGAAGACCCCCGGGAATGCCCGGCTGTAGGCCGCGAGGATCGGGTCCTTCGGGTCCATGGCGTAGAACTGCACCGACCCGTCGTACATGTTGGCGACAATCTTTACCGAGTTACGGATGTAGTTGACGTCGGCGGCGAAGCCGGCCGGATGTGGATTGGCGTACGGATAGTGATCCGAGGTCGTGTAGGCGTCCTGGATCCAGAACATGCGGCCGTTGCTGAGCACCGGATACGGATCGGAGTCGAGCTGCAGGAACGGCGCAATATTGGTGACGCGCCGCTGGATGTCGCGCCAGATCTGGATCCTGGTGCGCGGGCCGATGTACGATGTCAGAAGGATGTTGATGTCGCCCTGCGTCCAGGCGAACAAGGCCCGGCGCCAAAGACTGTCAAGCGGGATGCCACCGGATCCGGCGTAGCTGGTATAGACGTTGTCGTTGCCCCTTGGATAGTCGAACTCCTTTGTCCGCGTGCCGACGATCCTGTAGCCGGGCATCGTCCTGCCGTAATAGATTGCCGGTTGCGTGATGCTGAGGCCAGCGGTCGATCTCGCGGGGACGTCTTCGAGGAGATATTGCGGGAAGCCTCCGCCGACTGTCCTGGAGGTGAGGTTCATCACCAGGCCGTAGCCGTGCGTGAACTGCAGATACTCGTTGACCCAGGTCTGCGCCGCCTCCGGCAGCTCGCGGGACAGCTCGCGTGTCGCGAGCATCACCTGGTGATAGCCGTCAGGGAGATGGTAGCGATCCACTCCGACATTGTAGAACTCGTAATAGAGCCGGATCGCCTGGGTCTGCTGAAACATCTGCAGCAGCGGGCGGGCATCCCACAGCCGGATGTTCTCGATCGTCTCCTGGTTGCGCGCGATGACCGCCGGCGTGAGATCGGCAAGGGCGGGGTAGGATGTCTCCTGCACGTTCGTCAGGTCATAGGCGCGGCGCGTGTAGTCGATGTAGGACTTCAGGTATGGTGTCTCGTACGCCAGTTCGCTGGGTTGGACGAGGAACTTCTGGAACAGGGTCGGGATCAGCATGACCGTGAGGACATAGATCGCAACGAAGCCGCCGCAGCCCAGCAGCATCGGCTTCAGGCGCGGCCGGACGATGTTCACCGCGAGCAGGGCGCAGGCGACCGCGGCGAGCACGACCATGCACCACAGCGCGGCGTTCGTCAGGTGCGCCGCGGTATAGCCTGCGCCGTACACGACGCCCATTGTCGAGTACACGAGCTCGTAGTGACCGAGCAGCAGCCCGATACCCCAGTCGGCGGCGAAGATCAGGAGCAGCAACGACAGATGCGATGTCGCGCGTCCGGCCAAGGCGCCGCTGTTTCCGCGGCTCCGGCCAACAGCCTGGAAATATGAATAGACGAGAACGACCGCGCCGGCGGTCATGATGGTCAGCAGCATCACGCTGGTCTGCAGCATCTGGTAGAATGGCAGGCGGAACACGTAGAACCCGACATCGATTCCATGCAGGGGGTCGGCAACGCCAAAGGCGCCGCCGTACCGGAAACGCAACCAGGTGTCCCATTGACCGAAGAATGCATCGGCGGCGACCCAGGCGATCATCAGGCTGGCCATGATGATACCGGAATGAAGAAGATGCGGAGTGAGTTCCAGCTCCACGGATCCCGTGGCCTTCGGAACCAGCGCTCTCGACATCAGGCTGCGACCGGCCGGAACGCCACCGTTGAGCAGCGCCTTGCGCAGGTTCAGCCATGCGAACGTGAAGACGATGGCGAACGAAGTCGCATACATCGTCCATTGGACGGAGAGCATCGTCCAGAAGATACCGGTGTAGTGCAGCTGCCCCATCCACAGCCATTTCTCGAGATAGCCGGTCACCATGCTGACGGCGATCAGCAGGAGAACGACGCCGGGAAGGACATACCGGGCCAGCAGGCGCAGCGTGCGTTGACGACCCGGTGGTCTCGGGTCCCGCTCGGCTTTCCTGAACGGGACCACCGGGCCGAACGCGTTCGTATCCATCTGAGTCGCTCCATGAACCGGATAAAGACACGCGTCGGCGATCCGTCGCCTCATGAGAGCTGGAACTACCGAAGGGGCCAGTCTCGCGCCAATATACAGTTCTGGACCGGTACGTTCTGGATCGCGAGTATCGGAATCTACTCAGCGGGCAGGCATCAATGTTGCTGCAGACGTCGCGGGCACCCGGTTGACGGATGCATGCCGACTTTCTGCTCGAGCGGGCGAGACTCGCCCCTTAGGCCTTACGCCTTGCCCGGAACCGCGTCGACCACCCGCGCGACCTCCGCGTCGGTCAGGTCCGGATGGATCGGCAGGGCGAGGATGCGGGTCGCGAGATCCTCCGAGACCGGCAGCGTCACCCCGTCATGCTGGTCGCGATAGGCCGGCTGGTGGTGCAGCGGGCGCGGATAGTAGATTGCACTCGGCACGCCCGCCTGCCGCAGCGCCTCCTGCGTTGCGGCGCGGACGTCCGCATCCGGCAGCAGCACCGCATACACCGCCCAGGCGCTGGTGCTGTCGGGCACCCGCGCTGGCGTTGCAAGCTTGCGCGACAAACCCGCGTCATACGCGCGCGCGATCGCCTCGCGCCGGGCGAGTTCCGCGTCGAACACGTCGAGCTTGGCAAGCAGCACCGCGGCCTGCAGCGTATCCAGCCGTCCGTTCATGCCGGTGCGCAGCACCTCGTAGCGGGTCTCGCCCTCGCCATGCGTGCGCAGCGACCGGTATAGCGACGCGCGTGCCGGATCGTCGGTGAGCAGCGCGCCGGCATCGCCATAGCCGCCCAGCGGCTTCGAGGGAAAGAAGCTGATCGCGGTGGCGTCCGCCTCGCGCCCGAGCCGGCGTCCGCCCAGGCTCGCCCCGAAGGCCTGCGCGCAGTCGTCGAGCAGGAACATTCCTTCCGCGTGCGCGATCCGACGCAGTTCCACCCACGGCGCCGGCTGCCCGAACAGGTCGACGCCGACGATCGCCGCCGGTCGCAACCGGCCGGCGCGGCGCACGATCCCGATTCGCTCGCGCAGCGACGCGCAGTCGATCTGGAAGCTGAGCGGATCCACATCGACGAACACCGGCGTCGCTCCCAGCAGCAGCGGCACCTCGGCGGTCGCGGTATAGGTGAAGGCCGGCAGGAACACGGCGTCACCCGGCCCGATGCCCTCGGCCATCATCGCGATCTGCAGCGCGTCGGTGCCGGAACTGACGCCGACGCAGTCGTCCGCCCCGCAATAGGCGGCCAGCCGCTGCTCCAGCTCCCCGACCTCGGGGCCGAGCACGAACTGGCAGTGCGCCAGCACCGTTTCGAGCCGCGCCCGCAGGCCGGCCGCGATACGGGCCTGCTGCGCCTTGAGGTCGAGAAAGGCGATCGGGGTCATAAGGCAGTCCTTTCGGCGCGGCTCACCGGCATCGCCCGCTGGGGGAGCACCGGCGCCGGGTCGGGCAGCGCGCCGTCGCGGTTGTGCGCGAACTCGGGCACCAGGGTCTGCAGCAGGCGGATCGCGGTAGCCGTGTCGCTGCTCCGGCAGGCGGTCTCGATCGCATCGATGGTGCTGCCCACCGCCAGCAGGTCGGCGGTCCGCGGGGTGGCCATCAGCAGGCCGGGATGGCTGGTCGGCACCGGCGGCTCATGGCCGTGGAACAGCTCCTCGATCAGCTTCTCGCCCGGGCGCAGGCCGGTATAGCGGATCGCCACGTCCTCGTCCGGCCGCAGCCCGGCGAGGCGGATCATCTGGCGTGCGAGATCGACGATCTTCACCAGCCGGCCCATATCGAGCACGAAGATGCCGCCATCGCGCAGGCGGGACGCGGTGCCGTCACCGATCCCCGAGCGCGCGGTGCCCAGCACGCTCGCCTGCAGCACCAGCCCGACCGCCTCCGGCACGGTCATGAAGTAGCGCTGCATGTCGGGATGCGTCACGGTCAGCGGGCCGCCGCGCTCGAGCTGGCGCCGGAACAGCGGCACCACCGAACCGTTGCTGCCGAGCACGTTGCCGAATCGCACCGTCACGCAGCGCATCGTTCCGGCCGCTTCGGGCGCCAGCTCCGCCAGGCCCTGCTCCCTCCCGTCCTGCTCGAGATGGCGCGCCCGGATGTCCAGCGCCTGGCAGTACATCTCGGCGGCGCGCTTGGACGCTCCCATCAGGCTGCTCGGGTTGACCGCCTTGTCGGTCGAGATCAGCACCATAGCCCGGGCGCCGGCGCGGGCCGCGGCATCGGCCACCTGCCGGGTGCCGACGATGTTGGTGAGCAGCCCCTCGACCGGGTTCAGCTCGACCATCGGGACATGCTTGAGGGCGGCGGCATGGAACACCAGCTCGGGCCGGTACGACTGGAACACGCGGTCGATGCGCCGGGCGTCGCGCGTGTCGGCGATCACCGCGACGCGCTTCACCTGCGGCACCGTCTCGCCGAGCTCGAGGTCGATCTGCCAGAGCGCGAACTCGCCGTTGTCGACCAGCACGAGCTGCTCCGGATCGAGCGAGGCCACCTGCCGCGCCAGTTCGGATCCGATGCTGCCGCCCGCTCCGGTCACCAGCACCCGACGCCCGCGCACCAGCCCCGCCATGCCGTCGCGGTCCAGCGGCACCTGCGGCCGGTTGAGCAGCTCCTCGATCGCCACGGGGCGCAGCTCGACGCGCGCCGCCGGTGCCAGCGTGGTCGGGTTCGGCGCCCGCCGCACCGCGATGCCGCGCGCATCCGCCGCCTCGATCAGGGCGGCCAGGTTCTCGCCGCGGAAGTCCGGCTCGGTCACCACCAGCGCACGCGGGGCGCGCCCGGCGGCGGCCAGGCGGTCGAGCACCAGGCCCGCATCGCGCACCGTGCCAAGGATGCTGTGGCCGCGTATGCGCCGGCCCGCCTGGTGGGTGCCGAGCGCCAGCAGCCCCAGGATGCGCAGCGGCGAGGAGCGGTCGCGGCCGATGGCGCGCAGGAACAGGTCGGCCGGCTCGTCGGCGCCGACGAGCAGCACCGGCTGCACCTCCTCGGCGGACAGCCGCACGCGCTTGGCCTGCGACAGACGGTAGACGATGCGCAGGCCCCCGAGCATGAGCAGCAGTACCATCGCGTGGATCACCGGGAAGGTGACGCTGGGCAGCGGATAGCCGGTGACGTGGAACAGCAGCGCGAACAGCGCGGCACTCAGCACCGAGCCGCCGGCGATGCCGAGCAGGTCGGCGATCCCGGAGAAGCGCCAGTATTGCTGAGGCATGCGGAAGGGCGCGCCGCCGACCAGCAGGGTGATGGCGCCGCTGGCCAGGAACCACAGCGGATGGATCAGGCCGCCACGCGGATCGGCCAGGTAGCGGGCGATCGGCGCGGCGGCCGCGGCGAACGCGCCATCCAGCGCCATGTTGACCAGGATGCGGTTCGCGGCACGCATGCGCGCCGACCGGCGCGGTGCGACCGGACCGGGAGGCAGCATGGGGTCCGGCGTTGGGGCGGGGCGTTGCGAGGCCATCACCGCCGCCCTATAGCCCAGCCGGTCCTGACCTAGAAGGGAGCGGAGATGCGTCTTGTCCCCGCAGCCGGCCTGCCGCCGTCGCTGCTGGTGCCCCTCTGCGTGGCAGGCCTGCTGATCTCGGCGGCCGTGGTGCGGCTGATGATCCGGGTCGGCGTGCTGGATCGTCCGGGCCACCGCAGCGCCCATGTGCGGCCGACCCCGAAGGGCGGCGGCGTCGGCCCGGTGCTGGCGCTGCTGCTACTGCTGCCGGTGGCGCTTATGCTCTCATCGGCGAGCGCTGCCACTTGGTGGCGGGCGGCGCTTCTGCTGCTGGGGGTGGCTGTGCTGGCGGTGGTCTCGTGGCTGGATGACCTGCGGCAGTACAGGCCGCTGGTCAAGCTCGCGGCCCAGGCTGGATGTGCGGCCGTCGTGGCGGCGGCGATCGCGCCGCCGGCTAGTCCCCCCTGGCCGCTGGTGATCGGCTTCGGCTGGCTGATGTTCGTCACCAACGCCCTGAACTTCATCGATGGCCTCAACGGACTGGCCGCCGGGAGCATGGCGCTCTGCGGGCTGGCCCTCGGCCTGGACACCGGCAATCCGATGGGCGCTTGCCTCGGGCTGCTGCTCTGTGCCGGCCTGCTCGGTTTCCTGCCGTGGAACTACCCGCGCGCCCGGATCTTCCTCGGTGATGTCGGCAGCCAGGGCCTCGGGCTGGCCATCGCCGCCTGTGCACTCCTGCATTGGCGGCACGATGTCTCCGCCTCCGGACTGCTGGCCGGCCCGTTGCTGCTTGCAGGGGTGTTGTACGACGTCGGTTTTACGCTGTGCCGCCGCGCGCTGCGCGGCGAGCGGCTGTCGGAAGCGCATCGCGGCCACTTGTACCAGATTGCGTTCCGCTCCGGCGTTCCGGCCTGGCTGGTTGCCGTTGTACATTGGGCGTTCGTTCTGTGGGGCGCCACCCTGACGCTGGCATTGCAAGCCGGCGATCCCTGGAAAGCCTCCTTCGTCGGCAGTGCTCTCGCAGCGTCTCTGCTACCGCAGGCTGCCTGGACCCTTCTGGTGATCGTGCGGGTGCGCCATCACCCGGTCGGGCACTGGTAGCCCGCACCCGGCTTGGCGCCGCCCGGATCATGCGGGCCGCATGATCCGGGCGGCTGCATCTAAGATTACTCCGAGAGCTTGAGCTGGATGCCCTGGGCGGCGCCGGAGAGACGGGCGCCCTTGCTGACGTCGTCGATGCGGATCTCGACGCCGTTGCCGTTCTTCAGGACGCGGCCGCCGATGCCGTTGCCGAGCGTCGCCTCGCCGTCGGCGGCGGCGTAGGTCCCGTCGAAATCATGCAGATGGCGCAGGTGATAGACGCGGCCGTGCCCGGTCACGCTCGAATAGCCGACCGCCGCCACGTCCACGCCCTTGACGCTGAAATGGTAGTCGCGGCCGTGGAAGCGCAGCACGCCGTCGCCCCAGGTATAGCCGATGCCGACATCGGCGGCCTTCGCGGTGATGGTCACGTGGCCGGCAACCGGGCCTGACGCGCCGGGATCACGCGCAGCCAAGGCCGGCCCGGCGAGGACAGGCGCCGCGAGGACTGGCAGGGAGAGAGCGAGACCGGCAGCAAGAGCGGCGAACCGCATGGGTGGATCCTTTCCTGGCATGGAGACGCGGCACCAGCTTGTGATGCGCTCACTCTATAACATCGCTCGAGAACCAGCCTGGTTGCAGGACGGCCGCGGGGCCATGGCGGCCCCATCCGCCGGTCATGCCAGGACCGCCGCCAATTGCTGGGGAGCAATGCGGGGCGTGGGAGCGCTGAGATGGGCAGTTTGCGACGCTACCGTGCTCCGCATCCCGCTTGCGCGGAACACGTGGCACGAGGTTCAGGACAGAGGCAGGCTCGGATCAGCCGGCGCGGCGGGATCCATGCTCTGCGGCGTGGCCACCCTTGCGAGCGACGCTTGAGGCCTCGGTCATAATCGAGCGCAGTTCGCGCAGGTAGGCCGCGCCCTTGAGGGTGCGCTGCACCAGGATGGAACGGCGATCCATCGGGTCCACCTTGCGGCGGGCGAGGTCGAGTTCACCGAGACGGTCGAGGGCGCGTGTGATCGCCGGCTTCGAGACGTTCAGCTCTGCGGCAAGACCGCGGACCGTGTGCGCGCCCTCCTGAAGATAGCAGGTCAGGAACACACCAAGCTGACGGGCCGACAAGTCCGGACCGTCGCGACGGACCATGGACACGACTGTATCACGCAGAGTCCCAACAAGCTGATCTGACGATGAGGGTTGCGGCACCTTTTAATCCTTTCTTCAACGACACGACCGATAATCCGGTGGGTCTGACTGCATTCGAAGCGAGGGCAGGCCGCAACGGCGCCCGTACCCAAAAGCGTTAACAAGATCGTAACAGCTACCTTTATAGACACGGAAATTGATTTGGTTCAGTCCCGATTACGTTACCAAGCCAATTCGGTTACCCCTGCAGGTTAAGAATCCGCAACAAACCCCTGTAACAGGCCCGGAGTCCCTGAGCGTCGGCCCCTTCCGGATGCCCCGGTGCCGCCGAGTCGCGCCAGGCATATGTGTCGAGATGGGCCCAGCGGACAGATTTTTTGACGAATCGTTGCAGAAACAGCGCCGCCGTGACTGCACCAGCCATCGGCTTCGGTGAAACATTATTCAGGTGTGCGACGGGGCTGCTGAGCCAGGAATCGTACGCCGCATGCAGCGGCAGCCGCCAGAGGGGGTCGTGCGTGGCGAGGCCGCCCTGCAGGAGTGCTGCCGCCAGCGCGTCATCATTGCTGAACAGGGCCGGCAGGTCGGGCCCGAGTGCCACCCTCGCCGCCCCGGTCAGCGTCGCGGCGTCGATCAGGAGCGCAGGGGACGCGTCGCAGGCTTCCGCAAGCAGGTCGGCCAGCACGAGGCGCCCTTCGGCGTCGGTGTTGCCGATCTCCACGTTGAGGCCGGCGCGGGTCGCGATCACGTCGGACGGGCGCATGGCGTCGCCGGAGACGCTGTTCTCGACGCAGCCCAGGCGCAATTGCAGCCGCACCGGCAGGTCGCGCTCCATGATCAGGCGCGCGAGGCCGAGCATGATCGCAGCTCCGCCCATGTCCTTCTTCATGCGCAGCATCGCGGCCGACGGCTTCAGGTCCAACCCGCCGGTGTCGAAGCAGACGCCCTTGCCGACCAGCGAGACCAGTGGCGCGCCTGCGTCGGCCGCCGATCCCTGCCAGTCGGCGCGCATGACACAAGGAGCACGGCTCGACCCGCGCCCGACCGCATGGATGGCCGGGTAGCCGCATTCGAGCGCCGCCGCCGACACGATCCCGGTCGCGGCGCCGAAGCGTGCGGCCACCTCGCACGCCGCCTCCGCCAGCGACATTGGGCCGAGCCGGTTCGCCGGCATGTTGACCAGGTCGCGCGCCAGCCAGACCGCCCGGGCCTGCGCCGCACCTGCCTCGCCCTGCCCCGGCCGTATCGCGAGGCGCGCCGCCGGACGCGGGTCGGGATCACGGAAGTCGCCGAACCTGTAGGCGCCGAGACAGTAGCCGAGCACAGCCACATCGGCATCGGATGGTTCCGGTCCGGCCAGGTGCCAGTCGCCGGTCGGCAGCGTGCGCGGCAGGCCGGCATACACCTCCGGACCCGGCGCTTCCGGTCCGTTGCCGAGTCCGAGCAGGGCGGCGCCGACGCCCGCCTCGCCGGGCAGCAGCGCGATCTCGCCGACGCTGGCGGTGAAGCCGGTCTGCTCGAGCCAGCCGGCCAGCGATCCGGGGAAACCATTGCCCTGCGCGAAGGCCTGGACGAGGTCGGGCAGCGACTCGGGCCGCACGACATGCACCGGACGCGCACTTCCGGCGCCCTCTGCTTCGGCAAGACAATCGAGCGGGCGGTCGAACATCGGGTCATCCTTCACAGTCTCTGGCGCATTATCTGGTGCAGTATCTGTCAGTCTTCGGCCGTGCGGCGGGCGCGGCGCGGCCGACAGCGTCATGCAGCCAACCGATGCTTGCAATCCGCAGGCGCCGACCCGACCATCAGGAGCATGCCGGGCGTATCCCTCTGGGCGCGCAGCCCCCACCCGTCCGCCACCGGGCGGCGGTCGCAAGCCGGAACGGATGACCCGGGCCGGCGGCACCGCGTCCGTGCGGTGCTCGGGCCCACCAACACCGGCAAGACCCATCTCGCCATGGAGCGGCTGCTCGCGCACGGCTCCGGCATCATCGGGTTTCCGCTGCGCCTGCTGGCGCGCGAGAACTACGACCGCATGGTGGCCGCCAAGGGCGAGCGCAACGTGGCGCTGATCACCGGCGAGGAGAAGATCGTGCCGCCCGGGGCGCGCTACTTCTCCTGCACGGTCGAGGCGATGCCGCTGGACCGCGCCGCCGAGTTTGTTGCCGTCGACGAGATCCAGCTCTGCGCCGACGCCGACCGCGGCCATGTCTTCACCGAGCGCCTGCTGCATGCCCGCGGGCTGGTCGAGACCATGTTCCTCGGCGCCGAGACCATCCGCCCGCTGCTGGCGCGGCTGATCCCGGACGCGGAGATCGAGACCCGGCCAAGGTTGTCGCAGCTCACCTATACAGGTGCTGCCAAGCTCACCAAGCTGCCGCCGCGCTCCGCCGTCGTCGCCTTTTCGGCCGCCGAGGTCTATGCGATCGCCGAACTGATACGCCGCCGCAGGGGCGGCTGCGCGGTGGTGATGGGAAGGCTGTCGCCGCGCACGCGCAATGCCCAGGTGGCGCTGTACCAGGACAAGGAGGTCGACTACCTGGTCGCCACCGACGCGATCGGCATGGGGCTGAACATGGACGTGAACCATGTGGCATTCGCCGGGCTGTCCAAGTTCGACGGCTCGCGGCCGCGCCGGCTTGCCGCCGCCGAGGTGGCGCAGATCGCCGGTCGCGCCGGACGCGGCATGCGCGACGGCAGCTTCGGCACCACCGCCACCTGTCCGGACCTGTCCGAGGACGTGGTGGCGGCGGTCGAGGCGCATCGCTTCGATCCGCTCGAGCAGATCTTCTGGCGCAACAGCGATCTGGACTTCGCCAGCCCCGACCTGCTGCTGGCCAGCCTGCAGGTGCCTCCGCCGCGTCGCGGTCTCATCGCCGGCAACGAGGCGGTCGACCTGCAGACGCTGGATGCCCTGACCCGCGACGACGAGATACGCCGTCTGGCCTGCAGCCGCAGCGCCACCCGCCTGCTCTGGGAGGCCTGCCAGATCCCGGACTTCCGCAAGCTCGGCGACGACAGCCACACCAGGCTGTGCGCGCGCGTGTTCAGCAGCGTCATGCAGTCCGGGCGACTTCCCACGGACTGGCTGGCGGCGCAGATCACCTCGCTCTCGCGCAGCGACGGCGACATCGATACGCTGATGCAGCGCCTGTCCGGCGTGCGCGTGTGTTCGTACATCGCCGCGCGGCGGGACTGGCTCGACGACGCACCGTACTGGCAGGGCAAGGCACGCGAGGTCGAGGACCTGCTGTCTGACGCGCTGCACGAGCGTCTGACCGCGCGCTTCGTCGACCGCCGCGCGGCGCTGCTGTTCCGCCGGCTCGACGAGGCGGAAGGCCAGGACATGCTGTCCGCCGTCACCACACAGGGCGAGGTGGTCGTCGAGGGGCACTCGGTCGGCCATGTCGCGGGCTTCGGCTTCCAGCCCGACCCGCTGGCGGAGGGTCCCGAGAAGCGGCTGGTGCTGCGCGCCGCACGCCGGGCGCTGCGCGAGGAGATGCCGCGCCGGGTGCAGGCGCTGGTGGCGGCTGCCGATGCCGCCTTTTCCATCTCCGGAGATGCGCGGCGCCTTTTATGGACCGCGATGCCCGGCCACGCGGCGCCGGTGGCGCGCCTGCGCGCGGGCGCAGGCCTGCTGCGCCCGATGGTCGAGGTGCTGGACAGCGAATTTCTCGACGGCTCGCAGCGCGAGCGGGTGCGCGGCCGCCTGCAGACGTGGCTGCACGGGCAGGTCGCGACCGTGCTGGCGCCGCTGTTCGAGGCGCAGGCGCGGGCACAGGCCGATCCACTGCTGCGCGGTGTGCTGCACCGTCTCGTCGAGGAAGGCGGCCTGGTCGCGGGCATGGCCGCGCCGCCGGTGTCGCCGCTGCTGCGCCGGCGTCTCAAGCCGCTCGGTATCCGCTCCGGGCGCCTCGCCTTGTTCATGCCGGTGCTGCTCAAGCCGCGCCAGGCGCAACTGCGCGCCGTCCTGCTGGCGGTGCGCGCCGGCATCGGCCTGCCGAGGCTGCCGGCGGCGGGTGCGGTCAGCATCCCGCGCGACGGCGCGACCGACGTGGCGCAGGCCTCGCTGATGGCAGCGATGGGTTGGGTGGCGGCCGGCCCGGTCTGGCTGCGGCTCGACATCGCCGAGCGGGTGATGGCGGAGGTGGCGTGGCTGACCCGCGACCGGCCCGCGGCGCTGCCGTCGGACCTGGCGTCACGCCTGTCGGTGCGGGCGGACCTGCTGCCCGCCGTGCTGCGTGGGCTCGAGGTCAGGCTGCGGCCGGCTGCTCCGCTGCCCGATGGTCATGCCGGACCGCCCTGCCCGCCTCTGATGAGCATCGCGCGTCGCCGCGATCCTCAGCCACCGGCACCGACGGCCGTTCCAGAAGCGCCTGGCCGCACGCGACAGGACAGCCCGTTCGCGGCCCTCGCCGCCCTTCGGGTCCGCCGTTGAGCGGGCCGCCGGGGTGCATTCCCGGGCAGCCGGAGCAGGAAGACCGCAGCTGGCAGCGTCTCGACAAATGGCTGTGGTGCGCGCGTTTCCTCAAGGCGCGGTCGGACTGCGCCCGGCTGGTGCAGGGCGGCCTGATCCGGGTCAACCGCCAGCCGACCGACAAGCCGCATGCGCGGCTGCGGCCGGGCGACGTGGTGACCCTGCCGCGACGGGACCACGGTGTGACCGTGCTGCGCATCCTCGCACTCGCGAAACGCCGCGGGCCGGCGGTGGAGGCCCGTACTCTATATGAGGAGATACCCGAGCCGGGCTCCTGACTCCATGCCAGCGGGCCGCTTGCGCTTGTGCCTAAAGGTCCGCATATCTCTGCGCCCGTCGCGTCCCGGCCACAGGACGGCTTGGACCATTACAGTCTGGAGATGGTGATGACCTACGTGGTCACCGAGAACTGCATCCGCTGCAAATACATGGACTGCATCGAGGTATGTCCTGTCGACTGCTTCTATGTCGGCGACAACATGCTTGTCATAAATCCGGACGAATGCATCGATTGCGGCGTCTGCGAGCCGGAATGCCCGGCCGAGGCGATCTTCCCGGACAGCGACGACCGCGCCGGCGCCTGGGCGGAGAAGAACACCGAGTTCTCCAAGACCTGGCCGAACATCACCCGCAAGGGCACTCCGCCGGCCGATGCCGACGAGTGGAAGGACAAGCCGAACAAGGCCGAGCTGTTCTCCCCCGAGCCGGGCGTGTCGTCCGGCTGATGCCCGTCGCCTGACGCAAACGTTTGCCCGGAGGCCCTGGCAGCCGGCGCGGCGGCCAAGCATAACGGCATGGCAATGTCGGATGTGAGGCGGGTATGGGCATGACAGGTTCCGGGAAGGCACATCCGGCACAGAAGCGGCCCTGACCGGCAGGCGCCGTCCATGCGCCAACTGTTCGCGCCCGGTGCCGATGCCTGGCTGCGGCTGGTGCTGCTCTCGGTGCTGCTCCTCGCCGGCGGCTCGGTGCTCGTGCTGGAGATGCTGCAGCACTCGTCCTACGTCTCGCGCGTCGGCATCGCGCCGGAGCAGCCGGTGCCGTTCAGCCACAAGCACCATGTCGGCGAGCTCGGACTGGATTGCCGGTATTGCCACACCACCGTCGAGGTCAGCGCCACCGCCGGGCTGCCGCCGACCCATACCTGCATGACCTGCCACTCGCAGCTCTGGACGGGAGCGGCGATGCTGGCTCCGGTGCGCGACAGCCTGGCCCGGGATCAGCCGCTGGCCTGGACCCGGGTGCATCGGCTGCCGGACTACGTCTATTTCAATCACAGCATCCATGTCGCCAAGGGCATCGGCTGCTCGTCGTGCCACGGTGCGATCGACCAGATGCAGCTCACCGCGCGGGCGCAGAACCTCACCATGCAGTTCTGCCTCGACTGCCACCGCAACCCGGCACCGCGGCTGCGCACATCCGACCAGGTCTGGAACAGCGAATGGACGCCGCCCGCGGACCAGGCGTCGCGCGGCAAGGCCCTGCTCGCGCAGTACCACATCCGCAGCGGAGCCCAGCTCTCCGACTGCTCGATCTGTCATCGCTGATGGCGACACGCGGATGAGTCGCGACCACCCCGGCCTGACCGAGCTCCGCCGCCGGCTGTCGTCGCAGCACGGCGCGCTCTGGCGCAGCCTGGACCAACTCGACGACAACGACGCCTTCCGGCGCTTCCTGCATACGGAATTCCCCGGCACCACGCCGGCACGCGGCGTCGACCGGCGCGCCTTCCTGCGCGTGATGGCGGCGTCGCTGTCGCTGGCCGGGCTCGCCGGCTGCGACGATCCCGACGACGACGATCCACGCTCGAAGGAGATCCCCTACGTCAACCAGCCGCAGCAGGCGCGGCCGGGCCAGGTGATGCGCTACGCGTCCTCCACCCTCATCGACGGGCATGCCAACGGCGTCACCGTGCTGACCCGCGACGGACGGCCAGTCAAGATCGAGGGTGCTGCGGCGCACCCCTGGAGCCGTGGGGGCACCGACATCGCCGGCCAGGCCTCGGTGCTGGATTTCTGGGACCCGTTCCGCTCCCAGGCGGTGCTCCGGCTCGGGCGTCCCGACGATTCGGACAGCCTGCGCCCGGTGCTGAACACCTTGCCACGCGACGGGCTGCATCTGCTGACGGGTCCCGTCACCTCGCCGTCGCTGCTGGAGCAGATCCAGGGCCTGGAGCAACGGTTCCCGGGCATGCGCTGGCATGTGCACGCCCCGGCGGACGCGATGGCCGCACAAGCCGGCGCCGCTGCCGCATTCGGGCGTCCGCTCGACACGCTGTACGATTTCTCGCAGACGCGGACAGTGGTGTCGCTGGACGGCGACCTTCTCGATCCGGGTCCGCGCCAGGTCGGCCTCGCCTCGCGCTGGGCCGAGGCGCGCCGGGCCTCGGCCCGCGCCGGCTCGCTGCTCACCCTGCATGCGGCGGCGCCGACACCGACGCTCACCAGCAGCAAGGCGGACCACAGCCTGGTCGCGAGCCAGCGCGACATCGAGCGGATGGCGCACACCCTGCTCGAGGACGGCAATGCGAATGCCTGGCAGCAGCGGGTGGCGCAGGCGCTGGCGGCGGCGCCGGGACGCTCGATAGTGGTCGCAGGCGCCTGGCAACCGGTGTCGGTGCACGAGGCGGTGCACCGGCTGAATGCGCGGCTCGGCAATGTCGGCGTGCTGCATGTCGAGCCGGTAGCGGCGCCGGCGGAGGATCTCGGCGCTCTGGTACAGGCGATGCAGCGCGGCGAGGTGCGTACGCTGCTGGTGCTCGGGGTCAACCCGGTGCAGGACGCTCCCGCTTCGCTCGGTTTCAGCCAGGCGCTCGAGCGGGTGCCGATGAAGCTGCATGCCGGGCTCTATGCCGACGAGACCGCAGCGGTTTGCGACTGGCACCTGCCGCTGGCGCATCCGCTGGAGAGCTGGGGCGACGCGCGCGCCGCGGACGGCACCGTCAGCCTGATCCAGCCGACCATCCTGCCGCTCTATGCCGGGCGATCCGCCGCCGAGATCCTCTCGCTGCTGAGCGATGCGCAGCCGCGGGATGGGCAGACATTGCTGCGCTCGTACTGGCGCACGAGGCTGGGCGCCGACTTCGACGCGGGGTGGCACACGGCGCTGCTGCACGGGTTCGTCGAGCGGACGCAGGCCGAGCCTGTCAGCGTGGCACCCACTGCCGGCGCCAGTCCGCGCCCCGCAGTGCCGGACGTTGCGCCGAAGTCGGTCGAGGTGCTGTTCCGGCCCGATCCGGTGCTGCGCGATGGCGCCAGCGTCAACAATGCCTGGCTGCAGGAGCTGCCGCGGCCGCTGACCCGGATCGTCTGGGACAATGCGGTGCTGGTGTCAGCCGCCCTCGCGAAAGATCTGGGAGCCGTCGAGGGTGATGTGCTGCGGCTCGAGGCAGACGGCCGCGCCGTCGAGGGGCCGGCCTGGATCATGCCCGGGCAGGCCACGCGCAGCGTGACCCTGACGCTGGGCTACGGCCGCACGAACCCCGACATGCTCGCCACTGGCCTCGGCTACGACGCGGCACTGCTGCGGCCGGCCGCGACGCCGTTCCATCTCGCCTCGGCCTCGATCACGCGCACCGGGCGCCGGCACGCGCTGGTGACGACGCAGAACCACAATACGATGGAAGGCCACGACCTCGTGCGCGTGCAGCAGGTCGGCGCGGCACCGGTCGGCGACCAGGGGGAAGCGCCGGACATGCTGTATGGCGGCAAGTCGGCCACCGGAAGCTCGCCGGCCGGCAATCGCGCCTGGGGGATGGTGATCGACCTCGACAGCTGCATCGGCTGCAATGCCTGCGTGGTGTCGTGCCAGTCGGAGAACAACATCGCGGTGGTCGGGCGCGAGCAGGTGGCCGAGGGCCGCGAGATGCACTGGCTGCGCGTCGACCGCTACTACGAAGGCCACTTTGAAAGCCCAGGCACGCACTTCCAGCCGGTGCCGTGCATGCATTGCGAGGATGCGCCCTGCGAGGTGGGCTGTCCGGTGGAAGCCACCGTACACGACCATGAAGGCCTCAATGTCATGGTCTATAACCGCTGTATCGGCACCCGCGCCTGCTCCGGCTACTGCCCGTACAAGGTGCGCCGCTTTAACTACCTCGACTACAGCGCCGGCGTGATTCCTCAGCTCGCGGAGCAGCGCAATCCGGATGTCACCGTTCGCGCCCGCGGCGTGATGGAGAAATGCACGTACTGCGTGCAGCGCATCGCCCAGGGCCGCATCGACAGTGACAAGAGCGGCAACCCGATCGCCGATGGCAGCGTGCGGACCGCCTGCCAGACAGCCTGCCCGACGCAGGCGATCAGCTTTGGCGACCTCAACGACACGCACAGCGAGGTGCGCGCGAAGCGGCACGACCCGCGCAACTACAGCCTGCTCGGCGACCTCGGGGTGAAGCCGCGCACGACGTATCTCGCCGAATACAAGCCGGGCGCCGAGCCGACATGAAGGCCCCCGCCTTGCAGCCCGGGTTGCGCTGGTGGCTGGCGCTGGCCGCGTCCGTCGGGTTGATCGGCGTGCTGGTGATTTCGCTCGGCTGGCTGCTCTACGAGGGCACCGGCGTGTGGGGCAACAATATCCCCGTCACCTGGGCGCTCGACATCGTCAGCTACGACTGGTGGATCGGCATCGCCTGTGGCGCCCTGGTGGTGTCGTCGGCGATGCTGCTGTTCGGCACGCCGGAACGCGACGCGCTGAACCGGATTACCGAAACCGTGGCGGTGCTGGCCGCGGCGGCGGCGGCGGTGTACCCGATCATCCATCTCGGGCGTCCGTGGTTCTTCTACTGGAACCTGCCTTATCCCAACACCATGCTGCTGCAGCCGCAGGTGCGCAGCCCGCTGTTCTGGGACGCCATCGACATCCTGTCCTATCTCGCCATAAGCGTGTCGTTCTGGGGCGCTGGGCTGCTACCCGACCTCGCCAGCCTGCGCGACCGGGCCTCGGAGCGCATCACCGAGGGCGACCCGAACTACGAGAACCGCCGCCGGCTGCTCGCCCGGATCTATGGCATCGCGGCCCTCGGCTGGCGCGGCTCGGCGATGCACTGGCATCGCTGGCGGCAGGCGATGCGCTGCCTCGCCCTGCTCGGGTTGCTGATCGTGCCGACCCTGCAGACGGGAGCCGCGGTGATGTTAGCCGGCACCGTGCTGCCGGGCTGGCACGACACCATCATGCCCGTGAGCTTCCTGGTCGGCTCGGTGTTCTCGGGCGCCGCCGCGGTGGCGCTGGTCAGCATGGTCACACGCTCGGCGCTCCGCCTCGAAGGCACCATCGACGCCCGGCCGCTGGCGCTGCTCGGCTGGCTGCTGCTCGGGCTGGGCCTCACGGACCTCTATTGCGAGGCAGCCGAGCTCTATTCCACCCTGATCGGCGGCGACAGCTACGAGATCGCGTCGCTGCACCGACGGCTGTCCGGCAACCAGGCCTGGGCGTTCTGGACCATGCTCACGGCTGGCCCGCTCGCATCGCAACTGCTCTGGCTGCCGTCCGTCCGGCGGTCCGCCACCGCGATCGCCAGTCTCGGCGCCACCATCTGCGTCGGCATGTGGGCCGAGCACTTCATGGTCATCGTGACCGCCCTCGAGCACGACTTCCTGCCTTCGTCGGCGCACGCGTACTCGATCGGCTTGTGGGGGCTGGCGACCTTCGCGGGCTCTGCCGGGTTGTTCCTGTTCCTGCTGCTGGTGCTGCTGCGTATCCTGCCGGCGGTGGTGCTGTCCCTGCGCACGCAGCAGGACCCGCATCCGGCGGTGCAGTTCAAGTCGCCGGCGCACGGCGCGCCGCTCTGGGGCGTGGCAGCCGAGTTCGACCAGCCCGGCCGGATGATCGAGGCGGCGCGCCAGATGATGCGCGAGCCGGGCATCGTGCGCTCCGGCATCTCGCGGCTCGACCTGTTCTCGCCGGTGCCGCTGGAGGAAGCGGACGCGGCGCTCGAGCTGAACTCGCGGGGTGTCCCGGAGGCAGCAGCCACCGGCTTCGTGCTCGGCGCGCTCTCGATGTTCGGCTACTGCGCCTATGTCGGCTCGACGTACTACGTGCTCGATATCGGCGGCCGGCCCTGGTTCTCCTGGCCGTCCTACATCGTCCCGAGCGTGTCGTTCGGACTGCTCTGCGCAGCACTCGGCACCATGGGGATGCTGCTGGTCAAGAACCGGCTGCCGCGCCTGAACCATCCGGCGTTCAACATCCCCAACTTCAACCACGCCTCGCACGACCGGTATTTCCTGGTGCTCGAGGGGCTGGTGGAAAGCTTTCCGGCGGAACAGGCCTGGGCGACGCTGCACGCGCTGAAGGCGCGCCCGCTGCAGATCAGCCGGGTGCCGCGATGAGGCGGGGTTTCGCCGCCGTCCTGGCGGCCGCCCTGCTGGTGATGCAGGGCTGCAAGCGCGAGGACATGGCGGTGCAGGACAAGTCGCGCACCTGGAATGTCAGCCACCTGTTGCCGCACGGCCGCGTGGTGCAGCCGCCGGTGCCGGGGACGGTGTCGCCGGATGACCATCCGCCGGCGCCGCAGCCCCGCGTCATCGATGCAGCCCTGCTGGCGCGCGGCGAGCAGCGCTACGCGATCTACTGCACGCCCTGCCACGGACGCGACGGGCTTGGCGACGGCATGATCGTGCGCCGCGGTTTTCCGCATCCGCCCGACCTGCACGCGCAGGCGCTGCGCCGGATGCCGGCGTCGCGGCTCTTCGACGTCATCGATCGCGGCTACGGCGTGATGTACGGCTACGGCGACCGCATCGACCCGGCCGACCGCTGGGCGGTGATCGCCTATGTGCGCGCCCTGCAGCGCAGCGGCGACGTGCCGGCCTCGGCCCTGACCGCCGGCGACCGCAAGCGGCTCGACCAGGAGACGTCACGTTGAGCCGGCGGATCGCCGTGCTTGCCGGGGTTCCGGGGGTGGCGTTGCTGGTGTGGCTGCTGCTCGCCGGCGGGGTCGCGATGCAGTCCTATCTCGGCGCCTGGCTGGCGCTGGCGGCGCTGCCGCTTGGGGCGCTCGCGGTCCTGATGGGACTGGAAGCCGCAGGCGCCGCGGACCAGCCGGTCGCGAGCGGCCTGCGCCGTCTGCTGCCGCTGATTATCCCGACGGTGCTGGCGGCGCCCGTGCTGGAGCGCGGCGCCTTTCCGGACCTGCCGGGTGCCTGGTTCGCACACAGCGCATTCCTGCTGCGGCAGGGCCTGATCCTGCTGGGCTGGAGCCTGTTGGCCCTGGTGTTCGTGCGTCCGCCCGCCGCGCGCCAGGCAGCCGGCCGGCGCATGCTGGGCGGCGTTGGCCTGCTGGTGCATCTTGCCCTGGTCACGCTCGCGGCCACCGACTGGATCGCATCCTTGCACCCAGGCCTGCTGCCGGCGGGCGTCGGGCTGGTGCTGCTCTGCGCGCAAGCCGGCGCCGCCGCTTCAGTAGCGGTCCTGTTGCTGCCGACAACGGTGCGCGACGCGCAGGCCGCGCGGCTCGCCGTGCTGCTGACGGTGCTGCTCGCGGGCTGGGCGTTCCTGCAGTTCACGCAGTACCTGGTCATCTGGTCGGCCGACCTGCCGCGCGAGGCGGAGTGGTATCTGGCGCGCAGCCGCGGGCTCGGCACGGCAGCGCAATGGCTGCTGCCCGCATCGCTGGTGCTGGCCGTGCCGCTGCTCGTCTGGCGTCCGGTGTGGACGCTGGTGCCATGCGCAACCGGCCTGCTGGCGCTGCATGTGGTCGAGATGTTCTGGCTGGTGACCCCGAGCCTGCGCGGCCGGTTTTCCGTCTCGCCACTCGACCTCGTGGCGCTGCTCGGCATGGCCGGCGTGGCGGCAGCGCTGATCGCGCCGAGTCCGGGCCGGCCGGAAGTGCGCCATGCCGCGCCCTGACCGCGGACCGCCCGGGCTGCTGCTCGGTGCCGCGATCGGATCGGTCGCCGGTGCGGCCGCCATGGTCGGCGGCGGAATGCTCTGGCGGTGGCGCCACGCGATCCCGGAGGCGGTCGCCGCGGGCGAGGACCCGGGCGCGCGCGGCCTGCCCGAAACCCCGCCGAGCGCCGCTGCGCTGGAACGGGGCTTCGAAACGAGCGACATGAGCGCCGCGACGCTCGCCCGCAGCGCCGCCGTGCTGTTCCTGGTTGCGATCGTCGCGATCGGGCTGATGATCGGCATGCTGCATGCGTTCGCCGACCAGCGCCGCGCGGCACCCGCGCCGAGCCGGCTGCAGCAGGCGGCGATCGTGCCACCCCGGCCGCATCTCGAGGCGGACCCGAAGCAGGAGTACGACCTCGCGATGCATGCCATGGATCATGCGCACGGGTCCTGGTCCTGGATCGATGCCGCGCATACGCGAGCGCGCGTGCCCGTCGAGCGCGGCAAGGCGCTCAGCGTCGGCCGTTCTCTGGACGACCGGGCGCTGGACGAGACGCCATGACGCAGGACGCGCTGGCGCTGTGGCCGGCCTCCGCCTCGGCCAGTGCCGCCGAGACCGACCACCTGATCCTCGGCTTCACCGTGCTGACCCTGCTGCTGACGGTGCCGATCTTCATCGCCATCACCTGCTTCGCGATCTGGTTCCGGGATGGCCGCATAGCGTTCCGGACCTACACTGAGAAACGGAACCGCATGCTCGAGGTCAGCTGGATGCTGATCCCGTTCGTGCTCACCCTGGTGTTCTTCTACTGGGGTGCCAGGATGTTCGACACCCACAAGCATCCGCCCGGCAATGCGATCCAGATCAGCGCGATCGCCAAGCAATGGATGTGGAAGTTCCAGCATCCTGGCGGACAGGCCGAGATCAACGACCTGCATGTCCCGCTCGGCCAGCCGGTGGTGATCAGCATGATCTCGCAGGACGTGATCCACGCGCTCTACCTGCCGGCGCTGCGTATCCAGATGGAGACGCTGCCCGACCGCTACACGCAGCTCTGGTTCAAGGCGGACCGGCCCGGGACCTACCACCTGTTCTGCTCGGAATATTGCGGCACCGACCATTCCGTCATGGGCGGCTACCTGACCATCATGCAGCCCGCCGACTACCAGAGATGGCTTGGCCAGTCCTCGACCTCCGGCTCGCTGGTGGCGCAGGGCAAGGCCGCATTCAGTGCGCATGGCTGCTCGGGCTGCCACAACGGCGGCGCTGCGGTGCGCGCGCCGTCTCTCGCCGGCCTGTTCGGCAATCCCGTACCCTTGCAGGCTGGCGGCACCATCATCGCCGACGACCAATACATCCGCGACAAGATCCTAGATCCGGACCGTAACCTGATCGCCGGCTACCGCCAGCTCATGCCGGTCTTCAAGGGCGTGATCGACGAGGGCGAGATGATGGCGCTGGTGTCGTACATAAAATCGCTGGGTGGCACGCCACCGGACGGAGCAACGTCCCCGGATGGAGTGAAACCATGAGCCTGTCCGAAACCCTGCTGCATCGCGACCCGAGCCCGCCGCGCAGCACCATCGGCCGGCCACCCGACTACCTGCACGACGAGCACACGCTGCGCTCGTGGTTCTTCACCATCGACCACAAGCGGATCGGCATCCTCTACCTGCTGTCGATCACCTTCTTTTTCGTGCTGGGCTCGATCGCCGCCGGCCTGATCCGGCTGTCACTGGTGGTGCCGAACGGGCAGATCTTCACCAACGACACCTACAACAAGCTGTTCACCATCCATGGCGTGATCATGGTGTGGTTCTTCCTGATCCCGTCGATCCCGACCACCTTCGGCAACTTCCTGCTGCCGATCATGATCGGCGCCAGGGATGTCGCCTTCCCCCGCCTGAACCGGCTGAGCTGGTACATCTTCGTGGCGGGGGCCCTGTTCACGCTGTTCACGGTGGTCGTGGGCGGCGTCGATACCGGCTGGACCTTCTATGCGCCGTTCAGCACCACCTTCTCCAACACCTGGGTGATCCCGGCGCTGCTCGGCGTGATCGTGGTGGGCTTCTCCTCGATCCTGACCGGCCTCAATTTCGTGGTCACGCTGCACACCATGCGCGCGCCCGGCATGACATGGTTCCGCATGCCGATCTTCTGCTGGACGATGTATGCGACCAGCCTGATCTTCCTGCTGGCGACGCCGGTGATCACCATCGCGCTGCTGCTGCTGGTGCTGGAACGCGCCTTCGGCATCGGCATCTTTGACCCCGCGCTGGGCGGCGACCCGGTGCTGTTCGAGCACCTGTTCTGGTTCTATTCGCATCCGGCGGTCTACATCATGGTGCTGCCGGGCATGGGCGTGATCAGCGAGATCGTGCCAGCCTTCGCGCAGAAGAAACTGTTCGGCTACCGCTTCGTCGCCTACGCCAGCATCGGGCTCGCCTCGCTGACCTTCTTCGTGTGGGGCCACCACATGTTCGTCAACGGCCAGAGCGAGACCGCCAGCCTCACCTTTTCGGTGCTGTCGTTTGCGGTCGCGGTGCCGTCGGCGGTCAAGGTCTATAACTGGACCGCCACCATCTACAAAGGCAGCATCAAGCTCGACACGCCGATGCTCTACGCGATGGGCTATATCGGCCTGTTCGTGGTGGGTGGCCTGACCGGGCTGTTCCTGGCCACGCTGTCGATCGACGAGCATGTGCACGACACCTACTTCGTGGTAGCGCATTTCCACTACATCATGGTGGGGGGCACCGCGCTCGCGTTCCTGGGCGGCCTGCATTACTGGTGGCCGAAATTCACCGGCCGGCTGTATCCGGAAGGCTGGGGCCGGCTCTCGGCCTTCTTCATCTTCGTCGGCTTCAACACGACGTTCTTCCCGCAATTCATCCTCGGCTATCTCGGCATGCCGCGGCGCTACCACACCTATCCGCCCGAATTCCAGCTGCTCAACGTGCTGTCCTCGGCGGGCTCGCTGATCCTGGCCCTCGGCTACATCTTCCCGATGGTCTACCTGGTGTGGTCGCTGCGTTTCGGCAAACGGGCACCGGCTAATCCATGGAACGCGCGCGGGCTCGAATGGATGACCACCTCGCCGCCGCCCAAGCATAATTTCGAGACGCCGCCGACGGTCGATTTCGAGCCGTACGACTATCGCGAGCGGGAGAGCCGGGTGTGAGCCCTCCTGCCTTGCTTGCGAGCGAAGCTGCCCGGTTCCCGGTCGACATCGCGCTCGAGGAGCAGTTCACCACCAAGGGCCAGCAGCGTCACGCCGCCAAGTTCGGCATGTGGTGCTGGCTGATCACCGAGCTGCTGCTGTTCGCAGGCCTGCTGCTGGTCGCCACCGTGCTGCGTGTGATGTATCCGGCGTCGGTCAGTGCCGCCGCCACGCACCTCAAGTTCTGGATCGGCGCCGCCAACACCGTCGTGCTGATCTGCTCCAGCCTGACCATGTCCGGTGCGATCACCGCGTCGCGCCAGGGCCTGCAGACGCTGATGGTGCGCTGCATGCTGGCGACCGCCGCCCTCGGAGCGCTGTTCCTCATGCTCAAGGGCTATGAATATTACCAGGATTTCGACGAGCACATGGTGCCGTTCCTGGCCTGGCGGGGGTATGCGCTGCCGCACGACCATGCAAGCCAGCTGTTCATCAACGACTACTTCGCGGCGACCGCCCTGCACGGGTTGCACCTGATCACCGGCGTTACGATCCTGCTGGTGCTGACGCGGCAGGCCAGCCGGGCCGGGTATCTCTCGCTGCACCAGAACCGCATCGAGATCTTCGGCCTGTACTGGCACTTCATCGACCTGATCTGGATCATCGTGTTCCCGACGCTCTACGTGGTGAACCGGTCATGACGCCGGACTTCCTGCGCGCGATGCGGGTTCCGCTGGTCGTGTTCGTGGTGCTGCTGGCGCTGCTCGGCGTCAACGTGCTGCTGGGCCAGGTCGCCTTCCGTGGCGCCGGCTATCTCGAGGCGGCAATCGCCGGGGTGATGGTGCTGGTGCTGCTGCTGTTCTCGATGGAACTCACCGACGAGCCGCCGATCATCCGGTTCTTCGGCATCCTCGGCTTCCTGTGGGTGGCGATCATGTTCGCCATGACGCTGACCGACTACCTCACCCGGTAGCCCTGCCAGACATATTCGAGCGCCTCGGGCAGCGTCTGCGCCACCGTCGGCTTGTCGACATGCACCGCATTGCGGGCGAACACGAACTGGTACTGGTAGTTCGAGGCGGCCAGCACCTTCGCCATGTGCTCGTTCGCCAGCACCCAGTCATGCATGCCGTCGGCCAGCGCGGCCGCCGGGTAGAACAGGTCGCGGTCGCCGGTCTCGAACCAGTAGCGGATCGGCTTGTGCGGCGCGTTCGGGATCAGCGGCACGCCGGTGTTGCCGGTCGCCATCGAGACAGTCACCCCCTCGACGGCGCGCGGTGCGTGCGCCGGACCCGGCCAGTCGTCGTGATACTCCCACGCGCCGCCGGGCAGCGCGCTGTCATGCGGCCATTGCTGGTTCACCATCGTCGGGGAATAGGCGAGCACCCGGTGGTACCATTCCGGATGGAACCAGGCCATGGTGAAGGCCGCGACGCCGCTGGAACTGATGCCCATGGTGGCGCGGCCGTCCGGATCATGCGTCAGCTTCACATGCGCGGTCGCCTCGACCCGGGGCAGCACCTCGTGCTCGACCCACTCGGCATAGATGCCGTTGACGGCGTCGTATTCGCGGCCGCGCTCGCTGCCCTGCGCATCCTGGCCACCGGCGCCGATGCCGATTGCCACCATCGGCGGCAGCCGGTGCTGGTGGATCAGGTTGTCGAGCGTGGTGAAGAACTGGCGCTCGTTGAAGAAGCCCTTCGGGCCGCCATCGCCGAACACGATGAACGGCGCCGGACGCGGCAGGCGGCCGGCCGGCACATAGACATCCACGCTGCGCGTCCACTGGCCGGGATGACTGGTGGTGACGATCATGTTCGAGAGGTCGCCGGGTGCGGTGTGTGCGCTGAAGATGGCGGCGTTGCGGCAGCCATCGGCATCGTCGCGCACCATGCCCGGCCGGTAGTTCACGCTGTCGTTCGAGGACATCGTGATGGACACCACGCGGCCGCCCCGTACGCCGTCATGGCGCACGGTCTCCGGCGCCACCGTGTGCGTCGGCCCGAGGATGAAGTTCCCGTCGGCGCGCGCGGAGGGCACGGCCTGGTCGGCAAGCGCGGTTGCGCGCGGATAGTCCGGGTTGGCCGGATCGCGCGTCGGCGCCTCGGTCTTGAGGTCGAGCCCCGTCGTGTCGATGTAGAACGGCTTCGACGCTGCCGTCGTGTTGGCGCCGGCCGGCACCGAGGCGTTGTCGGTCGCGCAGGGCGCCGGGGCGGCGAGCCCATGCGAGGGAACGGCGGCGCAGCAAAGCGCGCCTCCGATGACGGCATGGACGAGCTTCATTATCTTGCGCCTCCCGGTCGACGACTACGACCCTGTCCGAGGCTATCGGCGCCATTTCCACCGGTCAACGAGGCCGGCTACAGGGTCACGCTGCCCTCGACGCAGGTTGCCACCGCGCCGCCGATCCAGATCGTGCCGCCCTCGCGTTCGACATGCACGACACCGCGACGGCCGAGCACGGTGCCTTGTCGCGCGACATAGCGCCCGGGCGCGAGCCCGGCGCCGATCAGCCATTGCGCCAGTCCCGCATTCAGGCTGCCGGTGACCGGGTCCTCACGCTGCATGAAAGGAACGAAGGCGCGCACCTCGAATGCCGCATCGACTCCGTCGATCCGCATATCCCACGGCGCCACCACGCCGAGTTCCAGTCCGGCCAGGATGGCGTAGTCCGGCTGCAGCGACAGGATCTCCGCCCGGCTGCCGAGCATGACCGCGACCCAGCCGGGCCCGTTATCGATCCACTGCGCCTGCAGCACCGCGCTGCGCGCGATGCCCAGGCCGGCGGCGATGCGATCGATGGTCTCCGGCGCCACCTCGCCCGAACGCAGCAGCGGTGGCGCCGCGAAGGCGAGGCGATCCCCGTCGCGGCGGATCCGGATCAACCCGGCGCCGCATTCCTGCACCACCTTGTCGGCGCGCGGCGCCCCGCCCGCCTGCAGCCAGGCGTGGCATGATCCGAGGGTCGGATGGCCCGCGAACGGCAGTTCCCGCTCCGGCGTGAAGATGCGCACGCGATAGTCCGCCTCGGGATGCGTCGGGCGCAGCAGGAAGGTGGTTTCGCTCAGGTTGGTCCAGTTGGCGAACGACTGCATGGTGGCGTCTTCCAGCGCGTCGGCACCGTGCACGACCGCGAGCGGGTTGCCGAGCAGCGGCACGTCGGTGAACACGTCCACCTGGCAAAAACCGAACCTCATGGGCGATCGACCCTCCCCCGCACGCGGCCCCGTCGCCACCTACCTGTCACGCCGCCCACCCTGGAGATCAGCATGCGCCACACCACGAGGCATTTCGTTCCGCTAGCCGTCATCTCTGCCGTTGCCGCCTGCACCGGACCCGCGACGCGGCCGGCACACGAGACGGACGATGCCTGCGTGCACAGGTACTACGACCTGCCCGATCGCACGATGCCGTTCCAGTCGGCGGTGGCGGAGTGTGACCCGAACGGTCCGATCGACTTCACCGGCGACCGCTACTATCAGCTTCTCGCCAGCAGCCTGAACGTGCCGTATGTCACGCGCACGCCGGCGGCCGACAGCCGGCTCGCGGTCACCGGCAGCCGCATCCCGCAGCCCACCGATCGTCCGGCCGACCCGCAGCTCAGCTTCCACTGAGACCCTATCCGCCAGCTCTCGCCCCTTTCAGATACCGATCAAACCAGGCGAGCGTGCGGCGGTTGGCATCCGCGCTGCTGGCAGGGTCCTTCATGCCGTGGCCCTGGCCCGGATACACCACGAACTGCGTCGGCACGCCGAGCGTGTGCAGTGCATGGTAGAATTCCTGCGTCTGCGGCAGCGGGCACTCGATATCGGCGTCGCCGGCATATTCCAGCGTGGGCGTGCGAACGTCGTTGATGAAGGTCATCGGCGAGGAGCGCGCATAGATCGCGGGATCCGCATAGACCGAGGCCCCGAAGAAGGGCAGCATCCACTGGTCGATGCCGTTCTCGCCGTAGTATGACTGCCAGTTCGAGATGCCGGCGCCGGCGACGGCGGCCTTGAAGCGGTTGGTCTGGGTGACCGTCCACATCGTCATGTAGCCGCCATAGCTGTAGCCGGTCAGGCCCAGCCGCGCTTCGTCGATGGGTGCCGCGCGCTCGGCCGCGTCGATCCCGGCCATGATGTCGCGCAGGTCGCCATGCCCGAAATCACGCACGTTGGCCTGGGCAAAGGCCTCGCCCTGGCCGAAGCTTCCCCGCGGGTTCGGCAGGAAGACCCGGTAGCCGGCCTGCAGCAGGAACAGCGTGTCGCCGCGCGGCGTCAGGTAGTACGGGGTCCAGGCTGCGGACGGGCCGCCATGCACGTTGACGATCATCGGCGCCTTCGGCCCGCGCGCAGCCGTCGGCGCACCGCGCGGCGACAACAGCCAGCCCTGCACGTCGAACCTGTCGCTCTTCCAGACGACGCTCTGCACCCGGGCCGGTGCGGAACGGCCGGCATTCTCGTGCGTCAGGGTGCGCCACCGGCCGATCGGGCCGACCTGCAGTTCCGGCGGCTCGGTGAAGGTCTGGCGGATCGCAGCCGAGGTGCCACCGCCACAGGACAGGCCGGACGTGTAGAGCGAGCGCGACAGGTCCGGCTCGCCCGACCACAGCACATGCGACGGGCTCCCGTGCTCCAGGCGCAGCACCTGCGTCTCCGCTCCGGCCAGCGCACCGGCGATCAGCCCTGACCCGCACGACCAGGACAGCGACGTGATGGTGGCGGCGGTGCCGGGTGTGAGATCCTGCGGCTGCGCCGGATGATCGAGCGACAGCTCGAACACGTCGCCGCCGGTCGAGCCGAAATCGCTCATGATGCCGCCGATGAAGGCGACCCCGCTGCCGTCGGCGGACACCACCGGATCGGCGAGCTGCTGGCGCTGCGGGGGGGTGTAGAGCACGCGCCCCGCGCCGCTCGTGAAATCGTACAGCCGCGCGGTCCACCAGTTGTTGTCACCGTTGCCCGGAGCAGCCGTGCCGACGAACCTGGCGGCCTGCCGCTGCGGATCCGGGCGCCAGTCATACTGGTAGACATACAGCCCCGCCGGTGACTGCCAGTGCACCGCGCCGCCGGCGATCGTGGCAATCCGCTGCTCGTCCACGCTTTCGCCGATCTCGCCGGTCAGCTTGGCCGCCGCCTGCGTGGCGCCGGGTTCCTTGTGCGCATTGGCGGTGGCAAGCACGGCGAGCGTGCCATCTGGGCCGTAGCGCAGATCCTGCAATGTTCCCCGGAAGGCGAGCAGCCGCACGAGGCCGCTGCCATCGGTACGCACGCTGTAGATCGCCCGCGCAGCCGTGTGGCCGGGCTGCAGCACGAAGACAAGGTGCCGGCTGTCCGGCGTCCAGGCGAGGCTGGACGGGATGCAGTCGGCACCCGAGCATGGCAGGCGCACCGTGACGGGCGCGTGGTCGCCGCGTACGGTGCGGATCAGCACGGAACTCGCCACGTCCTGGCTCTCGTTCTCGGGCAGGTCGGCTTCGAGGGATGCGAGCCTGGCGCCGTCCGGAGACAGCGCGATCTCGCCGAACTGGTGCAGCGGTGAGTTCTGCGGCCGCGCCGCGAATGTGGGCGTGGTCGCCATAAGCAGCCACGTCAGGGGCAGGCATGAGCGCGCGGTCAAGCTCATCGATCAGCGATTCCGGATGATGAGGCGCCTGCCTGCTGGCAATCCGCCGCCCTGTCAACCGCTGCGGGTCCCGGGCACGCAGCGCGTACTCGGTGTCTCGACCACGATCGCCGGCGTCGACATGCGCCTCAAGGCGGGCGGCTCAACCAGTGGCTGGCGCTGACGCCGGCCGCACTGGTGCAGGGGCACCTTTCACTGGGCAACCAGTCTACCAGCCACCTCGACAAGACCAAGCACCCGGCAGTCTGAGGCCTGCGCCAAAAAAACGGGCGGCTCCCGTTGCGGGAGCCGCCCTTTTGGCCTGGAATAAGCGCGGGTCAGTTGTTCGAGCTGCGCGTGCCGGTCAGCGACAACATGAACTGGAACAGGTTGATGAAGTTCAGGTACAGGCTGAGCGCGTCATACACGCTGCGCTTGGCCGCACCCTCGACGCCCTCATACGCCGCGAACTGCGCGTAGCTCAGCTTGATGCGCTGTGTGTCGTAGGCGGTGAGCCCCGTGAAGATGAACACGCCGAGCACACTGACCAGCATCTGCAGGCCGGTGCTGTGCAGGAACATGTTGACCACCATCGCGATCAGCAGTCCGACCACGCCCATGATCAGGAACGATCCGAACTTGGTGAGGTCGGTCCTGGTCGTGTAGCCCCAGAGGCTCATCGCGCCGAAGGTCGCTGCGGTGATGAAGAACACCCGCACCACCGAGGTCTCGGTATAGATGAAGAACACGCTGGTCAGGCTGACGCCCATCGCCGCGCAGAACAGCCAGAACAGGGTCTGCACCGCCTGGCGGGACAGCCGGTTAACGCCGAAGCTCAGCACCAGCACGAAGGCGAGCGGCGCGAAGATCGACAGCATGCCGAGGCCGGTCGGGTGCGGGACGACGCGCCCGTCGGCGAGTTCGACCTGGTTCCAGAACAGGCTGGCGACCGAGGAATGCGCCACCCCATACGAGACGATACCGGTCAGCAGGAGACCGGAGGTCATCCAGTTATAGACGCGCAACATGTAGGCGCGCAGGCCGGCATCGATGACCCCGGCCTGGGCACCCACGCCCGTGGCGCGGGAGGTGCTTCGGAAATCGGGACTGAAGGCCATGTGAGTACGGTTCCTCTGGTTCGGTCGATCCGAACCGCAGGGGATATCTTGGTGGAACCGACTGCTAGGTCAAGCGGAACCAGACTAGCCGGTCTGCCCAGCGGCTTTATTTCGCATTAAGACGCATTCATCCACGATTTGAGCCGGCGTCAGCTCTCCCGCAGCAGCTCCGCCGGGCTCGCGCGCAGCGCCTGCCGCGTTGCGAGCAGGCCCGCGAGCAGCATCAGCAGGATGGCCCCGGCGATCGTCGCGGCCAGCGTGCCCGGCAGCAGCCGCCACGGCGCCCGCAGCACGTAGTGCAGCACCAGCCAGCTCAGGAGCGCACCGACGCCGGCTGCGACCACGCCGGCGAGGGCGCCCATGATGCCGAACTCGACCAGCCAGGCCGCGCGCAGCTGACGGCCGGTCGCGCCCAGGCTGCGCAGGATCGCCGCCTCCCGACGCCGCGCCGCCTGCCCCGACGCCAGTGTCGCCGCCAGCACCAGGCCGCCGGAGAGCAGCGCCAGCACCCCCATCGCCTGCAACGCCAGAGCCAGCCGTCGCACCAGCCGTCCGATCTCGCCGAGCACGTCGGCGACGCGTATGCCGGTGACGTTGGGCAGCGCGTCGGTCACCGCCTGCAGGATCGCGGCATCGTCGGCCGGCCGGCCGCTTGAGGCCACGGTGGCGACCAGCGTGTGCGGCGCCGCCGACAGCATCCCCGGCGAGGCGATGAAGGCGAAATTGAGCTGCAGCGAGCGCCAGGCGACGTCGCGCAGGCTGGCGACGCGCAGCACGACATCGCGCCCGAGCACGTTGAGCGTCATCGTCGAGCCGACATGCACGCCCCAGCCGCGGGCGAGGTTGGCGTCGAACGACAGTAGCGGCGGCCCGGCATAGTCCGCGGCCCACCAGGCGCCACGTGCGATATGGGTGCCGGGCGGCGGCGATGCCGACAGGCTCAGCCCGTGATCGCCACGCAACGCCCAGCGTGTCTGCGGCGTCGCGTGCACCAGCCCGACCGGCACGCCGTCCACCGCCACCACCCGGGCGCGCAGGCTCGGCAACTGCCGGATCTGTCCGGCCTGCGGGAGTGCGTGCAGCACCGCATCGAAGCGCGCGGCTTCGTCGGGCTGGATGTCGATGAAGTAGAACGAGGGTGCGTCGGCCGGGAGTTGTCCCAGCACGGCGGCGCGGATGTTGCCCTCGATCAGGGCGATCCCGGCCAGGGTCGACAGCCCGGCGCCGAGTGCGAGCAGCATCGCGGAGGACGGCGAGCCGGGCCGGTGCAGCGCGCGCAGCCCCAATCCTAACCAGGCGGGTCCAGACCAGGCCGGCCGCATTCCCGCGCGTGCCAGCGATCCGGCGCCAAGGCGCAGCAGCAGCCCGGCGACCCGGAACAGCAGCAGGATGCACGCGGCGGCGCCACAGAAGCCGAGCGCCAGCCAGGGCGATGGCGAGGTCAGCGTCGCCAGCAGCATCAGCACGCAGACCAGCGCCGCCAGCACCGCCGGCAGCCGCCAGCCGCCGATGCGACGTTCCCAGGGATCGTCGCGGAACAGGGCGACCGGCGACACGCGCACGGCGCGCAGCAGCGGCGGCAGGGTGAACAGCACCGCGACCAGCAGCCCGAAGGCCGCCGCGAGCAGCAGCGGACCTGGGTGGAAGCTACCGTCCGGCGCCACCGGCAGCAGGCCGGCCAGCTCGTGGATCGCCACCGCCGGCACCACCAGTCCGGCCAGCACGCCGGCCAGCACACCGGCGCCGCACAGCAGGCCGAGCTGCAGCGAGACGATCCACGTTACGGTGACCGACGAGGCGCCGAGGCAGCGCAGCACCGCAAGCGTCTCGGTGCGCGCCCGCAGCCAGGCCGACACGCCCGACGCGACGCCCAGGCCGCCCAGCAGGAGCGAGGCCAGACCGATCAGCGTCATGAACTGCGAGACCTGCGCCACCACCTGGGTCAGCGCCGGGGCGGCATCCTGCACGTCGCGTATGCGCAGCGGCTGGTCCGGATAGCGCCGCGCGATCTCGTGCGCCAACGCCTGCACACGGCGGACGCGACCCTGCGCGCGGTCGTCCGGCAGCGCGATCCGCAACGTGTAGGTGACGAGCGCGCCGGGCGCGATCAGGCCGGCGGTGTCGAGCCGGGACCGTGAGAGCATGACCTCGGGGGCGAGCGACGCGCTGCCGGCGCCATCCGGCACATGCGCGAGGCCCGCCGCGAGAGCAAGGGTGAGGTTGCCGAGGCGCAGCGCGTCGCCCGGATGCACGCCCAGCCGATCCTCGATCAGCGGCTCGACCAGCAGTCCAGCGTCGAGGGCGGCGGGAAGCGACCGGACCGGATCGAGCGTCACGTCGCCGACCAGCGGATAGGCCGCATCCACCGCGTCGACCTCGACCAGCATGCGGCGGCCCTGCGGCCCGTACAGCATCGAGCGCAGCCTGACCGTCTCCGACAGGCGGAGATGATGGCCGCGCAGGAACGGCACGAGGTCACCCGGCAGCGGGTCCGGGCTATCCACGCTGAGATCGCCGCCGAGGATGGCGCGGCGTTGTGCCGCAACCCCGCCCTGGATCGCCGCGCGCAGGCCGCCGACGGTGCCGATCGCGGCGACCCCGAGTGCCAGGCAGGCAAGCACGATCCGCATGCCCGACAGGGTGCCGCGCATGTCGCGCACGGCGATCGCGAGTGCCAGTCGCCAGCCCGGGGAACGGGCGAGGGTCCGCCGGGACATCTAGCGGACCGGCTCCGACAGGTGGCCGTCGCTCACGGAGAGGACCCGGTCGCAGCGCGCGGCCAGCGTCTGGTCGTGCGTGATCAGCACCAGGGTGGTGCCGCGTTCGCGCTGCAGCGCGAACATCAGGTCGGCGACACGGCCGCCGGTCTCGAGGTCGAGATTGCCGGTCGGCTCGTCGGCCAGCAGCAGCCGCGGCCCCGGCGCGAAGGCACGCGCGAGCGCCACCCGCTGCTGCTCGCCGCCGGAAAGCTGGCCCGGACGGTGGAGGAGGCGGTGCGAGAGCCCGACTTGATCCAGCGCCTCGGCCGCGACCCTGGTCGCATCCGGCCGCCCGGTCAGCTCGAGCGGGATGGCGACGTTCTCCAGCGCGGTCATCGTCGGGATCAGGTGGAAGGACTGGAACACGATGCCGATGCTGCGGCCGCGGAATTGCGCGCGCTGGTCCTCGGTGAGGCCGGCGAGGTCGGTGTCGTCGATCCGCACGCTGCCGCGCGTCGGCGGCTCCAGGCCGGCCAGCAGCATCAGCAGGCTGGTCTTGCCCGAGCCCGACGGCCCGACGATGCCGAGCGAGACGCCCGCCTCGAGCTCAAGCGAAGCGCCCCGAACGATGTCGAGCGTCGGGCCGCCCGAGTTGACCGCCCCGGAGCGTGCGGGCACCGTCAGCCAGAGGTCGCGCGCCTGCAGCATGGCGTGCGCGCCGGGATCCCGAGGAGGCAGAGCTGCCGTTCCGTCCACTATGTCTCCGCCTTGCTGCATGGTGGACGACAACGCGCGCCGCCAGCCTGGTTTGCCTCTTCGCCCTGATGGCGCCCCCGGCGCACGCGGCGCCGGTCAGGATCCTCGCTCTCGGCGACAGCCTCACCGCCGGCTACGGGCTGGCGCACGAGCAGGCCTTTACCACCGTTCTGCAACAGGCGATCGACCGCGCCGGGCTGGATGCGCGCGTGCTCGATGGCGGCGTCTCCGGCGACACCTCGACCGGGGCGCTGGCCCGGCTCGACTGGGCGCTCGGCGACACCCCGGACGCCGCCATCGTCGAGCTCGGCGGCAATGACGGGCTGCGCGGCCAGCCGCCGGCGCAGATGGAGCGCAACATCGGCGCCATCCTGGACCGGTTGGCCGCCCGGCACATTCCGGTGCTGCTGTCCGGCATGGTGGCGCCCCCGAACATGGGCGCCGACTACTCGCGCGCGTTCGCCGCCGTGTTCGACCACCTGTCGCACCGTTCGAACCTGCTGTACGACCCGTTCTTCCTGCAGGGGATCGCCACCCACGAGGATCTCGAGCAGGCCGACCATATCCATCCGAACGCCCAAGGCGTCCGCCTCATCGTGGCGCGGCTGATGCCGCAGGTCCGCGCCCTGATCGCCGAGGCACGCCATCGGTGAGCCAGCGCGCGCAGCACAGATGAGACTGTTCATCGCCCTCGACCTGCCCGACGGAATGCGCGAGCGGCTCGTGCGGCTTACCGGCAGTCTGCCCGGCGCGCGCTGGATCCCGCCCGCGAACCTGCATCTCACGCTGCGCTTCATCGGAGAGGCCGACCGGGTGATCGCCGAGGAGATCGACCATGCGCTGGCAGGGATCCGCGGACGCCGCTTGGAGCTGGCACTGAGCGGCACCGGCCTGTTCGGCCGGGCCGGCAAGGTGCACTCGCTTTGGGCGGGTGTGGAACGCAGCGAGCCGCTCGAACGCCTGCAGGCGAAGATCGAGACCGCCATGCAGCGCATCGGCCTGCCGCCGGAACGCAAGCGCTACCAGCCGCACGTGTCACTGGCCCGGGTCGATGCGGTGGCCGAGACCGCTCTTGCGAGCTGGATCCAGGCGCACAACCTGCTGCGCTCCGAGAGCGTTGCCATCACGCACTTCACGCTGTTCTCCTCGCTGCTCGGCAAGGAACAGGCGGTCTACCACGCGGAGGTCGATTATGAGCTTGGCTAGAACGATCATAAGCCTGGCTGGAAGGCTGGCACTCACACTGCCCCTGCTCGCGGTCTCGATCCCCGGCCACGCCATCACCCAGGTCGCGGGCCCCCTGATGATCGGCCCGTCGCATGGCGATGGCGACGACCAGGACCACGCCGCGCAGCTCTCCACCACGATCACCAACCAGGGCGGACTGCCCGACCGGCTGATCAACGCCACCTGCCCCGGCACCGGCCACATGGCGCTGCTCAACGGCAGCCTGCGGCAGTTCCCGAACGGCCAGTTCAACGGGCTGGACATTCCCGCCTCCAGCGATGGCCGCTACCAGCCGGTGCAGGCGGAATTCTCGCTGACCCAGGCGACCCAGCCGATGGTGCGCGGCGCGCTGGTGCCCTGTGCGCTGAGCTTCGCGCATGGCGGCCAGCGCATCGTGGTGTTCACGCTGGGCGTGCAGGAAAGCCAGACCAACGAGCCCTGATCGCGGACAGATCGACATGTTCAGCCGCATCGTGGTGCTGACCGGCGCCGGGATCAGCCAGGAGAGCGGGCTGCATACCTTTCGCGACGCGGACGGGCTGTGGTCGCGGGTCCGCATCGAGGATGTCGCGACACCCGACGCCTTCGCGCGCGATCCGGCCCGGGTGCACGCCTTCTACAACGCGCGCCGGGCGCAGCTTGCATCGGTGCAACCCAATGCGGCGCATCTGGCGTTGGCCCGGCTGGAGCGGGAGTTCCCGGGCGAGCTCCTGGTCGTCACCCAGAACATCGACGACCTGCACGAGCGCGCCGGCAGCGCGAAGCTGCTGCACATGCATGGCGAGCTGCGTCGCGTGCGCTGCACGGCCTGCGGGGCGGCGCTGCAATGGCGGGCCGACACCGGCGCCACGGTGCCCTGCCCGGCCTGCGGCGTGCCCGCGCTGCGTCCCGACGTGGTGTGGTTCGGCGAGATGCCGCTGCATATGCCGGCGATCGAGGCAGCACTGGAGAATTGCGACCTGTTCGTCTCGATCGGCACCTCCGGGACCGTCTATCCGGCCGCCGGCTTCGTGCATGCCGCGCGCGGCGCTCAGACCATCGAGCTCAATCTGGCGCCGGACCCGGACAGCCACTTCGAGCGCTCCATCGAGGGGTTCGCCACCGCCACCGTCCCGCACCTGGTGGACGAACTGCTGCACGCTTGAGCGGGACCGACGAACTGGAGCGGCTGGTCGCCGAGGTGCGGGCCTGCCGGCACTGCGAGGCGCACCTGCCGCTGGGTCCGCGCCCGATCCTGCACGTCTCGCCGACCGCGCGCCTGCTGATCGCCAGCCAGGCACCTGGCACCAAGGTGCACGAAAAGGGGATCTCGTTCTGGGACCAGTCCGGCGAGCGGCTGCGCGGCTGGCTCGGCATCGGCAAGGAGATCTTCTACGACACCAGCCGGGTCGCGATCCTGCCGATGGGGCTGTGCTATCCGGGCCGGCTGCCGCAAGGCGGCGACCGGCCGCCGAGGCCGGAATGCGCGCCGCTCTGGCGCGACCGGGTGCTGCGGCTGATGCCCGACATCCGGCTCACGCTGCTGATCGGCACCTACGCGCAGAACCACGTGCTCGGCCCGGGCGCGATGACCGCACGGGTGCAGAACTTCCGCGACACCCTGCCGCGCCACTTCCCGCTGCCGCATCCCTCCTGGCGCACCGGCGTCTGGGAGACCCGCAACCCATGGTTCCGCGAGATCGTGCTACCTGCGTTACAAGCAGAGGTGCGTTGCGCCCTGGACATGACAGGAGCACCGCCCTAAACGCGGGGCGTGAAGACGCTGTCTAGATTTCTGGCCTTGTTGCTTGTCCTCGCCGTTCCGGTCGCGGGGCAGGCCGCATCGACCGCCTGCGGCACCGTGGTGCTTCCGCCCGGCCTCGGCGTGACGGCCCCGGCTTCCGTCACCTCGCTGAACCCGCTGCTGTCCAACTCGGAATACAATTCCGAGGTGTTCGACCAGATCTACCGCCCGCTGGTCTCGCTGGACCGGCATCTCGATTTCGATCCGGCGCGCAGCCTCGCTTCGGCGGCGGTTACCCAGGATGGCGGCCATAGCTGGCGCTTCACCATCAAGCCCTGGCTGTGGTCGGACGGAGTGCCGCTCACCCCAGCCGATGTCGTGTTCACCCTCGGCCTGATCCAGCGCCTGGGGCCGGCGTACGTGCACTACGGCGTCGGCGGCATCCCGGACTACTTCCAGGACGTGCGCGCGACCGGTCCGCACGAGGTCACCCTGACCCTCAACCATGCAGTCAACCCGGACTGGTTCCTGCGGCTTGGCCTGGCTGGCCTTCCCGTGCTGCCCGAGCATGTCTATCGCGACCTGAGCCTGCGCGACATGCGCATGCGCCAGACCGACCCGAGTCTGTTCCGGGTGTCCGATGGTCCGTTCCTGCTCGGCGAGTTCGTGGTGGGACGATACATCTTGCTGGTGCCGAACCCGCTCTATGGCGGCACCAGGCCGACGCTGAAGCGCCTGGTGATCGATTTCCTCGAGGGCGGCGATCCGCTGCAGGCGCTGCGTTCCGGCGAGACCGACGCTGCGAATATTCCGTTCCCGCTCTGGAATCTCGCGACCTCGCTGCCCAACCTGCGCACGATCAGGCTGGGTGGTTCGTTCAGTTACGACGCGATGATCCTGAATTTTCGCAGCCGCAGCGCGCCCTTCCTGCGCGACGTGCGGGTGCGGAAGGCGATGGCGCTTGCCATCGACCAGCAGGAGATCAGGTCGCTCGTGTATCACGGCCAGTCGACGCCGATCCATGGGCCGGTGCCCCCGGCGATGACCGGCTTCCTGTCGCCGCGCGCCAGAGCCGGCTATCCCTTGCTGCAATACGCGCCCGACCGGGCCCGGGCGATGCTTGACGCTGCCGGCTGGCATCCGGGGCCGGACGGCATCCGCGTCAAGGACGGCAGGCGACTGCAGTTCGAGGACGAGGCAACCTCGGGAACGGCCAGCGCGCTGATCTATCTCCAGATCGTGCAACGCAATCTTGCCGCTGTCGGTATCGGGATGGATATCCGCGCGGTCGAGTTCAACGAGATGATCTCGACCATGATGGGTAACGGCCATGACTGGAACACCGGCGTGATCGGCTGGAGCGTCAATGGATTTCCGGACAGCCAGCAATTCTTCTCCTCGAACGGGGCGCAGAACTTCGGTCATTACGAAAACAAGAAGATGGACGCGCTGAACCAGGCCGTGGTGGTCGCGGCGGGACACGAGGCGCTGGACGCGGCGCAGGATTTCGCCGCCGAGCAGCAGCCGTTCATCTTCCTGCCAAGCGGCGAGGTGTCTCTGCTCTCGCGGCCGGAACTGCACGGCCTCGCCGACATGATAAGCCCGAATGGCGCCTGGTCGCCGGAGTTGCTGACGCTGTCGGGCAGCATGGCATGTCCGTCGAGGGTTGCAGCTGCTACCACACGGTTGGGCGCGCAGTGAGAGTGCGAGACCCGCTCAGGATTGGTGCAATGCTGCTGTGCGCGATCCTGCTCGGGGGCGCCGCCCGCGTCCAGACCTGCGGCACCGTCGTGCTGCCGGCCGGGCTCGGCCAGAACCAGCCACAGGCGGTCACCTCGCTGAACCCGCTCCTGACCAACTCGATCTACAACCAGGAGGTGATCTACCAGATCTACCGCCCGCTGATCTGGCTGGATCGGCATCTCGACTACGATCCGGCCCTCAGTCTCGCGTCGGCGGTGGTGACTCCGGACGGCGGCCATACCTGGCGCTTCACCATCAAGCCGTGGCAGTGGTCGGACGGCGTGCCGGTCACCACAGCCGACGTGCTGTTCACCTTCGACCTGATCCGCCGGCTCGGCCCCGCCTATGTCGGCTACGGCACCGGCGGCATCCCGGACTACATCCAGGACGTACGTGCGACGGGTCCGCACGAAGTCACCGTGACGCTCAACCATGCGGTAAACCCCGACTGGTTCCTGCGACTTGGCCTCGGAAACGGGATCAAGATCCTGCCCGAGCATATCTACCGCTCCCTGAGCCTGCGCGAGATGCGCATGCGGCAGACCGACCCCGACCTCTTCAGGGTGTCGGACGGGCCGTTCGTGATCGAGGATTTCAGCGTCGGGCGGCACATCACCCTGATACCGAACCCGCTCTATGGCGGCACCAGGCCGAAGATAAGCCGGCTGGTGATCGACTTCCTCGAAGGCGGCAATGCGCTGCAGGCGCTGCGCTCCGGCGAGATCGATGCTGCCGACATTCCATTCAACCTCTGGAACCTGGCCACGGCGCTGCCCAACCTGCGCACGATCAAGCTCGACGGTCCGTTCGGCTACATGTCCGTCATCATGAATTTTCGCAGCCGGAGCGCGTCGTTCCTGCGCGACGTGCGGGTGCGACAGGCGATCGCGCTGGCGATCGACCAGCGCGAGATCATCTCGCTCGCCTATCACGGCCAGTCGACCCCGATCCACGGGCCGGTGCCTCCCGCGATCATCGGGTTCCTTTCGCCGCGAGCCCGCGCCGGATACCCCTCGCTGCAGTATGCGCCGGAGCGCGCGCGGGCGCTGCTCGACGCCGCCGGCTGGCATCCCGGACCGGACGGCATCCGCGCCAAGGACGGCAGGCGACTGCAGTTCACCATCGAGGTGTCGTCGGGCGCGATCGATCGCTTCATCGAACTGCAGGTGGCGCAACGCAATCTCGCCGCCGTCGGCATCGGCATCGACATACGCGGGGTCGAGTTCAACGAGCTGTATGCGACGCTGCAGGGCAACGGCCATGACTGGAACAGCATTGTGCTGGGCTGGACCATCGAGGCCTATCCCGACAGCCAGGAGTTCTTCTCGGCGGACGGCGCGCAGAATTTCGGTCATTACGAAGACAAGCGGATGGATGCCCTGAACGAGGCGGTGGTCACGACCGCCGGTTCCCAGGCGCTCGACGAGGCGCAGGACTACGCCGCCGGGCAGCAGCCCTTCATCTTCCTGCCGACCGGCGCGATCTCGCTGCTGGCCCGGCCCGGGTTGCACGGGCTGCACGACATGGCGAGCCCGACTGGCACATGGTCGCCGGAACTGCTGAGTTTGTCGGGCGACATGGCCTGCCCCGCACAGACCGCGTCCGCCACGGCCTCTACGCGTTGAGCGTCCCGCACGCGCACACGACCGGCGCGATGCTGGCGGCGGCGCTGCTCTGCGCCGCCGCCGCCCCCGCGCAGACCTGCGGCACCGTGGTGCTGCCCTCCGGCCTCGGGCAGGCCGATCCGCAGGCGGTGAGTTCGCTGAACCCGCTGCTCACCAGCCTCACCTACAACACGCAGGTCATGCAGCAGATCTACCGGCCCCTGATCTGGCTCGACCGCAACGTGAACTACGATCCGGAGCTCAGCCTTGCGTCGGCGGCGACGACCTCCGATGGCGGCCGCACCTGGCACTTCGCCATCAAGCCGTGGCGCTGGTCGGACGGCGTGCCGGTAACCGCGGGCGACGTGCTGTTCACCCTCGAGACGATCCGCCGGCTCGGTCCCGCCTATGTCAGCTACGGGATCGGCGGCATTCCGAACTTTATCGCGGACGTTCGCAGCGACGGCCCGCACGAGCTCACCCTGGTCCTCGACCGGCGCGTCAACCCGGACTGGTTCATGCGCACCGGGCTCAACCTCCTGTTCGTGCTGCCCGAGCATGCCTATCGCGGCCTGACGCTGGAGCAGATGCGCATGCGACAGACCGACCCGAGCCTGTTCCGGGTTTCGGACGGCCCGTTCGTGCTGGAGGATTTCGTGGTCGGCCGACACCTCACGCTGGTGCCGAACCCGCTCTACGGCGGCACCAGGCCCGCGATCCGCCGGCTGGTGGTGGATTTCCTCGAAGGCGGCTCGCCGCTGCAGGCCTTGCGGGCCGGCGAGATCGATGCCGCCGACATTCCGTTCCGGCTGTGGGACCTCGCCCGTGCGCTGCCCGGCCTCGTCACCACGAAGCTCGACGGGCCGTTCGGCTACATGGTGCTGTACCTGAACATGCGCAGCGGAACCGCGCCGTTCCTGCGCGACGTGCGGGTGCGCCAAGCCATCGCCCTGGCCCTCGACCAGCAGGAGATGATCGCGCTGGCCTGGCATGGGCAGGCCCACGAGATCCACGGCCCGGTGCCCCCGGCGATGACCGGCTTCCTGTCCAAGGCCGCGCGCGATGGCTATCCGTCGCTGCGGCACGACCCGGCGCGGGCCCGCGTGTTGCTCGACGAAGCCGGCTGGCATCGCGGCGCAGACGGCATACGCACGAAGAACGGCCATGCGCTGCGTTTCTCGATCGGCGTCTCCGCCGGCGTGGTCGACCGGCTGATCGAGTTGCAGGTGGCGCAGCGCGACCTCGCCGCGGTCGGCATCGCGATCGACCTGCGGGGGCTCGAATTCAACGACCTGTTCGCGACGCTGGAAGGCAACGGCCATGACTGGGACAGCAACATGATCGGCGAGACCATCGAGGGCTACCCGGATGGCCAGCAATATTTCTCCTCCGACGGCTCCGCGAACTACGGCCACTACGAGGATGCGCGGCTGGACGCGCTCAACCGCGCCGTGCAGAGCGACGCCGGACAGGAGGCGCTGGACGCGGCGCAGGACGACACGGCCGCGCAGCAGCCGGTGATCTTCCTGCCGGACGGCGCGATCTCGCTGCTGGCGCGTCCCGGCTTGCACGGGCTGCACGAGATGGAGAGCCCGCTCGGCTCCTGGTCGCCGGAGCTGCTGTCCCTGTCAGGCGACATGGCCTGTGCCGCGCACGCGGCAGCCCGGTGAAGGTCCGCTGATGCGCATCCATGTGACACGCATTTTCTGGGGCATAGGCCGCAAGCTGGGCAGCGCCGCGCTGTCGCTGGCCATCCTGATCACGCTGACCTTCGTGCTGGTGCACGTGGCCCCTGGCAGCCCGGTGTACCAGATCCTCGGCCCGAAGGCGTCGCCGGCCTCGATCCGCGAGCTCAACCACGCGCTCGGCCTCGACCTGCCGTTCTGGCAGCAATATTTCCGCTGGTGGCTCGACCTCGCGCACGGCCAGCTCGGCACCTCCTACGCGGTGGAGCGCCCGGTCGGCAGCCTGATCGTCAGCTACGAGCTCAACACGCTGGCGCTGCAGATCGTCTCGCTGGTCGCCAGCCTGCTGATCGCCTTTGCACTCGGGCTCGCGCACGGCGTGTATTACGACCGCATGCCGGGCCGCGTGATCGGCGGGCTGGAGCTCGCCTTGTATGCGCTGCCGTCGTTCTTCAGCGGCACCCTGCTGATCCTGTTCTTCTCGATGCGGCTGGGCTGGTTCCCGGCCGGCGGCCTGGAGAACCTGCGCCTCGCGCACCAGACCATCGCGTCCAACGCCCTGCACATGGCGCTGCCCGCCGTCACCATCGTGCTGCTGACGATCCCGGTGCTGTCGCGCTACTTCGCGCAGTCGGTGCATGAGGAGCTCGGCCGCGACTACGTGCGCTCCGCCGCGGCGCGCGGCGCGTCGCCGGCGCGCATCCTGATGCATCACGTGATCCGCAACGCGCTGCGCCCGCTGGTCACCGTGCTCGGCCTGTCGCTGCCCTCGATCTTCGCGGGCGGCGTCGTGGTCGAGACGGTGTTCGCCTATCCCGGCCTGGGCTGGCTGCTCTGGCGGTCGGCGCTGGCGCAGGACTACCCGGTGCTGATCGGCATCGTGCTGGTGATCGGCATCCTGACCGTGCTGGGCAACCTGCTGGCCGACATCGTCAACACGCTGCTCGATCCGAGGACAGGTTATGCTTGACGCCACGCAGCAACCGGCGCCGGCCCACTCCGCTCCCGTGCCCCTCGGCGCCTCCTCGTACCTGGCACGGCTGCTGCGGCTGCCCGGCGGCAATGCGACGCTTGCCACGGGACTGGCACTCGCCGCAGTGATCCTGCTCGCGTCGGGCATCGGCCCGGCGCTATACGGCCGCGATCCGTTCGCGCTGCATACCGCGAGCGTGCTCGCCGGCCCCAGCGGCACGTATCCGTTCGGCACCGACGACCTCGGCCGCAACGCCTTTGCCCGGTTGCTGGTGGCCGGCCGCTCGACGCTCTACGTGGCGCTGCCCGCCACGCTGGTCGCCTTTGTCGTCGGCACGCTTTATGGCCTCGTCTCCGGGCTCGGCCCGCGCCTGCTCGACCAGGCGCTGATGCGGCTGCTCGACGCGGTGCTGGCGCTGCCCGGGCTGGTGGTGCTGATCTTCTTCGGCGCCATCGTGCCGCTCAACACCGGCAGCCTGATCCTGCTGCTCGGCCTGATCTCCTGGCCGTCGCTGGCGCGCCTGGTGCGCAACGAGACACTGGCGCAGCGTGACCGCGATTTCGTGCATGCCTCGCGTCAGCTCGGCGGCGGCCTCGCGCATATCGCCGGCACCCACCTGCTGCGGGTGATGGCGCCGGTGCTGGTGGTGAATTTCACCTTCCTGGTCGGCGACATGATCTTCGCGCTCTCGGCGCTGTCGTTCCTCGGCCTGGGCGTGCAGCCGCCGCACACAAGCTGGGGCGGCCTGCTGCAGGAGGGCCTCGACCTGGTGGCGCTCGATGCCTGGTGGCTGATCGTGCCACCCGGACTGATGATCTTTGCCGCGATGCTGGCCACCTCGTTGATCGGCCAGGGTCTGCTGGCGCGTGGAGGCACGAGATGAGCGGTTCGGGGGTGGTGCTGTCGCTGCGGCGGCTCGGCGTCGAGCTGGCCGGGCGCGACGGGCCCCGGCTTGCTTCGAACGTGGCACCGGTGCTGGAGGATCTCGACCTCGAGGTGCGCGAAGGCGAGATGACCGCGCTGGTCGGCGAGAGCGGCTCCGGCAAGACCATTGCGGCACTCGCGGTGATGCGGCTGCTGCCGCCGGGTGCCCGCATCACCGGGCAGGCGCTGTTCGCCGGCGAGGATCTGGTAAAACTCAACGAACAGCAGATGCGCGCACGCCGCGGCAGCGTCGGCATGGTGTTCCAGAACCCGCTCTCGGCGCTGAACCCGTCGATGACCATCGGGCGGCAGGTCTCCGAGGGCCACCGGCTGCATAGCGGCGCCTCCGCGAATGCTGCCCGGCGGCACGCCATCGAGCTGCTCGGCGAGGTCGGCATTCCCGATCCGGCGCGACGCCTCGACGAGTTCCCGCACCAGTTCTCCGGCGGCCAGCGCCAGCGGGTGATGATCGCGGCGGCCCTCGCCTGCAACCCGAAGCTGCTGATCGCCGACGAGCCGACCACCGGGCTTGATCCGCTGGTCGCGCGCCAGATCCTCGACCTGCTCGCCCGGCTGCAGCGCGACCACCGCATGGGCCTGCTGTTCATCACCCACGACCTGTCGCTGGTGGAGCGGCACGCGCAGCGGCTGTGCGTGCTGTATGCCGGGCGCAGCGTCGAGTGGGGCGAGGCGCCAGCCTTCTTCGCGCATCCGCGGCATCCGTACAGCCATGCCCTGCTCGCCGCGGTGCCGCGCCTGGGACAGGCGACGCTGCAGGGGATCGCCGGCACCATGCCCGATCCCGGGCACCGTCCTGCAGGCTGCCGCTTCGCGCCACGCTGCCCGCGTCGCCAGGAGGTCTGCACGCAGGCCTATCCGCCACCGATGGGTGACGACCGCACCGAAGCCGCCTGCCTGTTCCCGATGTCGGACATCCCGGTGGCCACCGCTGTCGCTGCGACGTCGCCGGCAGCGCCGCCCCTGCCCGGGAGCGCCTTGCTGCAACTGCAGTCGGTGACCATCCGCTACGGCGCACGCGGCGGCCTGCTCGGCGGCCGCAAGACCGCCGTGGCGCCGTCGCTCGACGCCGTCAGCCTGGAACTGGCGCGCGGCGAGTGCCTGGGCATCGTCGGCGAGAGCGGCTCCGGGAAATCGACACTCGGACGTGCCATCCTGCACATGCTGCAGTACGAGGGCCGCATCCTGCTCGACAACCGGGCGCTCGGCGACCTGTCGCGCGGCGACCGCAGGCGCGAGCGGCGGCGGGTGCAGGTGGTGTTCCAGGACCCTCGCGAGAGCCTGAACCCGCGCCTGCGCATCGGCGCGATCATCGCCGAGGCCCTCCGGCTCGGCGGCCAGCACGACCGCGACAGCCTGCGCCGGCAGACCGCCGTCCTGCTGGAGCGGGTCGGACTGAACGCGTCGCTGGCGCAGCGGCTGCCGAATGCGATCTCTGGCGGCCAGGCGCAGCGGGTCGCGGTGGCCCGGGCGCTGGCTGCGCGCCCGGACATCATCGTGCTGGACGAGCCGACCTCGGCGCTCGATGTCTCGACGCAGGCGATGCTGCTCAACCTGCTGCGCGACCTCAGCCGCGACGAGCATCTCGCCTACGTGATGATCAGCCACGACATCGCCGCCATCGCCTGGCTCGCCGACCGCATCGCGGTGCTGCGTGCAGGGAAGATCGTCGAGCTGGCGCCGACCGAGCAACTTGTGAACCACCCCCGCGACCCCTACAGCGCCTCCCTGGTGGCGTCGGCGCCGCGTTTCGCAGCCACACAGGTCACGCTGGCGGGAGAGGCTTGAACCGTCGCAGGGTCTTCCGGTTCAGGCTGAGATCAACCGGGAGAGCAAAATGGCGAGCAGACCGAAGCAGGGCGACCCCGAGCCTGGAGACAAGGTGAAGTGGAACACCGCCCAGGGCGAGACGCACGGGACGGTCGAGAAGACCGTCACCGGCACGACCAAGGTGAAGGGTCACACGGCGAAGGCGACCAAGGAGGAACCGCAGGTCCTGGTGAAGAGCGCCAAGAGCGGCAAGGAGGCGGTGCACAAGCCAGGGGAGCTGAAGAAAGGCTGAAACGCCGGTCGAGGCGGGAGCGTCCTGTCCTCACTGGCCGGTCCGACGCGCGGGCTCCTTTGCGCCGCGCAGCCGCATCAGCAGCGCCGGACCGTTCTCGGCGCGGCTGCACAGGTAGCGCATGGTCTCGCCATCCTGGCGCAACGGCCAGGCGATCAGCCCGAGATTGGCGTACACCTCCAGCAGGTCCGGTCCGACATTCCAGAACGCGACGTCGCGCCCTTCCTGCGAGGCGAGGTCGCGCAGCCGCCAGATCGCCGAGACCTGGTCGGATGCGGCACCCACGGGATCGCCGAGCCCCAGCAGCAGCGGCGCCTGCCGGTCGATGCGCCTGAAGGCGATCAACGCGCGCGCGGTCTCGCTGCTGACCGCGCCATCGGGCGCCAGCGGCCCCGGCAGCCCGTCGGGGTAGCGCTCGCGCAGCTCGTCGGTCCAGGGGATGATCGCGATTCGTCCCGGCAGGATCAGCCGCCACAGGGTCAGCAGCATCAGCAGCACCGCGCAGCCCAGCGCCAGCCGGGTGCGGTTGGAGGCATCGTCGCCGATCACCACCGCCCACCAGCTGTTGGCGTCGATCGCGCGCAGGTTCGGCTCGAGCCGGCCCAGGGTCAGCACGCAGCCGATGAGCAGCAGCAGCGGCAGCGCGGTGCCGGGTGCGAACGGCTCGCTCAGCACCCGGGCATGCCGGTAGTACGAGTTGCGGAAGGGTGCGAGCACCAGCGCCGTCAGCACCAGCGCGCCCGGCACCAGCGGCATGGTGCCGCGCAAAAAGGTCAGGCCGGCGCCCGCGCAGAGCAATGCAATGGTGGTTCCCCAGGCCAGGGTGACGCGGTTGGACAGCCCGATCGCCAGCGCCATCAACCCAGCCCCGATCAGCGACGGCACGTAGTCGCCCGCCATCGCGGTGACCCAGGCAAAGCCGGTCGGCTCGTCGAACAGGCCGGTCGCCGGCGGGATGAAGGCGTCGAGGTCGGACGCCGGATCGAGCACGCCGAGGGCGAGCAGCATGGCGCCGCACAGCGAGACCGCCCCCACCGCCACGATCACCGAGAAATCCGCCTCGCTCTGCCGCAGCGACGAGGCGGGGCGGACGGCAATCGCGGCGTTTGCCGCCGCCGGACGGCGCGCATCCACGATCGCCCGACCGCGCAGCAGCATCTCGTGGCCCGCGAACAGGATGCCGGCGATGAACAGCGGCACGATGTAGTAGAAGATGCGGAACACGAAGACCATGCCGAGGATGCGCGGCGCCGGCAGCCAGTGCGACAGGCCGAGCAGCATCGCCCCGTCGAACACCCCGAGGCCGCCCGGCACGCTGGCCACAAGGCCTGCGGTATAGGACGCGATGTAGATCGCGAGGAACGTGGCGTAGCCCAGCCCCTCGGCGGGCGGCAGCAGGGTGTAGGCGATGGCGGCGGTCGCGGCCACGTCCAGGGTCGCGACCGTGACCTGGCCGATCGCCATGCGCAGCCCGGGCAGCTCGACCCGCAGGCTCCGGTACTCGAGCACCCGCGGGTGGCGCGATAGCAGGATGTAGGCGAGCACCACGCCCCAGCCGGCGAGGCCGCCGGCGCGCAGCAGCACATGCGACACATGCGTGCCGAGGATCGGCAGCGACGCCGGCTCGATCAGCATGACGCCGCCGATCAGCGCGCAGGCGCCGAGCACGAATGTGACCGAGCAGAAGGCGATGATCTGCGCGATCTCCGCCGGTGCGAGCCCCCAGTTGCCGTACAGCCGGAAGCGCACCGCGGCTCCCGACAGCGCCGAGAAGCCGAGGTTGTGCGACAGCACGTAGGAGCAGAACGAGGCGAAGAAGGTGCGCCGGAACGCGA
>CAXTVI010000021.1:0-80561 GCA_964247695.1 uncultured Acetobacteraceae bacterium
TGTCTGCTGCCCCACTGTCTGCTGCCCCACTGTCTGCTGCCCCACTGTCTGCTGCAATGAGACCGTCCGGCGTCATGCCCTCAGGCTTCGTCCCCGGAACCGCCATCCTGCTGGGCGGCCTCTCGGCGCTGGCGTTGCCGCCGTTCGACCTCACCGGCATCCTGTGGCTGACCCTGCCCTGGCTGCTGGCCCGGCTAAGCCGGTGCGGCGTCCGTGGCGCCCTGCTGCAGGGGTTCGGGTTCGGGTTCGGCTATCACTGCGTCGGGCTGTACTGGATCACCAACGCCATCCTGACCCGCCTCGACCTGTTCTGGTGGGCGGTGCCGCTCGCGACCCCGCTCTGCGCCATCCCGCTGGCCTGCTGCATGGCGGTGCCATGCGCCCTGGCCACGCTGGCCCCGGCCGGCTGGCGCCGCATCGCCGCCTTCGCCGGGCTCTGGACGCTGTCGGACCTGGCGCGCGAGTTCCTGTTCACCGGCTTTCCCTGGAACCCGCTCGGCAGCACCTGGGAGTGGCCCTCGCACGCCGGCGACGTCATGATCCAGCCTGCGGCCTGGACCGGGGTGCCCGGGCTGACCCTGCTGACCGTGCTTGCGGCCTGCCTGCCGCTCCTCGGGCGGCGCGGCGCGGCGGCCAGCCTGCTGCTGCTGGCGCTGTGGGCAGGCTCCGGCCTGCTGCGCCTTGGCCATGTCGCGCCGGCGGGGGCGCCCGGTCCGGTGGTGCTGCTGGTCCAGGGCAACATCCCCGAGAGCGAGAAGCTGGACCGGCAGACCGCGATGCAGACCTTCCGGACCTATCTGAGCCTGACCGCCGGAGGCGCGGCCAGGGCAGGCGCGCAGGCCCAGGCGCTGGGGCGGCCGCTGGTATTCGCCTGGCCGGAGAGCGCCTTTCCCGGCCTGCTCGACGAGGACGCGCAGGCGCGCGCGATCATCATGGCGCAGGCGCCGACGGCCGCGGCGGGGCTGATCGGCAGCGTCCGCTTCGGAGCCGACGGCCGGCCGCGCAACAGCATGCTGGCCCTGCGTCCGGATGGCGCCGTTGCCGCACTCTACGACAAGGCGCACCTGGTGCCGTTCGGCGAATACCAGCCGGCCGGGCTGCCGTTCCAGGTCGTTCCCGGCGGCGGCTTCGTGGCGGGCCGCGGTCTGCGCACGCTGCATCTGCCGGGGCTGGCCGCGTTCGGCACCCTGATCTGCTACGAGGTGATCTTCCCCGGCGCGGTGGTGGCTGCCGATGACCGGCCGCGCTGGCTGCTCAACATCACCAATGACGCCTGGTACGGCGACAGCGCCGGGCCGCGCCAGCACCTGCAATCCGCACGGATGCGCGCGGTCGAGGAGGGGCTGCCGCTGGCGCGAGCCGCCAATACCGGCATCTCGGGTGCCTTCGACGCCTATGGTCGGCAGATCGGAAGACTGGGTTGGGGCCAGGCCGGTACGCTCGCCGTGGCGCTGCCGGCGCCGCTGCCGCCGACGGTATTCGCGTGGTCCGGCTTGTGGATGCCGCTGGTCCTTGCGGTGCTCGCCTGCAGCCTTGGGTTGAGCCGGTTCCATCGCCCGCATCGCCCCTCGCGTCGGAGCAGGCGAAACCTCCGGGACAATTCTCAAGTTTAACGCGAACCCGTTAAGCTTGACAGCTTAGGGTTGCGGGTTTACCTAAAGAGACACCGTTAAGTCGAGGGATCCATGTCGCGCATCGCTGCTGCCCGAGACCCGTCGCTGCCTGCCGGCGAGCCTGCGACCGGCGAGCGCGACTCGCGTCCCAGCCCCATCGACGTGCATGTCGGCAGCCGCATCCGGCTTCGACGCACGCTGCTCGGCATGTCGCAGGAGCGGCTGGGCGACAGCCTCGGCCTGACCTTTCAGCAGGTGCAGAAGTACGAGCGCGGCGCCAACCGCGTGGGCGCTTCGCGGCTGTTCGACCTCTCGCGTGTTCTCGACGTTCCGGTGAGCTTCTTCTTCGACGATCTGCCGGCACCCTATGCGGCCAGCGGCGCCCGTTCCGGCCTGCAGCAGGCAACGGGCTTCGCCGAGAGCCAGGAAGGGTTCGGCGGCGGCGACGACCTGTTCACCCGCAAGGAGACGGTCGATCTGGTGCGTGCCTATTACCGGATCAGCGAACTGCCGGTGCGCAAGCGTGTGCTGGACCTGATCAAGTCGATGGGGCCTCCCGCCGAACGTGCGGAATAGCCCTACTCCCGGCGCAGCACCGTATCGTTGACGAAACTGGCCAGCCTGCCGGAGACGAAATCGCGCTTGAGCGCCGCCTCATCATACTCGTCGCGCACCCAATCCATGAATGACAGCCTGCCTTCCGCTTCGCGCTGGTAGCGCAGGAAGAATGCATCCAGGATGCCGGTACGTGAGCGGTTGAAGTGGCCAAACCGCCAGGACAACTGTCGCAGCGCTTCGGCGGCGCTGCCCCCCTCGAACATGATCACCAGCCCGGAGGCAAGGCCCGCGCGATCTGCGCCGGACTTGCAGTGCATCAGGATCGGGAACATGACGCTGCGATAGATCTGCTCGAAACGCAGGATGCGTTCGCGATGCGGCGCGCCGCGGCTCTCGAACGCCATGTCGACATGGGCCAGCCCGAGATCCCGGGCTGCCTCGCGCGACAGGGCATCCGAGCCGCACCGCCGGTGACCGCGCAAGTTGATCAGGGTGCGTATGTGGTGCCGCGAGGCGAGGTCCGAGAGCCGCGCGGGGGTCGGGTGATTGCAGCGATAGACGCGCCCCGCCAGCACGGGCGCGAAGTTCGACCAGACGGTGCGGAAAATGCCGTGATCGACCAGCAGGCTGTCGCGCCAGGCCGCTTTCCGGCTGGCACGCCCATTCAGGACTTCATCGAACATGGCGTAACGATAGCATGCAGAGGGCTGGTGATCAGCCCTTCCGCTGCAGTTGTAGCTGCTTGATCTTCCCGATCGCCTCGGCGGGGTTCAACCCCTTCGGGCAAGTCTGGGTGCAGTTCATGATGGTGCGGCAGCCATACAGCTTGAGCGGGTCCTCCAGCGCGTCGAGGCGCTCGCCGGTGAACTCGTCGCGGCTGTCGGCGATCCAGCGATATGCGGCGAGCAGCGTCGCCGGGCCCAGGTAGCGATCGCCGTTCCACCAGTACGACGGGCAGGCAGTGGTGCAGCAGAAGCACAGGATGCACTCCCACATGCCGTCCAGCACCGCGCGCTCCTCGATGCTCTGCCGGCGCTCGCCGTCCGGCGGCGGCGCGCTGTCGGTCTTCAGCCAGGGTTCGACCGAGCGCAGCTGCGCGTAGGCCTGGGTCAGGTCGGGCACCAGGTCCTTGACCACGGGCATGTGCGGCAGCGGGTAGATGCTGACCGACTTCTTGACCTCCTCGATCGGCTTGAGGCAGGCCAGCGTATTGGTGCCGTCGATGTTCATCGCGCACGAGCCGCAGATTCCCTCGCGGCACGACCGCCGGAAGGTCAGCGTCTGGTCGACGTCGTTCTTGATGTGGATCAGCGCGTCCAGCACCATCGGGCCCATCGCGTCGAGATCGAGCTCGTAGCTATCGAGCACCGGATTCTCGCCGTCATCCGGGTTCCAGCGATAGACCTTGAATTCCTTGACCCGTTTCGCGCCAGTCGGCGCCTTGAACGTGCGGCCGCGGCCGATCTTGCTGTTCTTCGGGAGAGTGAGTTCAACCATCAGCCAGGCTCCGGCCTAATACACGCGCTTCTTGGGCGGAAACACCGAGACCTCGTTGGTCAGGGTCTGCATCCGCACCGGGCGATAGGTGATCGCGACGTCGCCCTTCGCATCCAGGCGCGAGACGGTGTGCTTCATCCAGCCGGCATCGTCGCGCTCGGGGAAATCGTCATGCGCATGGGCGCCGCGGCTTTCCTCGCGGTTCTCGGCACTGCCCATCGTCACCGTGCCGTTGGCGATCAGGTTCTCGAATTCCAGCGCCTCCATCAGGTCGCTGTTCCAGATCAGCGAGCGGTCCGACACCGACACATCCGACAGGCCGGTCCACAGGTTGCGTATCTTGCCAACGCCCTGGGTCAGGCTGTCGCCGGAACGGAAAACCGCGGCATGCGCCTGCATGGTGCGCTGCAGCTCCTCTCGCAGCGTGGCGACGCGGGTGCCCCCGTTCGCGTGGCGCAGGCGGTCGAACCGTTCAAGCGTCGCCTGTCCGGCGCCCGTAGGCAGCGGCGCGATCGCGGCCCCCGGCTTGACGATGTCTGCAGCCCGCAAGGCGGCGGCGCGTCCGAACACCACGAGATCGAGCAGCGAGTTGGTGCCGAGGCGGTTGGCGCCGTGCACCGAGACGCAGGCGGCCTCGCCGACCGCCATCAGCCCGGGCACGATGGCGTCCGGATTGGCCGGCGTCGGGCGCAGCACCTCGCCGTGGTAGTTCGTGGGAATGCCGCCCATGTTGTAGTGCACCGTCGGCAGCACCGGCACCGGCTCCTTGGTGACATCCACGCCGGCGAACACCCGCGCGGTCTCCGAGATGCCCGGCAGCCGCTCGTGCAGCAGGTCCGCGCCCAGATGCTCAAGATGCATCATGATGTGGTCGCCGTTCGGACCGCAGCCACGTCCCTCGTTGATCTCGATGGTCATCGAGCGCGACACCACGTCGCGCGACGCAAGGTCCTTGGCGGTGGGCGCGTAGCGCTCCATGAACCGCTCGCCCTCGGAGTTGGTGAGGTAGCCGCCTTCGCCGCGGCAGCCCTCGGTCAGCAGGCAGCCGGCCGGGAAGATGCCGGTCGGGTGGAACTGCACGAACTCCATGTCCTGGGTGGGCAGCCCGGCGCGCATCGCCATCCCGCCACCGTCGCCGGTGCAGGTATGCGCCGAGGTGCAGGACTGGTAGGCGCGGCCGTAGCCGCCGGTCGCCAGCACCACCATGTTGGCGCGGAAACGGTGCATCTGGCCGTCCTCGAGCGACCAGGCCATGATGCCCCGGCAGGCGCCGTCCTCGTCCATGATCAGGTCCAGCGCGAAGTATTCGACGAAGAACTCGGCGTTGTGCTTCAGGCTCTGCTGGTAGAGCGTGTGCAGGATGGCGTGGCCGGTGCGGTCGGCGGCGGCGCAGGCGCGCGGCACGGGCTGCTTGCCGTAGTCCGACATGTGGCCGCCGAACGGGCGCTGGTAGATGCGCCCATCCTCGGTGCGCGAGAACGGCACCCCGAAATGCTCGAGCTCGTGGATCGCCGGCACCGCCTCGCGGCACATGTACTCGATGGCGTCCTGGTCGCCGAGCCAGTCCGAGCCCTTGACGGTGTCGTACATGTGCCAGCGCCAGTTGTCCTCGGCCATGTTGCCGAGCGAGGCGCCGATACCGCCTTGGGCCGCCACTGTGTGGCTGCGGGTCGGGAACACCTTGGTGACGCAGGCGGTCTTGAGGCCGCTCGCGACCATGCCCAGCGTGGCGCGCAGGCCGGATCCGCCGGCGCCCACCACCACCACGTCATAGGCGTGATCGACGATCTTGTAGGCGCCGGGCAGGGACGCGCCCGAGGACCTGGGAGGCGGAGGCATGGCGTTCATCGGCAGGTCGTTCCCGGCGTCTCAGAACGCCATCTTGAAGATTGCGACGATTGAGAACAGCCCCAGCAACAGGGCCGCGCCCTTGTTCAGCAAGGTCACCGCGAGGTGGCTCTTCTTGACGTAATCGTCAATGACCACCTGCAGCCCCAACTGCATGTGATGAAAGGTCATGATCACGGTTGCGAGCAGCAGCACCGTATTGACCGGACGCCCCGCCCAATGCGCCACCGCCGGCTGATCGGCGTGCAGCAGGGTCAGCACCGAGACCACGAACCAGATGGTCAGCGGCACCAGGGCGATGGCGGTCACGCGCTCGACCCACCAATGCTCGACCCCGGACTTCGACGCTCCCAGACCGCGCGCGCGGCCGAGTTGCGAGCGCATCACCCGGACACGATCCGCGACGGCCTCGGTCGAGTTCTCGCTCATGGCGTCAGGCTCCCAGCCACAGGCTGAGCCCGATCGCCCAGACCAGCAGGGTCGTCACCACGGTCGCCGCCACCGTGATCCACCCGCTGCGATGCGTCGCCGGCAGGCTGAAGCCGTGCCCGCTATCCCAAACCAGGTGCCGGATGCCGGCATAGAAATGATAGACCAGCGACACGGTCCAGCCGAACAGCACCAGCAGCCCGATCGGGTTGGCGATCACGCGTTGGACGGTTGCAAAGGATTTCGGCCCGCTGGCCGCTGCGACCAGCCACCAGACCAGCAGCAGGGTCCCAGCAGAAATCGCCACCGAAGTGGCGCGGTTCAGGATCGAGAGGACGGAGGTGAGCTGCGGGCGATAGACCTGCAGGTGAGGGGACATCGGACGGCGGACGATGGTGCCGTCGCTCCTGTGCGCCACGTACTGGGCGTCGCGGATATCCTTCATGACTAAGTCGGCTACTTTCCCTTGGTCCGGTTCCGGAGGCCGGACCGGCAAATCGTCCTACGCCCGGGCCGAACACCGGTCAATGAAACCGCCTGCGCAATTTTTGCCGTGCAGCAAATCGTGTCTCACGCAGCTTTCCGGTCGAACAGGTCGAAGGCGATCATTGTTTCCGCGATCTGCACCGCGTTCAGCGCCGCCCCCTTGCGCAGGTTGTCGGCCACGCACCAGAAGGCGAGCCCGTTCTTCACCGACGGGTCGATCCGCAACCGGCTGACATAGACCGCATCCTCGCCGACGCACTCCACCGGGGTCACGTAGCCGCCATCGTCGCGATGGTCGTGCAGGATCACCCCAGGGCTGTCGCGCAAGACGCGGCGCGCCTCCTCGAGGTCGACCGGCTCCTCGAACTCCACCACCACGCTCTCGGAATGGCCGATGAACACCGGCACCCGCACGCAGGTGGCGAACACCGCAATGTCGGGATCGAGGATCTTGCGTGTCTCGACCGCCATCTTCCACTCCTCCTTGGTCGCACCGTCCTCCATGAAGCGGTCGATGTGCGGGATGCAGTTGAAGGCGATCTGCTTGGTGAACTGCTCGGAGGTGATGGCGTCGTTGACGAAGGTGCCCTTGGACTGGGTGAACAGCTCGTCCATCCCCTCCTTGCCGGCGCCGGAGACGGCCTGATACGTCGAGACCACCACTCGCTTGGCGGTGAACAGGTCGTGCAGCGGCTTGAGCGCCACCACGAGCTGGATCGTCGAGCAGTTCGGGTTGGCGATGATGCGGCGGCGCAGGTTCTTCTTCAGCGCGTCCGGATTCACCTCGGGCACCACCAGCGGCACGTCATGGTCCATGCGGAACTGGCTGGTGTTGTCGATCACCACGCAGCCGGCCGCCGCCGCCCGCGGCGCATAGACCGCCGAGACCGCCGCCCCCGGCGAGAACAGCGCGATGTCCCAGCCATGGAAGTCGAAGGTCTCGAGGTTGCGCACCTTGAGCACGATCTTGTCGCCGAACGAGATCTCCTGCCCGGTCGAGCGCGGCGAGGCGAGGGCCACGATCTCGTCGACGGGGAACTCGCGCTCGGACAGCGTCTTGATGATCTCGCGTCCGACCGCCCCGGTGGCGCCGACGACGGCTACCCGATACCCCATGATGTTCCCCTGATACGGCCTGAGCCCGACTTTGCGCCCGAGTGGCAGAGATGGGCGCAGGCGGCGGGGGTAGCAAGCGGCATGGGACCAGGGCAAGCGCCCGCCCCGCATGGCGGATCGCCGGCTGGCAAACATGCGCGGCGATGATCAGGCGGGGTCGGGCACCGGCTCGATCAGCGCCCTTATCCGGTCGAGCACGCCGGGCGTTGACGGATTGTAGACCACCATGCCCAGGTCCGGCCGGCCATCCACGGCGAATGCCGAATAGTCGAAGGAGATCGGGCCGAGGATGGGATGCCGGATATGCTTCACGCCCTCGCCGTGGCTGCGGACGTCGTTGTCGCGCCACATGCGCTTGAAGTCGGGGCTGAGCCGGGAGAGCTCCTCGACGAGTGGTTCCACATCCGCCGCCGCCCCGGCGCGCGCGGCGTCGACCCGGAACACGCCCACGATGAAGCGCGCGACGCTTTCCCAGTCGTACTGCGCGGCACGCACCCGTGGATCGAGGAAGATGAACCTCAGAACGTTGCGCTGCTCCGGCGGCAGCGCGCCGTAATCCGTCAGCATCACGGTCGCCGCCCGGTTCCAGGCAACGATGTCCCAGGTCGCGGTCTTGATGAGGGCGGGGCAGGGCCCCAGCGCATCGAGCACCCGTTGCAGCCGCGGGGTGACGCCTTCCTCCCGGCGGTAGCGCACCTCGGGCGGCCGCCCGAGCCCGAGCAGGTAGACATGCTCGCGTTCGACCTCCGTCAGCAGCAGGGCGCGTGAGATCCGGTCGAGCACATCGGCCGAGGGCGCCCCGCCGCGGCCCTGCTCGAGCCAGGTGTACCAGGTCGGGCTGATATTGGCGCGCGCCGCCACCTCCTCGCGTCGCAGGCCAGGCGTGCGGCGGCGCTCCTTCGGCAAGCCCAGCGCCGCCGGGTCGAGCCGGGCCCGGCGATCCTTCAGATAGGTTCCGAGCCGATGCTCCTGGGTCGCGACTTCGCTCATCCTGGTGACCATCATACCATGATACGGTCACTACTTTACCACGGTGCCGGCCGCGCAGACGGTGCCTTCCAGTAGATCTGGAGAAATTTTCCATGCGTGTTTTTGTCACCGGTGCCACCGGCTGGGTCGGCAGCGCCGTCGTCCGGGACCTGATCGAGGCTGGCTATCAGGTCACCGGGCTTGCACGGTCCGACGGAGGTGCCTCGGCCCTGGCGGCGGCCGGCGCCGCCATCCATCGCGGCTCGCTCGCGGATCTGGACGGCCTCAGGCGCGGTGCCGCCGGAGCGGACGCCGTCATGCACCTCGCCATGAACCACGATTTCTCGAAGTTCGCCGAGAATTGCGAAGAGGATCGGCGTGCCATCGAGGCGATCGGAGCGGAGCTCGCAGGCTCCGACCGTCCGCTTCTGGTCACCTCCGGGGTGGCGCTGCTGGCACCCGGCCGGGTTGCGACCGAGGCAGACACGATCGCCGGTCAAAGCCACTTCCCCCGCAAGTCGGAGGCGACGGCGCTGGCTTTGGCCGAACGCGGCGTCCGGGCGGCAACCGTGCGGCTGTCGCCCACCGTGCACGGCCACGGCGACAAGGGCTTCGTTCCGATCCTGGTCGGGATCGCGCGCGAGAAGGGCCTATCGGCCTATGTCGGCGACGGTTCCAACCGCTGGCCGGCGGTGCATCGCAACGACGCCGCCCGGCTCTACCGGCTGGCTCTGGAACATGGCATCGCCGGCGGCCCGTTCCACGCCGTGGCCGAAGAGGGGATCACCGTGAAGGAGATCGCGGAGGTGATCGGCCGTCGCCTGGACATACCGGTCGTCTCCATGACACCGGAAGCGGCAGCGGGGCATTTCGGCTGGTTCGCGATGTTCGCAGGCCTGGATGCACCGACATCGAGTGCGCGCACCCGTGCGTTGCTGGGCTGGCAGCCGACCGGCCCCGGGCTCCTCGCCGACATGGACGACCCGGCCTACTTCGCCCGGTAGGGCAGGACGGAAGTTGTCATGAATGGCCGGGCTGCCGTCGCCGGCGCACCAGGGCGACGGTCACGACGACAAGCACGCTGAACAGGCTTGCCAGCACCTGCGACCGCTGCGCGGGTTGCAGCATCATGCCGAGCAGCACGCCGGCGATGGCCGCAATCACCGCGTAGCTCAGCCAGGGATGCGCCCACATGCGGAATGCGGGGGTTTCACCGGCCAGCTCCCGTTCGGATCGAGCGCGCACCTGAGCGAAGGCAATCACCGCGTAGATCGCCAGGATCACCGCGCCGGAGGCGTTCAGCAGGAAGGCGAACACCAGGTCCGGCGACACCACCGAGGCAATGGCCGCAAGATACCCGATGGCGCTGCCGGCGAGGATCGCCCTGGTCGGCACGCCGCGCCGGCTGCGCGCCACCATCGCCGGCGGCGCATCGCCTTGCAGCGCCAGCTCGTTGAGGATGCGCGAAGTCACGTAGAGGCCGGAATTGAGGCAGGACAGCACCGCAACCAGCACCACGGCCGCCATGACGGGAGCACCACCCGGGATGCCCATGACGTGCATCGCCGCGACATAGGGCGAGTGGCCGGACCGGATCGCGCGCCAGGGCACGATGCACAGGATCACCAGGATCGAGGCGAGATAGAATAGCAGGATGCGCAGCGCCACGGTGCGCGCGGCGCGTGCGACGTTGGCGGCCGGATCAGTCGAATCCGTGGCCGCGATGCTCGCGATCTCCGCCCCGGTCAGCGAGAACATCACGCTCGGCACCGCCGCCAGCACGGCGAGACCACCGTTCGGCAACGGCCCGCGTACGGCGCCGCGACCTCCGAACAGGGTCGAGAGCGGGTCGTGTCCGGCGATGCCGAGCCAGAGCGCGCCCCCCACGATGAACAGCACGATGGCGCCGACCTTGAGCAGGGAGAACCAGAACTCGAACTCGCCATAGGCGCGCACCGACATCAGGTTGCTCGACGTCATCAGGGCGATCAGCACCAGGCCGATCAGCCAGACCGGCACCGCCTGCAACCAGTCATGGATCAGCGCCGCACCGGCCACGGTTTCAGCGCCAACCACGATTACCCAGAAATACCAGTACAGCCAGCCGGTCACGAAGCTGCATGCCGGGCCGAGCGATAGCCGGACGTAGGCGTTGAACGAGCCTGCGCCGGGCCGGCCCAGCGCCATCTCGCCCAGCATGCGCATCATCAGGAACGAGATCGCGCCGGCAAGCAGGTAGGCGAGCAGGACGCCGGGCCCGGCGATGCTGATCGCGGTGCCGCTGCCGACGAACAGCCCGGCGCCGATGATGCCGCCGAGCGAGATCATCGCCACGTGGCGCGGCCGCAGCAGCCCCTGGTCGGTCATCCTGTCCCCGTTCCATCGATGGCATCCGGCTTGCCAGAGCTCTTGCCCGAGATCCAGGCCACGGCCGGTTGCACCGCTGCCAGATCAGCCTTGAACGCGGTTGCACCCCTTGCCGCAGGCATGGGAAGATGGGTGCAACCTAGCCATCGTTGCCCGGGGAACTCGGCCATGCCCAGCACCACCATCGGGGTGAAGATCGACGACCTGCTGCGTGGCCGTCTGCGCGATGTCGCCGAGGCGCAGGGCCGCACGCCGCACTGGTTCGTCAAGCAGGCGATCCTGTCGGCGATCGAGCAGGCCGAGGGCGGCGGCGGGACCATGGCCGAGGACGAGCCGCCGGAGCTGCCGGAGGCCGCCCCGGCCGGCCTCCCGGTGCAGCCGTTCCTGGAGTTCGCGCAGAGCGTGCAGCCGCAGAGCGTGCTGCGGGCCCGCATCACCGCCGCCTGCCGTATCCCCGAGGAGGAGGCCGTGCCGATGCTGCTCGCCGGCGCCACCTTGCCGGCGGCGCACGCCGAGGCGGCCGATGCGATGGCGAACGCGCTGGTCACGGCGCTGCGGGAGAAGTCCGCACGCGGCGGCGTCGAGGGGCTGATCAAGGAGTACGACCTCTCCAGCCAGGAGGGTATCGCGCTGATGTGCCTGGCCGAGGCGCTGCTGCGCATCCCGGACCGTGCCACCCGCGACGCGCTGATCCGCGACAAGATCAGCACCGGCAACTGGGAGGCGCATCTCGGGCGCTCGCCGTCGCTGTTCGTCAATGCCGCCACCTGGGGTCTCGTGGTGACCGGACGGCTGACCGCGACCAGCAGCGAGGTCGGGTTGTCCTCGGCGCTGGCGCGGCTGATCGGGCGAGGCGGCGAACCGGTGATCCGGCGCGGCGTGGATATGGCGATGCGCATGATGGGCGAGCAGTTCGTCACCGGCCAGACCATCGCCGAAGCGCTTGCCAACAGCCGCCGGCTCGAGAAGCAGGGCTTCCGGCACTCATACGACATGCTCGGCGAGGCGGCGATGACCGCCGAGGATGCGCAGCGCTACCATGACGACTACGAGCGCGCGATCCACGCCATCGGCCGCGCCTCGGCCCGGCGCGGCATCTATGAGGGCGCCGGCATCTCGATCAAGCTGTCGGCACTGCATCCGCGCTACAGCCGCTCGCAGCGCGACCGCGTCATGGACGAGCTGCTGCCCCGTCTGCGCGCGCTGGCGCTGCTCGCGCGCAGCTACGACATCGGCTTGAACATCGACGCCGAGGAGGCCGACCGCCTGGAGCTGTCGCTGGATCTGCTCGAGGCGCTGTGCCTCGATCCGGAGCTGGCCGGCTGGAACGGCATCGGCTTCGTGGTGCAGGCCTACCAGAAGCGGGCGCCTTTCGTGATCGACTGGATCATTGCCCTCGCCCGCAGCACCCGCCGTCGCCTCATGCTTCGCCTGGTCAAGGGCGCCTACTGGGACAGCGAGATCAAGCGCGCGCAGCAGGACGGGCTGGAAGGGTTCCCGGTGTTCACCCGCAAGGTGCACACCGATATCAGCTACATCGCCTGCGCCCGACGGCTGCTGGCGGCGGCCGACGCGGTGTTTCCGCAGTTCGCCACCCACAATGCCCGGACGCTGGCCAGCATCCACGCGATGGCGGGCCCGAACTTCTATGTCGGCCAGTACGAGTTCCAGTGCCTGCACGGGATGGGCGAGCCGCTGTACGAGGAGGTGGTCGGGCACAACAAGCTCAACCGGCCGTGCCGGATCTATGCGCCGGTCGGCACGCACGAGACGCTGCTCGCCTACCTGGTGCGGCGCCTGCTGGAGAACGGCGCCAACACCTCGTTCGTGAACCGCCTCGGCGACGCCTCGGTGCCGATCGAGGAGCTGGTCGCGGACCCGGCGATAGTGGTGGCGGCAGGCGATCCGGTCGGCAGCCCGGAGCCGCGCATCGCGCTGCCGCGGGCGCTGTTCGGGCCGGAGCGCCTGAATTCGGAGGGCCTCGACCTCAACAGCGAGCAGCGGCTGGCGTCGCTGTCGGCGTCGCTGCTCGCCTCTTCCGGGTGCAGCTGGGTCGCCATCGGCCCGGGCCTCGGGGCGCAGGACTGCGAGACCGTGGCGATCACCAACCCGGCCCGGCGGCAGGACCGGATCGGGCTGCTGCACGCAACCCCGGTTGCGGCAATCCCGGCCCTGGTCGGGCGCGCCGAGGCGGGTGCCGAGCTCTGGCGCACGACGCCGCCCGAGGAGCGTGCCGCGATCCTGTGCCAGGCGGCGGCCCTCCTGGAAGGCGCTATGCAGCCGCTCGCCGGGCTCGTCGTGCGCGAGGCCGGCAAGATCCTGGCGGACGCGGTCGGCGAGATTCGTGAGGCGGTCGATTTCCTGCGCTATTACGCAGCCGGGGTAAGGGACAGCTTCGACAACGAGACGCATCGGCCGCTCGGCGTGGTGGTGTGCATCAGCCCGTGGAACTTCCCGCTCGCGATCTTCATCGGCCAGGTCGCAGCCGCCCTCGCCGCCGGCAACGCGGTGCTCGCGAAGCCCGCGGAGGAGACCCCGCTCATCGCAGCCCAGGCGGTGCGGCTGCTGCACGAGGCGGGTGTTCCCGCAGCGGCGCTGCAGCTGGTGCCGGGCGCCGGTAAGCTCGGTGCCGCGCTCGTGGCGCACCCCGACGTGCGTGGCGTGATGTTCACCGGCTCCACCGACGTGGCGGTCGCCATCCAGCGCAGCATCGCAGGGAGGCTTAGCCCGAACGGCCAGCTGGTGCCGCTTGTCGCCGAGACCGGTGGCCAGAATGCGATGATCGTGGACAGCTCGGCGCTGACCGAGCAGGTGGTGGCCGACGTGCTGGTGTCGGCGTTCAACTCGGCCGGCCAGCGCTGCTCCGCCCTGCGGCTGCTGTGCCTGCAGGAGGATGTGGCCGACCGCACCCTGCGCATGCTGCGCGGTGCGATGGCGGAGCTGTGCATCGGCAACCCGGACCGGCTGCAGATCGATGTCGGTCCGGTGATCAGCGAGGCGGCGCAAGCGCTGCTGGTGGCCCACGTCGCGCGAATGCGCGCGGCCGGCCATGCGGTGCATGAGCTGCCCCTGGACGCGGCGTGCGCGCAGGGCAGCTTCGTGGCGCCGACGCTGATCGAGATCGACGAGGTCGCCGACATCGAGCGCGAGGTCTTCGGCCCGGTGCTGCACGTGCTGCGCTATGCCCGCGACGACCTGGACGCCTTGCTGGAGGACATCGCCGCCACCGGCTACGCGCTGACGTTCGGCGTGCATACGCGGCTCGACGAAACCATCGCCTATGTCACCGCACGTGCGCCTGCCGGCAACATCTACGTCAACCGCAACATCGTGGGCGCCGTGGTCGGCGTGCAGCCGTTCGGCGGCCACGGCCTGTCCGGCACCGGCCCGAAAGCCGGCGGCCCGCTCCTGCTGCGCCGGCTGCTCGCACATGCGCCGGCTGCGACGACCTTGCCGGCAGGCCGACCGACCGACGCCGCCATTCGCTATGCCGAGCATCTGGCCGCCGTGATCGCCGAGCGTCCCGGATCTGGCCTGGAGGCCGGCATCGTCGCCGCGGTGCGATCGATCGCGGTTCGCAGCCCGCTCGACGCTGAACTGGTGCTGCCCGGACCGGTCGGCGAGCGCAACGTGTATGCCCTGCGGCCGCGCGGGACGGTGCTCTGCGTCGCCGAGACGCTGCAGGGCATCGCGATACAGTTGGCCTGCGTGCTGGCGACCGGCAACCGGCCGCTGATCGACAGGCCGGAACGGTTCGCGGCTCTGCTGGGGCATCTGCCCGCGGATCTGCTCGGCCATGATGGACCGGGCGCGGACCCGGCATCCTTTGCCGCCGTCCTGTTCGAGGGTGATGGCGACGACCTGGCCGCATTCTCGACCAGGACAGCGCAGCGTGATGGGCCGCTGGTCACGATCTTTGCGTTCTCATCACGGGAAATCCAGACCGGACGCATCTATCCGCTGGAGTTCCTGCTGACCGAGCAATGCGTGAGCGTCAATACGGCGGCGGCGGGAGGCAATGCCAGCCTGATGTCCATCGGCTAGAAGACCATTCGATTACGATATTACAGCGATCATCCCCCTCTTTCAAAGGAAGGGCGGCTTGCTGCGCTTCCGGTGCTCACGGCCCAACGGCCGCTCCGCTCCGGTTCTCCAGACCCACGCCGGACCGGCCCCGAGAGGGCGCCTCTCACTCGCGGTGACGCAATCTCGAAAGGTCTCCCGTGCGGCGGACGGACCGTTTCGGGGGCGCGGTTGTTCTGACTGCAAGTTGATGGCATCTTCTTCTATTGATGCCGGAACCACGACGCTCGTGCTCGGTTCAGCGACGGTTTGCCAACCAATTGCCGAAGAGAGATCTCGACCGCATGGCTGCACACTATCTTGTGACCGGAGGCGCCGGGTTCATTGGTCGCCATCTCTGCACCGAATTGCTGGAGCAGGGTCACAGGGTTCGTGTTCTCGACAGCCTGATCGACCAGGTGCATGGCGACGCGCCGCCCAAGCTGCCTTCCGATGTCGAGTTGCTGCGAGGCGACGTGCGCGATGTCGGGTTGATCGATCGCGCGCTTTCCGGCGTGCAGGGCGTGTTCCACCTGGCTGCCGAGGTTGGTGTCGGACAGAGCATGTACGAGATCGCGCGGTATGTCGGCGCGAACGACCTCGGCACCGCGGTGCTGCTGGAACGGCTGGCCGCGACACCGGTGCGCCGGCTCGTCGTGGCATCCTCGATGAGCGTCTATGGCGAGGGCCTGTACGCCGACGCGTCCGGCCGCCGCCACGACAACGTGCAGCGCATCCTGCGCGAGGGTTCGAGCCAGTGGGATCCGACGGCGCCCGATGGCGGTGCGCTGCATCCGGTGCCGACGGATGAGAGCAAGCCGGTCGATCTCGCTTCCGTCTATGCCGTCACCAAGTTCGTGCAGGAGCGCAACTGCCTGATCGTCGGACGCGCGTATGGCATCGAGGCGGTGGCGCTGCGCCTGTTCAACGTGTTCGGGCCCGGGCAGGCGCTGTCCAATCCATACACCGGCGTGCTGGCGAATTTCGGTGCGCGCCTGCTGCACGGGCAGCCGCCGCTGGTGTTCGAGGATGGCCGGCAGAAGCGCGACTTCGTACACGTGCGTGATGTTGCGCGCGCGTTCCGGTTGGCGATGGAGGTTCCGGAGGCCGCCGGGCAGGTGATCAATATCGGCAGCGGGCGCTCCTACGAGATCGCGCAGATCGCCAACATGCTGGCGCATGCCATGAACGTTCCGCACCTGGCGCCGCAGTTGCTCGGCAAGGCGCGGGCCGGCGACATCCGGCACAATTTTGCCGATATCGGTCGCGCGCGCAGCGTGCTCGGCTACGCGCCGGAGTCTCCCCTCGAAGAGACCATCGGCGAGGCCGCCGCTTGGATACGCAGTTCGCAGGCGACCGATCGCGGCGAGGATGCACGGCGTCAGCTCGAGGCGCGCGGGTTGATGGCATGAACAGCGTGCCGGCCACCGGCACTGGCCCGCGCCCGTTCGGCTTCGTCGAGTGGTTCCGTCCGGGAGAGCATCGGCGTGTCCTTGCCGCCATCGAGGGCATGCGCCGCGTCGGCGCCACCAGCCTGCGCACCCACCTGTCCTGGGCCGATCACCAGGCGCCGGGTGGCCGCGACTGGTACGACTGGTTGATCCCCACCCTCGGGCAGGCGTTCGACCTGCTGCCGTGCATCCACTACACGCCGCCCTCGCTGTCGCGCACCGGGTTGTGCAGCGGGGCGCCGCGCCGGCTGCGCGACTATTCCGATTTCGTCGATCAGATGCTGACCTCGCATGGCGCGCATTTCCGGCATGTCGAGCTGTGGAACGAGCCGAACAACCTGCTCGACTGGGACTGGCGCGAGGATCGCGACTGGCTGCTGTTTTGCGAAATGATCGGCGACGCCGCGCACTGGGTGGAGCAGCGCGGGTTCAAGGCGGTGCTCGGCGGTCCTTGCCCGTTCGATCCGAACTGGCTCGAGCTGATGGGCGAGCGCGGCATCCTCGGGACGGTCTCCGCGGTCGGCTTCCACGGTTTTCCGGGAACCTGGGACAGCGAAGCCAGCACATGGCGCGGTTTCGACGTCCATCTGCAGGCGATGCGCGCGATCCTGGACCGCTACAAGCCCGGGCTGCAGATCTGGCTGACCGAGACCGGCTACTCGACGTGGCGCAACGACGAGGCCGAACAGGTCGAGCGTTTCCGCCAGGCGCTCGCGGCGCCCGCCGAGCGGCTGTATTGGTACGGCTGGCAGGACATCCCGCGCAATGTGCCGGTGCAGGAGGGCCTGTATTTCGATCCGCGCCATTATCATCTCGGCGTCAATGACGCGCAGGGGCGTCCCAAGCTGCTGCGCCGGTTGCTGGAGGCAGGCATCGTGACACCGAACCCTTCCGCATCGATGCTGGCCGCTCCGGCCCTGCATGCGCCGCGTGATCATGTCGCCATCGTCGGGGGCGCCGGCTTCATCGGCAGCAACCTCGCCGATGCGCTGCTGCGTGATGGCGAGCAGGTGGTCGTGCTCGACAGCCTGGCGCGACCGGGGGTCGAGCGGAACCTGGCCTGGCTGCAGGATCGGCACGGCTTCGCGGTGCAGCCGCTGCTGGCCGACCTGCGCGATCCCGGCGCCGTCGCGGAAGCGGTCGCGGGCGCAAAGGCGGTGTATCACCTGGCCGCCCAGGTCGCGGTGACGTCGAGCCTCGCTGATCCGCGCCACGACTTCGCCGTGAACGCCGAAGGCACGCTGAACGTGCTGGAGGTGCTGCGTGAACGCTCGCCGTCGACGCCGCTGCTGTTTGCCAGCACCAACAAGGTGTACGGGCAGCTTGCCGACCTCGACATGACCGAGGCGGGCCGCCATCACCTGCCCGGCGATCCGACGCTGCGCGAGTATGGCATCGCGGAACAGCGCCCTTTGGATTTCTGCACGCCGTATGGCTGCTCCAAGGGCGTTGCCGACCAGTATGTGCTGGACTACGCGCACAGCTTCGGCCTGCGCACCGCGGTGCTGCGCATGAGCTGCATCTATGGCCCGCGCCAGTTCGGGACCGAGGACCAGGGTTGGGTCGCGCATTTCCTGATCCGCGCGCTGGCCGGCGAGCCGATCACGCTGTACGGCGACGGCAAGCAGGTTCGCGACATCCTGCATGTCAGAGACGCGGTGTCGGCCTATCGCCGCGTGATGCACACGATCGACACCGTACGTGGAGCCGCCTTCAACCTTGGTGGGGGGCCGACGAATGCGGTGAGCCTGGTCGAGGTCCTCGACGAGATCGCGACGATCACCGGGCGGCGCAGCCCCACGCATCGCGAGGCGTGGCGCACCGGCGACCAGCCCTGGTTCGTCGCCGACACGCGCAGGCTTGCCGCGGCCACCGGATGGCGGCTCGAGGTCGGTTGGCGCGAGGGGTTGCGCGACCTCGCCGCGTGGCTGCAGGGCGAGCGTGTGGGCCAGGCCGCCCGGGCGGTCGCCTGACCCGATGCCACCCAGGCGCGTGCTGATCAGCACCGACGCGGTCGGCGGTGTCTGGCGCCATTCGCTCGACCTCGCGCGATCGCTGAACGGCGCCGGCATCGGTTGCCTGCTGGTAGGCCTCGGGCCAACGCCGCAGGACGCTTCGGAAGCCGAGGCGCTGGCGCCCGCGACCGAGTTGACCTGGACCACGCTGGGGCTCGACTGGATGCAGCACGATGACGCTGCCCAGGCCGGCGTGGCCGCAGAGTTGGCCCTTATCGGGCAGCGGGGCGGGGCGGAGTTGCTGCACCTCAATCTGCCGTCGCAGGCGGCCGACATGCCGCACGGCGTGCCTGTCGTTGCGATGTCACATTCCTGCATTCCCACCTGGTGGGCGGCGGTGCGTGGCGGAAACTTGCCGGACGCCTATCGCTGGCAGCAGGAGGCGACGCGGCGCGGCATGCAACGCGCGGATGCGGTCGTGGCGCCGAGCCGCAGTCACGCGGATGCGCTGGAGCGTGCGTATGGGCGGTTGGCGGGGCTCACGGTGCTCCACAACGCCCAGACGACTTTGGCAGGCTCTCCCGGCACGCAGCCCCGGCGGCCGGTCGTGCTGGCGGCCGGCCGGTGGTGGGACGAGGCAAAGAATGCTTCCGTCCTCGATCGAGCCGCGGCGTGGGCGCGCTGGCCGGTCGAGCTGGCCGGCCCGTTGACCGGCCCGGACGGCGCCCGCATCGACGTCCTGCACGCGACGGCGCTGGGTCCCCTGCCGCCAACGGTCTTGCGCGCCCGGATGCGGCGGGCGGCGATCTTCGCTTCCCCCTCGCTCTATGAGCCGTTCGGTCTGGCGGTGCTGGAAGCGGCGGCTGCCGGCGCGGCGCTGATCCTGGCCGAAATCCCGACCTTCCGCGAGCTCTGGCACGACGCCGCCCTGTTCGTGCCGCCGGAACGGCCGGAGGCGTGGATTGAGGCGATCGACATGCTGGCGCAGGACGCAGAGCAGCGGAATGCCTTGGCGGTCGCTGCAGCCGACCGTGCCGCCTGCTTCACCCCGGCGCGGCAACTCGCCGGCCTGCTCGGCATCTACGAGGCCGCCATGCACCGGATCCACTGACATGCGCTTCGTGCTCTACACGCATTCGCTGGTTTCGGACTGGAACCACGGCAACGCCCATTTCCTTCGCGGCGTGTTGCGCGAGCTGCAGGCGAGGGGCCACAGCACCCTGGCCCTGGAGCCGGCCGACAGCTGGAGCCGGAGCAACCTGGTGGCAGCGGCGGGCCCCGCGGCGGCGGCGCGGTTCGCATCGGATTTCCCAGAACTGACGAGCCTTGCCTACGATGCGGGCTTCGACCACGAAGCGGCGCTCGACGATGCCGACGTGGTGCTGGTGCATGAATGGACGGACCCCGCGCTGGTCGCGCGGCTCGGGGCCATGCGACGGGCCGGCGCCGGCTTCACCCTGCTGTTCCACGACACCCACCATCGCGGCGTGTCCGACCAGCAGGCCATCGATGCCATGGTGCTGGACGGCTACGATGCGGTGCTGGCGTTCGGCGAAAGCCTGCGCGAGCGTTATGTGGGGAAAGGCTGGGGGCGGCACGTTTTCACCTGGCACGAGGCCGCCGACGTCCGGCTGTTCCGGCCTCCTGCTGTCGAAGCGCCGCGAACCGGCCTGATCTGGATCGGCAACTGGGGCGACGGCGAACGCGAGCGCGAGCTGCAGGAGTTCCTGATCGAGCCGGCCCGTACGCTGGACCTCTCCGGCGTCGTGCACGGCGTCCGCTACCCCGCACACGCGCTGCAGGCGCTGGCCACCACGTCGCTCGACTATGGCGGCTGGATCGCGAATGCGGACGCGCCGGCCGCCTTTGCCCGGCACCGCATGACGGTGCATGTGCCGCGCCGGCCGTATGTCGAGGCGCTGCCGGGCATCCCCACCATCCGCGTCTTCGAAGTGCTGGCCTGCGGGGTGCCGCTGGTCAGCGCGCCGTGGAACGACAGCGAGGCGTTGTTCGAGCCCGGCCGCGACTTCCTGATGGTGCGGAGCGGCGATGAGATGACCGCGCGATTGCGGGCCCTGGACAACGATCCTGCTCTGCGTGCGGAAATCGCCCGCAATGGTCTGGCGGTGATCCTGGCGCGGCACACTTGCGCGCACCGCGTCGACGAGCTCTTCCGCATCCTGGTGGTGCGCGGCAATGCGAGGGTGGTGCGGCAACTGGAGGCGGCATCTTGAAGATCGCGTTCTACGGTTCGAGCCTGCTGTCCTCGTACTGGAACGGGGCTGCAACGTACTATCGCGGCATCCTGCGCGCGCTCGCGGCGCATGGCCATGATATCTGCTTCTACGAACCCGACGCCTTTGACCGGCAGTCGCATCGCGACATCGAGCCGCCGCCCTGGTGCCGCGTAATGGTCTACGAGGCCTCGCCCGAGGGCGTGCGCCGTGCCCTTGGCGGGGTGCGCGACGCGGATGTCGTGGTCAAGGCGAGCGGGGTCGGCTACGCGGATGACGCGCTGCTGGCGGGCGTGCTGGCGGCCCGGGGCGAGCAGTCGCTCTGCCTGTTCTGGGACGTCGATGCCCCGGCGACCCTCGCCGAGATCGCGGACGATCCGGAGCATCCGCTGCGCGCCGCGTTGGCCTCGCTCGATCTCGTGCTGACCTATGGCGGCGGCGCTCCGGTGACGGACGCCTACCGCGCGTTCGGAGCCCGCGACTGCATCCCGATCTACAACGCGCTCGATCCCACCACGCACCATCCGGTGCCACCCGATGCGCGCTACAACTCCGACCTCACCTTTCTCGGCAACCGGCTGCCGGATCGCGAGGCGCGCGTCGAGGCGTTCCTGTTGCGCCCGGCGGCGGCGTTGCCGGATCGGCGCTTTCTTCTCGGCGGCTCTGGCTGGGACGACAAGCCGTGTCCTGCAAACGTGCTCAAGCTCGGGCATGTCGCGACCGGAGAGCACAACGCGCTCAATGCCAGCGCCGGCGTCGTACTCAACATCAGCCGCGACAGCATGGCGCGCATGGGGTTCTCGCCGGCGACCCGCGTGTTCGAGGTGGCGGGCAGCGGCGCCTGCCTGATGACCGATGATTGGAACGGGCTCGGGCTGTTTCTCGAACCGGGCGGCGAGGTGCTGGTGGTGCGCGACGGCGCGGACGTGGTCGAAGCGTTGCGCGGTCTCGATCCGCAGGACGCCGCGCGCATCGGCCAGGCCGGGCTCGCGCGCGTCCTGCGCGAGCACACCTATGACCGCCGCGCGGCGCAGCTCGATCGCCTGCTGGTCACAGCGCTGGCAGCCAGACGGGCGGGCATCGCCGCATGAGCCTGCGCATCGTGGTGCTCGGCCTGTCGCTCAGCTCCTCCTGGGGCAACGGACATGCCACCACCTTCCGGGCGCTGCTGCGCGGACTTGCCGGGCTGGGCCACGATGTCCTGTTCCTCGAGCGCGATGTGCCGTGGTACGCTTCGAACCGTGACCTGCCGGAGCCGGATTTCTGCCGCCTCGCCTTCTATTCCGATGTCGTATCGTTGGGTGAACATCATGGGGCCGAGATCGTCTCGGCGGATGCGGTCATCGTCGGCTCCTATGTCCCGGACGGCATCGAGGTGCTCGACCTGGTGCTGCAATTCGCCAGGGGAACACGCGTGTTCTACGATATCGACACGCCGGTGACGCTGGCCAGCCTGGACCGTGGCGACTGCGCCTATGTCGCACCGCGGCAGATCCCGCTGCTTGATCTCTATCTGTCGTTTTCCGGCGGCCGCATGCTCGACCGGCTGGTCCGGGACTATCGCGCGCGGCAGGCGGTGGCGTTCTACTGCGCGGTGGACGAGACGCGATACCTTCCGGACCCCGGTGCGGTCCGGCGGTGGGACCTCGGCTATCTCGGCACCTACAGCGACGACCGCCAGCCGGCTCTTGAGCGGCTGCTGATCGAACCGGCCCGGCGATCGCCGCAGCTCCGGTTCGTGGTGGCCGGCCCGCAATATCCAGCCGGCATCGATTGGCCCGGCAATGTCGATCGCATCGAGCATCTGCCGCCGGCGGCGCATCCCGGCTTCTATGCGGCGCAGCGCTACACGCTCAACGTCACCCGGGCCGACATGATCGCCGCCGGCCATTCCCCGAGCGTGCGGCTGTTCGAAGCAGCCGCCTGCGGCACGCCGATCATCAGCGACCGCTGGGACGGCCTGACCGAGCTGTTGCCGGACGGCGAGGCGCTGCTGGTCGCGGACACGTCAGACGATGTCGTGCAGGCGCTGCAGGACATCGACGAGCAGCGGCGGAGCAGGCTCGCCGAAGCCGCGCGCGCGATCGTGCTGGCATCGCACACCGGTGCCGCGAGAGCCGTGCTGCTGACCAGGGCCCTGGAGACAGCCGCTCACAGCCCGAGGTCGCTCAGTCCCGGATGATCGGCCGGACGCGGCGACGACCGGTCCCAGTGGAACCTGCGCTCGGCGGCGGTGATCGGCAGGTCGTTGATGCTGGCGTGCCGCGCGCGCATCAGGCCCTGCCCGTCGAACTCCCAGTTCTCGTTGCCATAGGCGCGGAACCACTGGCCGCCCGCGTCATGGAACTCGTAGGCGAAACGCACCGCGATGCGGTCGTCGGTGAACGCCCAGAGCTCCTTGATCAGCCGGTAGTCCTGCTCGGCGGCCCATTTGCGCGTGAGGAACGCCACGATCGCCGGCCGCCCGCTGAAGAATTCGGCCCTGTTGCGCCAGCGGCTGTCCGGACTGTAGGCGAGCGACACCTTGTCGGGGTTGCAGCCGTTCCAGCCATCCTCGGCGGCGCGCACTTTCTGCTGCGCGGTGTCGCGCATGAAGGGCGGGAAGGGTGGACGCGTCTCGCTCATCAGAAATGCTCCACCCAGGGCCGCAGCTCCAGTTCCCAGCTCCAGGCGCTGCGCGGCTGCCGCAGCACGTCGAGATAGCTCTGCGCTATGGCATCCGGATCGAGCGTGCTGTCCGGCCGGTCGTCGGGGTCGGCGCGGCTGTCGCTGCGCACGCCGCCATCGATCACGAAATGCGCGACATGGATGCCCTGTGGGGCCAGTTCACGCGCGGCACTCTGCGCCAGCCCGCGCAGCGCGAACTTGCCCATCGCGAACGCGGACGAGTTCGCATAGCCCTTGACGCTGGCCGACGCCCCGGTGAGCAGGATCGCGCCATGCCGGTGCGGCAGCATGCGCCGCACCGCCTGCTGCACCACCAGGAAGCCGCCGAACGCCGATACCTCGATGGCCTGCCGCACCGCCTCGGGATCGAGCTTGACGATCGGTCCGCGGGTCCGGCCGCTGGCGTTGTAGAGCACGACATCAGGCACCCCGACCTCGGCATCCATCCGCTCGAACAGCGTCGCGACCGCGGCCGGGTCGCTCGCATCGACCGGATACCGCGCCGCGCCGAGTTCGGCGGCCAGCGGCGCCAGGCGGTCGACGTTGCGGGCCGCGAGGCCCAGCCTGAGGCCCGCCGCCGCCAATTGGCGCGCCACCGAGGCGCTGATCCCCGGCCCGGCGCCGACGATCAGCGCCGTCCGGTACGGGACCGGGCTCATGTCTTGGTGGCGGTGGTCTGTGTGGAAGTCTGGCCGAACAGGATCTTGCGCTCCTCCTCGGTGCGAATGCCGCCGGCTCCGGGATTGACCTGTGCGACCAGCCCGTAGGCGCGCGTGGTGGCCGGGCGCGCCTTGATCGAGGCGTGCCAGCGGGCGAGGTGCGGGAAGTCGTCCAGCGTCTGGCCCTGCGCGTCCGGCAGGATCCAGGGATACGATGCCATGTCGGCGATCGTGTAGTCCGGACCGGCGACATACGCTCGGTCGGCCAGCCGGTGGTTCAGGACGCCGTAGAGCCGGTTGGTCTCGTTGACGTAGCGGTCGATCGCGTACGGTATCTTCTCCGGTGCGTAGTTGCGGAAATGGTGGTTCTGGCCGGCCATCGGCCCGAGGCCGCCCATCTGCCAGAACAACCATTGCAGGACCTCGGCCCGCGCATGCAGGTCGAACGGGATGAATTGCCCGGTCTTCTCCGCCAGATAAAGCAGGATCGCGCCGCTTTCGAACAACGGGATCGGCGTGCCGCCACCGGCCGGTGCCTGGTCGATGATCGCGGGAATCCGGTTGTTCGGTGCGATCGCCAGAAAATCCGGCTGGAACTGCCCGCCCTTGCCGATATTGATCGGATGGATCTTGTACTCGAGCCCGGTTTCCTCGAGGAACAGCGTCACCTTGTGGCCGTTCGGCGTCGTCCAGTAGTACAGGTCGATCATTCAGGGCTCCTGGTCATGCCGCATCCGCTCATTGAAGTCGGCTGCCTCCGGCGCAATGTCGCCTGGACGGGCATCGGATCGGAGCACCCAATGAAGCCGGAGGCAAGACGCGCATGAGCCCCGCTGAGGCAAGACGCGGATGAGCCCCGCCGAGGCAAGACGCGCATGAGCGCGGGACGCATGCTGCACCTGGGCGCCTTCATGCGGCCGGTGAGCATCCATACCGGAGCCTGGCGCTATCCCGGCGCCGTCCCGGACGCGAACTTCAATTTCGCGCAACAGAAGCGTTACGCGCAGACATTGGAGCGGGCCTGCTTCGACGCGTTCTTCATGGCGGACCATCTTGCGGTGCTGAACATGCCGACAGGCGCGCTTCGGCGCAGCCATACGGTCACCTCGTTCGAGCCGTTCACGCTGCTGTCCGCCCTCGCGGCGGTGACCGAGCGCATCGGCCTGGTCGCCACCGCGTCCACCACCTTCGACGCGCCGTACCATGTCGCGCGCCGGTTCGCGTCCCTCGACCATCTCAGCAACGGCCGCGCCGGCTGGAACATCGTTACCACCGCCAATCCGGACGCCGCCCTGAATTTCGGCTACGACAGCGAGATCGACCACGATGCGCGCTACGTGCGCGCCCGCGAGTTCTACGACGTCGTCACCGGCCTTTGGGACAGTTTCGCCGACGACGCCTTCATGCGCGACGTGGACAGCGGCATCTACTTCGATCCCGGGCGCATGCACGTGCTCGACCACCACGGCCCGGCGCTGGATGTGCGCGGCCCGCTCAACATCGCCCGCCCGGTGCAGGGCTGGCCGGTGGTGGTGCAGGCGGGATCGTCGGAGCCGGGGCGGCAGCTCGCCGCCGAGACCGCGGAGGTGGTGTTTGCAGCCGAGCCCAACCTAGCCGCCGGCCAGCGCCTGTATGCCGACATCAAGGGGCGGATGCGGCGGCTCGGGCGCGATCCGGACCACCTGAAGATCCTGCCGGCCGCCTTTGTCGTGGTCGGCGAGACGCTCGCCGAGGCGCAGGCCAAGCGCGCGCATCTCGACGGCCTGGTGCACTACGACAGCGGCATCGCCTCGCTCAACGGCATGCTGGGCCACGACGTCTCCGGCTACGACCCGGACGGCCCGCTGCCGGAGATCCCCGAGACCAACGCCAGCAAGAGCGCCCGGGCCCGCATCGTCGAGATGGCCGCCCGCGAGAACCTCAGCATACGCGCCCTGGCGGCACGGGCCGGCAGCTATGCCGGGCTCGCCTTCGTCGGCACCGCGCGCAGCATCGCCGACGAGATGGAGGCGTGGCTGCTGGGCGAGGGATCGGACGGCTTCAACATCATGTTCCCGTGGGTGCCCGGTGGCCTCGACGAGTTCGTGGCCGAGGTGGTGCCGGAACTGCAGCGGCGCGGGCTGTTCCGGCGTGCCTACGAGGGCACGACGCTACGCGAGCATCTCGGCCTACCCCGTCCGGCGAACCGTTTCTTCTCCGGCTAGGGCGGCTTCCGCAGCGGGGCCGACAGAAGCAGCGCCGGCCGTCGGCCACGCCGCGAGAGCTGTCGCCACGACACGGTACAGGGTGGCGCGACTGGCGCCGGAGGCGGCCTGCACGGCCATGCCCTGGCCGAGCGTCATCACGTAGCTGGCCAGCGCCGCCGGATCGGCGTCCTGCGGCAGGTCGCCCTCCAGGCGTGCCCGCTCCAGGCGCTGTCGCAGGGTTGCCTCCATGGCGTTCCGGCGTTCCACAAGCTCCAGGCGGATCGGCTCGGCTGCATTCGAGCAGGCGAGCGCGCCGTTGGTGCCGAGGCAACCCGGTGGATGCGCGGCGTCTGTCTGCGCGTCGGCACAGCCGTACAGCATCCGCTCAGCAACGAGGCGCGCGGTCGGCTGCGACAGGGCGTCCGTCGTGAAGGCCATGCAGGTCGACTGGTAGCTGTCGAGCGCGCGGCGGAACAGCGCCTCCTTGTTGCCGAAGGTGGCATACAGGCTCGGGCGAGTGATCCGCATGGCCTCGGTCAGGTCGGTCATCGACGCGCCCTCGAAACCCTTGCGCCAGAACACGTCGAGCGCCGCGGCCAACGCCTCGTCGGGATCGAATTCGCGCGGGCGTCCCATCGTCCTTTTGTCCCGTTCTGGTTGCAGCGTCCGGATCGGACACTACCACCGATCGCCCTGGGTCTGGGTAATCTTCGGACGGCGGCAGGTCCAGTCACCATACCCCGCGGGAGACGCTTAGTTTCAATCAGGAACCGGTGCATGCCCGGGGATCAGACCGGCCTGTTTCAGGTCGGTCCACAACGCGGGCGGGATCGGGGCCGTCATCAGGGCCGCGTTCTGCCGCATCTCGGCCGCGCTGCGGGCGCCGGGGATCGCGGCGGCGACCACCGGATGCGCCACGCAGAACTGCAGCGCCGCCGCGCGCAGGTCGACCTCGTGGCGCCGGCACTCGGCGGCGATCGCGTCGCGTCGCGCCACCAGGGCGGCCGGCGCCCGCACATAGTCGTAGGTGCTGCCGCCGGTGAGCAGCCCCGAATTATACGGCCCACCCATGACCACGCCCACGCCGCGCTCGGCGCAGCGTGGCAGCAGCGTGTCGAGCGAGGCGGTGTCGAGCAGGGTGTAGCGGCCGGCGGCGAGGAAGAGATCCGGATCGGCCTGATCGAGTGCGCGCAGGCACGGCTCGATGCGGTTCACCCCCAGGCCCCAGGCCTTGATTACGCCTTCCTCGCGCAGCCGGGTGAGGGCAGGCGCCGCTCCCTGCATCGCCTCGTCGCAGCGTTGCGTCCACTCGAAGCCGTGCGTGTCCTCGCCGATATCGTGGATATAGACCACGTCGATCCGCGCGAGGCCCAGCCGCTGCAGGCTGTCCTCCACCGAGCGGCGGGCACTGTCGGCGGAATAGTCGTAGCGGATACCGAATGGCAGCCCGCCGAAGAACGACGAGCGCTCCTCCGGCAGCACCGGGCCCGGCGCCGGGACCAGCATGCGGCCGACCTTGGTGGACAGCATGAACTCGTCCCGCGGGTGCCGGCGCAGGGCCTCCCCGAAGCGGTGTTCCGACAGGCCGAAGCCGTAGAACGGCGCGGTGTCGAAATGGCGCACGCCCGCCTGCCAGGCGGTGTCCAGCACCGCCAGCGCCTCGGCATCGTCCACGCGGCCGAACAGGTTGCCCAGCGGAGCCCCGCCGCAGCCGAGCGGTCCGGGGGGTCGGTAGCGTGTCATGCCGGTGTCTCCGAGGGTCGTTTGATACGATCATGGCCGTGAACGCAGGCGCGTGCCATCCTTGACCTCATCCTCTGGTGGTGGAGGCTCCATTGACCGGCAAGACCGATGACGAGGACCAGGGCGACCGGAAGCCGCGCAGCCGGAGCGAGCCGGCGCTGCCGCACGCCAAGGAAATCCACAACCTCGTGCTCGAGGAAGGGGAAGCCGAGCTCGACCGCGGCTTCGGCTCGCTGGCCTGGTCGGGTCTCGCGGCCGGACTCTCGATGGGCTTCTCGTTCCTGGTGATGAGCATCATACGCGGCGCGCTGCCGGAGCAGCCCTGGGCGATCCTGATCGACGGAGCCGGCTATACGGTGGGCTTCCTGATCGCCGTGCTCGGGCGCCAGCAGCTCTTCACCGAAAGCACGCTGACCGCAGTGCTGCCGGTCCTCAGCCGCAGCTCGTCCGGGACCATCCCGAAACTGCTGCGGCTCTGGGCAATCGTGCTGATCGCCAACCTTCTGGGCACGATCATCTTTGCCTGGCTGATCTGTCACCCGGGCCTGTTCAAGCCGCAGACCTGGACGGCGTTGAACGAGATCAGCAGCGGGTCGCTGGACAGCGGCTTCTGGCCGATGGCGGTGAAATCCCTGCTGGCCGGGTGGCTGATCGCGTTGATGGTCTGGCTGCTGCCCGGCGCCGGTCCGGCGCAGGTGCTGATCATCATGATCCTGACCTACGTGGTCGCGATCGGGCAATTCTCCCACATGGTGGCCGGCTCCGTCGAAGCGGCCTTCGCGGTGTTCGCCGGCCATGCCTCGCCGGTCGATTATATTGTGCGTTTCGCGCTGCCGACCCTGATCGGAAACACGCTTGGCGGCGTGTCGCTCGTTGCGATCCTGAACCATGCGCCGTTGCGCTCGGATGCGGAGGTCTAGGTACGGGACATCGGCGGCGCTGCGCAGGCTGGACGCCTCCCGCATGCTGGGGCACGATCAATCCGCCGTACAGGAGTTCATTTCGGGCATGAGGTGGCATACCCATCCAGCCGCCCTGCAGTCGGATCTCGCGAGTGGCTGAAGCAGCATTTGACGCAGGCGAGGACGCCCTGGTCATCGGGGCCGGCCTGGGCGGCATCGCCGTGGCGTTGCGGCTGCGGGCGCTCGGCTACCGCGTCACCATCCTGGAGCGGTGCGAGCGGCCGGGCGGCCGCGCCCGGGTCTTCGTACAGGACGGCTATACCTTCGACGCCGGCCCGACGGTGATCACGGCGCCCTACCTGTTCGAGGAATTGTTCGAACTGTTCGGCGAACGTCTCGCCGACCATGTCGAACTGCTGGCCGTGCGTCCGTGGTATCGCATCACTTATCCGAACCGGCGCCACTTCGATTATGGTGGCACCGGGCGCAGCATGGAGGCGGAGGTCGAGGCGTTCGCTCCGGGAGACGGTGCGGGCTACCGGCGACTGGCGCGGCGCGCCCGGCAATTGTTCCAGGTCGGCTACGAACAGCATGGCGCCGCATCCTTCGATCGCTGGCAGACCATGCTGCGGGCATTTCCGGCGATCATCCGGCTGGGCGGCCTGCTCTCGCTGCACGCGCTGGTGCGGCGGCATCTCCGCAGTCCGGAACTGCAGCGAGCCTTCACCTTGCAGACCCTGCTGATCGGTGGCCATCCCTACCGCACCAGCGCGATCTATGCGCTGATCCAGCATCTCGAGCAGCGATGGGGCGTCTGGTTCGCGCGCGGCGGCACCGGCGCCCTGGTCGCGGCGCTGCTCGCACTCGCGGCGCGGCAGGGCGTTGCGCTGCGTACCGCAACCACGGTGTCGCGCGTCGTGGTGGAGGGCGGCACGGTGCAGGGCGTCGTGCTCGATGATGGCGGCATGCTCCGGGCATCCGTCGTCGTGGCGAATGCCGATGCGCCCTACGTGCACCGCCACCTGCTCGGACGCCGGGAAGGATGGCGGCGCTGGCGTTATTCGATGGGGCTCTACGTGCTGTATTTCGGCACCGACACGCAGTGGCCGCGAACCGCGCATCACACGATCATCCTCGGGGAGGACTACAAGGCGCTGCTCGACGAGATCTTCGACGGCAGCGCCACGCTTCCGGATGATCCCAGCCTCTACCTGCACCGGCCGGGAGCGACCGACCCTTCGCTCGCGCCGCCCGGCTGCGACGGGTTCTACGTGCTGGCGCCGGTTCCCAACTTGCAATCCCCAATCGACTGGGAGCGCGCGGAGCCGGCCTTCCGCGATCGTATCCTGTCGATCCTCGAGGCGCGCGAACTACCCGGGCTGCGCGCCCACATCACCACGCTGCGCTGCATCACGCCGCGGGATTTCGCGAGCGATCTGCTCAGCACCCATGGCGCCGGCTTCTCGGTCGCGCCAACACTGCTGCAATCGGCGGGTTTCCGGTTCCATAACCGTGTCAGCCGGGCCGAAGGGCTGTATCTTGTCGGCGCCGGAACCCATCCGGGGGCCGGCGTGCCAGGCGTCCTGTGCTCAGCGAAGGTGGTGCAATCGTTGCTGGAAGCCACGCACTCCGGATCGCCCCGCCGGCCGGGACGGTCGCGCAGGCCGGCCGAGCCAGGTGTCTCGGCGCTGGGCACGCTGGCGCGGCACGGGCGGAGCTTCCGGCTCGCCGGCACCCTGCTGCGTCGCCGCGATCTCGAGGATGCGGCCACGCTCTACGCCTTCTGCCGGCAGGTCGACGATCTGGCCGATCTTGCGGACGATCCGGAGGTGGCGCGCACCGCCCTGCTGCGACTCCGCCACGCGGTCGCCGCCACCGACGCGCGGCACGCGCAGGCCGCGCCGCTGCTGGAGATTGCAGGACGGCGCGGCATCGACCTGCAACCGGCGCTGGCGCTGATCGACACCATGATCCTGGACCTGTCGCCGCTTGCGTTGGCGGACGAGGCGGCGCTGTTGCGCTACGCCTATGGCGCGGCCGGCACGGTCGGCCTGATGATGTACGACATGCTGGGGTCTCGTGATCCGGCAGGTCGACGCCATGCCGTCGACCTGGGCATCGCCATGCAGCTCACCAATATCGCGCGGGACGTGGTCGAGGATGCGGCACGTGGACGGCTGTACTTGCCGGCGACGTGGCTGCCCGCGGACCTGTCGCTGGGCTGTATCGCACGGGCGGAAAATACGGCTGCAACGTATCGGGCGGTGCAGCTTCTGCTCGCGCTGGCCGACCGCCACTACCGCAGCGCGGAGAGCGGGATGAAATTCCTGCCGTTGCGGCCGCGGACCGCCATCCGCGTGGCAGCCCGGCTTTACGAGGAGATCGGCCGGATGATCCTCGATGCGGGCGCGGGCTATCTGGGAAGTGGCCGGGTCCGGGTACCGACCGGCCGCCGGCTGGTGCTGCTGGCCCGCGTCCTGATTGGACCTCGCCATGATGGAGCAGACCCGCTTCCGCCGGCAAATACTTATGCTGCAGTGCATGAATTACTTTGAATTCGGCTGCCGGAGCCGTCGGAGAGTCGCAACCGGTTGCAAGGATTGACCAAGTTGCGACACTGCGTTGATTTTCGACGCCTGATCACGACGATGTTACCCAAATGGCTCTGCGATCGGCGTCATAACTGTTCCTGCGTCACGCCGGCGTTAGCCGCAATTTATTTTTCAAACAGAGCGGTTTAGGTTGATGAATGGAAGACCCGTGAGATTGGGGAAATGCCAGGTCGTCAGATCCCGTTCACTTGTGGGCGCCGGGACTTCTTGTCATCGTTGCTAAACCTGATTGCGACGTTTCCCGACTAGCTCCAGCGCCGGCGCGAGGAGATTGGGCTATGCAGATGGATGAGGTTGAAGGCAAAAAGCCAATGGCAGCAAAGCTGCGAACCTCTTTCGGCACACGAAGCCGCAGCAAGATCGCGGGCCCGCGCAAGCCCTTGCCGGCGGATGAATATCATCATTCCGGCTTCGAGGAAGTCATCGATCGCGACGGTGCCAACCTGCCGTCGATCCTTCTTCTGGTGCTGATGTCATCGGCCCCGGCGCTCCCGCTCAGCGAGGTGCACGCGCCGGCGGTAAACGCGCTTGATGATCTCTGGGGCAAGCGAAAGCTGATCGCGGACAATTCCCGGCTGTCGTCCGAGACCGTGAAGATGAGCTACTCGATGGTCGACCTGATCCGGTCCGTCATCGACTGAGGTGGCCACCGGATCGAACCCGGTTTCGACTACAGGAAGATATCCGCGGGCGCGCGCAGCTTGAGGCTGCGGCCGAGTGCCAGGCCGGCCTCCTGCGCATCCGCATCCGCCGCCTCGATGCTGTCGCGCAACAGGAAGGCGCCATCCTCGCGTGCGACCAGTCCGGTCAGCCTGATCCGCCCCGCAGCCAACCGGGTCGTCACCGCGCCGATCGGCGAGCGGCACGAGCCATCCAGGACACGCAGCATCGCACGCTCCGCATCGGCGGCGACGCGGCTGTCATGGTCGTCGCAGGCGAGCATCAGGGTGCGCAGCACGGTGTCGTCCTCGCGCGCGGTGATGGCAACGATGCCCTGCGCCGCGGATGGCAGCATCACCTCGATCGGCAGCACCACGGATGCCTCGGCTTCGAGGCCGAGACGCTTCAGTCCGGCCAGTGCCAGCAGGCTTGCATCGCAGTGTCCGTTCGCGACCTTGTCGAGCCGCGACTGCACGTTGCCGCGCATCAGGGTGATGCGCAGGTCCGGCCGGGCATGCAGCAACTGCGCCTGCCGCCGCACCGACGACGTGCCGATCAGCGCGCCAAGCGGCAGGACCGACAGCGGATCGGCATCGTTCGCGCAGGCTGCCTCGTCGGACAGGATCAGCACGTCGCGCGGATCCTCGCGCGGCAGCACGCAGGCGAGCACGATGCCGGGCGGCAGGGTGGTTTCCAGATCCTTCATGCTGTGCACGGCAAGATCGATGCGCCGGTCGAGCAGCGCCTCGTGGATCTCCTTGGCGAACAGGCCCTTGCCGCCAATCTCGGCCAGCCGGCAATGCTGCACCGCATCGCCGGTCGTGTTCATCACCTGCTCGCGGAACACATCCATCCCGCGCAGCGCCGGACAGGCATGGCTCAGCATGGCCAGGAAGCCGCGCGTCTGCGTGAGGGCGAGCGGCGAGGCGCGGGTGCCGACCTTGAGCGGCAGCGCCGGCGCGTGGGCGGGTGCGGTGCGGCGCCGCGGGGGAGTGATTTTCCGCGGCGATGCGACGTCCGCGGCCAGCATGGTCTCGAGACTCATGACGATGAACCTTGCGTTGCGGTCCCGAGGTCGGGAGCGCCGGAGAAGGGGGGATTCAGCAGCACGACCGCCCGGTTGAGCGTGGCCGCGATCGCCACCCATACGAGGTAGGGCACCAGCAGCCAGGTCGTGCGGCTGGCGGCAAGCGGCCTGCGTCCGCGTGGCAGGCCGAGGATCAGGGCGAGGATCGAAAGCCAGAGCGGGACCGTCTCGATGAGCGACAGGTCGGGGCGGCGCAACTTGAAGAACAATGCGCTCCACAGGATGTTCAGCGCGCCGTTCAGCGAGAACAACGCGATCAGGCGGCGTCGCTCGGCCCTGGTTTCCGCCTCTCGCCAGGACCGGACAGCCGCGATGCCGGTCAGGGTCCCGATCACCGTCCAGACCGGGCCGAACATCCATCCCGGTGGCTGCCAGCGCGGCACCTCCAGGCTGTCGTACCAGGGTCCGATCGTGGTCAACGCGCCGCCCGTGCCCAGGACGGCGGTGACGCAGACCGCGGCGACCGCCACGTCGCGTCTCACGTGCGACGGCTCATGTCGGTGCAAGCCCGGTCAGGTGCGCCATGTTCTTGGCGAATATGCGCAGATGGACCATCGGCTTGGCGCGCACCAGCTCCTTGGTCATGTAGGCGGCCCAGGTCAGCTCCTGCACGTCGGTGTCGCGGCAGATGCTGACGAAACGTTCCCGCCGCGCATCGGAGGCGTACCAGAACCGCTGCATGATGCCGAGGATCCAGAACACCTGGCCATGCGAGCGCATGAACCGCCGCCGCGCGCTGCGCAGCGCGTTCGGATTGCGTGTCCTGCAGAAGCGGTCGACCGCGTCGGCGGCGAGCCGGCCGCCGGTCATCGCATAGTAGATGCCTTCGCCGGAGGCGGGCGCCACTACGCCGGCGGCGTCCCCCGCCAGGACGACGTCGCGGCCATTGTCCCAGCGACGCAACGGACGCAGCGGGATCGGCGCGCCCTCGCGGCGGATTGTGCGGGCATCGGCGAGACCCGTGGCGGTGCGCAGTTCATTGACCGCGGGCCGCAGCCGGAACCCCTTCTGCGCGCTGCCGAGGCCGACGCTGGTGGTCTTGCCGTGCGGAAACACCCAGCCGTAGAAGTCCGGCGACAGGGAGCCGCGATAATGCACCTCGCAACTCGAGCCGTCGAAATCCTCCGCCGGCGGCGAGGCGACGATCTCGTGATAGGCGTAGACGTAGCGCATGCGCGACGCGCCGCGGATCGCCTGCCTGGCTACGACGGATCGCGCACCGTCCGCGCCGATCACGCAGCGCGTGCGGATGACGAAGGCGTCTGCGGCGGGATGGGCTTGCGCGTCCCGGCCCGCGGCGGCAACGCAATGCACCCGCATCACGCCATCCGGCTCGCGCTCGATATGGTCAAAGGCCCCGTGCCGCCGCACCGCGCCCACGGTGGCCGCGCGCTGCCGCAGCCACTCGTCGAAGCCGTCGCGATCGACCATGCCGACATAGCCGTCGGCGATCGGCATGTCGGCGATCCGCAACGACGGCGAGAACACGCGGGCGCCGGTCGCGCGCGCCACCAGCAGGTCCTCGGGGATCTGGAACTCGCTCATCAGGCGCGGCGGGATCGCGCCGCCGCAGGGCTTGATGCGGCCATCGCGATCCAGCAGCACGACGCTGCGGCCGCGCCGGGCAAGATCGGCGGCGGCGGTTGCCCCGGCCGGTCCGCCGCCGACCACGACGCAGTCGAACACCATCTCGTCTGTCATCGACTTGGTTCCATTAGCGAGGGAGCTGTTCACGGCCGGATCGCGAAGGCGGTTACCAGCATGCCGATCACATAGAGCGTGGTGCCGGTGCCGTTGTACCAGGGAGCCCTCGCCTGCGGCGCCTGCAGCAGCCGGCGCATCAGCACGAGCTGCACGAGCAGGAGGGCGAAGACGATCGTCGCATGCACCGGCCGGCTCCAGGCGACCAGCAGCGCCGCCACCACGAGCTGCGGCGCTGCCATTATCAGGCAGGCGACCCGGCAGGCGCGGTCGGCACCGAGCCGGGCGGGCAGGGAGGCGATGCCCATCCGGCGGTCGCCCTCGATGGACTTGAAGTCGTTCAGCGTCATGATGCCGTGCGCGCCGAGGCTGTAGAGCACGAGGGCTGCGAGCACGTGCGCGTCGGGGAACGCGCCCCGCATGACCGCGGCGCCGGCGAACCATGGCAGCCCTTCGTAGCTGACGGCGACGGCAAGGTTGCCGATCCAGCCGTCGCGCTTCAGCCGGGCCGGCGGCGCGCTGTACGCCCACGCGAGGAGCATGCCGAGGGCGGCCGCGACCGATACCCAAGGTCCAAGCGAGGCGGCCAGCGCCATCGACAGGCCGGTCCAGACGATCGCGATCGCAAGACCCCAGCGGCCCGGGATGCGCCCCGACGGGATCGGCCGATCGGGCTCGTTGATGGCGTCGACGTGCCGGTCGAACCAGTCATTAACCGCCTGGCTGGTGCCGCAGATCATCGGGCCGGCCAGCAGGGCGCCTCCCAGCACGAGCGGCCAGCGGGTACCGAGGGACTGGCCGGAACAGGCGATGCCGCAGCCGAACGCCCAGATCGGCGCGAACCAGGTGATCGGCTTGAGCAGGGTCAGGACGGCGCGCGGCTGCGGCCAAGCGACCCGTGCACCCTGCAGCGCGCGCGCGTCGCTCATTCGCCGTCATCCAGGTTGCCGATGCCGAACCGGCGCATCTTGACGTACAGGCTCTGCCGGCTCAGCCCGAGCATCTCGGAGGCGGAGGCGCGGTTGTTGCCGGTCAGCTTCAGCGCGGCCTCGATGCAGAGTCGCTCGATCACGTCGGTGGCGTCGCGCACCAGGTCCTTGAGCGGGACCCGTCCGATCAGGTCGACCAGATGCTCGTTCGAGGCGGGCGCGTCACTCCCGATTTCCGACGGAGCCTGCGTCAGCCGGCGCGCGACATCGCGGATCGAGAAGCCGAGCCGCGCATGCTCGCCGCCATCGACGATGACCGCGGAGATCTCGACCTGGCGCTCGGCGCCGTGCTGGCCGCGCAACAGCGTGCCGAACAACCGCACCGTGCCGCGCTGGCGCAGGTTGGCCAGCAGCACGTCGATCTCGACGCTGCCCGACGACAGTCCGAGCCATTCGCCGAGCGAGCGGCCGCGCACCTGATCGACATTCTCGAGCTGCACCATGTCGAGATAGGCCGCATTGGCAGCCAGGATCAGCCCGTCCGCATCCGTGAAGACGAAGCCGTCCGGGGACTGTTCGAGCGCGTCGAGCAGCCGCCCGTTCAACGCCTCGAGTGAGCTGCCGTCGCGTGTCGCAAGCCCGGTGATGCGTGCCAGCAGCAGCAGGGTGCCCCCGCTCTGCAGCATGCCGCCGGTCATGCTGACCGCAGCACCGGTCTCTCCGAGCGCCACGGTGGCGGCTTCGGCGGTCCCCTTGTTCTGCAGCGAGGTCACGTAGCGCAGGACCTTGGCGTGGCTCGCCTCGCGGAACAGGTCCACGAAGGCGCGGCCCTTGCGTATCTCGGTGCGGAACAGCCGGCTCGCCGCGGGATTGAATTCGACGATCTTCAGCGTGGCGACATTGACCGCGACCAGCGCGTCGCTCGCCCCGTCGAACAACAGCCGCGAGCGGGCCTGGGCTTCGCGCAGCGCGGCATAGTCACGATCGAGCGCTTCCTGCGCGTCGATCAGCTTCTGCTGCAGGTCGGAGAACAGGCGCAGGTCCTGGCCGAAGGCGGCCGTGACCTTGCCCTCGCTGAGCCGGATGGCGGAATATTGCACCGCGACGTCGGCGCCGCTGGTGGCGGGATGGTTGATGTGCCGCAGCCGCACCTCGTCATCGCGCTGTGACGCGTCGAGCAGGGCAGCCACCTTGCCGCGGCTGTCGCTGGTGACCGTCTCGGCCCAGCTGCGACCCAGCCAGTCGGAGGCGCCACGCAGATCCTTCTGCAGGCGCTCGCTGCGGAACGAGATGTCGCGGATCAGGCCCTGGTCGTCGATCAGCAAGGCGAGGTCGGCCGCCGCCCCCACCAGGCGCCCGATCTCGGCGGCCCCGCTCTCGGACACGCTGTCGAGCAGGGCATTCGCGTAGGAGAACGAATTCAACCAGACCATCCAACAACTCCGGGCGACGCAGCAAGGCTCCCCAGGCGTGGCGCCGCCGGCAAGGGCGGCTTGGTACGGCGATCGAGCAGCATCTCCGCTTGCAGCAGCGCATCTTCCGCATTGTCGGCGGCCGCATCCACGTCCAGGCTTCCGGCGAGCCCCTCCTGCGCCATGAAGGCCGGCCCGCCGGCCATCACGATCACCTCGCGGTTGCGTGAGGTCAAGCGGGCGGCCCGGATGCACTCCTCGAGCACATGCATCTGCTCGCAGCAGCCCATGGACAGTCCGACGACATCGTAGGCCCGCGCCCGCAGCACGGGGGCGATCTGGAACGGATCATCGATCGTGCCATGCTCGACATGCCATCCGCGCAGCCGGAACACCTCGGCGAGCATGGCGACGCCGAACCGGTGCGTGCTGCCAGGCACCGCCCAGAGCGCGATGCTGCGCTGGGAGCCCTCCCGGGCGGCCGGACCGGGTGCCAGGGTCGCGAGCAGGGTCTGCATCCTGGCCTGCAGGCGCATGACGCCCAGGGTCACGTCGCAGATCGAGCAGCGATCCTCGAGCCACATCTCGCCCAGATGCCGGGCCGCCGGCGCCAGCAGGTCGAGGAGGATATTCTCGGAGCTCAGGCCGCAGTCCCGGGCAACCTCGACATGACGACCGATCGCGGCTTCGTCCAGACGCACCGCGTCCACTGCAAGTGCCGCGATGGCTTCGGGCCCGGGGACCTCGGCCGCCGGCGACGCTATCCGGTCGGACAGGGTGAGCGGTATCGGAAGCTGCGGTACCACGGCCACGGCCTCGGTTCCAACGGGAGGAGCGATCTTGCGCTTGCCGGTTGCGCGACGCTGCTGACGGTCGCGGTAGGCATCCGCCAGGCGGGGGACGATGTCGCCCTGGATCAGTCTCAGCACGGCCTCACGTGTGGCAAGTGCTGGCTGGGCCATGCTGCTGCTCCGACTGCCGATGGCGCCGGGCCTGCTTCGCTGCTGCATCCGCAAGCCGTGCTGCACCGGTCCGTTCCTCCCGACCTGCCACACTGAAGCCGTTAAGGCGCAAAAGTGTCAACCTAGATTTGTGTCTAATCTACTTGACACTTTCTCCCGGCGGCTCCTAGCGTCGGCTCCAGTGGTGCAGGGAGCGAACCGTGGGCAGCACGACATCGACAGCTCTGAACTCCCCGGACAGTCCTGCGCCGCTGCAGGCCAGGAGGGCGCCGCTGCAGGCCCGCATCGATTCCGGACCGGCGCGCCGGCCGCTCTACACGGCGGAGCAGCGCCACCGTCGTGACACCTCGGTCTGGACGCTCGTGCAGGGGATCCTGGCTCCGCTGCAGTTCCTGGTTTTCCTCGTCAGCCTCGCCTTGGTCCTGCATGCCCTGGTCACCGGCCATGGCGCGCGGGTCGCCAACGTCTCGGTGCTGATCAAGGCGGCGATGCTCTGCGCCATCATGGTCACCGGAGCCATCTGGGAGAAGCGCGTGTTCGGACGCTACCTGCTGGCGCCTGCGTTCTTCTGGGAGGATGTGGCGAGCTTCGGCGTGATCGCGCTGCACGCGACGTATGTGTTGGCGCTGTTCGGATCGTGGCTGCGCGAGACCGGCATGCTGCTGCTGGCCCTCGCGGCCTACGCCGCCTATATCGGCAACGCGCTGCAGTTCCTGCTCAAGCTTCGGTCGGCCCGGCTCGAGGCGAGCGCATGAACATCAGCGTGAGCCCCTCCGCCTGCGCGGCGCCAATCCTCAAGGAACGCGGGCAGCGCGAGGTATTCTGCGGTCTCACCGGGATCATCTGGCTGCACCGGCGCATGCAGGACGCCTTCTTCCTGGTGGTCGGCTCGCGCACCTGCGCGCATCTGCTGCAATCGGCTGCCGGCGTCATGATCTTTGCCGAGCCGCGCTTCGCCACCGCGATCATTGGCGAGCGCGATCTTGCCGGACGCGCGGATCTCGATGACGAACTCGACCGCGTGGTGGGACGCCTGCTGGCGCGCCGGCCTGAGATCAAACTGCTGTTCCTGGTCGGCTCCTGCCCGTCCGAGGTGATCAAGCTCGACCTGTCGCGCGCCGCCTCGCGGCTGTCGCGGGTGAACCCGGCCGGTGTCCGCGTGCTGGCCTATTCCGGCAGCGGCATCGAGACCACGTTCACCGAGGGCGAGGATGCCTGCCTCGCAGCCCTGGTGCCGGAGATGCCCGAGGCACACCCCGACGCCGCCGCCCGGCTGCTGGTGGTCGGCGCGCTGGCCGACACCGTCGAGGCGCAGTTCCGGAGTCTCTTGAACCAGGCCGGCATCGTCCATATCGACTTCCTGCCGCAGCGACGCCTGGCCGAGCTGGCCGCGATCGGTCCGCAGACGCGCTACCTGCTGGCGCAGCCGTTCCTGGCGGTCACCGCCAAGGCGCTCGAGGCACGCGGCGCCCGACGTATCGCGGCCCCGTTCCCGATCGGCATCGAGGGCACCACGCTCTGGCTCGAAGCGGCCTGTCGCGGGTTCGGGATCGCGCCCGGCATCATCGGGAAACTGTCCGAGGCGCCGAGGGCGCGGGCCGAGGCTGCCCTGGAGCGGGCGCGCGGCAAGCTCGCGGGACGCAGCGTGTTCTTCTTTCCCGACAGCCAGCTCGAGATCCCGCTGGCGCGGTTCCTGGCGCGCGAGATGTCGATGCGGCTGATCGAGGTCGGCACGCCCTATCTGCACCGCCAGCACCTGGCCGAGGAGCTGGCGATGCTGCCGCCGGTGCAGATCAGCGAAGGCCAGGATGTCGACCTGCAGCTCGATCGCTGCCACGCGGCGCGTCCCGACCTGGTGGTGTGCGGCCTCGGCCTCGCCAATCCGCTCGAAGCGGCCGGGATCGCGACGAAATGGTCGATCGAGTTGCTGTTCAGCCCGATCCACGGCTTCGAGCAGGCGGCGGATCTCGCCAACCTGTTCGTCCGTCCGCTGGCGCGACGCGCCATGCTGGAGGTCTGAGCCATGGAACTGTCGCTCTGGACCTACGAAGGACCACCGCATGTAGGGGCGATGCGCATCGCCTCGGCGATGCGCGACGTGCACTACGTGCTGCATGCGCCGCAGGGCGACACCTATGCCGACCTGCTGTTCACCATGATCGAGCGCCGCTCGACGCGGCCGCCGGTGACCTACACCACCTTCCAGGCCCGCGACCTCGGCGGCGACACCGCCACCCTGTTCAAGGAGGCCGCACGCGAGGCCTGCGCCCGCTTCAGGCCGCAGGCGCTGCTGGTCGGGGCGAGCTGCACCGCCGAACTGATCCAGGACGATCCGGGAGGCCTTGCCCGGGCGCTGGGTCTCGACGTGCCGGTGATCGCGCTCGAGCTGCCCTCCTACCAGCGCAAGGAGAACTGGGGCGCGGCGGAGACCTTCTACCAGCTGGTCCGCACCTTTGCCCTCGAGGCCACACATACGACGCAGGACGGTCGTCCGAGCTGCAACCTCCTCGGTCCTGCAAGCCTCGGTTTCCGTCATCGCGACGACGTCCGCGAAATCACCGACCTGCTGGGACGACTCGGCCTACGGGTGAATGTCACGGCACCGCTTGGCGCTTCTCCTGCCGACCTCGCGCGGCTCGGCGAGGCCGACTTCAACATCGTGCTGTATCCGGAAATCGCCGATCCCGCCGCCCGCTACCTGGAGAAGCGCTTCGGCCAGAAAACGGTGCGCAGCATCCCGATCGGCGTCACCGGGACCCGTGCCTTCATCGACGAGGTGCTGCAGGTGGCCGGCCTGCCGTCGGTCGATGCCGAGGCCTTGGGACGGGCCTGCGGCCTGCGGCTGCCCTGGTACTCTCGCTCGGTGGACTCCACCTACCTCACCGGCAAGCGCGTCTTCATCTTCGGCGATGCGACGCATGCGATCGCCGCCGCGCGTGTCGCCAGCCGGGAGTTCGGCTTCACCGTCGTCGGCCTGGGCTCGTACTCCCGCGAGCAGGCCCGCGATGTGCGCGAGGCAGCGTCGTCGTACGGCCTCACCGCCCTGATCACCGACGATCATCTCGATGTCGAATCCGCGATCGAGGCGCTGCAGCCGGAGCTGGTGCTCGGCACCCAGATGGAGCGGCATATCGCCAAGCGCCAGGGTATCGGCTGCGCGGTGATCTCGGCACCGGTACACGTGCAGGATTTCCCGGCGCGCTATTCGCCGCAGATGGGCTTCGAAGGCGCGAACGTGCTGTTCGACACCTGGGTGCACCCGCTGATGATGGGGCTCGAGGAGCATCTGCTGGCGATGTTCCGGGAAGATTTCGAGTTCCATCCGGATGCGCAGCCGTCGCATCTCGGGGCGGCGGCACCCGCTCCTGTCGAGGCGCCGGAACCCGTCGCATCCGAGGCCGGCTGGGCGCTGGAGGCCGAGCGCGAGCTGCGTCGCATTCCGATCTTCGTGCGCGGCAAGGCCCGCCGCAACACCGAATCGTTCGCCCGTGAGCGCGGGCTCTCCCTGATCACAGTCGAGACGCTGTATGATGCAAAAGCCCATTTCGCGCGCTGAGGCGGTGCCGGTCCGCATCGTCATCGTCACGATGGACAGCCATCTGGCGCAGGCTGCGACCGCCGCCGGACAGATCCTGCGACGCGATCTGCCCGGCCTGCAGCTGGTGGTGCACGCGGCGGATGAATGGAGCCACGATCCGGCGCTGCTCGAGGCCTGTCACGCGGACATCGCCCGCGGCGACATCGTGATCGCCACCATGCTGTTCATGGACGACCATATCCAGGCGGTGCTGCCCGCGCTGCAGGCGCGGCGCGAGCAGTGCGACGCGATGGTCTGCTGCCTGAGCGCCGGCGAGGTCGTCCGCCTGACCCGGATCGGCCGGTTCAACATGTCCGCCGAGGCCACCGGCATGATGGGCATGCTCAAGCGCCTGCGCGGCTCGCGCGGCAAGGGCACCGCGTCGAGCGGCCGCGACCAGATGGCGATGCTCAAGCGGCTGCCGAAGCTGCTGCGCTTCATTCCGGGGCCGGCGCAGGATGTTCGCGCCTATTTCCTCTGCCTGCAGTATTGGCTGGCAGGATCCGAGATCAACCTGGTCGGCATGATGCGCCTGCTGGTCGACCGCTACGCCGCCGGCCCACGCCAGGCGCTGCGTGGCACGCTGACAGCGGCACCGCCCGTCGAGTATCCGGACGTCGGGCTGTACCACCCGGCGGCAAAAGGACGTATCGTGGAGCGTCTCGAGCAGCTTCCGGTACGAGGCGGCGAGGCGGGAACTGTCGGTCTGCTGCTGATGCGCTCCTACGTGCTGGCAGGCAACGCCGCGCACTATGATGGTGTCATCGCCTCGCTGGAGGCGCGTGGCCTGCGCGTGATTCCGGCTTTTTCCTCCGGCCTCGACAGCCGCCCGGCCATCGAGGCGTATTTCCTGCGTAATGGCGTCACCACCATCGACGCGCTGCTATCGCTGACCGGGTTCTCGCTTGTCGGTGGTCCGGCTTACAACGATGCCAAGGCCGCCGAGGAAGTCCTGGCGCAGCTCGACGTGCCGTACGTCGCGGCCCACCCGGCCGAGTTCCAGACGCTGCAGCAATGGCAGCAGGATCCGCGCGGCCTGCTGCCGGTCGAGGCGGCGATGATGGTGGCGATCCCGGAGCTCGATGGCGCGATCTGGCCGATGACCTATGGCGGCCGCTCTTCGGAGGCCGAGGAAGGCCAGCAGCGGCAGATGGAGGTGCATCCCGAGCGCGCCTCGATGCTTGCCTCGCGCGTCGCCAGGCTCGCCGCCCTGCGCCGCAGCCAGCGCGCCGAGCGCCGCCTTGCCATCGTGCTGTTCAATTTCCCGCCGAACGCCGGTGCCGCAGGTACCGCCGCCTATCTCTCGGTGTTCGAGAGCCTGCAGAACACGCTTAGTGCGCTGGCTGCCGGTGGCTATGCGGTCGACCTCCCCTGCGATGTCGACGCACTCCGCGAGTGCGTGCTCGAAGGCAACGCAAGACTGCTCGGCACCGACGCCAACGTCGCGCATCGCATCCCGGCGGCCGAGCATGTCCGCCGCGAGCGCTGGCTCGCCGATATCGAGCGCCAGTGGGGCCCGGCGCCGGGACGGCAGAGCAGCGACGGCAGCGCGATCCAGATCCTCGGTGCGCAGCTCGGCAATATCTTCGTCGGCATCCAGCCCTCCTTCGGCTACGAGGGCGACCCGATGCGCATGCTGTTCGAGCACGGCTCGTCGCCGACGCACGCCATGTCCGCCTTCTACCGCTACCTGCGCGAGGATTTCGCGGCGCATGCGGTGCTGCATTTCGGCACCCACGGCGCGCTGGAGTTCCTGCCCGGCAAGCATGCCGGCATGTCGGGCGCCTGCTGGCCGGACCGGCTCATCGGCGACCTGCCGAACTTCTACCTGTATGCCGGCAATAATCCGTCCGAGGGCATGCTCGCCAAGCGCCGCACCGGCGCCACCATGATCAGCTACATGACGCCGCCGCTCGGCACCGCCGGCCTGTATCGCGGACTGCTCGACCTGAAATCCAGCATCGAGCGCTGGCGCACGCTGGAGCCGGAGGCGGATGCCGACCAGCGCGCCTCCCTGGTGTCGCTGCTGCAGGGCCAGGCCGCCGCGGTCGATCTCTGCGCCGCCGAGCCCGCCTGGCCTGCGCATGATATCGCGCCACGGATCGACACCCTGCGCGCCGATCTGCACGAGCTCGAGCAGACGCTGATCCCGCACGGCCTGCATGTCGTCGGCCGGCCAATGGGAGCCGACGCCAGGGCGTCCATGCTGGACGCGGCGGGGCTCACCGATCCGGAGCGCCGGGTCGCGATCGATGCGCTGCTCGGACAGGACCATGAGAGCCCGGCAATCCTGCGCGCGCTCGATGCACGCTACATTCGCCCGGTGGTCGGCGGGGACTTCGTGCGCAGCCCGGACATGCTGCCGACGGGGCGTAATCTGCACGGGCTCGACCCGTTCCGCATCCCCAGCGCCTTCGCGGTGCAGGATGGCGCGCTGCAGGCCGAGCGGCTGCTGGAGCGGCATCGCCAGGAGGGCCATGCGTTCCCGGAGACCATCGCGATGGTGCTGTGGGGCACCGACAATCTCAAGACCGAGGGAGGCCCGCTGTCGCAGGCGCTGTGGCTGATGGGATCCGAGCCGAAGCATGACAGCTATGGCCGATTGACCGGCGCGCAGCTGGTGCCGCTGGAGCGCCTCGGCCGGCCGCGCATCGACGTGGTGCTGACGCTGTCCGGCATCTTCCGCGACCTGCTGCCGATGCAGATGCGGCTGCTCGCCGAAGCGGCCTTCCTCGCTGCCAGCGCGGACGAGGACCCGGAGCAGAATTTCATCCGCAAGCACGTGCTCGCCTTTGTCGCGGCCAACGGCAGCAGCATCGAGGATGCGGCGCTGCGGGTGTTCGGCAATTCCAGCGACGCCTACGGCTCCAACGTCAATCTGCTCATCGGGCAGGGCGGCTGGAGCGACGAGAACGAGCTCGCCGACGTGTTCGTCAAGCGCAAGGGCCACGCCTACGGCATCGACGGCCGCGCCCGCCGCCAGGATGCGCTGCTGTCGCATATCCTCGGGCGTGTGGACGTCGCCTACCAGAACCTGGAATCGGTCGAAGTCGGCGTGACCACGATCGACCATTATTTCGACACGCTGGGCGGCATCGGCCGCGCGGTGCAGCGTGCGCGCGGCACCCAGGCGCAGATCTATATCGGCGACCAGACTCGCGGCGCAGGCAGCGTTCGCACGCTGGGCGAGCAGATCTCGCTGGAGACGCGCACACGCACGCTTAACCCGGCCTGGTACGAGGCGCTGCTGGCGCACGGCAGCGAGGGCGTGCGCAACCTCGAGGCGCAGGTCACCAACACGCTCGGCTGGTCCGCGACGACGGGTCAGGTGGCACCCTGGGTGTATCGTCAGATGACGGAAACCTTCGTCCAGGAAAAGGAGATGCGCGACCGTCTGTCGGCGCTCAATCCGACGGCCTCGGCGCAGATCATCAACCGCCTGATCGAGGCAAGCGAGCGCAACTACTGGTCTCCGGATCCGGCGATGCTGGATGACCTGCACCATGCCAGCGAGGAGCTGGAGGATCGTCTCGAGGGCGTCGTTGCGGAAGTGGCAGCTTAGACATGGATGATGCACGGGAACTTCTTCGGAGTGCCGTCACCGGTTGCTCCTCCTGCGAGAGCCTGCCTCCCGGCGCCAAGCTCGGCGACGACGGCGAGGGCAGCGTGCAGGTCAGGCTCGACACCGGGCGAGGCGCCAGGGCGGCGCGCACCTTTGCGATCTACGGCAAGGGCGGCATCGGCAAGAGCACGACATCGTCCAACCTGTCGCTCGCCTTTGCCAGGCTCGGCCACCGGGTGCTGCAGATCGGCTGCGACCCGAAGCACGATTCCACCTTCACGCTCACCAAGCGGCTGATCCCGACGGTCATCGACGTGCTGGAATCGGTGGATTTCCATCCCGAGGAGCTGCGGCCGGAGGACTTCGTGTTCGAGGGCACCGGCGGCGTGATGTGCGTCGAGGCCGGCGGACCTCCGGCCGGCACCGGCTGCGGCGGCTATGTGGTCGGCCAGACCGTGAAACTGCTGAAGGAGCACCACCTGCTCGAGGATACCGACGTGGTGATCTTCGACGTGCTCGGCGACGTGGTGTGCGGCGGCTTCGCGGCCCCGCTGCAGCATGCCGACCAGGCGCTTGTGGTCGCCGCCAACGATTTCGACTCGATCTTCGCGATGAACCGCATCGTGGCCGCGATCGCCGCCAAGGCACGCAACTACGACGTGCGGCTCGGCGGGGTGATCGTCAACCGCAGCGCCGCCACCGACCAGATCGAGCTGTACAACAACGCGGTCGGCATGCGCACGCTCGCGCATTTCCCCGACCTCGACGTGATCCGGCGCTCGCGGCTGAAGAAGGCCACCCTGTTCGAGATGGAGGCGACGCCAGAGGTCGCAGCCGTGCAGGCGGAATATCTGCGGCTGGCGAAATCGCTCTGGGACGGGGTGTCGCCGCTGGTGGCGCAGCCGATGAAGGACCGCGACATCTTCGAGCTGCTGGGCTTCGAATGATGACGGCAGTCCCCTACATCCAGCGACGCAGCGAGCTCGAAACCTATTTCGACCGCACCGCGCTCGAGGCCTGGGCCAGGCTCACGTCGGATGCGCCGGTCGGCAGCATACGCGCCACCGTTCGCGCCGGCCGCGACCGCATGCGCGTGACGCTGCTGAGCTGGCTTCCCGACGATCTCACCGGCTGCCGTCTGCTCGATGCCGGCTGCGGCACGGGCAGCCTGTCCGTCGAGGCGGCCCGTCGCGGGGCCGAGGTGATCGCCGTGGACCTGTCGCCGAAACTGCTCGACCTTGCGCGCAGCCGGGTGCCAGCCGGGCTTGCGGGTCGCATCACCTTCCAGCCCGGAGACATGCTCGACGCCTCGCTGGGCTGCTTTGACCACGTCGTCGCCATGGACAGCCTGATCCATTATCCGGCGCCGGAGATGGCGCGCGCGGTGGGCGAGCTGGTTTCCCGCACCCGTCGCTCGCTCGCCTTCACGTTCGCGCCGCGCACGCCGATGCTGAGTGCGATGCATGCCGCCGGCCGGCTGTTCCCGCGCGCCGACCGCGCGCCCGCCATCGAGCCGGTCTCGCCGCGGCGGATCGCGCATCTGCTGCGCGGCACGCAAGGCGCCGGCGGCTGGAGCACCGGGCGCAGCCTGCGCGTCAGGAGCAGCTTCTACATCTCCGAAGCCATGGAGATCGTGCGGCGATGAGCCAGGCCGAAAGCCGCGTCGCTCGAAGCTGGAACTGGGTCGGCCTGCGCAACCTGCCGATCGCGGAGGCGCATGTCGGCATCACGCTGCGTCGGTTGCTGCGGCTGTCGATGTTCCAGGTTTCGGTCGGCATGGTGTTGGCGCTGGTCATCGGCACGCTGAACCGGGTGATGATCGTCGAGCTCGGCGTTCCGGCTCGCCTGGTCGGGTTGATGGTCGCACTGCCGCTGCTGTTGGCACCGTTCCGTGCCGTCATCGGGTTTCGCTCCGACATGCACACGTCGGTGCTGGGCTGGCGGCGGGTGCCGTTCCTGTGGATCGGCGCCATGCTGCAATTCGGCGGCCTGGCGATCATGCCGTTCGCGCTGCTGCTGCTGTCGCAGGGCACGCCGTCGACGGCGGTGGTGGGAGAATTCGGCGCCGGCTTTGCTTTCCTGCTGGTCGGCGCCGGGCTGCATACCACGCAGACGGTCGGGCTGGCGCTGGCGACGGATATTGTTCCGCCCAGGTCGCGGCCGCTGGTGGTGGCGCTGCTCTGCGTCATGCTGCTGGTCGGCGTGCTGCTGAGCGCTCTGGTGTTCGGGGCGCTGCTGGCGAACTTCAGCGAGAAGCGCCTGATCCAGGTGGTGCAGGGCGCCGCCACCGTCACGATGGGGTTCAATATCGTCGCGCTGTGGAAGCAGGAGCCGCGTACGGCTTCGACGAAGATTGCAAAAACCGCTGCACCGCGACTCGCCGACGCCTGGACGGCGATGAAGCGCGAGCCCGACCTGCGCCGGCGCCTGGTCGCGGTTGGTCTGGGCACTGTCGCCTTCAGCCTGCAGGACGTGCTGCTCGAGCCGTATGGCGGACAGGTGCTGCATCTGCGGGTCGGCGCCACCACCGCACTGACGGCCCTGCTTGCGGTCGGCGGCCTCTGCGGCTTCGGGCTCGCGGCACGGCTGCTGCTGCGCGGCATGGATCGCTATCGCGTCGCCGCCATCGGCGCCCTGGCCGGTCTGCCGGCCTTCGCCGCGGTCATCCTGTCCGCACCACTCGAATCGGCCGGAGTGTTTGCCGCGGGAACCACCTGCGTCGGCTTCGGTGCCGCCTTGTTCCTGGCGGGCACGCTGTCCGGCGCCATGGATGCGGCGAAGGACGGCAGCCATGGCCTCGCGCTTGGCACCTGGGGCGCGGTGCAATCCTTTGCCGCCGGCGCCGCGATCGCGCTCGGCGCCGGCCTGCGCGACTTCGTGAGTGCCGTTGCCGGCACCGGCATGTTCGGCAGCGGCCTTGCTGCGGACTCCGCCGGATACGACGCCGTCTATGTCCTCGAGATCGCCTTGCTGTTCCTCACCCTGGCGGCCCTTGGGCCGCTGGTCCGGTTCCGGCTGCCGTCGGCCGCCCCCGGTTACCTCACGCAACAGGAGATCAGTCGATGCTGAGAGGCTCGCTGACCGGATATGTCGATATCGCGCAGGTCACGCTCTACGTGTTCTGGGCGTTCTTTGCTGGCCTGGTTTTCTATCTGCAGCGCGAGAGCCACCGCGAGGGCTATCCGCTGGTCTCCGCGGTGCCCGGCAAGACCAACGAGATCTCGCAGTCCGACGTGACGCCGCCAGATGCGCCGGTGAAGCGGTTCAAGCTGTTCCATGGCGGGTATACCTACACGCCCGATACCTCGCCGCCGCGCGGACCCGAGGGTGCGATCCCGGCGGCGCTGTTCCCCGGCGCGCCGCTCGATGCGACCGGAGACGCGCTCATCGACGGGCTCGGGCCGGCCTCCTACGCCTTTCGGGCCGACGAGCCGGATCTCACGCCTGAAGGCGGCCTCAGATACATCCCGCTGCGCAGCGCTCCGGAATACAACGTCGATACGCGGTTGCCGAACCCGATCGGCATGAACGTGGTGGGCGTGGATGGCGTGCGGGCCGGCACCTGCATCGATGTCTGGTTCGATGTTGTCGAGAACGAGGTGGTCTATCTCGAGGTGGCGCTGCCGGAGCCCTTCGCCCGCCGCGTGCTGGTTCCGCAGACCTTCGTGCGCTACCGCCCGCGCACCAACATCGCATCGGTGCGGGCGCTGGCGGCCGAACGCTTCGCGGGCATCCCGCAGCCGCGCGTGGAGGGCCGCGTGACGCGGCTCGAGGAGGATAAGATCCTCGGCTATTTCGGCGGCGGTGCCTTCTACGGCATGCCGCGCCGGCCTGGAACGGCGTTCGGATCCGCTCCGGGAGCCGTGCTGTGAACCGCCGCATCCGCGTTGTCCGCGACGATCCCGCCCTGCATGCCCGCTCCGGTACGAAGGGTGCGGCCGGCGCGGTCCCGGACCGGATCTTCGGCGGCCTGCCGGGCCGGCTGCCGGCCGGGGAGACCCTGCTCTGGCAGGGTGCGCCGGACTGGCGTGTGCTGCTGCGCCGAGCCCTGCATCTCCGACTGGTGGTTGGCTATTTCGCTACCCTGATGGGGTGCTGCCTGTTCGAGGCGGTGGCGCACGGATCGTACCTGATGTGGTTCTCGCTGGCCACGCTGGCTGCCCTCGCGCCGCTGGTCATCGGCATGCAGGCGCTGTTCGCCTATCTCGTCGCCCGCACCACGGTCTACACGGTGACCGACCGCCGCATCGTGCTCAAGCTGGGCGTGGCGCTCTCGATGAGCATCAACCTGCCGTTCAAGGCGATCGAGTCCGCCAACCTGCGTCTGTATCCGGACGGCAGCGGCGATATCCCGGTGTTGCTGGAGGGCCTGACCCGCATCGGCTTCACCCAGCTCTGGCCGCACGTGCGGCCCTGGCGGATGAACCGGGTGCAGCCGATGCTGCGCGCGATCCCGGATGCAAGGCGGGTGGCGCAGTTGCTGGCGGCGGCGCTGGCGGCGAGTGCCAATCAATCGGTGCAGCCGGTCCAGGCTCCGGAACGCGCGACCGAGACGCGTCCGCTCCCAGGCACGCAGGTGGCGGCATGAGCGGCGCATCCTCTGCTCCCGGCCGGGCGCCGTCGCGGCGGCGTGTTCCGATCCCGCCGCTCATCGCCCTGGGCATGGTTTCGATGATCGGGCTGGTCGGGCTGATGCCGGTCAAGCCGTCGCCGCCGCCGAGTGTCCTCATGCACCGCGAGGTGCAGTTCCTCGATTCCGCGGACGGGCGCATCATGGTGCGCGACGCGACGACCCATCGCACGATCATCGTCATCCCGGCAAACGACGAGGGCTTCGGGCGCGCGCTGATCCACACGCTGGAGGTCATGCGCCGCCGCTACGGGCAGCCGCTGGACGTGCCGTACCAGTTGCAGCGTCTCGACGACGGGCGGCTGGTGCTGAACGACCCGATTTCGCCGATGCATCTCGACCTGGAGAGCTTCGGCACCAGCAACGAGGCGATCTTCTCCGGCTATCTCGGCGAAAGGCCGGCATCATGAGCATGCTCGCGCGCTGGACGGCACCGCGCCGCATCGAGGCGAACTGCCAGCTCGATATCGAATGCACGTTCGACAGCTTCCACGCCTATGCCGTGCCGGTGGATGTCGAGATCAACCCGGGCGACGTGGTGCGCCTGCAGCGGCCGCCAGCGGCGGTCGGCCCGGGCGAGCACATGACCGGCGAGTGCCGGATCACCGTGCAGCGGGCCGGTCCGCTCATGCAGGCCTGGACCCGGGCGGTCTCGGTATTCTTTCTCACCAGCCTCTACGAGGTCGGTTTCGAGGCAAAGGACACACCATGAGCGCCGCTGCCATGAATTCCGTCATCGACGGCGACCTGCGCGAGCTGGTCGAGCCCAAACGGAAGCTCAAGCGGGCGGCGCAGCCGAACGCCTCGACCAGGCTGGCGCAGCAGGACACGGTGCTCAGCCCGCGCTTCTACACCACCGACTTCGCCTACATGGACAAGCTCGATGTCGAGCTGGTGCGGAGCGAGTGGGACGCGCTGATCGCGGAGATGAAGTCCGACCCGAACCGCGGGCACTTCGTGCGCGACGAGCGGATGGATGCGGATTTCTCGGCGATGGCGCCCGAGCTCAGGCGCGAGCTGCTCGATTTCCTGGTCAGCTCGGTGACCGCGGAGTTCTCCGGCTGCGTTCTGTATGCCGAGATACGCAAGCGGATCAGCAATCCCGACATCCACGCGCTGTTCAGCTGCATGGCGCGTGACGAAGCACGGCATGCCGGGTTCATCAACGACACGCTGCAGGATTTCGGCGTCGGCGTGGATCTGGGCTTCCTGGCGAAGGCGAAGAAATACACCTACTTCAAGCCGAAATTCGTGTTCTACGCGACGTACCTGTCCGAGAAGATCGGCTACGCCCGCTACATCAGCATCTTCCGGCAGCTCGAGCGCCATCCTGAACTTCGCATCCACCCGATCTTCGCCTGGTTCGACAAATGGTGCGGCGACGAGTTCCGCCACGGCGAGGCGTTCGCGCTGCTGATGCGTTCTGATCCCGCTCTGCTGCGAGGCCGCAACCTGCTCTGGATCCGGTTCTTCCTGCTCGCGGTGTTCGCGACCATGTATGTGCGCGACCACGCCCGGCCGGTGTTCCACGCGGCGCTCGGGCTGGATCCGACCGAATACGACATGCAGGTGTTCCGGATCACCCAGGAGATCTGCCGGCAGGTCTTCCCGGTCACGCTCGATCTCGACAACCCGAAGTTCCTGGCCGGTCTCGAGCGGCTGCGCCGCGTCTCGCTCGGCATCGACGCGGCGCGCGCACGCGGCGGCGTGGTCGGGCGCGCGAAGCGTCTTGGCCTGACCGCCGCGGCCGCCGCCGATTTCGTTCGGCTGTATCTGCTGCCCGCCAGGCGCAGCAGCTTGCCCGCCACCGTCCGCCTGCAGCCCTCCTGGTAGGAAAAGCCGATGCACCTCTACGTTCTGCCGGCGCTGTTCGCGCTCTTCGTCTGGTGGTTCAGCACCGGGGCGATCATGTATCTGGACGGGCTGCCGCGGCGTACGTTCCGCTGGAGCATGATCGGCGCCACGGTGCTGCTGTTCGCCTCGTTCTGGGGCCTGCAGGCCAGCAGCCACGACACCACGCTCAAGGCGGCGTACTGCGCCTTCTCCTGTGGCCTGTTGGCCTGGGGCTGGCAGGAGATCTCGTTCTACATGGGCTTCGTCACCGGCCCGCGCCGTGCGCCGTGCCCCGAGGGCTGCAGCGGCTGGTCCCATTTCGGCCACGCGATCCAGACCAGCCTGTGGCACGAGCTGGCGATCATCGCGTCCGGCGGCATCGTGGTGGCGCTGACCTGGGGCGGGGCCAACCAGATCGGCACCTGGACCTTCATGGTGCTGTGGTGGATGCACCAGAGTGCCAAGCTCAACGTGTTCCTGGGCGTGCGCAACCTGAACGAGGAGTTCCTGCCGGACCACCTGCAGTTCCTGCGCAGCTTCCTGACCAAGAAATCGATGAACCTGCTGTTCCCGATCTCGATCACCGTCTCGATGGTGATCCAGGTCAAGCTGGTGCAGGCGGCGATCGCACCGCATGCCACGGCGTTCGACGCCGCCGGCTACTGCTTCCTCTCGACGCTGATGTTCCTCGCCATCCTCGAGCACTGGCTGCTGATGCTGCCGCTGCCGGCGGCGGCGCTGTGGGGCTGGAGCCTGACCTCGCGCAAGCCGGTCAACACCGTCGAGATCGAGGTGGTCGCGGGCTTCCTCGGCGCCGGCAAGACCACGGTGCTGCGCGAGCGCATCGCGCAGCAGAAGGCGAACGGGACCGGACCGCGCACCGTGGTGCTGGTCAACGACTTCGCTGCCGCCGGGATCGATGGCAGCCTGCTCAGCGGCCAGGGCGCCGATGTCGTGGAACTGCCGAATGGCTGCATCTGCTGCTCGCTCAAGCAGGACCTGGCCAAGCAGCTCCGCACCGTGGTCGCCGATCATGCCCCCGAGCGGGTGCTGATCGAGCCTTCCGGGGTCGCCGACCTGGCCTCGCTGATCGCGGTGCTGTCGCAGCCGGACATCAAGTCGATGGTGCACCGGCTGCACGTCATGACGGTGCTGGATGCCGGCAGCTTCCTGCGCGATTTCGGCCGCATGCCGGCGCATATCGAGGCGCAGGCCAAGCTCGCCGACGAGCTGATCCTGAACAAGATCGACCTCGCCTCGCATGCCGAGCGCGCGCTGATCGAGACCACGCTCCGCATGCAGAACCGGCAGGCGAAAATCCTGGTGGCGAGCTATGGCGTGGTGCAGGAGACGATCGCCATGCCGAGGCTGGTCGGTGGCACCGACGCTGTCGTGGTGTCGGCGCAGCCGGCGCCGCACGCGCACGCCGACCATGACCACGATCACGGCCATGACCATGCGCACGCCCATGCGCATCACGACCACGACCATGACGAGCACGACCACGACCATGCGCACGTGATGGATTTCGAGAGCTGGAGCGGCGTGCTCTCGCTGCCCTGCAACCCGCAGCGCCTGCACGACCTGCTGGTGCGGGTCAATGCCGGGCAGTTCGGCGAAGTCGAGCGACTGAAGGGCATCGCCCAGGCCGGTGGCGGCTGGGTGCGGTTCGACATTGCCGGCGGCCGGGTCAGCATGATGGCGTTCGCGGCACCCGAAGCGGAATCCGCGCGTGTCATCGCGATCGGGCGGGGTCTCGACGAGGCACGCCTGCAGCCCGCCTTCGACGACTGTGCCGCTCTCCTCTTCGACGCCGCCTGAAGGAGCAGACCGATGGAGTACGAGGCGTTCTTCCGCCGCCAGATCGACCGCCTGCGGGCCGACGGCAACTACCGCATCTTTGCCGAGATCGAGCGCCAGGCCGGACATTTTCCGCGAGCGGTGCTGCACAACCCGCCTGCCTCACGTCTCGGCGAGAACGGCGCGCCGCTCGAGATCACCATCTGGTGCTCGAACGACTATCTCGGCATGGGCCAGCATCCCGACGTGCTGGCCGCGATGCACGAGGCGATCGACCGCCTTGGCGCCGGGGCCGGCGGCACCCGCAACATCTCGGGCACCAGCATCGCGCATGTGGCGCTGGAGCGGGAGCTCGCGTCCCTGCACGGCAAGGAGAGCGCGCTGCTGTTCGCCTCGGGCTACATGTCGAATTGGGCGACGCTCGGCACCATCGCCGCACGCCTGCCGGGCTGCATCGTGTTGTCGGATGCCGGCAACCATGCCTCGATGATCGAGGGCATCCGGCACAGCCGTGCCGAGCGGCATATCTTCGCGCACAACGATCCCGCCGATCTCGACCGCATCCTGTCCACGCTGCCGGCGGATGCGCCCAAGATCGTCGCCTTCGAGAGCGTCTACTCGATGGATGGCGACATCGCGCCGATCGCCGCCCTCTGCGACGTGGCCGACAAGCATCGCGCGATGACCTATCTCGACGAGGTGCACGCGGTCGGGCTGTACGGGCCGCAGGGTGCCGGCATCGCGGCGCGCGAAGGGGTCGCCGACCGGCTCACCATCATCGAGGGCACGCTCGGCAAGGGCTTCGGCGTGGTTGGCGGCTACATCGCGGCGTCCGACGCGCTGTGCGACTTCGTGCGCTCGTTCGCATCGGGCTACATCTTCTCCACGGCGCTGCCGCCGGCGATCGCGGCCGGGGCATGCGCCAGCATACGCAGCGTGCGCGCGGCCGACGGCCTGCGGGCCCGCCACGCCGACCGGGTGCGCGCGGTGCGTCAGGCGCTCGAAGCGGCCGGCGTGCCGCACCAGGACAACCCGTCGCACATCGTGCCGGTCATCGTCGGCGATCCGGTGGCGACCAGGCTGTTGTCCGACCGGCTGCTGACCCGGCACGGCATCTACGTCCAGCCGATCAACTACCCGACGGTGCCGCGCGGTACCGAGCGCCTGCGCCTGACGCCGACGCCGCTGCACTCGGATGCCGACATCGCGCATCTCGCGGGGGCCCTGGGCGCCGAGTGGGCGGAACTGAATTTCGCCAGAAGCGCGTGAGTTTCAGATGAACGTCGCCCTGCTCGACAAGCGCCTGCAGACGGCTCCTCGACGCAAGCGCGCGCCCGCGGTGCGCCGGGTGTTCCCGTTCACAGCCATGGTCGGCCAACGGGAGATGACCCAGGCGCTGCTGCTGGCGGCGGTCGATCCGCGCATCGGCGGCGTGCTGGTGCTGGGCGATCGCGGCACCGGCAAATCGACCGCGATCCGCGCGCTGGCCGCATTGCTGCCGGTGATACGCGTCGTCGCCGATTGCCCGTACAACTGCGATCCGTCCGGCATCTCGCCGAACTGCCCGCACTGCAATGCTCCGGGTGCGACTGCCTCGCCGCGCGTGCGCAGCATCACCGTGCCGGCCATCGACCTGCCGCTCGGCGCTACCGAGGACCGCGTGGTCGGTGCGCTGGATCTCGAGCGCGCGCTGGCCGACGGCAGCAAGCGGTTCGAGCCCGGGCTGCTGGCGCGCGCGCATCGCGGCTTTCTCTACATCGATGAGGTCAACCTGCTCGAGGACCATCTCGTCGACCTGCTGCTCGACGTGGCCGCGTCCGGCGAGAACCTGGTCGAGCGCGAGGGACTGAGCATCCGCCACCCGGCGCGCTTCGTGCTGGTCGGCAGCGGCAATCCGGAAGAGGGCGACCTGCGCCCGCAACTGCTCGACCGCTTCGGCCTGGCCGTCGAGGTGACGACCACTACCGACCTCCAGGAGCGCATCGAGGTGCTGCGCCGGCGTGAGGCCTTCGAGGCCGATCCGGAGGCGTTCACCCAGGCCTGGTCGGAGCCGGAGCTGGCGCTGCGCCAGCGCATCCAGTCGGCACGCGCGCTGCTCCGGCACGTGGTGACGCCCGACGCGCTGCTCGCCAGCGTCGCGCGGCTGTGCCTCGCACTCGGCACCGATGGGCTGCGCGGCGAGTTGTCGCTGCTGCGGGCGGCGCGCGCGCTGGCCTGCCTGGAGGGCGAGCGCGTGGTGCTGCCGCGCCACCTGCGCGCCGTCGCGGTGCCGGCGCTGCGCCACCGCCTGCGCCGCAACCCGCTCGACGAGGGCAGTGCCACGCCGCGTGTCGAGCGGGCGCTGGCGGAGCTTGCCGACGCGTGAGCCGCGGCGCCCCCCCGCAGAGCTGGGACGATGTGATGCTGGCCGCGCGCCTGTTCGCGCTGCAGCCGTCGGGACTGGTGCTGCGTGTGCGCGCCGGCGTCGGCGCCACCCGTGACGCGTTGCTCGCGGCGCTGCGCGACCTGCTGCCCGCCGAGGCGCATATCCTGCGCTGTCCCGCGCACCCGACGTCCGAGGCACTGCTCGGTGGCCTGGACCTGTCCGCGACACTCGCGACCGGCCGGCCCGTGCAGCGCCAGGGCCTGATCGCGCGCGCGGCCGGCGGTGTCCTGCTCCTGGCATCCGCCGAGCGCCTGCAGGGCGACACCGCCTCCTTGCTGTGCCACGCGGTCGACGCCGATGGTGCGCCCGGGCTGGTGGCATTCGACGAGGGCGAGCCGGACGAGGACCTGCCTGCGGTACTGCTCGATCGTATCGCCTTGCGGGTGGACCTGGATGCGCTGCGACCGGGTCCGCTGCCGGCACCTGGCGAGCGTGCGCTGCTGGCCGTGGCGCGGCGCCATCTGCAAGGCCTGATGACGCCGGCGCCGGTCGCCGATGCGCTGTGCAGCACGGCCCTGGCGCTCGGCGTGTATCCGATGCGCGCGACGATGCTGGCGGCACGGATCGCGCGCGTGGCGGCGGCACTGGCCGGGCACGCGGAGGTCGAGGCGGACGATGCGGCCCTGGCGGCCTCGCTGGTGCTGGCGCCGCGGGCCACGACCATCCCGATGCCTCCCCAGGCACCCGCCCAGGACCCGCCTCCGGGCCAGGACCAGGAACCGCCGCCGGGCTCGTCCGGGCCGCAGGATGCGACGTCTCCCGGAGCCGCCGACGCACCGCCACCACAGGCGCCGGATGGCGGCCATCGCGACGACGGACCGGACGGGGAGGCGATGCCGGACGACCTGCGCGGGACCGTGCTGGCAGCCGCCAGCGCGATGCTGCCGCCGCACCTGCTGGATGGCCCGGCGCTCGTTGCGAAAGGCAGCGCCTCGGGGGCGCAGGGCCGTGCCGGTGCGGGAAAGATGCTCGGCACCCGCGGCCGCCCGCTGACGCCGCGGCCCGGGCGCCCGGGCGAGGGCAGCCGTCTCGCCCTGGTCGAGACCCTGCGCCACGCCGCTCCCTGGCAGAAGCCACGCCGTGCCGTGGCGGCGCGCCGCACCGGAGTCCCGGAAGCCGAGGCACCGAGACGCCTGCTGGTGCAGTTGTCCGACCTGCATGTCAGACGCTGCAGCCGGCGGCCGCGCAGCACTGCGATCTTCCTGGTGGATGCGTCCGGATCGGCGGCGATGCATCGCCTCGCCGAGGCCAAGGGCGCCATCGAGCTGCTGCTCGGCGAATGCTATGTCCGCCGCGACCGCGTCGCCCTGCTGGCGTTCCGCGGCACCGGCGCCGAACTGCTGCTGGCGCCGACCGGAGCGCTGGCGCGCGCACGGAAAAGCCTCGCGGCCCTGCCGGGCGGCGGGGGCACCCCGATCGCGAGCGGCCTCGATGCGGCGATGGAACTGGCTGGTCAGTTGCGCCGCCTCGGTGAGACCGCGCTGATCGTGATGCTCACCGACGGGCGCGCCAACATCGCCCGCGACGGGACCCCCGGCCGCGCCCGTGCCGAGCAGGACGCACAGGCGAGCGGCGCACGCATGCGCGCCGCCGGGCTGCCGGCGCTGCTGGTCGACATCTCGCCGCGCATGCAGCCGCATGCCGAGGCGCTGGCGGTATCGATGGGCGCGCGCTATCTGCGGCTGATGCAGGGCGAGCCGGAGCGGCTGTCGAAGGCCGTGCGCGCGCTGGCGGCATGAATGCGAGAGCCAGATGAAGTGGGACGTGCAGGGCCGGAACTGGCCGAACCGCGAGAGCAGCCGCTTCGTGCGGGCAGGCGGCCTGCTGTGGCATGTGCAGGTGATGGGGTCGGGACCGCTGCTGCTGCTGCTGCATGGCACCGGCGCCGCGACGCACTCGTGGCGCGACCTGGCACCGCTGCTAGCGCGGCATTTTACCGTGGTCGCACCCGACCTGCCCGGGCACGGCTTCACCCAGGCGCCGCTGCCCGAGTTCATGTCGCTGCCGAACCAAGCCCGGCTTCTGGGACACCTGCTCGAACGGCTAGGCATATCGCCTGCGATCGCTATCGGTCATTCGGCGGGTGCCGCGATCCTGGCGCGCATGACGCTGGACGAGGCGATCGCGCCGGATGTGCTGGTCAGCCTCAACGGTGCGCTGCTGCCGTTGCAGGGCCATGCCTCGAACCTGTTCCCCGCAGCGGCGAAGCTGCTGTCGGCGACGCGATTGGTGCCAAGGCTGTTCTCGCTGCACGCAACCAACCGCGCCTGGCTCTCGCGTTTCCTCGACAATACCGGCTCGCAGATCGACTCTGAAGGCTTACGCACGTATCAGGACCTGCTCCGCGATCCAGGCCACGTGGCGAGCGGCTTGCGCATGATGGCGCATTGGGACCTGCAGCCGCTGGCGGCCGCATTGCCGGATCTTGCCTGCCGGGTGGTGCTGGTCTGCGGCGAGGCCGACCGGATGATCCCACCCGGCGACGCCGTCACGCTCGCCAGCATGCTGCCGGATGCGGAACTCGTCAGCCTGCCAAATCTCGGGCATCTCGCGCACGAGGAGCGCCCGGAGCTCGTCGCGGATCTCGTCATTCGCCAGCATCCCGCGCGTTCAGCGCGTCCGTCCGCGGCGCTGCAGCCGGCGTGCTGAACCGGCTGTTCGCCGGCGGCGCGATCCTCGACGTGATCCTGGTGCTGGTCGTGCTGGAAGGCCTGCTGCTGACGCTGCTGCATCGCAGGCTCGGCTGGAGCGGCGGCATCGGCAAATGGGCCGCAACCCTGTCCGCCGGCTTCCTGCTGATGCTCGCCCTGCGCCTCGCGCTCGGCGGTGCCGCGCCGGTCTGGCTGGCCCTGTGCCTGATGCTTTCGCTGTGCGCGCATCTGGTCGACCTGTGGCTCAGGATCGGTCAGGTTCCTGGGCAGGGGAGGGCTCTGCCCCTGACCCGCTATGGCCCCCGTACTGGAGCAGTTGGGCCCCGGACTCGTGCACCCGACTGACAGGATCCGGGCATGCTGGACCATGTGACGACCAGCGTCCGTGGGCTGCGACGAGCAAGCGAATTTTAACCGCACCTTGCGCCCTCTGGGACTTGAACGCCTTCATCCCGATGGAAAAAGCAAAGCCGGCTATGGGATGAGACCGACGGCCTTCTTCTGGATCGATCAGAAGGGCGTCCAGCAGACGAGCGTTCATGTCGCGTTCGCAGCAGGGGACGGGCCGGCTCTGGATTGCTTCTACCGGGAAGCACTCACGATCGGCTGCCAGGACAACGGGCCGCCCGGCATCCGGGTGCATTATCATCCCGACTACCACGGCACCTTCGTTCTCGATCCTGACGATCACGACATCGAAGCCGTCTGACGTTCACCGAGCCGCTAGAGCGACGACCGACATAGATGCGGGAGACATCTAGGTGGAACCTTGTTCACCTGAGGCGCCGCAGCCGACGCGCTGGAGAGACGGTCAAGTAGCCAATCGACATCCGGTCTCAGACCGGCAGCCGCAGCCTGACGCCTCGTCACGGTAATCGCGATTGACCAATACAAGATCGCCGCCTCCAGATCTCCGGCAGCCTCGCTCTTGAACGCCAGGTTACGCCAGAACGCCGGTTCGTCGACTGGTTCGGCCATGGCCCTCACTACCGCTCCACTGCTGTAGTAAGGCCTAGAGCACTAAAACATGGCAAGTAGATACGGCGGCGCCGCGCACCGCTCGGATCGAGGGAGTGTTTGGTGGCTTCGAGCAGCAGATCGACGGCACGGTGTCAGCGCTTGCGGCTGCCTCAACGGAGATGGAGGCGACAGCCCGGTCGATGAGCGGCAACGCCGCGCAGACCTGCAATCAGGCGACGGCGGTGGCGCAGGCGGCGCGGAGTCCAGACGCCGGTGTGCAGGCGGTTGCGGCGGCCTCGGAGGAGCTTGCCTCCTCGGCTGCAGAGATCAATCGCCGGCTTTCGGCATTGGCAGCCGCCGCTCGCTGAGCGACGCAAGCGGGGGCGGCGGGAACATCGTCCCCGGGCATTTCCCGTTCAACGCTGTTTCCAACTCTGTCTCAGAACCAAACACGGGGAATCCTGAACGGCAGCATCGCCTGGGTCAAAGGCGCCGCGAAACGATCCAGGTCCAGGCTTTCGTGCATCGCTGAGGCCGGCTCGCCGAGCAGGTTCGTGTGCAGCACCGAGCGCGCATAGAACGGGCTGTCCTGCAGCGTGCGGGCAACGTGCGCGCCTGTCGGGTCCGAGCGGGTATGGCGCGGCAACCGCCATCGCGTGCGCGGCAGCCGCACATGCGCCGGGGCCTCGAACGGCGTGGCAACGCCGGTCCGATCCACCAGCAACGACCGCTCCCGCGTCTCGCCGGCGCGATCGGTGGCGTCGTACAGGATCGCGGTGCGGCTGTCGGAGAGCGGCGCCCGGCACCAGTCCCAGCGCCGGAACGTCGACTCCAGCGGCCCGTCGCCATCGTTGCTGTCAAGGTAGCCGTCGCCGGTCCAGCGCAGGTCGGGCGCATCGAGTGCCACGTCGACCCGGGCACGCGGCGCGATCGGCGACCAGCGATGCAGGCCGCCCGCATCCAGCGTGACCCGCTGGCCGGTCAACGCCTGCGGACGGATGCGCACGTGGCCCGCGATGCCGCGCGGCAGCGGGCAGCAGCGCTCGCGTATCTCGATGTCCAGAACGTCGTCGTGCCAGTGCAGGGTGCTCGGCCCGATCGCGAGATGCTGCGCGTCACGCCGCAGGCTCTTGCTGCCACGCTCGGTCATCGCCCAGCGCTTCGTGCGCCCGTACAGCGACACGTTGAGCGCGCAATGCTGTTCGGCCGGTGGCGAACCACGCCGGCGCATCCATGCGTAGTAGGGCGAGAACACGCTGCCGATAAAGGCGATCAGGGTGAGGCCGGTCTCGCCGTCCGGCGCGAGCGCGTCGATGTACCACCAGACATAGCCGCCGGGTGCAACGAGCGTATCGAAGCGAGGTCCGCCAGCATCCGCGCCGCCGCCAGGCGTCCGGACAGCGTCGCCATCGGCACTCCCGGGCCCGGATGCACGCTGCCCCCCGCCAGATACAGGCCCGGCAGCGCCGACCGGCTGCCCGGCCTGCGGAACGACGCCGCCCAGCCGTGCGAGGCCGGGCCGTACAGCGCTCCCGCCGTCCCCGGATACAGCCTCGCGAAGTCCGACGGGCTGGTCCGCAGCGTGGCCTGTATCCTCAGGTGCAGGCCGCCGCGGCTGAGTCGTGTCAGCATCCGTTGCGTGCATTCTTCGAGCTCCGTGCTGTCGAGGGGCCGCGTGTCGTCGGAGGCGGGCGCATTTACCAGGCAGAGCAGCCGCTCCGGCCCGTCCGGCTGCGGCAGTCCGGTCTCACGATCCTGGCCGCAGACATAGACGGTCGGCGAGATCGGCAGCCGCCCGCGACCGAACAGGTCGTCGAATTCGCCGCGCGCGTCATGCGCGAAGAAGACGTTGTGCCGGATCAGCGGGAACCCCGAGGCCTCCGCCAGCACCGCCCAGGTTACCGCGGACAATGATCGGGCGCGGGGTGGCGTCGGCGGAACCGCATCGGCGCAGGCCGCGCCGAACAGGCCGCCGGCAATGGCGGCGGTATCGCCGTTGCACAGCACCGCGTCTGCGTCGATCCTCTCGCCGGAGCCCAGCACGACACCGCTCGCGCGGCCTTTGCGGACGTCGATCTCACGAACATCTGTCCCGTAGCGCAACTCCGCTCCGAGCTGAGCCGCGCGCTCGGCCATCGCGAGCGCCAGCCTGTGCATGCCGCCTTCCACGAACCACACACCCTGCTGCTCGACATGCGCGATCAGCATGAGCGTGGCCGGCGCCTCGTAGGGCGAGGAGCCGCAATAGGTCGCGTAGCGGCCGAACAGCTGGCGCAGGCGCGGATCGTGGAAATGCCGGGCGAGGGCGGTCGCCATGCGGGTGAACGGGCCGATGCCGAACAGGGCGGCAGGACCGGCCCGGCGCGTCAGCTCGACCACGTTCGGCTTTGCCACGCGCATGAAGGATGCATCGAGCGTGCGGGTGATCTCGGCCGCCCGCAAGCGGAACACGTCGTAGCGACGCGCCTCGTCAGAACCCGCGAACGCGCCGATCGCATCGCGCGACCGCGCGGGATCGGCGAACAGGTCGAGCGCCGGGCCATGGCTCCAGGCGTGCCGCGCCAGCCGCTCGGCCGGATGCAGCGAGACATGGTGCTCAAGCGCGCTGCCGCTCTCCTCGAACAGCGCGTCGAACACGTCGCGCATGGTCAGCACGGTCGGCCCCGCATCCAGCGGCGGTGCGGCGCCGGGCACCGGAACGGTTCGCATCTTGCCGCCGGGCTGCAGCCCGCGCTCCAGCACCGTGACGGCAACGCCTTGCCGCGCCAGGTCGATCGCCGCGGCCAGGCCACCCATCCCGGCACCGATGATCGCCACCCGATCCTGCCGACCCGCCGTCACCACGTGATCCAGTTGTTGACGCGAGTGTCTAACATGATTGACAGTATCAAACGACAGGCAAAGCTGACACAAGCCTGCTGCTGCAAAGGGGTGGCGTCCGATGGACATCCTGATCCGGATCGAGCGTGTGCTGGAAGCGGCGCTCTCACGCAGCGACCAGCCGGACGGTCCGCCGCTGCTGGCCGAGGCGGTGCGCCATGCGGTGTTCCCAGGCGGCGCCCGTGTCCGTCCCCGGCTGTGCCTGTCGGTGGCGCTGGCCTGCGGCGCGGACGCGCGCGCGGCCGAGATTGCCGAAGTCGCGGGGGCGGCGATCGAGTTGCTGCATTGCGCCTCCCTGGTGCATGACGACCTTCCCTGCTTCGACAACGCGCCGACGCGGCGCGGGCTGCCTTCGGTGCATCGCGCGTTCGGCGAGCCGCTTGCGGTGCTGGCGGGAGACGCCCTGATCGTGCTCGCCTTCGAGACGCTGGCACTCAGCATCAAGCGTTCGGCCCTGCTGGGACCGCTGACGGCGCTGGTCGCGCGTGCCGCGGGGTCGCCGCATGGCCTGGTTGCCGGGCAGGCGTGGGAATGCGAGAGCCAGGTGGTGCTGGCGACCTACCAGCGCGCCAAGACCGCCTCGCTGTTCGCCTGCGCCACCCAGGCCGGCGCCATCGCCGCCGGCGCCGATCCGGCGCAGTGGCGCGCCCTTGGCGACTGCCTCGGCGAAGCCTACCAGGTTGCCGACGACATCAATGACAGCGTCGGCGATGCCGCGATCCTCGGCAAGCCGTGCGGCCAGGATCTCGCCCTCGGACGGCCGAGTGCGGTACTGCGGCACGGGCTCGACGGCGCGCACGACCACCTCGACCGGCTGGTCGCGGCCTCCGTCGCGGCGATCCCGGACTGTCCGGGCGCCTCGATGCTGACCGTGCTGATCCGGCGCGAGTTGCGGCGCCTGCTGCTTCCCACGCTGGCCGCATCCCAGGCGGCCTGACCCCAAGCCGCGATTTGCTGTCCTCCCTCGTCGACCGGCTGCAGAGCAGCCCGCGCTTCCGCGCGCTCGCCGGCGCCTTTCCGCTGTCGCGGCCGATCGCGCGGCGGCGGGCGCGGGCGGTGTTCGACCTCACCGCCGGCTTCGTCTATTCGCAGGTCCTGCTGGCCTGCGTGCAGCTCGACCTGCCGCGCATCCTGCTGCAGGGAGCGGCCACGCCCGACGCGCTGGCGGTGCGTCTCGCCTTGTCGCCCGACGCCACGACACGGCTGTTGAACGCCGCGACCGCCCTGCGTATCGCCAGGCGCCGCCGTGACGGACGCTACGGGCTGGGGCGTGCCGGCGCGGCGCTCGTCGACAATCCCGGCGTGAACGCGATGATCGCGCACCACCGGCTGCTGTACGACGATCTGCGCGATCCGGTGGCACTGCTGCGCGGCGAGAGCGGCGCGACGCGGCTCGCCCGCTACTGGCCCTACGCAGGACATGGAGCGCCACCCGATGCAACCGAGGCTGCCGCCTATTCGGCGCTGATGGCGGCGTCGCAGGCGATGGTCGCCGAGCAGGCGCTCGCCGCCTACGACGTGCGCCGCCACCGCGTGCTGCTCGACGTCGGCGGCGGCGATGGCAGCTTCCTGGCGGCGGCAGGGCGGCGTGCGGCCGGTCTGCGGCTCGTCCTGTTCGACCTGCCCGCGGTTGCGGACCTGGCGCAGGAGCGGTTCGCGCGGGACGGCCTGTCCGCGCGCGCAATGGTCCGCCCGGGCAATTTCCGCGCTGACCCGCTGCCCGTCGGCGCCGACCTGATGTCGTTCGTGCGTGTGCTGCACGACCACGATGACGACACCGTCCGCCGACTGCTCCGGGCGGCTCGTACGGCGCTGGCGCCGGGCGGCACCCTGCTGGTGATCGAGCCGATGGCCGCAACGCCGGGGGCGGAGGCGATGGGGGATGCATATTTCGGCTTCTACCTGCTGGCGATGGGCAGCGGCATGCCGCGCAGCGCCACACGCCTGCAGGCGATGCTGCGCGAGGCCGGCTTCGCGCGATCCGGATTGCTGAAGACCAACCTGCCGCTGGTCACGCAGGTCATCGCCGCAGGCTGAACCGTCAGCCGCAATTGTCGATGCCTGTGTCAAATTAGGTTGACACAAAATCCCGTCGCGCTAGCCTGACAACCTTGGAGGGGATTCCATGCGCACACTTGCTGTCGTGATGAGTGCCCCCGGGCATGCCGCCCTCGAGCCGCTCGATCTGGTGCCGCCCGGCGACGCGGACGTGGTCGTCGACATCGCCTGGAGCGGCATCAGCGCCGGCACCGAACGGCTGCTCTGGTCGGGGCGCATGCCCGACTTCCCCGGTATGGGATATCCGCTGGTGCCCGGCTACGAATCCGTCGGTCGCATCGTCGAAGCCGGTGCTGCCTCCGGTCGCACCGAAGGCGACATGGTGTTCGTGCCGGGTGCGCGGTGCTTCGGGTCCGTGCGCGGCCTGTTCGGCGGGGCCGCGGCGCGACTGGTGACCGGCGGCGTGCGCGTGGTGCCGATCGCGAACGATCTCGGCGAGCGCGGCACCCTGCTGGCCCTGGCCGCGACGGCCCATCACGCCGTGGCCGCGCAGGCGCCCGATCTCGTGGTCGGGCATGGCGTGCTCGGACGGCTGATCGCGCGCATCACGCTCGCACTCGGTCATCCGGCGCCCGTCGTCTGGGAGGCGCTGCCGGATCGCAGTGCCGGCGCCGACGGCTACGTCGTCACCAATGCGGAGCAGGATGCCGGCCGCTCCTATCGCTGCATCGTCGATGCAAGCGGCGATGCCGGGCTGCTCGACAGCCTGATCGCTCGACTGGCGCCGGGCGGCGAGGTCGTGCTCGCCGGCTTCTATGCCGGCACGCTGTCGTTCGCGTTCCCGCCCGCCTTCATGCGCGAGGCGCGCCTGCGCTGTGCCGCGGAGTGGAAGCCCGGCGACCTCGCGGTCGTGCAGCGCCTGATCGCGGAGAAGCGCCTGTCGCTCGACAACCTCATCACGCATCGCCGACCGGCTGCATCCGCACAGGATGCTTACCACACCGCCTTCAACGATATCGGCTGCCTCAAGATGATTCTCGACTGGAGCGCCTCAGCATGAACGCACACACACAGATCGTGCCCGAAGCGCAGGCAGACGCCGCCAGCAAGCCGGAGACGCAGATCATCGCGATCTACGGCAAGGGCGGCATCGGCAAGAGCTTCACGCTGGCGAACCTGTCCTACACGATGGCGCAGCACGGCAAGCGCGTGCTGCTGATCGGTTGCGATCCGAAGAGCGACACCACCTCGCTGCTGTTCGGCGGCCGCTCGTGCCCCACGATCATCGAGACCTCGTCACGCCGGAAACTCGCCGGCGAAAAGGTCGAGATCGGCGACGTCTGCTTCAAGCGCGACGGCGTGTTCGCGATGGAACTGGGTGGCCCGGAGGTCGGTCGCGGCTGCGGCGGGCGCGGGATCATCCACGGCTTCGAGCTGCTTGAGAAGCTCGGCTTCCACGACTGGGGCTTCGACTACGTGCTGCTCGATTTCCTCGGCGACGTGGTGTGCGGCGGCTTCGGCCTGCCGATCGCGCGCGACATGTGCCAGAAGGTGATCGTGGTCGGCTCGAACGACCTGCAGTCGCTGTATGTCGCCAACAACGTCTGCTCGGCGGTGGAGTATTTCAACAAGCTCGGCGGCCATGTCGGCGTCGCCGGCCTGGTGATCAACAAGGATGACGGCACCGGCGAGGCGCAGGCCTTTGCGAATGCGGTCGGCATCCCGGTGCTTGCCGCCATTCCCGCCGATGACGACATCCGCCGCAAGAGTGCCAACTACGAGATCATCGGCCGGCCCGGCAGCCCCTGGGAGCCGCTGTTCATGTCTCTCGCGACGCAGGTCGCCGAGGCGCCGCCGCTGCGTCCGCACCCGCTCAGCCACGACAACCTGCTCGACCTGTTCAAGGGCGATGCGGTCGGGCGCGGCGTCGTGCTCGAGCCCGCCAGCATGTCCGACATGTGCGCCGGGATCGCCGCCATCGAGCAGCCGTCGCTTGAAGTCATCTATGAGGGTGCTTAGGCATGGATGACTACGATCCCGGCCTGACCGTTCCCGCGGCGCCGGATGCCGGCTGCCATGGCGGTCGCGAGACGCTGGTGGCGGCGGCGCGCGCGGCCGGCAGCGGGGCGTCGATGGACCGCTTGCTCGCGGATTATCCGCGCGGGCCGCACGACCAGCCGCAATCGATGTGCCCGGCCTTCGGCTCGCTGCGTGTCGGCCTGCGCATGCGCCGTGTCGCGACCATCCTAAGCGGCTCGGCCTGCTGCGTGTACGGCCTCAGCTTCACCTCGCGCTTCTACGGCGCCCGGCGCAGCGTGGGCTACGTGCCGTTCAATTCGGAGAGCCTGGTACGCGGCCAGCTGTTCGAGGACATCCGCGACGCCGTCATCGAGACCGCCGATCCGGCGAACTACGACGCGGTGGTGGTGATCAATCTCTGCGTGCCGACGGCATCCGGCGTGCCGCTCGACCTGCTGCCCAAACAGATCAACGGCGTGCGCGTCATCGGCATCGACGTGCCCGGCTTCGGAGTGCCGACGCACGCCGAAGCCAAGGACGTGCTGGCCGGGGCCATGCTGCGCGCCGCCCGCGCCGAGATCGAGGCCGGCCCGGTGCAGCGGCCGCGCGGTCCGCGCATTGACCAACCGACAGTGGCGATGGTCGGCGAGATGTTTCCCGCCGATCCGATGGTGGTCGCCGGCCTGCTGGCGCCGCTCGGCCTCGGGATGGCGCCGCCGACCCCGGCACGCGAGTGGCGCGACCTGTATGGTGCGCTCGATTGCGCGGTGGTGGCCGCGGTGCATCCATTCTACACCGCCGCCTTCCGCGAGTTCACCGCGGCGGGACGGCCGATCGTCGCCTCCGGCCCGGTCGGCGCCGCTGCCACCGAGGGCTGGCTGGGATCTGTCGCCGCCGCCGCCGGAGTGCCGCAGTCACGCCTGGACGCAGCACTCGATGCGTCGCTGCCGGCGCTGCGCGCCGTGCTCGCGGCAAACCCGATCAAGGCCCGTATCACGCTCTCCGGCTACGAAGGCTCCGAACTGCTGGTGGCGCGCCTGCTGGTCGAGGCCGGCGCCGAGCTGCCCTATGTCGGCACTGCCTGCCCGGCCACGGACTGGACCGAGGCCGACCGGATCTGGCTCGAGGCGCGCGGCGTGCACGTGCAGTTCCGCGCCTCGCTCGAGCAGGACCTGCAGGCGATGCGGGTGGTGCGGCCGGATCTCGCCATCGGCACCACGCCGGTGGTGCAGAAGGCCAAGGAGCAGGGCATTCCGGCGGTCTACTACACCAACATGGTGTCGGGCCGCCCGCTGCTCGGCCCGCCCGGCATCGGCGCGATCGCGCAGATCGTGCGAGCGCAGACCAATGGGCGCGAGCGGTTCGCCCGCATGGTGTCGTTCTTCGGCACGCCTCCCACGCCAGCGACCGGAGCCTGACGATGCTGGTGATCGACCATGATCGCGCCGGCGGCTACTGGGGGGCCGTCTACGTGTTCTCCGCCATCAGCGGGTTGCGCGTCATCATCGACGGACCGGTCGGCTGCGAGAACCTGCCGGTGACGGCGGTGCTGCACTACACCGATGCGCTGCCGCCGCACGAACTGCCGGTCAGCGTCACCGGACTCTCGGAAGACGCGCTGTCGATGCACGGCACCGAGGCGGCGCTCAGCCGGGCCAACAGCGTCGGCGAGCAGAAGCTGCCCGGCGTGGTGGTGACCGGCAGCATCGCCGAGATGATCGGCGGCGGCGTGACGCCGGAAGGCTCCAACCTGCTGCGCTTCATCCCGCGCACCATCGACGACGACCAGTGGCAGTGCGCGGACCGGGCGCTGTTCTGGCTGTGGACGCAGTTCGGGCAGAAGAAATCGAAGGGACCACGTCCTGCCATCAGGAAGGGCGGCGTGGATGTGGCGCCGGCGCCGGTCGCGGCAAGGCCGAAGGTCAACATCATCGGCGCCATCCACGGCACCTTCAACATGCCGTCGGACGTGCACGAGATCCGCCGGCTGGTCGAGGGCATCGGCTGCGAGGTGAACCTGGTCTATCCGATCGAGGCGCACATCGACGACACGCCGCGTCTGGCGGATGCGGCAGTCAATGTCTGCCTGTATCGCGAGTTCGGCCGCAAGCTGTGCGAGGAACTGGGCAAGCCGTACCTGCAGGCGCCGATCGGAGTGTTCGCCACCACCGCCTTCCTGCGCAGCCTGGGCGACCTCGCCGGCGTCGATCCGGAGCCGTTCATCGACCGCGAGAAGCACACCACCATCAAGGCGATCTGGGATCTCTGGCGGTCGGTGACGCAGGATTTCTTCGCCACCGGCAGCTTCGCCATCGTTGCCACCGAGACCTACGAACGTGGCGTACGGCATTTTCTCGAAGAAGAACTCGGCATTCCGTGCAGCTTCTCGGTGGCGCGGCGCCCGGGCGTCAAGCCCGACAACCAGGCGGTGCGCGCCTCACTGAAGACATCGCCGCCGCTGGTGCTGTTCGGGTCGAACAACGAGCGCATCTACGCCGTCGAGCAGAAGGCGCGCTGCATCTTCGTGCCGGCCTCGTTTCCGGGTGCCATCATCCGGCGCAGCACCGGCACGCCGTTCATGGGCTACGCCGGCGCGACGTACCTCGTCCAGGAATACTGCAATGCGTTGTTCGACGCATTGTTCAACATGCTGCCGCTCGCCGGCGACCTCGATGCGATCGAGGCGACGCACGCGCGCGGTGACGCCGAGCTGCTGTGGGACGCGCCGGCGGCGCACCTGCTCGACCGGCACCTCGAGCGCGAGCCGTTCCTGGTTCGCATTTCGGCGGCAAAGAAGCTGCGTGAGCGCATCGAGCGCGATGCACACGAGGCGCAGGAGACACGGGTGACGCTGGAGCGCGCGCAACGCTCGCTCGGCGTGAGCGAAACGGTCGCCGTGTCATGAGGCAGAAGGAAGTTCATCTTATCATGGAGGAAACATCGGATGGCACTTGAACCGGACCGCCGGACAACCTTGTCCGGCCTGACGGAGCCGGAGGCGAAGGAGTTCAACCGGCTCTTCGTGCTCAGCTTCATCGTCTTCGTGGCGATCGCGGTGGTCGCGCACATCCTGGCCTGGCTGTGGCGCCCCTGGGGCGGCAGCTACAACACGTCGATGCTCGACAACGTGCATGTGGCCAGCCTGACCGCGGTGCACCTGCACCCTGCGATCATGCATGCCGCGGCACCTCTGCTCGCCATGCTCGGATAGGGAGGACTGACCATGTGGCGTATCTGGATCCTTTTCGACCCGCGTCGGGCGCTGCTCCTGCTCTTCGGGTTCCTGCTGACCCTGGCGCTCATCATCCATTTCATCCTGCTCAGCACGGATCGGTTCAACTGGCTGGATGGCGCGAACCATGACCGCTTCGGCGGCTCGCAGGTCCAGCAGATGACCCCGCTGCCGGTACCTGCAAAGCCTTGACGTAATCAGACGACAGAGGACCGCCCCGGCAGGAGACCGCGAACATGGCGATGATGAATTTCGAGTACAAGTATCGTGTTCGCGGTGGAACGCTCGTGGGCGGCGATCTCTTCGACTTCTGGATGGGCCCGTTCTATGTCGGGTTCTTCGGCGTCACCACGGCGTTCTTCTCGCTGGTCGGCACGCTGCTGATCATCTGGGGGGCGGCCATCGGCCCGACCTGGAACGTCTGGCGCATCAACATCGCGCCGCCGGACCTCAGCTACGGTCTCGGCTTTGCCCCCCTGCGCGAGGGCGGGCTATGGCAATGGATCACCTTCTGCGCGCTCGGGGCGTTCTGTTCCTGGGCGCTGCGCATGGTCGAGATCGCCCGCAAGCTCGGCATGGGGCTGCATGTCCCGATCGCCTTCAGCGGCGCCATCCTGGCCTATTTCACCCTGGAGGTCATCCGCCCGGTGCTGATGGGCGGCTGGGGGCACGGCTTCCCGTACGGGATCCTCAGTCACCTCGACTGGGTCTCGAACGTCGGCTACCAGCACCTGCAGTTCCACTACAACCCGGCGCACATGATCGCGGTGACGTTCTTCTTCACCACGACCTTCATCCTGGCGATGCACGGTGGCGCGGTGCTGTCCTCGCTCAACCCGCCGGGCGACGAGCCGGTCAAGACCTCGGCGCACGAGGACAGCTTCTTTCGTGACCTGATCGTCTATTCCATCGGCCCGCTTGGCATCCACCGGCTCGGCTGGTTCTGCGCGATCAATGCCGGCGTGTGGAGCGCCATCTGCATCGTCATCAGCGGCCCGCTCTGGACCCGTGGCTGGCCGGAATGGTGGAACTGGTGGCTCAACCTGCCGTTCTGGAGATAGGACGATGTTCGATTATCGTGCGGCCTTCGGCATCGAATATCAGAACCTGTTCAACCGCACCCACCTGGAAGGCCCGCTCGATGACGGGCCGCCGCGGAAGTGGGGGAACGACGAAAAGCGCGGTCGGCCCTGGACGTCGATCCTGCTCGGCTTCATCGGCTCCGCCCAGGTCGGACCGTTCTATCTCGGCGGGGTGGGCGTCGCCTCGATCGTCTTCGGCTTCATCGCCTTCGAGATCATCGGGCTCAACATGCTGGCCTCGGTGAACTGGGACCCGGTGCAGTTCATCCGGCAGTTGCCTTGGCTGGCCCTCGAGCCGCCGGCGCCGTCCTACGGTCTGCACATCCCGCCGCTGGCGCAGGGTGGCTGGTGGCTGATGGCGGGGTTCTCCCTGACCGTGTCGATCCTGCTCTGGTGGGTGCGGGTGTATCAGCGGGCGAGGGCGCTCGGCATGGGCACCCACGTGGCCTGGGCGTTCGCATCCGCGATCTGGCTCTATCTCGTGGACGGCTTCATCCGCCCGCTGCTGATGGGCTCCTGGGGCGAGGGCGTGCCGTTCGGGATCTTCCCGCACCTTGACTGGACCGCGGCGCTCTCCGTCCGCTACGGCAACCTGTACTACGACCCGTTCCACATGCTCTCGATCGTGTTCCTGTATGGCTCGACCCTGCTGTTCGCGATGCATGGCGGCACCATCCTCGCCGTCAGCCGGTACTGGGGCGAGCGAGAGATCGAGCTGACCACCGATCGCGGCACCGCGGCCGAGCGTGCCGGTCTCTTCTGGCGCTGGATCATGGGCTTCAATGCATCGTACGAATCGATCCATCGCTGGGCCTGGTGGTTCGCGGTGCTGTGCACGCTGACCGGTGGCATCGGCATCCTGCTCACCGGCACCGTCGTCGATAATTGGTACCTGTGGGGCGTGAAGCACGGCATCGCACCGATGTATCCACGCGTTTATCCCGCCATCCCGGATCCCGGCCATCTGCGTGGAGTGCTGCAGTGATGCGTGCCCTGACGGCTCCGCTCGAACTGGTGGCGCTGCTGCTGCGCCGTAGCATCACCGGTATCGCGCTGCATCCGTGGCGGACGCGGGCCTGGATCGCAGGGCTGCTTGCGGTCGCACTGGTGTTCGCCTTCGGCTCGACCTTGGAGCGCTTTCCGGTCACTTCGGTGCAGCTGGGCTTCCGGGGCACCGCAATGGAGGCGGAATACAATCCCCGCCTGCTCAAGCCGGAAATCGAGGCCAACCGGCTGCGACCGACGCTGCCCGCGGTGCCGGACGCCGGGCGAACGTCGGCGCAGGCATATCGCAACATCAAGGTGCTGCAGACGGCGGACGCCAACCAGTTCCTGCGCCAGATGGGCGCCTTCGCGAACTGGATCAATCCTGCCGCTGGCTGCGCCTATTGCCACTCGCTGAACAACATGGCGAGCGACAGCCTCTACACGAAGACCGTCACGCGCCGCATGATCCAGATGACGCGCGAGATCAACACCAACTGGAAGAGCCATGTCGGCGGGGTCGGCGTCACCTGCTACACCTGTCATCGCGGCCACTCGATCCCGCAGGAGGTCTGGTTCACCGAGCCGCCGCCGGGAGCCGGGCACGGTCTCGCCGAGACCGGCACCGGACAGGGCGGTCCGGACAAGGCCTCCGGCCTGACCACGCTGGCCAGCGACCCGTTCACGCCGTTCCTGCTCAACGCCATGCCGATCCGCGTTACCGGCACCAGCGATCTCAACATCGGCAACAACGCATCCACCAAGCAGGCCGAGTGGACCTATGGCCTGATGATGCATTTTGCGACCTCGCTCGGTGTCGCCTGCACCTACTGCCACAACACCAACAACTTCGCGTCATGGGACCAGGGCACACCGAACCGTGTTCCGGCCTGGTATGGCATCGAGATGGTCCGCAACCTCAACCGGAACTACATGCTGCCCTTGACCGATGTATTCCCCGCCGGACGGAAAGGCCCGACCGGGGATGTCGCCAAGATCAATTGCGCCACCTGCCACCAGGGTGCCTACAAGCCGTTCTACGGAGCCAGCGACCTGGCCGCCTATCCACTTCTTTCCCAGAGGAACGCGCCGTGACTCGCAGCGATCGGGGTGTAAGTCTTTTCGGACTGGCGGCGCTCGCGCTCCTGGCTTGCCTGCCGGCCCGCGCGGTCGCCCAGGACCAGCCCTCAGCCGACCTGATCGCCAAGGGAAAATACCTCACGGACATGGGCGATTGCGTCGCCTGCCACGCCGCACCCGGCTACCCGAAATTTGCCGGCGGCCAGTACATGCAGATGCCGTTCGGCGAGATCTCGACGCCGAACATCACCCCGGACAAGGAAACCGGCATCGGCAACTACACCGATGACCAGTTCATCCGCTTGATGCAGCGCGGCATAGAGCCGGACGGCACGCGCATCTACCCGGCTATGCCGTACCCCTGGTACGCGACAGTACCGAAGTCCGACCTCCTGGCGATCAAGGCCTACCTGTTCTCGCTAAAGCCGGTGCACGCGCCGCGACTCGAGAACAAGATCTGGTTCCCGTTCACCATCAGGCCGGCGATCGCGCTGTGGGACGCGTTCTTCGTTCCCACCAAGGAATTCACGCCGGACCCGTCCAAGTCGGCGGAACTCAATCGCGGCGCCTATATCGTCGGCGGCCTCGAGCATTGCGGGACATGCCACAACGGCCGCAATTTCCTCGGCAACACAGCCATCGCCGGCGAGGTGGAGGGCGCGCCGATCACGCGCTGGTACGCGCCGAACCTGCGCCCGGACAACCTGACCGGCATCGGGCGCTACAGCGTCGACGACCTGGTCTCGTTCTTCAAATACGGGCACTCGAAATCGATGGGGACCGTGGCCGGCCCGATGTCGGAGACGATCGACGAGAGCACCGCGTATCTAACCGACAGCGACCTGCACGCCATCTCGGTCTACATCAAGTCGCTGCCGGTGGTGCAGGCCTACACGCCTGTCGACAGTCGCTACCGTCAGGATGCGATGGCGGCGGGGCGCCAGGCCTACCTGAGTCACTGCGCCTCGTGCCATCAGGATAACGGCCAGGGGGTCAGCGAACGTGTTCCTGCTCTCGATGGTAACGGCATGGTGCTGGCAGGTGGCCCGCAGGACGTGATCCGCATCGTGCTCGGTGGCCTGCAGGCGCGCGGCCCCTATGGCCTGATGCCTGGCGTGGGTGCCGCGATGAGCGACAAGGAGATCGTGTCCGCCACCAACTATGTCCGGCAGGCCTGGTCGAACCGGGCGCCTGCCAACGCCACCAACCTGCTGGTGTCGCTGCTCCGCGAGGATACCCACACCATCCTCAACGGCAGCCGGCCGAACGGCTGCCCGGCGCTGGCCCAGGAGGATCTGGCGAAGCTACTGGACGACAATGCGAACGGCATCGGCACCCTGCTGCAGCAGACCACAGAGGCAAATTTGCTGCAGAGCTCCAACGCGATCATCAGCAAGGTGAAGGCCGCGGCACCGCAGATCAAACGCGACGATCTGGTGAACGGCCTGACCGTCGCCTATTGCCCGATCGTCGAGAAGATGCCCGGCCTGCAGCAGGACCAGCGCGTGTGGCAGCTCACCCACTTCGCCGAGCGCGTCTACGTGCAGTTGACCACCAACGGCGCCTACTAAGCGACGCAGCGGGGACGGGAGGCGGCGATGTATTTCTGGTTGTTTGTCGCAGTGTTCGTGGTCTGGCTCTGGCTTGCCGGCGGCAGTTTCCTCGGCTGGCGCAAGGGTACCATCGGCGGTTGGCTCTCGGGTGTGTCGATCCTGGTCTGGACCGGCGCCGCAGCCGCGGTGCTGCTCTTCGTCGGGCCATACTGGCAGGTGATCTACTGGGTCTTGCTGCAGCCCGGCTGAAGATTTCGACTTGACGACCCCGCGGACGCGACGCTGGCTGAGGTTGGCCATCGCCGCACCCGTTATGGCGCTGCTCGGAGGCGCCGCCTGGCTCTACACGCCCGACAAGACGGCCGCCGAACTCGACGCCCGGTATCTGCGAGCGCCGTCGGACATCCGTGAAGTCGCTGGCCTGAATCTGCATCTCCGCGATACCGGCCCGCGCGAGGCACCGGTCTTGATCCTGCTGCATGGCTTCGGCGCCAGTCTGCAGACCTGGGATGCCTGGGCGGCCCGGCTCGATCAGCGATATCGCGTCATCCGGTACGACCTGCCCGGCTTCGGCCTGACCGGCCGCGATCCGACCGGCGATTATACGGACGCGCGCAGCGTCGGCGTTCTGCTCGCCTTGATGGATCGGCTGGATATTCCGAAGGCCACGCTGATCGGCAACTCGCTGGGCGGCAAGACCGCGTGGGGCTTCGCCCTCGACCATCCGGAGCGGGTCGACCGGCTGGTGCTGATCTCCCCCGACGGGTTCGCCAGCCCGGGCTTCGAATACGGCCGGAAGGCCAGGCTGCCGCTGCTCGTACGCCTGCTGCCCTATGTCATGCCACGCGCGATGCTGCGCTCGAGCCTGGTCCCGGCCTATGGCGATCCCAGCCACCTGACCGACGCCGTCGTCACCCGCTACCGCGACCTGATGCTGGCCCCCGGGGTGCGCGTCGCCATGCTTGCCAGGATGCAGCAGGTGCTGCTGCAGGACCCGGTGCCGCTGCTGCGCCGGATCCGGACACCGACGCTGCTGCTCTGGGGCGACCGCGACGGCATGATCCCCATCGCCAATGCCCGCGACTATCTCCATGCGATGCCGGACGCGCGGCTGGTGACGCTGCCCGGCCTCGGCCATGTGCCGTTCGAGGAGGCGCCTGACGCATCCCTCGCGCCGGTGCTGGAATTCCTGTCCGTTCGTCAGTGATGCTCGGACTGCGCGATCCGCTGCTCGGCGAGCAGCCGCCATGAGGCATCCTTGGGCGCCGCATCCAGCGCCTGCCGGAACAGGGCCGCGGTTTCCGCGCTGACCACGCCATCCCCGCGCGCCTGTGCCTCCGCGGTCTGCGCCGCCAGCGTCGGCTCGAACGGACCGTCCCGCAGCGCCTGCCGCCAGGCGACCGCGGCATTCGCCCAGTCTCCCCCGGCGGCCTCGGCCTGCCCAAGCAGGATATAGCCCTGCCGCGCGGTCGCGGCGCCGGGGGGCAATTTGGCGAGCTGCGCCTTCAGCATGCCGATCAGTTGCGCGTCCTCGCGCGTGCGCGCTTCCGCCTCGCTCATGCGCAGCGCCGCCGGCTGCGCCGGCATCCCCGGATGACCCTCGCTGAGATACAGCACCACCGCCGCGAGCGGGACCACCGCCAGCATCGCCAGCACCGGCGCGCGGCCGCCGGCCCGTGTCGCGTCGTCGCTGCGATCGGCCTCGGCCAGCAGCCGGCGCTGGATCTCCAGGCGCGCCGAGGCGTGCTCGGTGTCCGCGATCAGGCCAGCGGCGCGATCGCGGTCGAGCTCCTGCAATTGCGCCCGGTGCAGCTGCATCGCCGCCTCGTGCCGGTCGCGCAGGGCCGGCCGCTGCCGGAGCGCCAGCACGCAGGGCAGCAGCACCAGGGCGGTGAGCAGGATAATCGGGAGCCAGATCATGGAGCGGGGTTCAGCCTGCGATCGACATCAATGCGATGGCTCGAGCAGGTCGGACAGGCGTTTCTGCTCGGCGTCCGACAGCGGCGCCGCCACGGTGCGGCGACCGCGCCAGGCGGCGGTGGCGGTGAAGGCGCCGACAGCCAGGGCCAGGATTGGCATCGCCCAGAGCAGCAGCGTGACGGCGGTCAGCGGTGGCCGCAGGCGAATGAAGTTGCCGTAGCGCTGCACCATCCAGGCGATGATCTGCCGGTTGCTCTCGCCGGCCGCGACATGCACGCGCACGACATGGCGAAGGTCGCGCGCCAGGTCGGCGCCGCTGTCCTCGATGCTCTCGTTCTGGCAGACCAGGCAGCGCAACTGCGCGCCGATCGCCTCGGCCCGCGCCTCCTGCGCCGGGTTGGCCAGCATCTCCTGCGGGTCGTCCACGGCAAAGCCTGTCATCGGCAGCGCGACCATGCAGCCGGCGAGCCAGAGGCAGGCCGCGAGGCGACGCACCCGCTTCATCGCGAAGCGGCGCGCAGGGCCGGCAGCAGCCCGCTATCGATGATGTCCGGCGTCAGCGGGCCGGCGACGTGCCAGCGTATCAGGCCGCCTGGCAGCACCAGGAAGCTTTCCGGGACGCCTGAGACACCCCAGTCGATCGCCGACAGGCCGTCGCCGTCGGCGGCCAGGCGGGCATAGGGGTTGCCCGTGCGTGTCACGAAGCCGGCGGCGTTGTCCGCGCGGTCCTTGTAGGCGATCCCCCAGATCGGCAGCACGCGGCCGAGGCCGGCCAGCGTCTGCGCCTCCAGGACGCACGGGATGCACCAGGAGGCGAAGAAGTTCACCAGCACCGGGACCGTCTGCGCCGCGAGCTGCCGTGACGAGAAGCCGGTACCGGGCGCCTGCGACGGCAGGGCGAAGTCCGGCACGTGCCGGTTGACCGCCGGCGCGTGGATGTCGTGCGGATCGAACCGGCCGGTCCCCATGCCGGACAGCATCGACCAGAAGCCGACGCCGGCCGCCGCCGCCACCCCGAGCGGCGCCAGCATCAGGACCTGCCGGCGCGAGATCCCCCGTCCCGTGACGCCACGACCCGGGACGCCGGCCTCAGGCAACCCTGCCACCCGCGACACCGAAGGACGCCGCGCGGCGTGGCGCCCCGACACGCACCCGCCGGTCGCTCAGCGACAGCGCGCCGCCAATCGCCATCACCAGGGCGCCGAGCCACATCCAGGGCGCCAGCCAGTTGTCGTGCAGGCGCAGCACCGCGGTGTCGGGCTGGCCTGCCACGCCGCGATGCTCGTCGCCCAGCACCGCGTAGAGGTCGGTGATCAGGTTGGTGTGGATCGCCACCTCGCTGGTCGTGGTGCTCTGGCTGGCGAAGCTGCGCTTGGAGGGATGCAGCACCGCCACCGTCCTGCCATGCCGGCTCACCACCAGGGTGGCGACGCGCGCGGTGTAGTTCGGGCCGGGTGCGTCGGCGATGCCGACCAGGCGCCACTGGTAGCCGGCCATGTCCACGCTGTCGCCGGCATGCACCTCGACGATGCGGTGCGCCGCCTGCGACATGCCGGCCAGCCCGATCACGGTGATGCCGGCGCCGGCATGGGCGAGGGCGGCGCCGAGGGCGGCGCGCGGCAGCAGGCGCGCCCGGCGCCAGCTCTGCGATGGCGGCAGACGGAACAGCTGGATGCGCTGGGCGATGTCGGCGCAGGCGGCCAGGATCACCCAGACCGCGAAGCCGAACGCCAGCACCGGCAACAGGCCGCGCAGCCCGAAGGCCGCCCAAAGCCCCGCTGCCAGGCCGCCGAGCGCTGCCCACCACAGCCGGGTCAGCACAGGCGCCATGTGCGCGCGCTTCCAGGGCATCATCGGGCCGATTGCCATCGCCGCGAACAAGGGGATCGCCATCGGCACCGCGGTCGCGTCGAAGAACGGCTTGCCGACCGAGATGGTGGCGCCGAACAGCAGGCTCGCGAAGGGCGGATACATGGTGCCGGTCAGCACGACGGCGCAGATCGAGCAAAGCAGGATGTTGTTCAGCACCAGCGCGCCCTCGCGCGAGAGCGGCGCGAAGATGCCGCCCGCCACCAGCCGCGGCGCCCTGATCGCAAACAGCAGCAGCGAGCCGCCGATGACCAGGCCCAGCAGGCCGAGGATGAACACGCCGCGCGCCGGATCGTTGGCGAAGGCGTGCACCGAGTTGAGGATGCCCGAGCGCACCAGGAAGGTGCCGGACAAGGAGAGCGAGAAGGTGCCGATCGCCAACAGCACGGTCCAGATTTTCAGCGCCTCGCGCTTCTCGACCACGATGGCGGAGTGCACCAGGGCGGTGCCGGTCAGCCACGGCAGCAGCGAGGCGTTCTCCACCGGGTCCCAGAACCAGTAGCCGCCCCAGCCGAGCACGTAATACGACCACCAGGAGCCGAGCGCGATGCCGCAGGTCAGGAAGCACCACGCGGCGACCGCCCACGGTCGCACCCAGCGCCCCCAGGCCGCATCGACGCGGCCCTCGAGCAGGGCGGCGACGGCAAAGGCGAACGGCACCGCGAAGCCGACATAGCCGGTGTAGAGAATCGGCGGATGGAACGCGAGACCCGGGTCCTGCAGCAGCGGGTTCATTCCCTGGCCGTCCGCGGGCGCCGGCCAGACGCGGTCGAACGGGTTCGAGGTGGTCAGGCAGAACAGCTCGAACCCGGCGGCGGTCCCGCCCAGGACCGCGATCACCCTGGCGCGCAGTCCCGCCGGCAGGTTGCGGCCGAACATCGCCACCGCGCCGCCGCAGAGGGCGAGGATCAGGCACCAGAGCAGGATCGAGCCCTCGTGGTTGCCCCAGATCCCGGTGATCTTGTAGAGCAGCGGCTTCGCGATGGCGCTGTTCTCGGCGATGTTCTGCACCGAGAAATCGTCGGTCACCGCGGCATTCGCCAGGCACAGGAAGCTCACCGCGAGCGCCGCGAGCTGCCCCAGCGCGAGCGCCGGGGCCGTGGCCATCAGGCGGATCTCGCGGCGATGCGCGCCGACCAGCGGCAGCACCGTCTGTGCCAGCGCCAGGCAGCAGGCCAGCGCCAAGGCGAAATGGCCGAGCTCCGGACCGTTCAGCAAGATCTCAGCTTCCCCTCGTGGCATCGGCCTTCACGCTCATCCGGTTCCAGCTCGCAGCCGATGGCGCCGGACCGAATTTCGGGTCCCACTTGCCGGAGCGGCGCAGCGCCTCGGCCACCTCCTTCGGCATGTAGGTCTCGTCATGCTTGGCCAGCACCTCGGAGGCGCTGAAACTTCCGTCCGACCCAAGCTCGCCGAGTGCGACCACGCTCTGCCCCTCGCGGAACAGGTCGGGCAGGATGCCGGCATAGCGCACCGGCACCGCCTTCTGCCCGTCGGTCACCAGGAACCGCGCCACCGGCTCGCCGTCGCGATGCTCCTCGCGCAGCGAGCCCGCCACCACCATGCCGCCGAGGCGCACGGTGCGGCCGTTGGCCGGCGTTGCCAGCAGTTGCGAGGGAGCGACGAAGAACACGATGTTGGCGCTGAACGCGTCGAGCGCCAGTGCGCTGGCCGAGCCGAGGCCGATCCCGCAGGCGACCAGCAGCCAGAGCCGGCGCGACTTGCGGGTCATCTGTCCCGCCTTCCCGGACGGGTTCTGCCTGCCTGCTGCTCGACCGCGCGCAGCCGCGCCCGTGCTCGCGACAGCCGCACCGTGGCGGACAGGCTGAGCCAGGCTGCGAGCCCGAGCGTCAGTCCGTAGGCGCCGGCGATGTAGGGCAGGTGGGTCATGCGGCCTTGCCATCCCCATGGTTGCCGCGCGCCAGCAGCAGCACGCGCAGGCGCTGCTCCATCACGGCGGCGCGCAGCCGTGCCATGACGATGGCGGCGAAGCCGAAGCTGAAGCCGAGTGCGCTGACCAGCAGCGGCCACAGCATCGAGGTGGACATGGTGGGCGCGCCGGTCAGGGTGATGCTGTCGGGCTGGTGCAGGGTGTTCCACCACTGCACGCTGAACTTGATGATCGGCAGGTCGATGGCGCCGACCAGGGCCAGGATCGCGCCGGCCCGGTAGCCGCGCTGCGGCTCGTCGAAGGCGCGCAGCAGCGCGATGTGGCCCAAATAGAGGAAGAACAGCACCAGCACCGAGGTCAGGCGCGCGTCCCAGACCCACCAGGCGCCCCACATCGGCTTGCCCCACAGCGAGCCGGACGCCAGGCAGACGGCGGTGACGGTGGCGCCGACCGGCCCGATCTCGGCGGCGGCGAGGTCGGCCAGCGGATGCCGCCAGACCAGCGACAGCA
>CAXTVI010000022.1:0-31751 GCA_964247695.1 uncultured Acetobacteraceae bacterium
TCCTGAGGCAGGCCAGTGAGCCGATGACTGTCCGAGAGATTGCGGTTCAGGTGGGGCGGGGGCTTGGGATGGATGTGGGAGACCGGAAGACGCTCGATCCTATGGTGGCCAACGTGCGGAATGCGCTGGCGAAGCCGAGGGATGGGGTTGTGGGTGGGAAGCGGGATGGGGTGATGGTGTGGCGGGCAGAGCGCTTGGGGATCGCAGACACTAACTTGGATGTGCAGCCTGTCACCACCTGAAACGCTCTAGTCGGTTTAGTGATGACGGTTTATCCAGTTTTCGCAAGAGGTCGCGCAAGCACGCCTCAAAGTCCTCAGGGATGCGAAAGCCTAAGTAAATGCCTCTGTTTTACAAAGGGGTAGGTGTGAACACCTACCTCCACGGACGCGATCTGCGGTCAACAGGCTTGCCTCCAAGATCCCCGGGGACAATGCCGTCACACAACGTCCTGCTCCGGCATATTGGTGCTGGGACCGGCCAGAGCTGTTACATTTCGCTGACGCGATCCTATGCCATCGCCCAAAGTTATGCGTTTTCTGGCATAGCCCCCCCAACCCCCTCAAACCCCGGCCATGTTTATGAGTTGGACATAGATGATCCTCTACCGACGGGCATGTCCTTAGAAGATCCAGTTTGGAAAATTTCGCAGAGAAATCAGCAAGTAACAGCCATGGGCTCGTATCAGCATGATGGGACACAAGATTTCTTGCTAGGGATCGTTGATCCGAATAGATTTAGTGGTTATGTGACTAGCCTAGCAGTCAATCCACCTGGGAGCGCCAGAACGCCTAGATCTTGCAAGCTTTCCCCCGATCTAGAGGCTATCGTGAGAGCTCTTCGAGATGCGGAAGTGTTAGTTAGTGGAAATATACCAGCATCATGCTTTGTAGAAAGACATGACGTTTACTAAACCGAGGGCAAGATGGTCGATGTCGTTAGGACTGAGCTTCCAGAACTACGATTCGACAACTCAAGTATTGTCTTTGTAGCGGCAGATTGGTGGAAAGAGGCCTCTCATTTTGTTCTTCTACGTTACACGGTGAACGGTAGCCTTGCAGATAACGGCGTGCGAATGGACTTAGATAAGCAAGCCATTCTGGATGATGCCTATGATGGTTTTAGCCTTGTAGACGTTCGATCTCAAGCGAAAGACCTCTGGACGTTACTTATCAGTAAAACAAAGTTTCAGGAAAATATCTCGGATGTTAAGGAGTCTGCTACGCTCTACATCCCATTGAAGCAGTCGAGGTTCTAAACTTCAAATTTGATTACCTACCGCTGCCAATAGCCCTTCCAGACCCGCGACACCGGATGAGCCAGCGCAGCCCCCGTAGCCGCCTCATGCAGAGCACCGTTAGCTTGCCGGCGGTTGTCCTCGCGCCACGCCATCTCGGCGGCGTAGGCGATCAGATACTTGCCGCTGATGTGGTGGTGCTGGCCCATCTCGGCGCGGCGCAGGCGGGAGAAGTAGCTTTCGGCCTGGTTGGTGCAGGCGCCGTCCCATGAGAACGCCTGGGAGTGGTTGATCCGGCGCATTTCGAAGCTGGCATGCAGGCCATCCCATCCGCCCGCCTCGTCGGCATGAACGATGGAGCCGGTAGCGATCCGCTGGCGCAGGATCGACACCGCGTCTCGCTCGTGACGCACCACGAAGGGCAGCGTCCTACCGCCACGCTCGCGGGCAACCACGACAGACTGCCGCTTGCCGGTCTGCTGCTCAGCCAAGCGGCGGTCCTTGCGGTCCTCTTTGCGGTTCTCCTGCTTCACAGCGCCGCCGAAGTAGGCACCGTCGACCTCGACCACGCCGGACAGGTTGCCGGCGACCTGCTGTGAGCCAATGGCCTCGCGAAGCTTGTGGGCGAGCACGAAGGCCGTCTTGTACTGGACGTCCAGGTCGCGACCGAGTTGCAGGGCGGAAATGCCCTTGACGGCCGAGACGAAGATCGCGATGGCGGCGAGGTAGTCGCGGATGGCGAGCTTCCGGCTGGCAAAGATGGTCCCACTGGTCACGCTGAACTGGTGGCTGCACGCCTTGCACTTCCAGATGCGGCGAACGGCGTAGGTATAGACCGCCGTGCAGTTGCAGCGCGGGCAGAAGGCAGCGCCGCCGTTGTCGGCAAACCGGATGGCGACAAAGCGCTCGTGAGCCTCGTCGTCGCTCATGCGCAGGATGGACTTCAGGCTCAGGGTCCGGGCAGCGGCGGTGAGGAGGAAGTGCTGGGACATCTGCGGCCTGCGTTAGGTATCTGACGCAGAACGTAGGTTGCTGAGGTTGTATCGTCAATAGAAATCTTGCATATTCCGCAGGAATCAAACGTGGAGATGTGAGATGAGCCTAACGATGCAGGAGAGGGATTGGGGCAGCAGGGCCAGCCGCTTCCTCAAGGCCGAACTGAAACGCGCCGGGATTGGCTACAAGGAACTCGCTGAGCGGCTGAACAAGCAGGGTCTCGATGAAAGTGAGACATCGATTACCGGGAAGCTGGCGCGTGGCACCTTTGCGGCATCGTTTCTGCTCGCATCCATGGAAGCGCTCGGAATGGACAAAGTGCTGCTGGAGGATTTCTAGCCGGGCGTCTCGGCGGCCATCTCCGACGCCGGCAGATATCAAACGTAGACGTTCTTGTTAACGTCCTTTTGACCTATGCTTGATGTCACCATAACATAGAGTGTTAGTCATGAAGTATTGCCTTGCGGTCTTTGCTTTAGCCATGTTGCTTACTGCCTGCACCACAGGCGACAAGCAGCAGCCATTCAACAAGTATCTCTACGACAAGGGCATCGTAAAATAGACATTCCAAGCCTGCGTGGGTCAGATGACGAACGAGCCTGAAAGACTTATCGAGCAATTATCTAATGCCTTCAACAAGTTGTCCGCGCGGCTAGACCGGATGGAGGAAGAGACTGCTAAGGCTAGAGCGGAAACGGTCATTCTTGCGGCAACTACGGCTCAAGCTCTGTGTCTTGCAGCCATTCGAAGCGATGATCCAGAACGAACGGTCGAGGCCGGATTTGCTGGAGCTGAACAGGCAGTAGATGTCCTCCGAAAGGAACTTTACGCGAGTCATGCTCAGATAGAGGCATCAAGCGAAATGCTGTCTTTGCTGCGATTATTCAGCAAAGCTGGTGTGCAGGGCATTCTGGATGCCCGAGCTGAACGACGCTGGTGGCAACTTTGGAGGTAGTGACCGGCGGCTACCGACCCGGCGTAACCACCGCCATCGAAGGCTTAAGCGCATCTCTCTGGCTTCTGTCGCCATCGCGCTCTTAATGGAAGCACCTACCGCCTCCACCAGCAGAATTCTTTTAGCGTCGCCTTTCATAGAAGGAGACTCCTTTTAGCTAAGTTGCTGTTTCAAATGAACTTTTAGATTAGGTGTGTTTGCTACCTAAGGCCGCACAGATCGCCGCCATGGCGTCCACCAGCGTCGAGGCGCTCGAGGAGAACCAGGTCCCGGCCCTGACCGTCGCAGCCCTCGCCGGCCTCACCCCCGCCGAGCTCGCAGGCTTCGTCAACAACCAGATCCCGTTCATGACCACCGCCCAGGTCGCAGCACTCTCCACCGCCCAGGTCCAGGCCCTCGGCGTCGTCCAGCTGCTCGAAATGACCGTGCCGCAGCTCAACGTGCTGACCACGGCGCAGATCGCGGCGCTGACCACCGACCAGGTCGCAGGCCTCGGCAGCAAGCAGTTCGCCGCCCTCTCCGGACCGCAGGTGGCGGCGCTCACCACCGCGGATGCCTTCGGCCTGACACCCAGCCAGATCGGCTTCGTGGCCGCACCGGCCATCGCCAGCCTGAGTTCGGCGCAGCTTGCCGCCATGACGCCAGCGACGGTCGAAGCGCTCACATCGGCGCAGTTCGCCTACCTGGGAACCGGGGCGGTCGCGGTCCTGACGACGACGGAGATCGCCGCCCTGAGCAGTGCCAGCATCACCTCGATGTCGACGCTGCAGATCGCGGCGCTGACCACGACCGAGCTCAGCGGGCTGACGTCGGCGCAGGTCCCGTTCATGACCAGTGCCCAGATCGGTGCGCTGAGCACCTTGGATGTCTCCAGCCTGACCCCGACCCAGCTCGGCGGGTTCACCTACCCGCAGGCGATGGATTTCTCATTGATCCAGCTGCACTCCCTGAACCAGACGCAGTTCCGCGCACTCTGATCGGAACCATCGAGCAACGAAGGCAAGCCGGCGCGGATGTAAATCCGCGCCGGCCTGCTTACAGAGAGGTTGTCGCGCGTCAGTCGCGGCTCGGACCGACCGCCTTCAACTCGCCGATATGACGCTCGACGATGCGGTGCGTCTCAGCAGCGAACGCGCGCAGCCTGGGGTCGGACCCTTTGCGTGCTTCCATGGCGAAAGCGGCTCCGTCCTTGGCATGGATGTCTTCCATCGCCCGCAGGTAGGCGCTGTCGAAGGCGCTCCCCGACAACGCACGGAGCTTGTCGAGCCGATCCTGGAACTGCGCGTCGAGCGTATCGGGGAAGGTGATGCCGATGCCGTTGGCAATCGACTTCAGCTTGTCGCCGACCAGCGTGTGGTCATGCGTCTCGGTGTTGCCCTGGTCCCTGACGTCCTGGGTCGAGCCCTGGTCGGCAGCGACCTGGCCCAGCTTCACCTCGAACATCCCGCCCTGGCTGACCTTGGCGACGAATGCCTCGTCGGTCGGCGAGGCAGCGTGCGCCAGCGGCGCCAGCAGAGCGACGCCGAGCGTCGTGCACAAAACAGTCCGGACCAGCAACATCGCAAATTCCTCAGGGTGATCCTGGTGCAACGATGGCAGCAGGGTCCGGGTTCAGCGCGTCCAGGAACCGGGCCGCCTCCGCCCGCATCGCCGCCACCCGCGCCGGCTCCATCCGCGACAACGTCCGCACTGGCATCGCCATGCGCGGGTTCGCCTCGAGCCGCTTCTGGTGGCGCGCCACGAAGTCCCAGTAGAGGAAGTTGAACGGGCAGGCGCCTTCGCCGGTGGCGCGCTTCACGTCAAAGGCGCAGTTGCCGCAATAGTCGCTCATGCGGTTGATGTAGGCGCCCGATGCCGCATACGGCTTCGAGCCCATCACCCCGCCATCGGCGAACAGCGCCATGCCGCGCACGTTCGGCATCTCGACCCACTGATACGCATCCGCATAGACGATCATGTACCACTCATCGACCTCGTCCGGGTCGAGCCCGGCCAGCAGCGCGAAGTTGCCGGTGATCATCAGGCGCTGGATATGGTGGGCATAGGCGTTGTCGCGCGTGTCGCCGATTGCCTGCGCCAGGCAGTTCATCGAGGTCTCGGCCGACCAGTAGAACCAGGGCAGCGGGCGACGGGCCTCCAGCGCGTTGCCCTGGCCGTATTCCGGCATGCGCAGCCAGTAGATGCCGCGCACGTATTCACGCCAGCCCAGGATCTGACGGATGAACCCCTCGACCGCATTGAGCGGCGCGCTACCCTCGCGCCAGGCGCGCTCGGCGGCCTGGCACGCCACCAGCGGGTCGAGCAGGCCGCAATTCAGCGAGGTCGAGATCAGGGCATGGAACAGCACTGGATCGCCGGTGCGCATGAAGTCCTGCCAGTCGCCGAAGGATGCCAGCCGCTCGGAGACGAAATGATCCAGCGCCAGCATCGCCTGCTCGTGCGTCACCGGCAGGTCGAACTGCGCGGTCCGTCCGAAATGCGCGCCGAACTCGCGCTCGACCAGGGCGATCACCGACGCCGTGATCGCATCCGGTTCGAACTGCGGCGGCAGCGGCGGCTGCATGCCGCGCGGCATGCGCTTGCGGTTCTCGGCATCGAAGTTCCAGCGCCCGCCGGCCGGCGCGTCGCCGTCCATCAGCACGCCGTGCCGGCGGCGCATCTCCCGGTAGAAGAACTCCATGCGCAATTCGCGCCGGTTCTCCGCCCAGTGCCGGAACTGGCCGTGCGAGCAGAGGAACCGCGTTTCGGCGGCGATCTCGACCGCAACCCCGGCTGCGTCCTGCCAGCCAGCCATGTCCTGCATCAGCCGCCACTCGCCGGCCTCGGTGACGACGATCCGCCGGGGGGAAAGAACGCGGACCGCCCGCAGCATCTCGCCGCGCAGCGAATGCGTGTTGAGCGCATCGTCGAAATGCACGTACTCGACACCGACCCCGCGCGCGCGCAGCCGCTCCGCGAAATGCCGCATCGCCGACAGCACGAGCACGATCTTCTTCTTATGGTGGCGGACATAGGTGCACTCGTCGCGCACCTCGGCCATCAGCACCCGGTCATGCGCCGGATCGAGATCGTCCAGGGAGCTGATGGTGTCGGAGAGCTGATCGCCGAGGATCATCCGTAGCGTATCGACCATAACCTGCCACTCCCCGCCCTCAGGCGGGACGGCCCTTGTTCACCCGCCGCCGCAGCAACACGCGCACCGAACCGGGGTTGCCGGCATGCGGGTTCACCGCGGCCAGCACCAGGTGACGCAGGTCCTGCCGGCTGAGCCAGAACGGCAGCTCGCGCCGCAGGATGCCGCCATCCTGGCCAGAGCCGACGCCGGTGATGATCTCGACGCAGCGCAGCCGGTCCGCCTGCGCGCGCAGCAGGAAGCCGTGCAGCGCGACGAAGGCGGCCTGCGCGGTCCGGCCGTGCAGGTCGAGCGTCCGGTCCGCGCGCAGGCGGCCGTTGGACAGGTGCCGCCAGCTGGTGTCGTCGAGACCCGGCTGGCGCCGGCCGACCTCGACCATCTGCGCCATCGCCACCGTCTGCGGGCGCGGCTTGTGGACGTTGGTCGGAGGCAGTAGGGGCGCGGGCGGCGAAGTCGGCGCGGGAGGATCCGGTGGCGGCGCCCTGGCAGCCTGCCTGGGCGGCGGCGCGCGACCCTTGAGCGGCCTGATCTCCCGGGTGACGACGTCCCAGAGCTGGCGCTCGCTCTCCTTGAGGCCACGCGCCATGGAACTGCCGTCTCCTGTCCGAACGTGATCCGCCGGAGCATGGTCTCACGCGGACCGGCAGGCGCAAAGCTTCGACCGGGCTGGACCATCGGCGGCGCCCGCCCTACAGACCTCGCGTGCGCCAGCCTGTTCTCGCCTTTATTGCCATCCTGGTCGTGCTGTCGTTGCTCTGGCCCCGCGCCGCGGTGACGCCGCTATCGAGCTACGACCAGCGCTTCTATCTCGGCATCGCCTACGACCTGCGCCAGCACGGCACCTTCACCGACGGCTTCTCCTATGCCGGCGGCGGACCCGGCACGATCCGGCCGCCCGGCATGCGTTTCAGCCCGCTCTACCCCGCGCTGCTCGCCGCCACCGCCAGCGTCGATCCCGGCCTGCGCGCCGGCATGTCCTGCGTCGAGGCCACCGCCGGCCGGGATGCCGGCTGCCCGCGCCGCGCGCCGGTGATACGCGGACTGCAGTTCGTCATGCTGGCGGCCTTCTACTGGATGCTCTGGATCGCCATCGCCGGCGCCGCCGGCTCGCGACGCGCCGCCTGGATCGGGCTCGCCATCGGCCTGCTCGCGGCGCCGCTGCTGCTGCTGTCGGTGAACACGCTGATGACCGAAACGCTGAGCCTGGTGCTGTCGGCAGCCGCCTGCACACTCGCAGCCATCGCCGTGCGGCGCCCGCCTTCAAAGCGCGCGCGCTGGTGGGCGGTCACCGGGCTCGTGCTCGGCCTGTGCATCCTCAGCCGCCCCGCCTTTCTCTACCTGTTCTATGCTTCGTTGCTTTGCGGGTTCGCCCTGCTGCTCCTGCGCCCGGCGATGCGGCAACGCTCCCGCATCCTCGCCGCCTTCGTTGCCGGCACCGCCCTGCCGGTGCTGCCCTGGGTGCTCCGCAATGCCGTCGTGCTGCATCGCGCGGCGCTGAGCTTCGGCTACGCCTCGCACACTCTGGTGCAGCGCATCGCCTTCGACGCCATGACTCCGCGCGAGTACGGGATGAGCTTCGTGTGCTGGCTGCCGGACGGCTCCGGCCTCGGAAGCCTGATCGCCGGACGCCATGCGTGCGACCGCTTCGGCTGGGACGAGCACCCCGACAGCTTCTACTCGATCGGCAATGGCCCGCTTATGCAGCGCACCCTCGCGGCTGCCGGCGGCTGGCCGCACCACATGGGCTACCTCGTGCACCACTACCTGCTGGCCGAGCCGCTCCGGCACCTGCTGGTGTCGATCCCGCTCGCGCTGCGCGGCATGTACGTCAACCACTGGTGGGGCGTCCTGCTGGCGCCGGTGAGTGTCTGGGCGATGGTGCGGGCCGGGCGCTGCCGGAACTGGCCGGTGCTGCTGCTGAGCCTGCCTGCCTGGTTCCTGCTGGCCTTCAACGCCGTCGTCGCGGTCAACCAGCCGCGCTACAACCTGCTGCTGGTGCTGCCGTTCTCGCTCGCCGGCGCGCTGCTCTGCGAGCGGTTGCTGGCGACGCGTGCGGACGCAACCTTGCCGCCACCCGCATCGTAACGACAGCGCCGCCGCCGCGTCGGAAGCGGCCAACACGGGAGCGACCGCCATGAGCATTTTCGGCTCGATCATGTCCAAGATCTTCAGCCATCCGGCCGCGACGGCAGCGTCATCCGAGCCGTCCGGCCCATCCGATACGGCCGCCGGCGCGGCTCCCACGCCCGGCGCGGTCACACCTTCCGCGGTCCCGGACGGTGTCCCCGCCGCGCCCACGACAGCGTCGCCGGTCGCCACCGCTGCCGCGCCACCCCCTGTCGACGTCGGTGCGGTGCTGACCGAGATGGCGTCGAAGAACCCGCAGGAGCTGCACTGGCAGACCTCGATCGTCGACCTGATGAAGCTGCTCGACCTCGACAGCAGCCTCAAGTCGCGCACAGACCTCGCGCACGAGCTGAGCTACTCGGGCGACACCGGCGACTCCGCCTCGATGAACATCTGGCTGCACAAGGAGGTCATGACCAAGCTCGCCGAGAACGGGGGCAAGGTTCCGGCCGACCTCACGGCCTGACCCTTTCTCCTCCAAGCCCGATCGCATGCTCGCGGGTGGGTCGCCCGGGGGCATGCTGGCGCGAGCCGTGCTGGCCTGCGATCAGCATGTACACGGCCGGCAGCACGAACAGGGTGAACAGCGTGCCGATCGACAGGCCGGACGCGATCACCAGACCCATGATGTAGCGGGATGCCGCCCCGGCACCCGTGGCGAACACCAGCGGCAGCACACCCAGCACCATTGCCGCCGTGGTCATCAGGATCGGGCGCAGGCGCAGCAGGCAGGCGCGCTCGATGGCCTCGCGCTTGGACAGGCCGAGCGCCTGCTGCTCGTTGGCAACTTCGACGATCAGGATGCCGTGCTTGCTGATCAGCCCCATCAGCGTCACCAGCCCGACCTCGGTGAACAGATTGAGGCTGGCGCCGCCGACGCCCAGCCAGACGAACAGCAGCGCGCCGGCAATCGACATCGGCACCGACACCAGGATGATCAGAGGGTCGCGGAAGCTTTCGAACAAGGCGGCCAGGGCCAGGTAGGTCACTACGATGGCGAGCGCGAAGGTTGTGGCGAAGCCACCGCTCTCCTGCACGAACTGGCGGAGCGGCCCCACCGTGTCGATGCCGTAGCCGCTCGGCAGCATCTCGCGCGAGAGCTTTTGCAGGTAGGCGTAGGCCTGCGCCTGGGTAACCCCCGGCATCGGCACCGCGCTGACCGTGGTCGCGTTGAGCTGCTGGAAGTGGGCGATGGATTCCGGCGCCACGGAGGTCCGGATACTGGCGACCGAAGAAAGCGGCACCGAGACGCCATTTACCACGGCGATTGGATAGTCGAGGATCTGCGACGGGTTCAGCCGGAACTGGCGCCCGACGAGTGGCTCGACCTTGTACGAGCGCTGGCCGCTGGAGAAGAAGCCGGCATAGTTGTCGCCGAGCATGGCATTGAGCGTGTTGCCGACGTCGCTCATGGTGATGCCCAGCGTCGAGAGCTTTTCGCGGTCGATCACGATCGTCGCCTGTGGCTGGTCGATCTTGAGGTCCTTCTCGGCATAGGCGAACAGCCCGCTCGAGCGCACCCGTGCCAGGAACGCATCGGACACCGTGTTCAGCGCCGCGACGTTACCAGTGCCTTCGATGACGAGCCCGATCGGCAAGCCGTAGGACCCAGGGAGATAGGGCGGCACATACACCGCCATCTCCGAACCCGCGACATCCTTCAGCGCGTCCTGCACCTCGGCCGCAATCGTCGCGGTGCTGCGATGGCGCTGCGACCACGGCTTCAGCACGAGCCCGTCGTCGTACGCGGGCGGCTGCATCGTGTGCCAGAACCCGCGGCCCTCCTTCGGGCCAGTGAGGATGTCGATGATCTGCTTGTTGTAGAGCTCCATCTGGTCGAGCGTGGCATTCGCACTGACCTGCCCGCTGATGCGCATGAAGCCCTGGTCCTCGGGTGGGGACAGCTCCGCCTTCGAGCCGACATACAGGAACCAGATGCTGGCCAGCACCGCCAATCCGAACGCCAGCACCAGCGGCCGCAGATCGAGCGAGACCCGCAGCATGCGCATGTAGAAGCCTTGCACGCGACCGAGGGCGGCCTCCACCGTGGCCTGCATCCTGTCGGCCGTGCTGGTGCCGCGAGCCTTCAGCAGGCGCGAGCACATCATCGGCGACAGCGTCAGCGCCAGGAGTGCCGAGACGGTAACCGAGCCCGCCAAAGTGAAGGCGAACTCGGTGAACAGTGCGCCGGTCAGGCCGCCCTGCAGTCCGACCGGCACGTAGGCGGCAATCAGCACGACGGTCATTGCCAGGATCGGAAGGGCAAGCTCGCGCGACGCCAGCACCGAGGCCGCCAACGGCTTCGTGCCCGAGGCGATGTGGCGGTTCACGTTCTCGACCACGATGATCGCATCGTCCACCACCAGGCCCGTCGCCAATACCAGCGCCAGCAGGGTCAGCAGGTTGATGGAGAACCCCATCAGCGACATCATCGCGAACGTGCCGATCAGCGACAGCGGGATCGTCACCACCGGGATCAACACCGAGCGCGGCGAACCGAGGAAGGCGAACACCACCAGCGCCACGATCAGCAGCGCCTCGGCCAGGGTCACCACCACCTCGTGCACCGAACTGCGGATGTACTCGCCGGCATCATGCAGGACTTCGAGATGGATCGCCGGCGGCGTCTGCGCCTGGATCTCGGCGACACGCGCGCGCAGCGCCGTGGCCAGGCTGAGCGCGTTGGCCGACGGTGTCGGGTTGATCCCGATATAGATCCCCTGGTGGCCGTTGGCGATGACCTCGAAATTGTCCGGATCGGAGCCGAACGCCACCCGCGCAACGTCGCCCAGCCGGATGATCCGGTTGCCCTTCTGGCGCACCACGAGGTTGCGGAACTGCTCCACGCTGTGCAGCCCGGAATTGATGTCGAGGACGACCTCGGTCATGCCCCCCAGCGTCTGCCCGGCCCCGGAGACGAAATTGTTGGCGGCGAGCGCGTTCTGCACGTCGAGGCCGGTCAGGCCGTAGGCCGCCAGCTTCTGTGGGTTCAGCCAGGCGCGCATCACCACGTTCGGACCGCCCTCCACCTCGACCTGCTGCACGCCGGCGACCGCCTGCAGCCGCGGCGCCACCAGCCGGTGCACGTAGTCGCCGACTTGCGCCGGAGTGAGGATGTCGCTGCTGGCGCCAAGATCCATCACTTCGCCACCGCCCGCGGACAGCGTGATCGAGGAAGCCTGCGCACCCGGCGGAAACTGCGAGGTGGCGGACGTGACATAGGACTGCACCTCGGCGAGCGCCCGCGCCGGGTCGTAGTTCAACAGCAGGTGGACGGTGATGTCGCTCAGGCTGGTGGTGCTCGACGACGTCATGTAGTCGATGCCCTGGGTCTGCGCGATCGCGCTTTCCAGCGGCGTGGTGATGAAGCCCGCGATCGTGGCCGGGTCGGCGCCGTAGTCGTAGGTCTGGATCTCGATCGTGCCCGAAACCGTGTGCGGGAACTGCATGATTGGCAGCGCCTGCTCGGCGCGCAGGCCGAACACCAGCACCAGCGCCGAGATCACGCAGGCCAGCACCGGGCGGCGGATGAACAGCTCTGTCAGATGCATCGGCTCAGCTCCTTGGCGATAGGCAAGGATTCACTCGTCCACCGGCTGTGGTTGCGCCTCGTTGTCCGGCTGCACGAGATTGTTGACCACCGCCGCGATCCCGTCACGCAGCTTGACCTGACCCGCGGTCACCACGATCTCGCCGGCCTTGAGGCCGCCTAGGATCGAGACTTGGTCGCCGCGTGTCGCACCGGTCTGCACCACCCGCGTCTGCACGCTGAAGCGCCCGGCGTAGCGGTCACCTGTTTCGGCGTGTCCGGATGGCCGCAACACGTAGACGAAGTCGCCATATGGATTATAGCTGATCGCCGCTTGCGGCAGCGTCAGCAGGGTGCGCGGCGCGCCTGTCTCGATCTCGACTGTCGCGAACATTCCCGGCAACAACGCATGATCGTGGTTGTCGAGCTGTGCGCGCACCATCACCATGCGGCTGGCGCTGTCCACGCGGCTGTTGATCGAGCCGATCCGGGCGCGGAACACCCGCCCTGGCCAGGCATCGACATGCACGTCCGCCGCCTGCCCCGGCTGCAGCTGCGACAGCGCCTGCTGCTGGATGTTGAAGTCGACATAGATCGGGTCGAGCGCCTGCAGGGTGACGATCGGGGTGCCCGCGGTGAGGTACTGCCCGACATCGACCAGCCGCACGCCGATGCGCCCGGCGAACGGGGCCCGCACGATCTTCTCGACCATGACCGCCTTGAAGCCGGCCACCTGCGCCTGGTCGGACCGCAGCGTGCTCTCGTCCGCATCCAGGGTCGCACGGCTGATCGCCTGGGCGTCGAACTGCCGCCGGTCGCGGGCGAGGTTCGCCGTGGCCAGGTCAGCCGCCGCCTGATACTGCGAAAGGCGCGCCGCGTCGTCATCGGCGCGCAGCCGCAGCAGCACGGTGCCGGCGGCGACATCCTGCCCCGAGGCGAACGAGATGCTGTCGACGATGCCGCTCACCTCGGCGGACATGTCGGCGCCCTGCACGGCGCGGACCTCGCCGGTCGCGCGCAGCTGCGTCTGCCACGCAAGCGGCGCGACCACGGTCGCAGACACCGTTTCGGCCGGCTCGGCACCGGCCCGCGCCGAGGCTGGCCGGCTGCTGGCGAGCCCGTGCCGCTGCCAGTAGATCGCGCCGCCGGCCAGCAGCAGGATGAGCGGCAGTACGTAGAGCAGCTTCCTCAGCATGGGCGCCTCGGGCCTTTCCGGAGGATGGGAGCGCATTCGTTCGGCATCATGGCAGTGGCGAGCTCAGCAGACCGGGCGGCGGCGGCGGCACGTCGTCGCGATGCCACCAGCCGCCACCGAGTGCCTGGAACAGCGCGATGGTGTCGGTGTAGCGCAAGGCGCGCGCGCGCAGCAGGCTGAGGCTGGCATTCTGGTAGCTCTGCTGCGCCGTCAGCACCGAGAGATACGACACGCCGCCGAGCTTGTATTGCAGGCTGGCCAGCGACAGGCTGCGAGCCGAGGCCCGCTCGGCATCCACCGAGGCGCGCAGCGAGAGAGCGTCGTTCTGCAGCGCCACCAGCACGTCGGCGACGTTCTGGTAGGCCGTGACCACCGTGTTGCGCCAGGCGCCGGCGGCGCTGTCGAGGGCGGCGCGCTGGGCGCGCTGGGCGTGCAGCAGCTGGCCCGCATCGAAGATCGGCTGCGCCGCCTGGTTGACCAGCGACCACAGACCGTTGGTCGGCGAGAACAGCTGGTGGAAATCCGGCGACTCCGATCCGACGCTCGCTGTCAGCGTGACCTGCGGCAGCCGGTTCGCGATCGCCACCCCGAGGGCGGCACTCTGCTGGTGCAGGGTGGCCTCGGCGGCGCGGATATCCGGCCGCTGGTCGAGCAGCGCCGACGGCACGCTGACCGGCAGTGTGTCGGGCAGCGTGATGGCATCGAGATCGAGCGTCGGGATCCGCACCTCGGACGGCGCCCGCCCGAGATAGGCGGCAAGCTGGTCGCGGGTCTGCGCGAGCTGCGTCTGCAGCGGCACCAGCACGGTCTGCGCGGTCGCCACCTGCGCCTCCTGGGTGGCGACATCGGTGCCGGTGGCGCCCCCCAGCTCGAACTGCCGGCGCACCGTCAGCAACTGGCGCTGCTCGAAGCCGATCAGGTCCTGCTGCACCTTGATCTGCCCGGCGAGCGACGCCGCGGTGATGGCATAGGTGGCGACGCCTGCCGACAGCGCGAGATCGGTCGCTTCCAGCTCGTAGCGCTCGAATTCGGCGTGCGCCCCGGCCTGCTCGACCGCCCGGCGCAGGCCGCCCCAGACGTCGATCGTGTACGACAGGTTGAGCTGGGCATCGACGTCGCTGAACAGCAACCCGGGCGTCCGATAGCCTTCGATGCTCAGCGGTTCTTCCTGCCTTGCATGGTTGAGCACGCCGGAGATGTTCGGGAACAGCGTGCCTTCCTGCTGCAGCCGGAGTTCCTGGGCCTGGCGCAGGGTCGCTCGCGCCGCCTCGACATTCGGGTTCTGCGCCAGCGCCACCCGCACCAGCGCGGTGATCGCCGGCGAGCGGAACAGTGCCCACCACTCGCCTGGGAGATCGCGGCCGGGCGCATAGACCTGGCTGATGCCGCCCGGCACCGGCTCGGACTGCGTCGCCTTCGGCAGCGGCGCCTCGGTGTAGCGCGAAACCGGCGGCGCGGCCGGCCGATGATAATTGGGTCCGACCGCACAGGAGGCAAGCAGGAGGGGCGCGCAGAGAATATGGAACAGCCGGATCGGGAGCCCCCGGGTCGGAATGGAGTAGTCGGGCAGCACGTACATTCCGGATCCGGTCGCTCTCAGCCAATCGATCGGCATACAGCAGGTACCGTGCCAATCTCAAATGGCGAGAAGCAGCCGCTCAGGCGACGGTCGTGCCGTCTCCAGAGCGCAACATCCGCCAAGAAATGACGAGTTTCGCCAGATTGTGGATTTGACCGGCCGTGCCGGGTCAGGCCGCCTGGGCGGCGCGAAAGCTCGACAGGAGCCGGCTCCGCGCGATCGAGACATAGGCCGCGTCGCAGTCGATGCCGATGCCACGGCCGCCTTCCTCCTCGGCCGCGATCAGGCTGGTGCCGCTGCCCATGAACGGGTCGAGCACCACCGGCGCCGCCTTGCCGTGCAGGCGGATGCACATGCGCGGCAGCAGCACCGGGAACGAGGCCGGATGGTTGAACTTCTGCGCCCGCGCCTGGACTGTCGAATACGGGATGAACCAGGTGTCGCCGCGGCAGCGCAGATCCTGCTGGTGGTTGCGGCGGGCGATGTTGCTCTTGTCCTTGTACGGCACGCCGACCGCGAGCCGCTTGATCGGCACGTTGCCGGTGCGGGTCAGGTGGAAGATGTGCTCGTGGTTGCGGTGCAGGAAGCGGTCGGAGCGGATCGGCTTGAAGTGGCCGAGGCTGTCCTCGCCCACCGAAATCGACTTCACCCAGGTGATGTGGTTCTGCAGCTGGAACAGCCCGCGCAGCCGTACCATCAGCTCGAACGGCAGCCAGGGTCGTGAGCTCGAGCCGGTGATGTTGAGAAAGAACGACGCATCCGGCGCCATCGTCCGCCGGACCTCGGTGGCGCAGGCCACCATCCAGTCGAGATAGTCACCCTCGTCGCGCTGGTCCTGGTAGGTGCCGTAGTTCAACCCGAGGTTGTAGGGTGGCGAGGTCACCACGACGTCGACCTGCCCCTCGGGGAGGGAGCGCATGACCCGCAGGCAGTCGCCCCGGTAGAGGATGTGCCGCCCCACCCCATAGCGCAGGGTTCGCGATGCGATCCGCTTGATGGACTGGTCCACCCGTAACATGGCGGCCTTCGGCGTATGCGACTCGGGGCGGACCAGGAGACTCGAACTCATGTGCGGAGTATCGCTGCCAGGAGTACGACGCCGCCAGTAGCCAGCGCGTTCGCGACACCGATTTCCCGGTGCTATGGGCTCGGCGGATGCGGCGCGGGAGCTGCCGGCGCCGTGCGACTCGGGAGCGCAGGTGGTCGCGGCAGCAATGCGATGAGGCTACCGCTCGCATGCATGCTGCCGGCCTGTATCGCGGCGTCCTCGCCCCAGCCAAAGAACACATCAGCGCGAGCAGGCCCGGTGATATCCTTGCCGAGATCCTGCGCCAGCAAAAGCCGCTGCAGCTTCATTCCCGACGACGTCGCGCTGTCGATCCAGAGCAGCGCGCCGAGCGGCAGGTAATTGCGGTCGATCGCGGCGGAACGCAGCGGAATGAGATCGAGGCCGAGCGCGCCGGGCGGCCCCTGGTCCGGCCGAAGATCGGTAATTATTCGGAAAAATACATAATTTGCATTCTCCTCCATCAGCGCCTGCGCCTGCTCGGGATGCGCACCAAGCCAGGCGCGAATCGTTTGCATGCTGATGCCGTCAGGCGGCAATTGGCCCCGCTCCAGCAGCAGCCGGCCGAGTGGGGTGTAGGGCGCGCCGTTGCGGCCCGCATAACCCACGCGCACGATCTCGCCTGTTGGCAGACGTATGCGTCCGGAACCCTGTATCTGCAGGAAGAACAGGTCCACCGGATCGGCGAGCCAGAGAATTTCGAGCCCGCGGCCGTCCAGCGCGCCATGGTCGATCTGCAACCGGGTTGGATATGGCACCACATGGCCGTCCTGCACCCGGCCGGTGATCGCGGCGCCATGCGCGTCGTGCACCGTGATCAGGTCCGGCGGCCGCTGATAGACCGCAACCTGATGCGCCGCGTCACGCGTCAGCGACCCTTTGAATTCCGGCTCGAAATACCCGGTGAACCGAGCCGTTTCCTGCCCCGAATCACCAACCGCATACGGCTGCAGCCAGGCGGCGATGACCTGGCGCAGCGCCGCCGCGTCGTCGCCGGGAACACGCTGCACTGCCTGACAGAATCCGGCCCAGTCGCCGGACTTTCCGCCCGCCGCGGCGGCGGCCCCGGCCCCTCCGAGCGACGTCTCCGGCGGCAGCAGCGCGAGCCTGTGGCACTGGTCGAGCAGAGCCGGCAGCATGGTTTCGAGCCGATCTGCCTGCCAGCCCGGCAGGCTGTCAAAGGGGACCGCGCGCAGCGTCAGCCGGGGCGGAAGCGATGGTTGCTGCACGCATCCCGACAGCGGACCGGCGAGCAGGAATGCACGCAGGGCGAGCACGAAGTGCCGGGGCACAGCCTGCCGCCAGTTGATGGGACCGTCCTTGTTCCCGGGCGTCGCCCGGGCCGCCGCAGCCATCCGGATCAGGCGCTGCGTGCGTTCGCGAGGCGCCAGTTCGGGCCGGCGGCACTTCCGGCTGCATCGAGCAGCCGCTCGAACGTCCAAAGGTCGGCGAGTTCGGTGGTGGCATCGGCGCCGGAGACGGGCTGCCCGTCGCGGCCCAGCACCAGGCTGACCTGGTCGGAGACGAACTTCACGTCGATGGACGCCAGCCACAGGCCGGCGCGCTCGGTCAGCGCGGCATCGACGATGTCGGCATGCAGGATGGTGCGGATCTCGGCGCGCTGCGTCTCTCCGGCCTGCTCGCGGGCGCTGATCGCGGCATCAAAGGCGGTGTAGGCGCTCTCGGTCAGGTTCGCGCGCAGCGTGGTCCGGTCACCCTCGGCAAACGCCTGCACGATCTTGCGGAACGCCGCCTCGGCGCCGCGCACGAAGGAGGCCCCATCGAAGCTGCGGTCGCGCTCGCGTATGCGGGCGAGCCGGAGCCCGACCGGGCCGGTCGGATCCGGCAGCGGACGCTCGGCGGCGGCGGCGGGCTCGGCCCGCCCGTCGATGACCGGAGCGGCCTGCTTGCGTCCGGGCATCCCCGGCGCGGTCTGGCCAACCGGCGGGCGCTGCAGGCCGGTCTGCTTGCCCAAGATACCGCGCAGGCGCACCACGAGGAATGCCGCGATCAGGCCCAGCAGGACGAGGTCGACCGGAAAATGGCCCGCCGTGAAATCCATGATCGTGTCTCTTCTCTCCCGTGACCGTCCGTGGGCCCGGCGACGAGGCTTGCAGATAGGCTGTCGTCCGGCACGAGACAACAGTTGCGGCGGGATTAGCCGGGGCGTATCGGGCGGCCATGATCGTGCTGCGGCATTGCCAGAGCGAGTTCAACCTGCACTTCACCCGCACCCGGTGCGATCCCGGCATCGTCGACCCGGGGCTCACGCCGCTCGGCGAGGAGCAGGCCAGGCAGTCCGCCCTCGCCCTCGACGGGATCGAGATCACCCGGATCCTGGTCTCGCCCTACACGCGCGCCCTGCAGACGGCTGCGCCGATCGCGCGGGCGCGCGGCCTCACTCCGCTGGTGACGCCGCTGATCGGCGAGCGCTGCGCCTTCATCTGCGACATCGGCACGCCGGCCAGCGTGCTCGCCGGGCGATGGCCGGAGATCGACTTCAGCCATCTCGGCGAGGTGTGGTGGCCGCAGGTGACCGAGGTCGAGGACGACGTGGTGGAACGGGCCGACCGGTTCCGCCGGGAGATGAGCCCGCCGGCACAAGCCGGCACGACCCTGGTTGTCTCGCACTGGGGCTTCCTGCTGGCGCTCTCCGGCACCAGCCTGCAGAATGGCTGCTTCCTGCGCATCGACCCGGCCAGTCGGCCAGCGATGCCGCTGGTCTGGCAGCATTGATCGCCGGCCGGAGCATGATGGCGCCGGTTTAGCGCCGCTCCCTGGCCACCGCGGGTGTATGGTCCGGCTGCTGGCCTCGCCGGACGCGGCATGCTACCCGCGCGCTCCGAAGGCGAACCCCCTCTTCCCACCGCAAACCAAGTCCGCCTTCCCGGGAGATCCTGATGTCCGAGACCGCCAACGCCGCCGCATCGCCGCCGGCCCTGCCGCTGACGATGAACCTGCAATACACCAAGGACCTCTCCTTCGAGGTCCCGGCCGGCGCCGAGATCTTCGCGACGTTGCGCTCGAACCCGCAGATCGCGGTGAACATCGACGTGCAGGCCAACCGCCTGCAGCAGGACCAGGCCGTGTTCGAGATCGTGCTCGCGATCAAGACCGAAGCCACCGAACCGGCCAACGACGCCGGCACCGCACCGCGCGTGGTGTTCATCGCCGAGCTGGCCTATGCCGCGGTGGTGACGCTCAACGAGGTGCCCGACAACATGATCGAGCCGCTGCTTCTGGTCGAGGTGCCGCGGCTGATCTTCCCGTACGCCCGCAACATCATCAGCGAGGTGACGCGCGACGGCGGCTTCCCGCCGGTGGTGCTGCAGCCGATCGACTTCGTCAGCCTGTGGCAGGCCAAGCGGGGACAGAACAATGCAGCGCAGGTTTCAACCCAGACCGGCCACGCCTGAAAACCCCTCAGCTGCGCGGGTCGGAATGCAGCTTGAACAGCATCCCCTGCGCCCGCACGCCTAGCTCGCCGTTGAGCGGGCCCTGTGCGGGGCCGTGCAGGATGACTTGTTCGCTGGTGGCGTTGGTGGCCAGCCCGCTGGTGGTGGTGGCGTCCAGTCGGCACGTGCCGCCCGGCTCGCAGCGGAAGCTGCCGTCGAGGCCGGTGCTGCCCAGGCGCGAGATGCCAAGCCAGCTATCGACCAGGGCGCCGTCCTGGTCGGCCAGCAGCGACAGGCGGCCGTCCAGGCTCTGGTTGTCCATGACGAGCGAGACCGGCACGTCGTAGGACGACACCGGCAGCAGGTTGGGCACGTTCAGGTCCGCCCCCATGCCGCCCAGCGTTGCCGCCATGCCGTGCAGCGCCTGGGTCCAGAAGGCGCGCGCCTGCTCGCCGAACCCGGGATCGCCGTCGATGTCGGCGCCGACGCCGTAGGCATAGAACACGCTCCGCCGCAGCCAGGTGCCGAGCTTCTGGCCCAGACTGCCCAGAGCGGGGTTGCCAAGCGCATCCGGCCCGGGTGCTGCTCCGGGCGGATGGATGACGGAACCGAGATCGCTGTTCTCGGCCATGTCGGAATAGACGATGGCCCGCACGGTGACCCGGCTCGCGGAGAAGCGGCCCTCGTCGGAGGCGAGCGCCCTGATGATGTCCTTGTGCGGCGCATCCGACGCGTTGATCCGCACCGCGTCGGCCGGACGCCTGGCCTGCTGGTAGATCGCGGTCAGCGCCGCTCCCATGCCGCCGAGGAAGAATTTCTGCTGGTCGCCGATGCCCGCCTCCGGGTTGCGGCTGAACAGGTAGCTCCGGCCGGCGATGTCGGCCTTCTGCGCCGCGGTGTATGCCGGCCAGCAGGCGGACCAGATCTCGCTGCTCTGCCCGTTCGCCGGCGACAGCCGCACCACGGTGACGCGCTCGCCCGGCGACAGCGTCGCCCGCAGCTTGATCGCGAGCTTGCGCGCCCAGTCGACCTGGCCCTCGACCATCATCATGTCGTCGACATAGACCACCGTCTGCCGCACGCTCTGGGTCCGGCAGAAGGCCGGGTCGAGCCCATCCGGCCCGAACAGGGCGGCACGCGCCGGCATCGCCGCCACCATCAGCGGCACCAGCATGGCGAGCATCGCACCCAGCCGGCCGGCCTTCGTCCGCCACGGAGCCAGGTTCCGCATCTCAGGTTTCCAGTTCGGACAGCAGCCCGCGATCGACGGTGAGCCGGGCCGGCGGCGTCGGCTCGCCCGCCAGCACGACGGCGCCCGTACTGTCGCCCCGCGCGCGAGTCTGGGCCGCGGCCAATGCTGCGCGGTAGTGCTCGGCATTGATGCGCACCGAGGCGGTGATGGCATCACGGATCGCCCGGTCGCGCGCCTCGACCTGGTCGAACAGCGCCTTGTGCGGGATCGCGCTGTCGCCGCGGCTGCGCGATGCCAGCTCGGTCTCGCGCAGTTCCTTGGCGGTGCGCGCCTCGATCTGCAGGATGCGGGCATCGGCCCTCTTGCGCAGCCGGTGATAGCGCCGCCACGCGATCCGGCGTTGTCCGGTCGCATCCATGTAGTCCGGGTCGATGTCATGCGAGACATAGGCCAGGAAGATGCCGACCAGCCAAGCCGCGAGGTTGGCCAGCAGCGAAAGCAGTACGTCGATGCCGGGATCGCTCTGCACCGCCACGTCCGCGCCGAGGATGTTCGGGCCGGCCTGCTCGCGCAGGACATGCAGCGCCGCCATGTAGCGCGAGCCGCCGGCGGCCCCGAGCACCACCAGCAGGGCGAGGGTGGACAGCGCGAGGAAGCGCCAGTCGGCGATGCGCTTGATGCGCTCGGCATGGTGTCCGAACCGGTGCGTCCATTGCTTGAGGATGGCGCCGTGGCCATGCGAGGCAAAGGCGAGCAGGCCAGCCAGGATCAGCGTCGTGCCGGCCGCGATCGCCGGCACGCCGAAGAACAGGAAGAAGGTGGTGTAGTTGATCAGCCACTCGGTGATGCCGACGCAGACCATCGCCAGCCAGTAGACCGGATGATACGCGATCATCACGGCGCCACGGTTGCCGTTGGCGTCGCTGTAGCGGCGGAACCGCGCGTCCGCCTCCTCGAAACGGGCGCGGCGCTCGCGGTAGCGATGGTTCTGTTCCATCTCGCGCTCGACCTGGGCCACGTCCTCGTCCCGCCGCCGGGTCAGGTCGCCCTGCTCGTGCTGCAGCCGCGCGGCGCCGCTCAGCGCATCCTGGTGCGGACCGAGCCGGGCATCGAAGCGCGAACGGACCTGCTTCCATTCCGACAGCAGCGCACGCGCCGGCTCCAGCACGGCGCCGCGCATGCCGGGCGTGAAGCCGCGCGCATCCGCCTGCGTCGGGCCGGACTGTCCGGGCACCGCCTGCCGGCTCTCGCTCTGCGCCGCCTCGGCCAGCCGCTCGGGCGCCACCAGGAGGCCGCGCGCCCGGTCCGGCGTGAACGCCATCGCCTCCTGGAACGCCGCCTGCAACGGATCCGGATGGCTGGGGGTGCTAGGCAGGCCGAGGGCCATGCGCATCTCCGGACGGCTCAATAGGTGACGGGGGCGCCGAACGGGGCGCGGGTTACGGTCTCGGGCGCGCGCGGCTGCACCCTTACCACCTGCAGGCGCCTTGCGCGCAGCGCGAGCGGCGATGGGTGCCGGGCGGCAAGCACCCCGTCGACGGCGCGACGGCTCGGGCCGATCAGGAACTCGACCCGCCGGTTGCGGGCGCGCGATGCCTCGTCGTCGCCACCGCCCGCCACCGGCTCGCGCAGGCCGACGCCCACGGCCTCGAACTCCGAGCGTGGCAGGCCGGCTGCCACCAGCTCGCGGACGATCTCGCGGGCCCGTCGCTGCGACAGCGCGAGGTTGTAGGAATCGCTGCCGACATTGTCGGTATGGCCGACCACCGCGACATGCGGCGCACCGGTCGTGCCCGCACGCAGCCGCACGACAAGCGCCGCCAGCACCGGGGCTGCACCGGGCCGCGGATGATCGCGATCCGTATCGAAGAACACCCGGGCGTCATAGGTGAGGCTGGTCACGCGCATCGTGCCGCCGGCGACCGGCACGCTGAACTCTTCGACCTGCGGCTGGTCGACCTGCGGCTGGTCAGCCGATGGAACCGTCGCCGAGGTGGCGCTGGCGACGGACGTATGCGACGCCTCCTGGGCGGCCGGCGCGACAGTCCGGGTGTTGCAGCCCAGGCAGCAGGCGCACAGCAGGATCGGAAGAAGGCGCGCGGCACGGCTCATGCCTCGAATATGCGGATCGCAACGACAGAGTCCAAGCGTTGCGGACGGTCCATTACGATAATAGAACGTATAGCAGCCGGGGGCAAGGTCCTAGCTTGCGAGCGAGGCCGCGATGTTGACGCCAAGCGCGATGATTGCCGTGTTGAACAAGTACGCCACCAGCGAGTGGGCCAGCACCAGCTTGCGCATCTCCGCACTCTGGGTCGTCACGTCGCTGACCTGGCTCGCGACCGCCATGCAAAACGAGAAGTACAGGAACTCCCCGTAGTCAGGCTTGTCGTTGCCGGGAAACAGCAGGCCCTTCCCGTCGCGCCAGAACTCGTGCGCGTAGTGCGTCGCGAAGATGGTGTGGATGAAGAACCAGGAGAGCAGCACGGTGGCGCCGGCCAGCGCCTCCGACCAAGGGGCGTGCGCCTTGCCGTGCGCCTGCGCCAGCTCGATGACGATGGCGCCGAGCGAGGCGAGTGCCGCCACGATGGTCACGAGCAGCACGCCCCAGTTGCCCTCGTCGAGCAGGTCGGCGACGCGGGCGAGACCCTCGGTGGTGGAGCGGCGCACCATGACCATGAAGGTGACGCCGTAGGCGAGCACGCCCAGGTTCCAGCCGATCAGGCAGGCGGTGATCGGACGCAGCTCGCGCCCCGCCACGACCGCCGCAAGCATGGCGACGACGATGCCCACCACCAGCGAGGGGCGATGACGCAGGTGCCTCAGGCCAGCCGGCATCCTACCAGCCGCGCCGAGCGCGCGAGCGCTGCCACATGAACACCAGCAGCAGGCCGCCGCCGACGAGCAGGATCGCCTCGGGGATGCTCAGGTGGCGCATCAGCCGGAACACCAGGCCATAGATCAGCGAGTGCACCAGCGCGGAGACGACCATGTTTGCGACCCAGCCGCCTGCATATCCGTGCTGGTATCCGTAGCCGCTGCCGAAGGCATGGTGGAAGGCGGCACGGTGGAACACCGCTGGTTGGATGAGAGCATGCATCGGCCGGATCTCGGTCTCTCTGGTGAAGCGGTTCGGCCAGAGAGATAGAGCGTCGCGCGCCGCAGCGTAAGCGCCCTATGCGCTGTGAAACAACAGTTCCTCCTCCAGTGTGGGTTCCTCTTCCATGGTGAGCCTGTGCAGGGTCTCGAACAGGGCGTTGCCGGTCATGCGGGACATGTCGAAGCCGCTGCTGCCCCCAAGCGCGCCGAAACGTAACGCGCCGGCCTCGGACTTGCCGACGAAGGCCATCGACCAGTTGCTGAAGGCCCGCGCCAGCACCGGCTCGAACGCCAGCATCAGCACGTCACCGTGGTTGGGGTCCTGCTGGATCCGCTCGAAGGTCTGCTCGACCGCCGTGGCCGGCCCCTCGAGCACCTGGGCAAAGGCTCCTGCATTGAATATCAGTGCGCCGGTGACACCGAGGCGCTCGTTGCTGCGCCGGCTGCCCACGAGGATGCGCTCGACGACTGCCTCGACCTCCTCCGGTGAGCCTGGAATGAGGTTGCGGCTGTAGTAGACCAGCCGGTGCAATAAATCGCTCATGCCATGAGCTCCTTCGCGTCAACGATGAAATTTGGGGAAATAGAGCCTGGCCTCAGCAGGATGCCGGCCGCGGCCGCGGCGTTCATTGGTCGCCCGGTCAGGAAGCCCTGCACCTCGCTGCACCCCTCGGCGCGCATGCGGGCGAGTTGCTGGTGGGTCTCGATCCCTTCCGCTGTCGTCCGCATGCCCAGGCTCGCCCCCAGTGCCGCGACGGCACGCACGATGGCTGTGGCATGGCTGTCGTTCTCGGAGCCGCTGACGAAGGACTGGTCGATCTTGATCTTGTCGAACGGAAATTTCCGGAGGTAGCTGAGCGATGAATAACCGGTGCCGAAATCATCCATCGAGATCCGCACGCCAAGCGCCTTGATCGCGTGCAGGATCTCCAGCACACGGTCGGTGTCGTTGAGCATGACACCCTCGGTGATCTCGAGTTCGAGGCGCGACGGCTTCAGGCCGGTCGCCTTCAGCACCGCTGTGACCGCCTTGAGCAGAGTGCTCTCGCCGCGGAACTGCGCGGCCGAGACGTTCACCGCAATCGAGACCTCCTGGTTCCAGCCGGCAGCCTCGCGACAGGCGGTGCGCAAGGCCCACTCGCCAATCGCGGTGATCAGGCCAGTCTCCTCGGCAAGCGGCACGAAGTCTCCAGGCGAGACCAGACCGCGTTCCGGATGGTTCCAGCGCAGCAGGGCCTCGAAACCGACCAGCACGTCGCGCTCGAGATCGAACTGCGGCTGGTAGACCATCTCGAACTGCTTCAGCGCAACGGCCCGGCGCAGGTCGATCTCCATCAGCCGGCGCGCCTCCATCGCCTCGTTCATGCCCGCCTTGAAGAACCGGAACAGGCCGCGGCCGTCGCTCTTGGCGCGGTAGAGGGCGAGATCCGCATGCTTGAGCAGGGTCTCCGCCTCGTCGCCGTCATCGGGCATGAGCGCGATGCCGACGCTGACGCCGATATTGACCATGTGACCCATGACCACGTACGAGCGCCCGATCAGGTCGACCAGCCGCTTGGCCATCGCTTCGATGGCTGTCGGCTGTGGCGAGTCCGCGAGCAGGATGGCGAATTCATCGCCGCCGAAGCGCGCCACCAGATCGCCCTGGCGCACCGTCGTGTTCAGCCGTTCCGCGACCTTGATCAGCAGCGCGTCGCCGACCGGATGCCCGAGCGTGTCGTTCACCGCCTTGAAGCGATCGAGATCGAGCGCCAGCACCGCCGCCGAGCCGCCGTCGCGCTTGCGGATCGACAGCAGCTCGGCAAGCCGTTCGCGCATCTCGATCCGGTTCACGAGCCCGGTCAGCGGGTCGCGCGCGGCCCGCTCGGTCTCGCGCACGTAGCGGGTCACATCGAGCAGCGTGATGACGAAGCCGTTGCTGCCGGTGGCCCGGCTGCGGCCATCCAGGATCCGGCCATCCAGCAGGCGCACGCGCGTCGCGATCTCCGTGCCGGCCTCGACCGCCGCTGCCAGTTCGCCACCGTTGGAGACGCCCGACAACGCGAACAGCCCGCGCAACTTGAGCCCGACCGGGGGCACCGGCGAGAAGAACCCGGCCGCACAGGGATTGGCCAGCACGATCTCGCTGTCGCCGTCGACCGTGATCACCCCGACGGCGAGTTCGGCCAGCGCGTCGGCGGCAACGTCAGGTCGTGCGCCGGTTCCGGCGACGCGGCCGATGCCTGCAAGCCCGTCTCTGTCCATCCTGAAGCCTCACGCTGGTCGTTCTGGCCGCCATGCTTACGGCCAGAACGCTAACGTAACGTTAGCTTCGGGAGGAAGGACCGGATCGCCTCAGGCGGAGACGGCCTCCGAGGTTGCCGAGCCGCGCCAAAGGTCGATCCCGCTCTCGACCGCGTAGCTGTCGATCTCACGCAGCTCGTCCGCGGAGAAGCCAAGCGTCTTCAGAGCATCCAGGCTGTCATCGAGCTGCTTCACCGAACGCGCGCCCACCAGCGCCGAGGTGACCCTCCGGTCGCGCAGCACCCATGCGATCGCCATCTGCGCCAGGCTCTGGCCGCGCCGCTTCGCGATACCGTCCAGCGCCCGCACCCGGCCGATCAGGTCGTCGCTGAGCAGGTCCTTCGAGAACGAGCTGCCCTTGGCGGCGCGGGCATCATCCGGCACGCCGTTCAAATACTTGGCGGTCAGCAGCCCCTGGCCGAGCGGGGAAAAGGCGATGCAGCCGGCGCCGATCTCGTCGAGGGTGGCGAGCAGCCCGTCCTCGATCCAGCGATTGACCATCGAGTAGGAGGGCTGGTGGATCAGCAGCGGTGTCCCGAGGCCGCGCAGGATCGCGTGCGCCTTGCGCGTCATCTCCGGCGAGTAGGACGAGATGCCGACATAGAGCGCCTTGCCCTGGCGCACGAGGTGGTCGAGCGCCCCCATGGTCTCCTCGAGCGGCGTGCTGGTGTCGAGGCGGTGCGAATAGAAGATGTCGACATAGTCGAGACCCATCCGCTGCAGGCTCTCGTCGAGGCTGCTGACCAGGTACTTGCGCGAGCCGCCGACGCCGTACGGGCCCGGCCACATGTCCCAGCCGGCCTTGCTGGAGATCACCAGCTCGTTGCGGTGCGCGCGCAGGTCGGTGGCGAGCATGCGGCCGAAATTCTCCTCGGCGGAGCCGTATGGAGGGCCATAGTTGTTGGCGAGGTCGAAATGCGTGACGCCGCGGTCGAAGGCGCGGCGGACCACGGCGCGGCCAGTCTCGTAGACGTCGGTGCCGCCGAAATTGTGCCACAGGCCGAGCGAGATCGGCGGCAGGTCGAGGCCGCTGCGGCCGCAGCGGCGGAAGGCGGCCTGCTCGTACCGGGCGGGGTCGGGAACATAGGTCATGGCCAGAAATCCTTTGTGGTGGACACTAGGTCCTGATGGTTGGGGCGGCGTGCTGCAGGAGTTCGAGCAGCGCACTGGCCTGTGGACGGGCCGCGATACGTATGGCCCGCCATGGTAGCGCTCCCAACACCCTACCAGCGGCGCCGCTGATCGCCAATGCGTCGACCGCGGCAAGGGTCGGATGCAGCGCCTCGGGCAGCCGGCGGATGAAGCTCTCCGCGGTCTCCGCCGAGAAAAACAGGCACGCTTCGACCGCATGCGCGGCGAGCGCCGAGCGCGCCGCAGCCGGGAGGGCCGCCACCGGATGCGCCGCGTACACGACGCGCCGGTGCACGGTCCAGCCGCGTGCCCGCAAACCAGCTGCAAGGGCGATCCCCTGTCTCGCGCCGCTTGCGAGCAGAATGGCCGCATTTGCCGGCAGCAGCTGCTGCGCCACCGCCGCCAGCGCGTCCGCATCGCCCCCGGCGCTCGTCACCTGTCGGAAGCCGGCCGCGCGCGCGCGCTGCGCCGTGCGGTCGCCGACGCCGAGCAGCGCGATCCCGAACCAGGCGGGATCCGCTGCCGCGAAACGGGCCAGCGGTGCGACCGCCTGGCCGCTGGTGACCAGGATCGCATCGAGGCGGCACGGCTCCGGCAGGCGCGGCGGTCGCGTCGCAATCCGCAGCATCGGGCAGGCAATCGCCTGGAAGCCCAGGGCCGCCACCGCCTGCATCGTCTCGCGCAATCCCGGTTCCGGCCGGGTCACCAGCACCACCCGCCTCTCCTGCAGGCCGCTACTCGGCAAAGATGTCCGGCGGGCTGTCGGCACGCAGGCTGTGGCCGAGCTCGCGGCCCAGCCGTTCCGCATCGGCAGGCGCGCCGCTGATCGCGCGCCGGAGCAGGAACGAGCCGTCCGCGCGCGCCACCAGCCCGGTGAGATGCAGTTCCGGCGGGCCGCCGGCCACCACCGGGATCAGCCTGGCATGGCCGCCGATGGGCGTCCGGCAGGAGCCGTCGAGCTCGGCGAGCAGCGCGCGCTCGGCGGTGGCGACCGCCCGCGCCTCGTAATCCTCGATCGCCGCCAACAGTTCGCGCAGCTCGGCATCGTCCGCGCGCACCGTGACCCCCACGATGCCCTGCCCCGCCGACGGCACCATCACCTCGGGATCGAGCACCACGTCGGCGCGGTCCTCCATGCCCAGTCGCCGCAGCCCGGCCAGCGCCAGCAGGCTCGCATCGCAACGGCGCGCTGCGAGCTTGTCGATCCGGCTCTGCACGTTGCCGCGCAGCATCACGATGCGCAGGTCGGGCCGCGCATGCAGCAGCTGCGACTGTCGGCGCACCGAGGAGGTCCCGATCACAGCGCCCTGCGGCAGGCTGGTGTAGGGGTCGGCGGGATCGGGCAGCACGCAGTCCTGACCCAGGATCAGCACGTCACGGGCATCCTCGCGACGCAGCGTGCACGCCAGCACCAGGCCCGGCGGCAGCGTCGTCTCCAGGTCCTTGAGGCTGTGCACGGCGAAATCGATGCGGCCGTCGAGCAGGGCCTCGTGGATCTCCTTGGCGAACAACCCCTTGCCGCCGATCTCGGCCAGCAGGCGGTCCTGCACCCGGTCGCCTGTGGTGCTGATCGGATGCTCCTGGAACGCGCCCATGTCGCGCAGCACCGGACAGAAGCGGGTCAGCATGGTCAGGAAGGCACGGGTCTGCACCATGGCGAGCGGCGAGCCGCGCGTGCCGACGCGCAGCGGCAGGGAGCGCCGGTGCGAGGCAGCGGCCGGTCCCTGCGTGGACAGGCCGCGCGCGGCGGCGGCGGCGGCGACTTTCTGGAGCGCGGATGAAGGCTGTGCGGGACCCATGGGCATGTCCTATTACCGGCCACGCCTCAAGGAAAGCCTGAGCCCTGAACGCCAGCCCGCCTTTGCCCCAGACAGCAGCGCGATGGCCGGGCGGACCGGTGCTCGCGATCGAGAGCTCCTGCGACGACACCGCGTGCGCGATCCTCGACTTGGGGGGGCGGGTGCTGGCCGAGGCGGTGCTGAGCCAGTCGGGCCATGCCGAGTTCGGCGGCGTGGTGCCGGAGATCGCGGCTCGCGCGCACCTCGTCCATCTGCCGGACCTGGTCCGGCGGGTGCTGGCCGAGGCGGGACTGGTCGCGGGCGACCTTGGCGCGGTCGCCGCCAGTGCCGGCCCAGGCCTCATCGGCGGCCTGATCGTCGGCAGCGGGGTCGCCAAGGGCCTGGCCCTGTCGCTCGGCATTCCGTTCGTTCCGGTCAACCATATCGAGGCGCATGCGCTCACCGCCCGGCTGCCCGGACTGGTGCCGCAAGGAGCCGGGTTCCCCTACCTGCTGCTGCTTGTGTCGGGCGGTCACTGCCAGTGCATCGCCGTCGACGGTCTCGGCCGCTATCGCAGGCTCGGCGGGACCATCGACGACGCCGCCGGCGAGGCGTTCGACAAGGTCGCCAAGATGCTCGGCCTCGGCTGGCCGGGTGGCCCGGCGCTCGAACGGCTCGCCCGCTACGGCGATCCTGCCGCCGTGGCGCTGCCGCGCCCGCTGCTGGGACGGCCGGGCTGCGACTTCTCCTTCAGCGGCCTCAAGACGGCGGTGGCGCAGCGCCTCGCGGGCCTGCCGGCGGACGCGCCCCTGCAGCACCAGCAGGCGGCGGACCTCGCCGCGGGCTTCCAGGCGGCGGTGGCCGACGTGCTGGCCGACCGGGTGCTGCACGCGCTCGCGATGATGCCCGAGGCCGGCCTGCTGGTGGTGGCGGGCGGGGTCGCCGCGAATGCGACGCTGCGCGCGCGTCTCGCCACCGTTGCGGCATCGCGCGGGGTGCGGTTCGCCGCCCCGCCGCTGCCGCTCTGCACCGACAATGCGGTCATGGTCGCCTGGACCGCGGTAGAGCGGCTGTGTGCCGGCGCCGTGGACGACCTGCTGGCGCCGGCGCGCCCGCGCTGGCCGCTGGAGAAGATGACGGCCCCCGTGGACGCAGCGCAGGCCGCACGCGCGTGAACTACCGGCACGCCTACCATGCCGGCAATTTCGCCGACTGCATGAAGCACGCCCTGCTGGTCTGGCTGCTGCGCTCCCTTGCCCGCAAGCCGGCCGGCTGCGTGGTGCTCGACACCCATGCCGGCGCCGGCAGCTACGATCTCGACGCCGATGCCGCGACCCGAACCGGAGAATGGCAGCAGGGCATCGGCCGGCTGCTCGCGGCCGGCCCCGATGACGCGCTGGCGGATTATCTCGGGCTCGTCCGCGCAGCCGGAGTTCCGGGCCGTTATCCGGGCTCGCCCGCGCTGATCCGGACGCTGCTGCGGCCGCAGGACCGGCTGGCCTGCTGCGAGTTGCATGGCGACGACTACGCCAGCCTGCACCGGTTGTTCCGTGGCGATCCGCAGGTCGCCGTGCACGCGCGTGACGCCTGGGAAGCCGTCGACGCCCTGCTGCCACCGCGCGGCGCGCGGCGCGGCCTGATCCTCGTCGATCCGCCGTTCGAGCAGCCGGGCGAGTTCGAGCGGATCGCGCAGGCGATCCGCTCGACGCGGCGCCGGTTCCGGGCCGGTATCGTGGCGGCCTGGTATCCGATCAAGCATCGGGCACCCGTGCGCGCGTTCCACGACCGACTGCGCGACGTCGCCGAGCCCGACCTGGTCTGTGCCGAGCTGCTGCTGCGGCCGCCGCTGGATCCCACCCGGCTGAACGGCTGCGGCCTGCTGGTCGCCTCGCCGCCCTGGGGCTTCGAGGCGGCGGCGACGGCGATCCTGGACGCGGTCGCGGACCGCCTCGGGGAGAGCGGCGCGCATGCCAGCCTGACCCGGATCACGCCGGAGCTGGTCGCGTGAGTGAAACCGTCGCGATCGTCGGGGCCGGCGCCTGGGGCATCGGGCTCTCGATCCAGGCGGCCCGCGCGGGACATGCGGTGACCTTGTGGGCGCGCTCGCCGCAGCAACGGCAGGCCGACGGCAGCCTGCCGCGGCTGCCCGGCATACGGCTGCCGCGCAGCGTCGGCCTGACCGACACCCTGCCCAGCTCGGCGCGTGTCGTGCTGCTCGCCGTCCCGGTGCAGCATCTGCGCGTGGTCGCGGCCGGGATCGGCTCGCGCGCGCCGCTCATCGCCTGCTGCAAGGGGCTCGAGCGCGGCACCCGCCTGCTGCCGCTGGAGATCCTGGCCGAGCTGCATCCCGGCCTGCCGCTCGGCGTGCTGTCCGGGCCGAATTTCGCGCACGAGGTGGCGCAGGGGCTGCCGGCCGCCGCCGTGCTCGCCTCGGCGGACCCGGCCCTCGCGGCCCACCTCGCGCGCATGGTCGCGAGCGAGAGTTTCCGGGTCTATGCGAGCAGCGACGTGGTCGGCGTCCAGGTCGGCGGTGCCGCCAAGAACGTGATCGCGATCGCCGCCGGTGCCGTGGCCGGCGCCGGCCTGGGCGAGAATGCGCGTGCCGCGATCATCACCCGCGGCATCGCCGAGCTGTCCCGCCTGATCACGGCCCTCGGCGGACGCGCCGGCACCGCCGCCGGCCTGTCCGGGCTGGGCGACCTGGTGCTGACCTGCACCGGGGCGAGCTCGCGCAACTACAGCCTCGGCCTGGCACTGGGACGCGGCGAGACCCTCGACGCAATCCTGGCGTCGCGCAGCACGGTGGCCGAAGGCGTGGAAACGGCGCCGGCGCTGGCGGCGCGCGGTGCGGCCCTGGGAGTCGGCGTGCCGGTAATCGAGGTGGTGGCACTGCTGCTGGCGGGTGCGCTGACGCTGGACGAGGCGCGGGCCGTGCTGCTGTCGCGGCCGACGGGACTGGAGTAACGCGATGGTCCGCCTGACCGCTCTTGCTGTCCTCGCGATCGCACTTGTCGCGCATCCCGCCGCTGCGGCACCCGCCGCCCCGACGCCCGTCG
>CAXTVI010000022.1:31851-69192 GCA_964247695.1 uncultured Acetobacteraceae bacterium
ATCGCACTTGTCGCGCATCCCGCCGCTGCGGCACCCGCCGCCCCGACGCCCGTCGAGATCGTCGCCGCGTCACCCTCCGGCGCCTGGGCCACGATCGCGGCGGACGACCTGGTGCTGCTCGACCTGCCGGGTGGTCCGGCCGGTGCACCGCGCCGGGTCACGATCCAGCTGGCTCCCGGCTTCGCGCCGGAGCACGTGGCCAACATCCGCCGCCTGGTCGCGGCACGCAGCTTCGAGCGGACGTCCGTGGTGCGGGTGCAGGACGACTACGTGGTGCAATGGGGCGACGCCACGAGGCCGCCGCCGCCCGGGCTCGCCCTGCATCCACCGGCGGAATACGAGCGCGCGCTGCGCGGGCTCGCGATCACGCCGCTGGCCGGTCCGGACGCCTACGCGCCGGCGGTCGGGTTCGCGCTCGGCTGGCCGGTCGGCTACGACCGCGCCGAGGGCAAGGCGTGGCTTGCGCACTGCTACGGCATGGTCGGGGTCGGGCGGGACATGCCGCCGGATACCGGCTCCGGCGCCGAGCTCTATGCCGTGATCGGCCAAGCGCCCCGCCAGCTCGACCGCAACATCGCCCTGGTCGGCCGGATCATCGACGGCATCGAAATCCTCGACACGCTGCCGCGCGGCACGGCGGCGCTCGGCTTCTATGCGCAGGCGTCCCGGCGCACGCCGATCCTGCGCGTGCGGCTCGCCTCGGAGCTGCCAGCCGCCGAGCGCCCGTCCTGGCAGGTCATGCGGACCACGACACCTAGCTTTGCCGCCTACGTCGCGGCTCGCGCCAACCGTCGCGACCCGTTCTATCTGCGCCCCGCCGGCGGGGTGGATCTGTGCAACGTGCCGGTGCCGGTCCGTCGCCAGCGCTAGCGGTCTCCGCGAGGGCGCCGCACCGGCGGTCCGTCGCTTTCAGGTGCCGTCCACGAGGACCACGATCTTCCCGCCGGCGCGGTTCTCCTCCATGCTCCGATGCGCCTCCACGATCCCATCGAGCCGGAACACCTGCCCCACCTGGACATGCAGCCGACCGTCGGCCACGGCGCCGACCAGGTCGTGGAGCGGCGTCTGCATGAACGCCGCGACCCCGCCGTCATAGGTTGTCAGCCCGACCGTGCTGGGGATCACGTCCATCGGGCTGAACTCCGGCAACGACCACGCATTCCCCACCATGCCGGTCATGCAGACGAGGCCGCCCGGCGCCGCGCACCGCAGCGAATCACCGAGCGTGCTGGCGCCCACCAGCTCGAGCACCTTGTCGACGCCGTTTGCAAACAGCGCCCGAACCGCGCCCGCGACCTCGCCCGTGTCGACGACCACGTGCCGCGCGCCGCAGCGCCGCACCAGGTCCTGACGATCCGGGCGCCGCGTGGTGCCGACCACCGTCGCGCCGTACCGCGCCGCGACCGCCGCCGCCGCCATGCCCACCGAGGTGGTGGCGCCCCGGATCAGCAGGCTCTCGCCGGGCATGAGGCGGAGTGCGGAGAACAGCGAGCCCCAGGCGGTCTGCAGCATCTCGGGCAACGCCGCGAGCGTCTCCCACGGCAGCGTCGTCGGCAGGGGTTGCACCTGCGCTGCCGGCACGCAGACAAATTCGGCATAGCTTCCGTCGAAAAGCCGCCCCATGCCGCCCATCGCGGTGGCGACGGCCTCCCCGATCCGGAACGGACCGCCGGGCGCCTCCTCCACCACGCCCACTGCCTCGATCCCGAGCACGCGCGGAAAGGAGACGCCAGGCGAGAGCCCCTGGCGGGTGAAGAGCTCTGACCGGTTCAGTCCGAACGCCTTGACGCGGATCAGCACCTGGCCCGGGCCGGGATGGCGCACCGGCCAGTCCTCGATCGCCAGGACCTCGGGGCCGCCCGCCTTCCGGATCACGGCCGCGCGCATCGTCGCCACCTCAGGCCCCCGAAGTGGGGGGGTTTGTGGTCGAGAAGCTGTAGCGCGCGATCTTCCACGCATCTCCAATCCGGCGCAGCACGAAGAGCTCCTGATTCGCCTCCTTCGTGACCGCGCCGGTCGCATGCACGAGGCAGGTGCCAGCGGAGTTCGTCCGGGCGAACGCCCAGTCCGGCGCCATCGTCACGATCTCGGCGATGTGGAACGCCACCTCGAGCCGGATCGCGGAGAACACGCGCTCATAGGCGCCGCGGATGGCATCGATCCCGATGGCGGACGGGCTGAAGGGCGGCATGAACACCCCGTCTTCGTCGTAGAGCGCCAATGCGTCCGCAACGTTCGAGGCGTTCAGCGCCGCTGCGTAGGCGCGCAGCATCGCCTCGATTGCGGGTTCTGGGCTGTCGATGCTCATGAGGAACGCTCCGGTGATGACGGCTGCGATCCTGGACGCGTGCAAGCCTGTCTGACATCCGGCAAAGTCGGAAATGATCCTCCCGTCTTCAGGATGATATGGCCGATCTCGATGCACTGCGGATCTTCGCCAAGGTCGTGGAGTGCGGCAGCTTCTCCGAGGCTTCGCGTCGGCTCGGCATGCCGCTTTCGACCGTAAGCCGGCGCATTGCCGAGCTGGAGGACCAGCTCAAGTCCCGCCTGCTGGACCGCTCGACCCGCCGCCTGCGCCTGAGCGAGCTTGGCCTCCGGTTGCTCGAACATGCGCAGCGCAGCGCCGAGCTCAGCGAGACCGTGGACAACATCGTCTCCGACGGGCGATCCAGACTGTCCGGCATGCTCCGGCTCTCCTCGCCTCCGAGCGTGTCGGACAGCCTCGTGGCCCCGCTCGTCACCGCCTTCCAGGCGATGCACCCCGATCTTCGCATCCTGGTCCAGGTGACGGAACGCCCGGTGGACCACATCGCGGAGGACGTCGACGTCGCATTCCGCCTTGGGCCGCTCGACGATACGCGCAACGCGGCCCGGCGCATCCTGCGCTACCGCCACCGCCTGGTCGCGAGCCCGGGCTACCTTGCGCGCCACCCCGCCCCGCACCACCCGCACGATCTGCCCGCGCACCGCCTGCTCGCGTTCGCGCATTTCAAGCCGAAATATCGCTGGACGTTGCGCGCAGCCTCGGGCGATGCAGCCGAAACGGTTCGCTTCGCACCGCATCTTGCCATGAACGATTATGCCGGCCTCGCCGCCGCCCTGCTGGCGGATTGCGGCATCGGCGATCTGCCGCCGATCTGCAAACCGGACTTCGTCCGCGACGGGCGCCTCGTCGAGGTGATGCCGGAATGGCAATTCCACGTGCGCGATCTCTGGCTGGTGCATGTCGGCGTGCGCCACGTGGCGCGCGCGGTCAGGCTGTTTGTCGATTTCGCAGCGGAGCGTGCAGCTTTGCTGTTCTCCGACCTCCCGATCTAAAGCAAGCTCCGCGGTCGTCTTCCCTCGCGCGCCGCAGTGCCATGGCCGAGGCTGGCTTCCGCGTTCCCTGCCTGCCATGTGGACCTGACGTTGCCGTAGCCAGGCACCCTGCACAGGCAAGAAAGCGCGCGGCGGCCGCGCTCGGGGCTTCGTAACCGTTGCGCCTGGCAGGGCAGATCGGCTTATGGGATAGCAGGCCGCCTCCGGGGTGATCCGGACAGGGTCGCCCGGGCGGGCAGGGCGAACGGGAAGACGGGCGTCACGATGGTCGGGACGATGTCCTGGCCGAAGCTGATCGAGGAGTTGACTTGGGCGACGTGAATGCTTCCCGACCGGTGTTGCCGGCCATCTCCATCGTGGCGCCATGCTACAACGAGGAAGAGGTACTACCGGAGTTCTGCCGCAGGGCCACCGCAGCCGCGGAGGCGGCGGTCGGAGGGGACTACGAGATCGTCCTGGTGGATGATGGCTGCTCCGACGGCACCTGGTCGCTGATCGAGGAGTTCGTCGAACGCGACCCGCGCATCGTGGGGGTGCGGCTGATGCGCAACCACGGACACCAGATTGCCGCGACCGCCGGTCTCGAGCTGTCACGCGGGCACCGCATCATGCTGATCGACGCCGATCTGCAGGATCCGCCGGAACTGCTGGCCGAGATGATGGCCGTCATGGACGGGGGCGCGGACGTGGTCTTCGGCCAGCGCACTCATCGCGCGGCGGAGACCTTCTTCAAGCGTAGCACGGCCTCCCTGTTCTACCGCCTGCTGTCCCGCCTCGCGGCGGTCCCGATCCCGCGTGACACCGGCGACTTCCGCCTGATGAGCCGGCGTGTCGTCGACGCCCTGTCGTCGATGCCGGAGCGACAGCGCTTCATACGCGGCATGGTGAGCTGGGTCGGCGGCAGGCAGGTGGCGCTGCCCTACGAGCGGCGGCCACGGCTGGCCGGCGTGAGCAAGTATCCGTTGCGCAAGATGATACGCTTCGCGCTCGACGCCATCACCAGCTTCTCGGCGACGCCGCTGCGGCTCGCCTCCTACCTGGGACTGGGCGCTGCCTCGCTCGGCGGGGTGTTGCTGCTGTTCACCCTTTGGCGCTGGCTGCTCGGGGGCACCGTCGTCGGCTGGTCGAGCCTGATGACGGTCGTCGTGCTGTTCGGCGCCGTGCAGCTCATCGTGCTCGGGATCATGGGCGAGTATATCGGCCGGCTGTTCCTGGAAGCGAAGGCGAGGCCGCTGTTCCTGGTCGGCACCGTGCTCGCGGAAGGGCGTGCGCATGAACTGCCGGTTGAATTCTCGACGCTGGGGTCGGCGGTGCGGCGCGACGTGTGGGACGCCATCCGCACCGCCCAGAGCGCGCCCCGGCAGGGCCTGACATCGGCGCCTGTGCTGCCTCGCCCTTCCTCGATGGCGGCTTCGGCGACAACCCCCTGATCGAGATGGCCGGGCTCAGGAATGCCGGGCCAGGAACGACGTCATCCCGCAGGCCGCAGCCGGTCCCAGCACCCGGGCGTCCGACCGGACATAGTTCGGGCTGTTCTGCAGCGCGTCGCGTATAGCGCCCAGGCCCGCGTCCGCGGCCCCGTCCTGGCTGGACGGATGCTCGGGCGTCTCCAGCACCATGACCAGGTCCGCTCCCGGTCGGGCGGGATCGGCATGGTCCGGCTGCAGCGTATCGACCGCGACGACGTCGGCGAGCATCCCGGCGCGCAGGAAGGCCGCCTGGATCTGGAGATGGTTGATGGCGCCGGTGATGCCGTAGAATCGCACCACCGGCCGGCCCGAAAGCGGACGCACGGCGCGGATCGAAGCCGAGAAATCGCAGGTCGGGTTGTCGCGCCAGGAGTTGGTGAGCAGCGTGGTGCCGGTGACCGTGTCGGAGCCGTCGGCCTGGTATGGGCCGCTCAGGATCAGGCCGAGCATCACCGTCGCCTGCACCGCCGCGACGCAGGCCATCGCCAGGCCCAGCATCGGACCGGATCCGGCCGCCAGGAACAGCGCCAGGACCGGCAACGCCGCCACGAGAAAGCGCGCATTCTGGTTGTGGCCGAGGATATGCGGCAGCATCGTCAGCACCAGCATCAGGCCGCAGGCGGTGCCGACGAACCGGTGCCGGCCGAACCATCCGGCCGGCTGCCCCGTGCGTAGCAGGCCGCGCACCGCCAGGACCAGGGCCACCGGCAGCAGCAGCAGCGCCGGCAGGCCGAAATCGCTGCGTGCGAGCTGGGTGACGTAGTTGCGGGCATAGGCGAGGCCGCGCCCCGGCATGCGGTCGAACGGCCAGACCGTGGCGGCGAAGTGCCCGTAGGCAACGTAGCGCAGCCCGTCATAGGCATAGAACGGCCAGGCGGCCAGCGCCGACACCAGCAGCACCGCCAGCAGGCCGGTCCAGCTGCCCCGTCGCCAGGCCAGCACCGCCAGCATCAGCAGGAACACCGCGGCCAGCGGCGCGAAGCTGAACTTCGCGAGCATGCCGAAGCCAAGCGCCGCGCCCATCACGACCGGCAGGTATCGCGGCGGCCTGGGCCCGGTGGTTCGCACGAGGCACCACAGGGCCAGGGCGAGCGCCGGGACCAGCGCGGTCTCCGACATGAACTCCTCGCTCGCCCGCACCCAGATCGGCGCCACCGCGACCAGCGCCGCGGCGCCGGCGGCCGCGGCGATGCCGGACAGCCGGCGGCCTGCGTCGAACACCAGCAGGAGCGAGACGATGAAGAGCGCCAGCGACAGCAGCCGGAACGCCGCGTTGCTATCGTGATGCAGCAGAACCAGCGGCAGGCCGAGGAAGCGCGAACCCGGCGGCATCCAGCGATAGTCGTTGAACAGAGCGTCGCGCAGCGCGCCATTGCCGTCCAGGCGCCGGGTCAGGCCGTCCTTGAGCGCCAGGTCGATATACTGGATCTGGTCCCAGCCGGTGACGCCGGGATGCAACAGGATCCAGCGCAGCGAGACCACGCTGACCGACGCCACGACGAAGGCGAACAGCGCGACGGCGAGCGTCCGGACGGTCCTGGCGTGGCTGGCGCCGGACCACCCGGGCATCGGCGCCGCGTTGTCGCGCAACCTGGTCGAAGCTTCCATGCGCCTGCCCCCGAGACTTCCGGGGGCGGGGATGCCAGATCAGTCAGGAAACCGCAAACAAACGTTGTCGCAACGAACCAGTCCGGTATCCGGTGCTCCGCGGGAGTCTCAGCGCTTGACGCTGGTGGCGATGTCCAGCCAGACCGCCAGCAGCAGGATCACGCCTTTCACGATCATCTGCCAGAACGTGTCCACGCTCAGCATCGACATGCCGTTATCGAGGCTCGCCATGATCAGCGCGCCGATCAGCGCCCCGAATACCGTGCCGGAACCACCGCGCAGCGAGGTGCCGCCGATCACGCATGAGGCGATCGCGTCAAGTTCCTGCAGGCTGCCGGCGGACGGCGAGCCGGCGGCGAGGCGCGCCGTGGTGGTGATGCCGGCCAGGGCCGCCATCAGGCCCATCAGGGCGAACACCAGCAGCTTGATGCGCTGCACGTTCACGCCCGACAGTCGCGTCGCCTCGAGATTGCCGCCGATGGCATAGATGCGGCGGCCGAACACGGTGCGTCGCGCCATCAGGGTGAACACGCCGAGCAGCACCAGCAGCACCAGCACCGGCGTCGGCACGCCGCGATAGGAATCCACCGCATAGACGAAGCCGCCGATCGCAGCCGCGGCGGCGAACAGCTTGAGGCCGTCGAGCCAGAGCGGCGGCACCTCGAGCTGGTGATGCTGGCGGCGGCCGCGCGCCTGCACCGAGACGAACACCAGCAGCGCCAGCACGCCTGCCGCCAGCACGTAGCCGATGATGTCCGGCAGGTAGCTCTGCCCGATCGCCACCAGCGGCGCGCTCGCCGGCGAGATGGTGACGCCGCCGGTGATGCCGAGCAGGATGCCGCGGAACACCAGCATGCCCGCCAGCGTGACGATGAAGGACGGGATGCCCAGATAGGCCACCCAGAAGCCGTTGAACATGCCCGCCGCGATGCCGAGCAGCATCACCACCAGCAGGGTGACCGGCAGCGGCATGTGGTAGGTGACGTCGAGGATGGCGGCGACGCCGCCGAGCAGGCCGAGCAGCGAGCCGATCGAGAGGTCGATCTCGCCCAGCACGATCACGAACACCATGCCCGAGGCGAGCATGCCGGTGATCGACATCTGGCGCAGCAGGTTGGAGAAATTCCGCGCGGTCAGGAAGTCGCCGTCGGTGAGCTGCCAGAACAGCCCCCAGATCACCGCGACCGCCAGCACCAGGGCGAGGATCTTGTAGCGCGAGAAGGCGCCCTTCACGTGGTCGAGCTTCAGCCCGAAGCCGGGATTGCGGACCGTGTTCGGGGCTGGAGCAGTCGTGGTGGCGAGGGCGGGCTTGTTCATGGTGTTGGCAGGGTCCCTCGGATCAAGACGGGGCAGATCATTCGGCGGCGTGCTTGTGGGCAGGCAGGATCGCAGCCGACAGCACCTGCTCCTGCGTCAGCCCGTCATTGACGAAATTGCCACGCAGCTCGCCCTCGCCGATCACCAGCACACGGTCGCTGATGCCGAGCACCTCGGGCATCTCGGACGACACCATGATGACCGCGGTGCCGGTGCGGGCGAGCGCGAAGATGAGCTTGTAGATCTCGTACTTGGCGCCGACATCGACGCCGCGGGTCGGCTCGTCGAGGATCAGAACCTTGGGCGCCGGCGCCAGCATCTTGGCAATCACCGCCTTCTGCTGGTTGCCACCGGACAGGTTGGAGATCGGCAGGATGGGCGACGCGGTCTTGATGCGCATGCGGGCGATGTCGCGGCCGATCGCGTTCATCTCGGCCGCCTCGTCGATCAGCCCGCCGGGCGCGAACGAGGTCAGCACCGCCATGGTCATGTTCTGGCCGACGCCCATCTGCGGCACGATGCCGTGCGCCTTGCGATCCTCGGGCACCATGCAGATGCCGGCGCGTACCGCGTCGCTCGGAGCGCGCACGCGCAACTGCTTGCCCTCGAGCCAGACGGTGCCTTCGCTTGCACCACGCCAGGCGCCGAAGATGGCACTCACCAGCTCGGTGCGGCCGGCGCCGACCAGGCCCGCGATGCCGACGATCTCGCCGCGACGCACCGCGAACGAGATGTCGTCGACGCGCTTGCGCTGGCGGTTCTCGGGGTCCCAGCAGGTGAAGTTGCGGGCCTCGAACACCACCTCGCCGATCTCGTGCTCCTCGCGCGGGAACAGGTTGTTCATTTCGCGGCCGACCATCATGCGGATGATGTCGGCCTGGGTGAGCTGCGCCATCGGCGCCGAGCCCACGAAGGCGCCGTCGCGTATCACGGTGACGCTGTCGGCGATCGCCTCGATCTCGTCGAGCTTGTGCGAGATATAGACGCACGCGGTGCCGCGCCGCTTGAGGTCGCGCACCAGGTCGAGCAGCACGTCGATCTCGCGCCGGGTCAGCGAGGAGGTGGGCTCGTCGAGGATCAGCAGGCGGGCGTTCTTGCTCAGCGCCTTGGCGATCTCGATGAGCTGCTGCTCGCCGCCGCCATAGTTCGATACCGGCTTGGCCGCATTGATGTTCGGCATGCGCAGGTCGTTCAGCAACGCGGTTGAGCGCGCGATCATCGCGTTGAAATCGATCAGGCCGCTGCGCGTCTTCGGCTCGCGCCCGAGGAAGATGTTCTCGGCGACCGAGAGCTGCGGCACCAGCATCAGTTCCTGGTGGATGATGACGATGCCGGCATCCTCGGTCTCGCGCACGCCGCTGGCGCGCAGCTCGCGGCCGTCCCAGAGGATCTCGCCCTGCCAGGTGCCGTACGGATAGACCGCCGACAGCACCTTCATCATCGTCGACTTGCCGGCGCCGTTCTCGCCGCACAGCCCGACGCATTCGCCGGGCCTGACTGCGAGATCGATGCCGTTGAGCGCGCGGACCCCCGAGAACTCCTTGACGATGCCTCGCATCTCCAGAAGATACTCGCTCATCCGCGCGCCCTCGCCAATCCGGCTGCGAGACGCAGCCCAGCAGTTGATTACTGACCGATCTGCGCCTGCGTGTAGAAGCCGTCCTTGACCAGCAGGTCAACGTTCGACTTGGTCACCAGGATCGGCGTCAGCAGGATGGTCGGCACATCCTTCTTGCCATTATTGATCGTCGAGTTGTAGGACGGCTTCTCGCCCTTCGCGAGCTCGACAGCAACCTTCGCCGCGGTGGAGGCGATCAGCTTCAGCGGCTTGTAGACGTCGCTGCTCTGGGTGCCCGCCACCACGCGCTTGATCGCCGAGAGATCCGCATCCTGCCCGGACACGCCGACCTTGCCGGCCATGCCCTGTGCGTTCAGCGCCTGGATCGCGCCGCCGGCGACCGCGTCGTTCGAGGCGACGATGCCCTGGATGTTGTTCTTGTTGGCGGTAAGCGCGTTCTCGGTGATCGACAGCGCCTCGGTCGCCGACCATTCCGGGACCCACTGCGAGCCGACGATCTTGATCTCGCCCTTGTCGACGAGCGGCTGCAGCACCTTCATCTGGCCTTCGCGCAGCAGCTTGGCATTGTTGTCGGTGGGCGCGCCGCCAAGCAGGTAGTAGTTGCCCTTCGGCACGGTATCGACCACGCCCTGCGCCTGCATCTCGCCGACGCGCACGTTGTCGAACGAGATATAGGCATCGATATCGGCGTCGAGGATCAGGCGGTCGTAGGAGATCACCTTGATGCCGGCCTGCTTGGCCTCGTTCACGATGTTGCCGAGCACCTTGCCGTTGAACGGCACGATGACGATCACGTCCATGCCGCGCGAGATCAGGTTCTCGATCTGCGAGATCTGGCGCTGCTCGGAACCGTCGGCGGACGTCACATAGACCTTGGCGCCCATGCCCTTGGCCGCGGCGGTGAAATAGTCGCGGTCACGCGACCAGCGCTCGATGCGCAGGTCGTCGATGGAGAAGCCGATCTTGGGGTGCGCGGGGCTGGCCGCCGCCGGCGCCGACAGCAGGGCCGGCGCGGAGGTGCCGGCGAGCAGGGTGGCGAAAGTGGCGGCGACCGCGCGGCGACGGGTCAGCATTGGCAAGAGACGCAAGGGATCCTCCTGTGGACGGCGTGGCTGCGAGGACGCCCGTACGGGTCGCTCTTCTGTCGCATCCGGTGGCACTGCCTAACAGCATGAGGCACGTGCAGCAACAGCGTTTCGAGGGTGGTGCCGGGGTTTTATTCCGCCTGTGCTTCGAAGGCAATATTTTGCAGTGCAGCAATACTGCGGGTTAGCAGGGCTGTTGAAATAACGGGCACGATGTTGAAACTGACTATCGTACATCAGTCACGTCGCTATGCTGGTGCCGCAGCTTGTCATGTAAAGGCCAATGAAGCGGATCACCGTGCATGATGTGGCGGAGCAGGCGGGCGTATCGCTCGCCACCGTGGATCGCGTGCTCAACGGCCGGCGCGGCGTCAGCCAGGCCATGAGCCAGCGGGTGCGCTCCACCATCGACCGGCTTGGCTTCACCCGCGATCACTATGCCGCCAGCCTCGCGACCAGCCGGCGCCATCGCTTCGTGTTCGTGCTGCCGCAGCCCGACGGCAACAGCTTCATGCATGCGCTGCACGACATGGTGCTCACGCAGGGCAAGCTGCTGCTGGCGCGGCGCATCCAGGTCGGCGTCGTCACCTATCCGGCGTTCCAGTCCGACGCCCTCGCCCGCATCCTCGACATTATCGATGCGCAGCAGGCCGATGGCGTGGCGGTGGTGGCGGTGGATGCGCCGCGCGTGCGCGCCGCCCTCGAGGCGCTGCAGGCGCGGGGCGTCGCGGTGATCACCCTGGTCTCGGATGTCGCGACTCCCGGTGCAAGCTCGCGGGCCACACCGGGGCGGCTGCACTGCATCGCGATCGACAATGTCGCCGCCGGCCGCGTCGCGGGCTCCCTGGTCGGGCGCTTCAATGCGCGGCGCGCGGGCTGCGTCGCCGCCATCGCCGGCAAGCTCACGCTGCGCGACCACAGCGAGCGCCAGCTCGGCTTCTCCCAGGTCATCGGCCAGGAGCATACGCAGCTCGCTTTGCTGCCGCCGTCCGAGGGACTCGATGACGGTCCCGCGACCGCCGCCATCGTCCGCGACCTGCTGCGCGCGCATGCCGACCTCGTCGGGCTGTATTCGATCGGTGCCGGCAACCGCGGCATCATCGAGGCGCTCGAGCAGTCCGGGCGCCAGCACGACATCGTCGTGGTCGGGCACGAACTCACGCCCCACACGCGCGCTGCCCTGCTGCGCGGCGCCTTCGATGCGGTGCTGCACCAGTCCGTCGCCGACGAGGTCGCCGTCGCGGTCGAGGCGCTGCGGGCCGCCGCCGACGGCGATACCGGCCACGTGCCGGCGCCGATCCGGATCGACATCTTCATGCGCGACAACGTCTGAACGGGGATCACCATGTTCATCGGAATCGACATCGGCACCTCCTCGGTCAAGGCGGTGCTCATCGACGAGCGGCAGGCGGTGCTGGCCACCGCCAGCGAGGCGCTCACCGTCAGCCGTCCGCGTCCGGGCCATTCGGAGCAGGATCCGCAGTCCTGGTGGGAGGCGACCCTTGCCGTGCTCGCGGCACTGGCGGCCGCGCAACCGGAGGCGATGCGCCATGTCGCCGGCATCGGCCTGTCCGGGCAGCAGCACGGGGCGGTTCTGCTCGACGCGGAGCATGCGGTGCTGCGTCCGGCGATCCTGTGGAACGATACCCGCAGCGAGGCGGAATGCGCGGCGCTGGAAGCCGAATGTCCCGAGCTGCGCGCGATCTTCGGCAACATCATGATGCCGGGCTTCACCGCGCCGAAGCTGCGCTGGGTGGAGACGCACGAGCCGGAGATCTTCGCGCGCACCCGCCTCGTGCTGCTGCCCAAGGACTACGTCCGCCTGCTGCTCACCGGCGAGGCGGTGTCGGACATGTCGGACGCCGCCGGCACCGGCTGGCTCGACGTGGCGGCGCGCGACTGGTCGGACGCGGTGCTGGCGGTGACGCATCTCGACCGCTCGCACATGCCGCGCCTGGTGGAGGGGAGTGCCATCTCCGGCCTGCTGCGACCCGCACTCGCCGACCGGTTCGGCATCGCGGGACCGGTGGTGGTGGCCGGCGGCGGCGGCGACAACGCGGCCTCCGCCTGCGGCATCGGCGCGGTGCGGCCGGGCAGCGCCTTCGTCTCGCTGGGGACCTCGGGCGTGCTGTTCGCCAGCACCGACCGGTTCGCGCCGAACACCGCGTCCGCCGTGCACGCCTTCTGTCATGCGGTGCCCGACACGTGGCACCAGATGGGGGTGATCCTGTCGGCCACCGACAGCATCGAATGGCTGGCGCGACTGTTCCGGAGCGACGCCGCCAGCCTGACCGCCGAGCTCGGCGCACGGGTGGCAGCCCCCTCGCGCGCGCTGTTCGCACCGTATCTCGCCGGCGAGCGCACGCCGCACAACATGGCCGGCCTGCGCGGCGGGTTCGCGGGCCTCGGCCAGGAAGCGGACCGGGCCACGCTGACGCAGGCGGTGCTGGAAGGCGTCGCCTTTGCCTTCCGCGACTGCCAGGAGGCGCTGATCGATGCCGGCACCGGCTTCGACCGCGCCTGGGCGGTCGGCGGCGGCGCACGCTCGCCGGTCTGGCTGTCGATCATCGCGAGCGTGCTGCGCCGGCCGCTCGACCTGCCGGCGGGGGCCGAGAGTGGCGGCGCGTTCGGCGCGGCGCGACTCGCCCTGTGCGCGGCGCGCCATGCGGATCCGCTCGAGATCTGCACGCCGCCCGACATCGCCGGGACCATCGAGCCGGACCCGGCCCTCGCCGACGCCTATGATCGCGCCTACGACCGCTATCGCATCCTGGCAGGCAGCCTCAAGCAACTCGCACCCTGAAACGGAATGGTGATCCCATGACATCGATCTTCGGCAACCTGCCCACCGTCGCCTTCGAAGGCCCCGAGACCCGTTCCCCGCTGGCCTATCGCTGGTACGACAGGGACCGCGTGGTGCTGGGCCGGACCATGCGCGAGCATCTGCGCCTGACCGTGTGCTACTGGCACAGCTTCGTCATGAACGGCTCCGATCCGTTCGGGGCTCCCACCATCATCCGGCCCTGGAGCGGCCGCGACGGGCTCGATGCGGCGCGACAGAAGGCGGACGCGGCGTTCGACCTGTTCCGCGTGCTCGGCGTTCCGTTCTACAGCTTCCACGATCGCGACGTGGTGTCCGAGGGTGCGAGCTTCTCGGAATCGGTCGCCAATCTCGACGCCATTGCCGACGTGCTCGGCCAGAAGCAGGACGAGACCGGCGTGCATCTGCTGTGGGGCACCGCCAACCTGTTCAGCCATCCGCGCTACATGGCGGGTGCCGCGACCAACCCGGACCCGGAGGTGTTCGCCTACGCCGCCGCCACGGTGAAGCATTGCCTGGATGTCACGCGTCGCCTCAATGGTGCCAACTACGTGCTGTGGGGCGGGCGCGAGGGCTACGAGACGCTGCTCAACACAGACATGGGCCGCGAGCTCGACCAGATGGGCCGCTTCCTCAATCTGGTCGTCGAGTACAAGCACAGGATCGGGTTCACCGGCACCATCCTGATCGAGCCGAAGCCGAAGGAGCCGACCAAGCACCAGTACGATTTCGATGCCGCCACCGTCTATGGCTTCCTCAAGCGCTACGGGCTGGAAAACGAAGTCAAGCTCAACCTCGAAGCCAACCACGCCCAGCTCGCCGGGCACAGCTTCGAGCATGAGATCGAGACTGCCGCCGCGCTGGGCATCCTCGGCTCGCTCGACGTCAATCGTGGCGACCCGCTGATCGGCTGGGACACCGACCAGTTCCCGAACTCGCTGCCGGACACCGCGCTCGCCCTGTACTACGTGCTGAAATCCGGCGGCCTCGGCACCGGGGGGCTGAATTTCGATGCCAAGATCAGGCGGCAATCGATCGATCCGGAGGATTTGGTGCACGCGCATGTCGGCGGCATCGATCTGTGCGCCCGCGCCCTGCTGGTGGCGGCCGGCATGATCGAGGATGGCCGGCTCGCACGCCACGTCGGCGAGCGCTATGCCGGCTGGAACACCGAGCGCGGCAAGGCACTCGCCTCCTCGATGTCGCTCGACGACATCGCGCGCGACGTGGCGTCGAAAGGCCACGAGCCGCAGCCGCGCTCCGGACGCCAGGAATATCTGGAGAACCTGCTCAACAGCTATTTTTGAGGCGTGGCTGTAGCCGGGGGCGCCAGCAGCACGACGGCATCCCCGGCCTGCGGCCTGAAGCCGGACACGTCCTCGGCTGACCGCATGACGATGCTGGTGCCCTCGCGCACCAGCGCGACCTCGAGCGCCTGCGGGTCGATCGCCGGCTCGACCCCCTCGGGCGGCATGGTCGCCACCGAGTAGCGCCAACCGCGCACGTGCAGCTCCTCGAGGAACTCCACCGTCCAGGCCGGCTCGCCCAGCAACTTGCCGCGGGCGTCGCGGCTCAGCCCGCGATAGCGGTCGATGCCGCCGGGCCCCGGGCTGGGCTGGAACACCCGCTCGCGGCCGAGCTCCGGCGCCAGCCTCGCGCAGAGCAGGCCATTATAGATCGCATCCGGGGTCGCCGCGATCAGGTAGTCGACCGGGCTGTCCTCGAAGCGCTCGGCGCCATGCTGCGACAGGATCTCGGCCTGCAGCACCGGGATCGAGGCCGCCCGCGCGGCGTCCAGCGCGCCCGGGAAGGTGTCGACCAGCATGACCCGGGCGCCGGCCTGCTGCAGCGCAGCGGCGAGGTCGGTGGACCAGGCCGAGGCGCCGACGATGGCGATGCCAGGCTCGTCCGACAGCGTAAGCTTCAGCCGGCGGGCGAGCGGGCGCAGCGAGAAACCGTGCAGCACCATCGTCGCCGCGATCACCGCGAACACCGACGGCGTCACCAGGGCTGCACTCGGATAGCCGGCCTGCTGCAGGCGCAGGCCGGCGACGCCCGCGACCGCAGCGGCGACGATGCCGCGTGGCGCGATCCAGGCGGCAAGCAGGCGCTCGGCCCCGGTCAGGTTCGAGCGCAGGGTGGAGATCACGATCGCCGCAGGACGCACCACGAACAGCACCGACAGGGTCAGCCCCAGGATCGGCCAGGACAGTCGGCCGAGCACGGCGCGCTGCAGGTCGGCCGTCAGGGTGATGAACAGGGCGGAGACCACCAGGACGACGAGGCTCTCCTTGAACCGGCGCAGGTCGGCCAGCCCGGGCACGCCGAGATTGGCGAGCGCCATGCCCAGCGCGGTCGCCGCCATCAGCCCGGCGCCGTCCATGATCTGGTTGCCGAGCACGAACACCGACAGGGCGAGTGCGAGCAGCACCGGCGTCTTGAGGATCTCGGGCATCAGGTCGCGCAGGAACAGGGCACGCACCAGCAGTGCGGGCAGCACGCCCAGCAGGGCGGAGGCGCCGATGCTGAGCAGCAGCCGGCCGGCGATGACACCGAACTGCGTCGCGTGCGCGCCCCCGCTGACCAGCAGGATCTGCAGCACCAGGGTGGCGAGGATGGCGCCGACCGGGTCGTTGAGGATCGCCTCCCAGCGCAGGAACGAGGCGGTCCGCTGCTGCAACCTGGTATGGCGCAGCAGGGGCAGCACCACGGTAGGTCCGGTGACCACGGTGATCGCCCCGAACAGCAGCGCCGGCCCCCAGCCGAGGCGGCCGAAGAAATGCGCCGCCAGCGTGCCCAGGCACCAGTTGATCGGCAGGGCCAGCGCCGTCAGCCGCAACACCCCCTCGCCGGCTGCGCGCAATTCGCGGAAGTCCAGCGCCAGGCCGCCCTCAAAGACGATGATCGCCACCGCGAGCGACACCATCGGCTGCAGGTAGCCGCCGAGCGAGGCGGATGGATGCAGCAGCCCGAGCCCTGGGCCGACCGCGAGGCCGAGCGCGAACAGCAGCACGATGGCGGGCAGGCGGTACCGCCAGGCGATCCATTGCGCGACCACACCGCCGAGGACGATGCACAGCACACTCGTAGCCACGCCGCTCATTGCGATCCCCGACTAGAACCCTCCCGGACCGTTCAGTGCAGGGGCATCACGTTCAAGTGTTTCCGGGTTCTGAAGTTTCCTCCACTTTTCGCGCATCCACTGGGGGCCGGGGGAAGTTGATGATGTGGTCGGCGGCGACGCTGCCTCCCGTAATTCCGACTTCCGAACCTGGGGCCGCGCCCCGGGGCGCGTTTCAATGGGACAGGACAGTTCAAATGATTGATCTGAACACGGCTGCTGGCGAGTGGGGTGCCATTGGCCGCCGCAAGTTGATGAAGCGGGCAGGCGTAGGCGCCGCCGCTATCGGCGCGATGAGCACGGTCGGCGTCGCGGCGACCACCAGCCCGGCTTCCGCCGCAACCTATACCGATGCGGACATCCTCAATTTTGCACTTAATCTCGAATATCTAGAAGCGGAATACTATCTGCGCGCAGTGACCGGCTCCGGCCTCAGCGCAGCACTGGTCGGCGCCACCGGTGGCGTGACCGCGCCGGCGACGACGCTGGTGCCGTTCCAGATCCCGGCCCTCGCCTACTATGCCCAGCGCATCGCCAATGACGAGCTGGCGCATGTCATGTTCCTGCGCACCGCCCTCGGCAGCGCCGCCGTCGCCGAGCCTGCGATCGATTTCGTCAACAGCTTCACCACGCTCGCGGTCGCGGCCGGCCTGATCACCGCGGGCCAGACCTTCAACCCGTTCGAGAGCGAAGTGAACTTCCTGCTCGGCGCCTACATCTTCGAGGATGTCGGGGTGACGGCCTATGCCGGTGCCGCGAACCTGCTGACCGTGCCGGACAACCTGTCCTACGCAGCCAGCGTGCTGGCGGTCGAGGCCTACCATGCCGGCGCGATCCGCGGCTATCTCTCGACCATCGGCGCCGGAGTCGCAACCAACGCGATCTCCGCCCTGCGGGCCACGCTCTCCGGCGTCGCCGACGACAACGGCACGCAGTCGGCAACCAATCCGTATCAGTTCAACAATGTCGACTATAACGGCCAGGTCTTCCGCCGCACCCCGCAGCAGGTCCTGAACATCGTCTATGGCGGTGTCTCGCCGACGGCCGGGCTGTTCTTCCCGAACGGCGTCAACGGCATGTTCACGAGCTCGGCAACCTGATTCATCCGAAGGCGCTCGGGTGACAAAATCTGGCGTCGGACAAGACACTTATATCGAGCCGGGGTCCGGCTCGTTGGAGACTTCCATCATGTTGGACGAAACACAAATTGCAGCCGCCGGCGAAGCGGCGGTTGAAGACATCAAGGCCAAGCGCGACCGCCGCTCCATGCTACGGCGCGCGGGCCTCGGGATCGCGGGCGTCGCGGCCGCCAGCGCGCTGACCAGCAAGTCGGCCTCCGCGCAGGCGATCACCGATGCGGTCATCTTCAACTTCGCGCTGAACTTCGAATATCTCGGTGCGGAATATTACCTGCGCGCCGCGACCGGCAGCGGCCTCAGCTCGTACAGTGCGGTGACCGGCACCGGCACCCAGGGCACGGTTACCGGGGGCACCGCGGTGCCGTTCCAGACCACTGCCCTTGCCTATTACGCCCAGCAGCTTGCCAATGACGAACTGGGTCATGTCCTGACCGTTCGCGAAGTGCTCGGGGCCGATGCGATCGCCGAGCCGTCGATCGATCTCGCTGATAGCTGGACCGTCCTGGCGACGGCGGCCGGCCTCATCGCGCCCGGACAGGCGTTCAATCCATTCGCGGACGAGGTGTCGTTCCTGCTCGGTGCCTATGTCCTCGAGGATGTGTGCGTGACCGCGCTCGCCGGTGCCGCCGCATTGCTGACCAACCCGACCAACATCGCCTACGCCGCCAGCTTCCTTGGTGCCGAAGGCTACCAGGCCGGCGCGATCCGCGGCTTCCTCGCCAATATCGGCGCCGGCACCGCAACGGATGCGATCTCGGCGCTGCGGGCGACGCTGTCCGGCGTCGGCGACAACGGCACCAGCGCCGACGGCAACCCGTTCAACATCACCAACGTCGACTATAACGGCCAGAACTACCGCCGCACTCCGCAGCAGGTGCTGGCGATCGCCTATGGCAGCAGCGTCACCGGCACCGCCGGCGGCCTGTTCTTCCCGAACGGCGTCAACGGTTCCGTGACCATCGTCTGAGACCGAGGCGCAACTCTCCAGACCGGGGTCGGAGCCGAAAGGCTCCGACCCCTTTTCGTTTCAGCCATCCAGCGCCCGCGTCCGCACCAGACCGGTCACCATGCCAGCGAGGCGGCGGGCGATATCCGGCCATTGCCGCGCCGCGATCCAGTCCTGCGCCTGCTGCTGCAGCACCACCCGCGCTGCATGGTCGGCAAGCAGGTCAGACAATCCGTCCGCCACCGCTGCCGCCTCGATGCCGTCGAAGCGATAGACGGCTCGCCCGGCCTCGTCGAACAGTGCGATCGGCGTGACCGCGACCGGCACGCCGCTGGTCAGCGCCGTGCGCATCGCGGCACTCGATGCCTCCTTGGACGGCCTGTACGGCAGGGCGATCACGTCGCAGCCGGCGAGCAACTCGAGCGAGCGCCGGTGCGGCAGGAACCCGGTCTCGAACGTGATCGCCTCCCATACGCCGAGATCGGCCGCGAGCTGCCTGCAGCGTTCGATCTCGCGCGGCGAATGCGGGTGGTCGTATTCCGCATTCACCAGCAGCAGCCGGGCGGCAGGCCAGCGCCGCCGCAGCAGAGCCATCGCCTCGATCAGCGTGTCGATCCCCTTGCCGGGCAGGAAGAAACCGTAGCAGCCGATGATCGGCCGGTCGGTCTCCGCGAGCGGCCGCGGCGCCGGTGGCGGCAGCGCCCGGGCGATGCCATGCGGCAGCAGGGTGGCGTTCGCATCCAGGCCGAGCGACTGCAGCCTGACCAGGTCGGCCACGGTATGCACCAGCACGCGGCTGGTCCGGCGCAGCGCCGCGATCGCGGCCTGCCGCTCCGGCGCCGCAAGATCGTGCAGGTGGCTGGTGTTGTGCAGGGCCACCACGACCACCCGGCCGCGCAACGCGCCATGATCGATGAGGCGGGCGAGGCTGTCGAATGACAGCAGCCCGGGCTGGTGCTGCAGCACGACGGCCGGCGCGTCGTCAGCCGCGATGGCCTGCGCCAGCGGCTCGACCGTGCGACGGTCGCCGGACTCCCAGCACGGCCAGATCTCGACGGCCTGTGCCGGATCGGCATTCTCGGCGATGTCGATCACCGTGCGCCGGTCGCACAGGATGCGTATGCGAACCTTGTTCTCGCCGTCTGCGTCGTTGAGCAGGCTGTCCAGCAGCTGGCGGGAGTATTCCGCAACGCCACAGCGCACGCCCCAGCTCGACACCCAGGCGATGCGCGTCGCCTCGGCCGGGGTTGCCAGCAGCAGGTCGCGGGCCAGGCCGGAATAGGCGGCGGCCAGCGGCGCGGCCTCCGGAAGATGCAGCGTCTCCGACGGAACAGGCGCCGCAGCCGGGCGCTCGCGCAAGGCGGCGACGAGATCGTCATGCTCGGGTTCGAGCCACAGCGAATGCGCACTCGCCAGATGGCTGCCCGACGGCGCCGGACGGTAGCGCAGCAGGCGCACGCCTGGCAGCGGAGCGCCGTCAGGGCCGGTGCAGAAGTCCGTGTGGCCGCCGCGTCCGGTGACGATCAAGCCGAGACCGGCGGCGAGCGCCTCGGCCGCCGGCAGGTTGTAGCCCTCGCCGCGTGTCGGCAGCACCATCGTGTCGGCATCGCGGTACAGCGCCAGCAGCGCCTCGCCATCGAGGTCGGCATCCACCAGCTCGACCGGCGCCAGACCCGGATCGGCCTTGCGCAGCGCCGCCAGCTGATTTGCCACGTCGTTGTGCGGGTTTGGGAAGCCCTTGATCACCAGCCTGACCGGATCGCCGGCGCGGAATGCCGCCGCCCAGGCACGCAGCAGCACATCGACACCCTTGCGCGGGAAGCAGGACGAGACATGCAGGAAGCGATGCACCGGCGACGGCCTCGTGGACCGGTCGTAATGCAGCGCAGCGAACCGGTCCAGCCTGACAGCGGGCGGGATCACCCGGACCGGGATGGCAAGCCCGCTCTCGACCAGGGCATCACGCACGTAGCTTGTCGGCGCCACCACGGCGTCGAAATGCCGGCCGAGCAGCTCGATGGTGGCTGCGGGCAACAGGCTCTCTTCCCAGAACAGCATCGCCACCGCGACATCGCCGCGGCGCTGCGGCACATGCACCGGATAGTGCTGGCTGATCACCATCTCGGGGCCGGTGGCGTGCGGCGGCCGGTGCACCAGCGCCGAGACCACCGCCCGCTCGTCGACCGGCACGCCCGACAGGTCCAGCGTCGGGGCGCCTTCGACCGGCAGCAGCCGCACGCGGCCCGGCAGCGCCGTATCCAGCGCGCGCGCGAGGTCGCGGTTGATCGCGGCCAGGCTGTAGCTGCCATTCACGTGGCCGGCGACCGACAGCCGCAGGTTGGCTTCCAGCAGCGGCACCGTAGTCGACCCGGAGGGCAAGGAAGCTCCCGCCCGCAGCAGCGCCTGCGCCAGCACGTCCCGCTGGCGATCGAGGGCAAACCGGCCGAGCGTCGCCTCCTGCGCCCGCGCCTGTGCCGCCCCCGCGTCGGGATCGCGAGCCAGCCGCAGCATGGCGTCCGCCACCGCGGCGGGCGTCGTATCGAGCAGCAGGTTGGCGGCGTCGCCGAGCGTGTATGGCACCGCGCCACCCGGCCAGGCCAGCACCGGCACGCCATGCACCATGGCCTCGATCAGCGGAACACCGAAGCCCTCGTGCCGGCTCAGCGAGACATACAGGTCGGACGCTGCATACCATTCATGCAGGATGTCATCCGAAACGCCGCCGGCCAGCATGACATCCGCGTCCAGGCCGTGCCGGACGATGGCCTGCCGCAGCGAGCGCGCGTACGCATCGTCGGCGGCGTCCGGGCGCCCGACCAGCACCAGCCGCGACGGGCGGCCGTATCCGGCCCTGAAGGCGGCGAAGGCCTCGACCAGCGCGAGCTGCCCCTTGGAGGCGTTGATGCGCCCGACGAACAGGACGGTGAACCGGCCCGGGTCCCGCAGGGTATGCGTCGCTTGCGCGGCGCGATGCCGCAGGTCGTCGAGATCGAACAGCAGGGTGCAGGCGCGCACCGGTGCGATGCCGAGGCCGCGCAGCTCGTTCGCGTTGTATTCGCTGTCGGCAAGTGCTGCCGCCACGCGTCCCTTGAAGGCGGCGAGCTGCCGGCGGCCGAGCCGGGCGTAGCGCGCGAGATACGGATGGCGCACCAGCAGCTCGGGTGGCGTGATGTTGTGGTAGAGCAGCAGCTTAGGCGCCGGCAGAGCGAGGATCTGCTCGAAGCGGTCATAGCCGATCGAATGCCGCACGATCAGCACGTAGCCGTCGTGTCGTGGCAGCGCCTCCATCGGCAGCAGGTCGCCGGCCAGCGCCTCGGGCGGATCCTCGGTGTAGATCTCGCTGTGGTAGCCCATCGCGCGCAGCAGGCCGCGGGTGAGCAGCATTGCATTGGTGATGGCGTCGTTCACGGCGCTGCCGGAATGGAACTGGTGCACCGCCGAGAGGCCGCCCCCCTGCAGGCCCTGCGAGGCCAGAAACGGCGGCGGCGGTGTGATTGGCAGTGGCGGCAGCGAGGCGATGAAGGCCTCGGCATCCTGTTCCTCCTCCGCCGGTTCGCGGCACTCCGCAGGGCCGGTTTGCATGGCCGGTTCCAAAAGGAGGGGCGCCGGCTGGTCGGTGCTCCCGACAAGCCGGCGCGTCCGCCACAGCGCGCTGCGCATCGGCGCGGTCAGCCGCCAGGAACGGCTGGAGCGCACCACCTCCAGCTCGTGCAGCGTCGTCTGCAGCCGCAGGTGGGTCTGCTGCAGGTCGTGGCGGCTCTGGTGCAGGGCGGCCTGCTCCGCCGCCAAGTCACGGACCTGCAGCTGCCCGGTGCGCGTGGCTTCGAGCTGCTGCCGGCCGAGGGCTTCGCGCAGGCGGCCGCTCTCATGCGCGGCCGCCTCGCGCTGCAGCCGCAACTGCTCGGCGGCGGCCTGCGCCTGGGTCTCGGCGAGGTGCGCGCGCTCGCGCTGGGCGGCGGCCTCCACCTCCAGCCGCGCGGCCCGCTCGATCCAGACGCTGTCGCCCGCGCGCAGGAAATCGTCGAACACGTTCGGCGGCGTGCGGAAGGCCGGCGCCAGCGCATCGGCGCGCTCATGGGCGACATAGTAGCGGTTGAGGCCGTCGAACCAGACGAAGTCATACTCCGCCTCGCGCAGCAGCGGCTCCCACTCCTGGTGCGTCTGGGTGGTCGAGTTCGGTGCCGTCGCCTCGACGAGGATGATCCAGGGCCGGTAGCGCACCAGGTCGGCGCCCTGCAGTACCGCGCGCTCGGCGCCCTCGACATCGATCTTGAGGAAATGGATGTCGGCACTTGCATGCAGCGCGCAGATTTCTGCCAGCGTCAGCACTGCGACGTGGTCCCGCGTCGCCGGCAGGCCGGCCGCCGCGTGCCCGGCCGCGATCGCCGGATCGAGCGTCGATAGCCCGGTGCCCTCGATGCGGTAGAACGGCAGCTCCGCCGGCTGCGCTCCAAGTGCGATCCGCAACGTCACGTCGCGCGGACGCGCTGCCGCGAGGCGCCGCGCCGCGTCCGGCAGCGGCTCGATGTTCACGCCGCTCCAGCCGCGGTCATAGAAGGCGCGGGTGACGCTGTGGGTGTCGGGATGATACGCGCCGACATCGATATAGAACCCGCGTTCGATGTCGCCGAGGGCGCGCCACAGCAGGACGTCCTCGAAATTCTGCGCGTAGGAAATGAAAGTCATGCCGGCTCAATCCATGTCCCAATGCAACGCCGGGATCAACTCGCCGGATGACGCCGACGGCAGTGCGTGTACAGCTTTTGCAGGAAGCCGGCGCCGCTGCCACTGTGCGCGGCAGCCGGACAGGAGGATCGACAGTGGCGCCATCGCAAGACCTGCAGACGCGGCCGGAGCCGTGGCAGGGCGAATACTCGAACAGCACCACGCTGGACGATATCGTCGCCTGCTTCAGGCTGCTGCTGGGCCGGCTGCCGAACCGCGAGGAGTGGCGCGGCCATTCCTCGCGCGTCGGCGAGCCGCTCGACATGGTGGTCGGCAGCTACGTCAACGCGCTGGAGTTCTCCCGCCGCGGCCTCGGCGCTGCCGGGTCGCTGGGCTCGGTCGAGCTCGTGCGGCTGCCGGGCTTCAGCATCCACACCGAGTCGGGCGACGCCGCGGTCGGACAGCATGTGCGCGCCGACAACTACGAGGCCGATGTCACCGCGGTGTTCCGGCGATACCTCCGGCCCGGTGCCCACATACTCGATCTGGGCGCCAATATCGGCTACTTCACGATGCTGTCAGCCTCGCTCGTCGGACCGTCCGGATCGGTGCTGGCAATCGAGCCGAACCCGAACAATGCGCGCATGATCGAGGCCAGCCGGCGCGCCAACGGCTTCTCGCAGGTGACCGTGGTGCAGGTCGCGGCCGGATTTGAACCCGGGCTGCTGGTCCTGCACCGCTCGCATTCCAACGGCACCACCTCGGCCACGCCCGGCGACGCCAGCGCCCTGCTCGCCGCCGAAACCGTGGCCTGCGTGCGGGTGGATCAGATCGTGCCCAGGCGGCGGCGGATCGATTTCATCAAGGTCGATGTGGAAGGCGCCGAATACCTTGCGTTGTCCGGCTGCCTGCGCATCATCCGGCGCGACCGCCCGGTGATCGTGACCGAGTTCAGCCCGTCGCTGATGCCGGGCATCTCCGGCATCAGCGGCCCCGGCTACCTGGCTTGGCTGACCGGCCTCGGCTACCGGCTCTCCATCGTGCAGCCGGATGGCAGCCTGCTCGCGGCCGGTCCCGCCGCGATCATGGCGGAACACGAAGCGCGCGGCATCGATCATCTCGATCTGGTAGCCGAGCCGCTCGCGGCCGCGGAAAGGGTGCAGCGGCGCCTGCGCCACGTCGTGTCCAGATTGCGACGTCCTTGAACTATCGGAGCTCGTACGGACCACCCCGCTCGACGGCCCTCGCATAGGCCGGCCGCGCACGCAGCCGGTCGAGCCAACGTTGCAGGTTCGGCCGCGCGGCACCCAGCGCCCGCAGCCGTGTCCCGGCGATCTCGAGCGGAAAGCTCATCTGCGCGTCCGCCACCGAGAACTCGTCGCCGGCGAACCACGGCCGCGCATCCAGCTCGCGATCAAGGAAGTTCAGGTGCAGTGCGAGTTGCGGGCCGAGGAACTGCCGGTCGAAGCCGCGGCCGATGCCATCCAGCAAGGGCCGCAGCAGCGGGCGCAGCAGCTTCGGCGGCTGCTGCGGCAGACGCGAAAAAACGAGCTGCAAGAGTAGCAGCGGCATCAGCGAGCCTTCGGCATAATGCAGGTAGTAGGAGGCCCGCTCGCGCTCCACCGAGCCCGGCTGCGGCATCAGCCGGCCGTCGCCGTAGCGGGTCGCCAGGTACTCCATGATGGCGCCGGTCTCCGCCAGCGTGCGATCGCCGTCGGTCACCACGGGGGACTTCCCGAGCGGATGCACGGCACGCAGCGCGGCGGGCGCCAGCATCGTCCTAGGATTCCGCTGGTAGCGGCGGATCTCGTAGGGGACCTCGAGTTCCTCGAGCAGGAACAGCACCCGCTGCGAGCGGCTGTTGTTCAGATGGTGCACGGTCAGCGTCATCGTTGGGCGTATCCGGATCAGGAAATGAACATGCCGGCGATGGTGGCGCTGGCGAGGTTCGAGAGCGTGCCGGCCAGCACCGCGCGCAGGCCCAGGCGCGAGACCTCGGCGCGTCGCTCGGGCGCCACGCTGCCGTAGCCCGCGAGCAGGATGCCGATCGAGGAGAAGTTGGCGAACCCGCAGAGCGCGAACGAGACGATCGCCAGGCTGCGCGGATCAAGCGTGTGCGCATGGATCAGCGGCGACAGGTGCACGTAGGCGACGAACTCGTTGAACACGATCTTCTGGCCGATGATGCCGCCGACCAGCACGCAGAAATCGGACCTGACGCCGATCAGCCACGCAAGCGGCGCGAACAGCCAGCCCAGCATCGCTTCGAGCGAAAGCGCCGGATGGCCCGCAAGGCCGCCGAGCCAGCCGACCAGCCCGTTCAGGCAGGCGATCAGGCCGATGAAGGCGACCAGCATCGAGCCGACCGCGACCGCGACACGCACGCCGTTGGTGGTGCCGATCGCCACCGCCTCGAACACGTTGGCCGGGCGCCGCTCCTCGAAATCGAGATCGAGCGTGGTGACCGGCGACGCCTCGGTGGTCGGCAGCAGCAGTTTCGCGAACAGCAGGCCGCCGGGGATCGCCATGAACGAGGCCGCCAGCAGGTAGTCGACCGGCACGCCGAGACCGGCATAGCCGGCCAATACCGAGCCCGCCACCGAGGCGGTGCCGCTCGACATCACCGCGAACAGCTCGGCCCGCGTCAGCAGGGCGACGAAGGGACGTATCGCCACCGGCATCTCGCTCTGCCCGAGGAAGATCGTGGTGACGGCGGAGAAGCTCTCGATCTCGGACGTGCCGATCACCGCGCGGACGGCGCCGCCGAGGATGCGGGCCATGACCTGCATGACGTGGAAATAATACAGCACCGCGATCAGCGCCGAGATGTAGACGATCTGCGGCAGCACGCGCAGCGCGAACACGAAGCCGCCGTCCGGGAACACGGTGAACATGCGCGCACCGACGAGGCCGCCGAACAGGAAGGCGATGCCGTCATTGCCGTAGCCGAGCACCTGGTTCACCACCAGCGAGATCGCGTGCAGGGCCTGCCGTCCGACCGGCACGAACAGGATCAGCGCACCCACGGCGCATTGCAGCGCGAGGGCCGCGCCCACCGTCCGCCACCGGATGCCCCGGCGGTCGAGCGAGAAGACGAGCGCGATCGCGATCAGCGCGGCAAGGCCGGCCACGCCATGCAGGGCAGCCACCGGCGTCATCAGGCAGCCGGCCGGGCGTGCGCTGCGATCCGCTGAAGCTTGTCGGCGCCGGTCATGGCATGGTTATGGCCGAAGACGCCAACGCCACCAATCCTGGAAGCCGCCGATGAGCCAGCCGACCGCCCACGATTTCAGCCTGGACCTGCTCGATGGAGGCACGCTGCCGCTCAGCCGCTATGCCGGCCACCCTGTCCTGCTCGTCAACACGGCGTCGAAATGCGGCTTCACCCCGCAATACGAGGAGTTGCAGGCGGTGTGGTCGCACTACCGGGGGCGCGGACTGGTGGTGATCGGCGCACCCTGCAACGATTTCGGCCGGCAGGAGCCGGGCACCGCGGAGGAGATCCAGAGCTTCTGCGCCCGCAACTACGGCGTGTCGTTCCCGATGTCGGCCAAGCTGCATGTGCGCGGCCCCGACAGGCATCCGCTGTTCGGCTGGCTCGGCGATCAAGGCGGCGTGCTGTCGTACCCGCGCTGGAATTTCTACAAATACCTGATCGGCCGCGACGGGCGGCTGCGGAGCTGGTTCACCAGCGTCACCAAGCCGATGAACCACCGCGTGCGCACGGCGATCGACCGGGCAATCCTGCAGGACTGACTACACCGCGTCGGCAATGGCGCGGCCGCACGCGGCGGTATCGGCTCGGCCGCCCAGGTCGCGCGTGCGCAGGCGTGGCTCGGCCAGCACCTGCTCGATGGCGCGCACGATGGCGGCCGCCGCGTCCAGTTCGCCCAGATGCTCCAGCATCATCGCTGCCGACCAGATCTGCCCGACCGGGTTGGCGATCCCCTGCCCCGCGATGTCCGGCGCCGAGCCGTGCACCGGCTCGAACAGGGAGGGAAACAGCCGCTCCGGATTGATGTTGCCGGCGGGCGCGATGCCGATGGTGCCGGTGCAGGCCGGACCCAGGTCCGACAGGATGTCGCCGAACAGGTTGCTGCCGACCACCACGTCGAACCGGTCCGGATGCTGCACGAAATGCGCGGTCAGGATGTCGATATGGTACTTGTCCCAGGACACCTGCGGGTAGTGCCGCGCCATCTCCTCCACCCGCTCGTCCCAATACGGCATGGTGATCGAGATGCCGTTCGACTTGGTCGCCGACGTCAGGTGCCGGCGCGGGCGCCCAGTCGCCATCTCGAAGGCGTAGCGCAGGATGCGATCGACCCCGGTGCGGGTCATGATGGTTTCCTGCACCACGAATTCGCGGTCGGTGCCGGCGAACATGCGGCCGCCGACAGAGGAATATTCGCCCTCGGTATTCTCGCGCACCACGACGAAGTCGATGTCGCCGGGCTCGCGGCCGGCCAGCGGCGAGCTCACTCCCGGCATCAGCCGGACCGGGCGGATGTTGGCATATTGGTCGAACTCGCGCCGCATCGGGATCAGCGAACCCCAGAGCGAGATATGGTCCGGCACCTTTTCGGGCCAGCCGACGGCGCCGAACAGGATCGCGTCGTGGCCGCCGATCTGCGCCTTCCAGTCGTCGGGCATCATCTGGCCGTGCCGGAGATAGTAGTCGCAGGAGGCGAACCCGAAGCTGTCGGCCTTGAGGCGGAACCCGAACCGCGACGCCGCCGCCTCGAGAACCCGCAACCCCTCAGGCATCACCTCGCAGCCGATCCCGTCGCCGGCGATCACCGCCACCCGGTGGACCCGGTTGGATTTTGATTCCATCATCCCCTGCTCTCCCGCGCGATTGTCCCCCGCCTGCAACGCACGAGGCCGGCAGGGGATCAGGCCGCCGTGGGATTGCGCATCGAGCGATATTCGCGCCGCACGATCTCCATGAGCTCCGGCACCGAGGTCGATGCGGCATGATTCTCGTAGGTGACGGCGCCACGCTGCATCAGCATGATGCGGTCGGCGATTTCCAGCGTCTGCGCGTAGTTGTGCATGATCATGATGATCGACAGCGAACCCTTCGCCTTGAGGCGCAGGATCAGGTCGATGATCAGCCCGGCCTCGCGGGCGCCCATCGCCGCCAGCGGCTCGTCGAGCAGCAGCACGCGGGCGTTCGAATTGACCGCGCGCGCCACCGCGATCGCCTGCCGCTGGCCGCCCGACAGGCGCTCGACCGGCAGGTCCACCGACGGCACATGCACCCCGATCTCGTCGAGCAGTTCCTGAGTACGCCGGCGCATCGCGCGGTTGTTGAGCAGGCGGAACGGCCCCGGATAGACGATCTCGCGGTTGAGGAACATGTTGTGGAAGATCGACAGGCCATTCGCCAGCGCCAGGTCCTGGTACACGCACTCGATGCCGAGCGCGCGGGCATGGTCGACCGAGCGCAGATGCACCTCCTGGTTGTCGATGAACAGGCGGCCCTCGGTCTGCGACTGGAACCCGGTCAGGATCTTCATCAGCGTGGATTTGCCGGCGCCGTTGTCGCCGAGGATGCCGAGGATCTCGCCAGGCTGCAGGTTCAGCGACACCCCGCGCAGAGCGGTGAGTGCCCCGAACCTCATCACGATGTTCTCGGCCCGGATGATCCCCGGCGGCGCCGCCACCTCGCTCATCGCGCGCCTCCGAGCCGGCTCAGCCGCGTCATGTGGATGTTGAACACCATGGCGATCAGGATCGCGGCACCCAGGATGATGTTGAAGGTGAAGGCGTTGATGCCGATCAGGGTGAAGCCGTCATTGAGCACTCCGAGCACGGTGGCGCCGATCAGGCCGCCGATGATGGTGCCCGAGCCGCCGGCGAGCGAGGTGCCGCCGATGACGCCGGACGCAACCGCGAGGAACATGATCTGGCTGCCGCCCGCCTGCGGGTCCACCGACGAGATGCGGAACCCCTCGAGCATGCCGACGAAGCCGGACAGCGTGGCGCTCAGGACGAAGTTGCCGATCTTCAGGCGCTTCACGTTGATGCCGGTCTCGGCGGCACCCAGCGGATTGCCGCCGGAGGCGACCGTGTGCAACCCCCACCGGGTGTTGCGCAGCAGCACGTGCATCGCGAGCCCGATCACGACCGCCCAGCAGATCTCGCTATAGCCCCAGTGGCCGAAGAAGGCCTGGAAGCCGGGCGATCCGGGCGCGTCGACGGGCGTGCCGGCCGACAGCGTCAGCGTCAGGCCATTGAGCAGGAACATGGTGCCGAGCGTGGTGACGAAGCTCGGCACCCGCAGGAACACCGTGACCAGGCCGTTCACCAGGCCGATCAGCCCGCTCGCCAGCAGTCCGAGCAGCAGGCCGACCGGCGCCGGCAGTCCGGCCAGCACCGCGAAATGCATCACGAACGGGGCGAAGGCGAAGATCATGCCGGCGGAGAGGTCGATCTCGCCGCCGATCATCAGCATGATCTCGCCGAACGAGATGATCGCGGCCGGCGCGATGAACTGCGACAGGTTCTCCAGGCTGGCCGAGGTCAGCAGGAAGTCGCGGTTCTCGGCCTCGAAATAGGCGATCAGCAGCACGGCGACGACCAGGATGCTGATCTCGCGCCACTTCAGGATGCTGTCCAGCAGCACCCCCGCGGACGAACGCCGCGGGAGTTCAGCCGTACCGGTGGCGGCCATCAGCCACCGATCGCGCCGGACATGGGCACGATCTGCGCGGTCGCCGACTTGCCCTCGTAGCGGGTCGAGGTGGAGAGGTACGGCCCGACCGTCTCCTTGGTCACGAACTTCAGGCCGGTATTGATGTCGGCCGGGCCGGTCAGGCCGCCGGACGCCAGGAAGGTGAACATCTCCATGCTGGTATAGAAGCCCTGCAGGTAGGCCTGCTGGTCGATGGTGAAGTCGAGCGAGCCCTTGCGGATCAGCTCCAGGGTGCGCGGCAGCAGGTCGAAGCCACCGCCATGCACCCCCTTCGCCGCCAGGCCATACTGGTCGATGGTCTCGGCGACACCCTGGGTGCTGCCGGCATCCACCGCGAACATGCCCTTCACGTGCTGGTGCCCGAGATAGTATGCCTTGATCTTGGACAGTTCCTCGTTGACGGTCGCACCGGTCGCGACGACTTCGATGGTAATCGACTTGCCGGACTTCTTGATGACGCTGGCCGCGCCGTCGAGCCGCGGCTGGATGTTGAGCTGCCCGGGGGTCGCGATGAACATCGCCACCGTGCCGCTATCGATCAGGCTGACGATCCGCTCGCCGAGCAGCACGCCGGCCTGGAACAGGTCCTGGCCGATATAGGCGAGGCGCTTGCTGCCGCTGCCCGCCGGCGCGTCGGCGTTGTAGGCGAACACCGGGATGCCGGCGGCAAGCGCCCGCTCGATCGGGTCCTCGAACGCCTTGGGATCCACGATGCAGACCGCGATCGCGCTCGCCTTGGCGGCGATCGCGGAGTTCATCGCGTTCACCATCTCGCTGACGTCGGCGGTCGCCGAGCCGGTCCACTGGTAGCTGCAGCCGAGCAGCGCGGTCGCGTCGTGGATGCCGTACTGGCACGGCGTGAAGAACGGGTTGGTGGTGACGTGGTTGACGAACACGAAGCGCCAGTTCGGGTGGCTCGGGAACGGGCCGGCGCCCGCCGCGCTGGCACGGCCACCGCCGGCCAGCAGTACCGCCGAGGAGGCAAGCCCGGCCAGGCCCGCCCCCGAAAGCGCAGCACTCTGCAGCAGGCCGCGCCGCAGGCGGTCTGCGGGCGGCGCGTCGTCTTCGTTCATCATGATGGTTCCTCCGGCGCGCCTCTTGGTTCGGGCGTCGATACCAGACTTACGCGGTTGCAGGCGCTTGTCAAAGCAACGCTTCGGCTGTCTCCGGGAGGCTCAGCTGGCGCAGCCGGAGCGCCGTACGCAGTGAGGCACGGGCGGCCGGCAGGCTCTGGTGGTGATCGTCGGCGGCCAGCGTCAGCGCCTGGGTCGAGAGCACATGGCTCATCTCCCAGCCGGCCCAATGGACATGCTTGGAGAGCGCGAACACCAGCATGCGTCCGACCCGCTCGACCAGGGACTGCTCGGCGGAGTGCAGCGCATGCCGCCGGACGGTGCCCTGGTCCTTGGCAAAGGCGAACTCGCGCTCCAGCGCCGACTGCATCGCCGGCACCGCCTCGTACAGGCAGTTCACGAAGAGCTGGTGGGTTTCCGGATAATAGCGGGCACCACGCTCTTGCAGGCCGCGCGCCGCGACCTCGCGCGCGTCGCGCAGCATGACGATCTGCGGCGCCGGCTCGAACTCGCTGTCGTCCGGCTCGATCTCCTCGCGCGATTCCGCTTCGGGGGCGGCCGGCTCGGCGGCGGGCGGCTCGAAAGCAACCGGCTCAAGGTCGGGGGCAGCGGGGTCGGGGGCAGCGGGATCGGCATCATCGTCCGGCGGCGATGGGTTGCCCTCCGGGGGCGCCGGGTCCTCCGCCTCCCCGGCGGCAGGTGCGTTCCCGGCAGGGGCGGGACGCGGCACCGGACGGGTGCGGCGCGGCACGCGCAGGTCGCGCAGCAACTGCGCCAGCGCCGCGGTGATCTCAGGCGACACCGCGCTGTCCGGCGCGTGCTGCTGGATCAGCTCCACCAGCCAGGCGGGCCGATGCTCGGCAACCAGTGCAGCATAGGCGCGCAGCGAGACCTGGTGCTGCAGCCCGTCGCGATGCCGCAGGAACTGCCGGTAGCCGTCGGGAAGCACCGCGACGCCATCGGGAAACTCGACAAACACGGAGATGTTGCGGCCACAGAACGGGATTCCGAACACCGGCCCCAGATGCAGCCACTCGTGGTGCCAGGCGAGATCATAGACCTCGTCCTTGTAGACGAGGCCTGCGGCGCCATGCACGAAGTACGGCATGCCCTCGCCGGCGCAGGTCTGGCTCTCGGCCCCGGGCAAGAACGCGTCGAAGATGTAGTGCAGCACGATGCCGTCGTCGGTCGCGACACTCTCGTAGCGGTCGTACCCGGCCCCGAGCCGCTCGGCGATGGAGCGGAACCGGAAGGCGTCGGGTGCGACGGTGGCGCCCGGTTGCAGGACCACCTCGACATCGCCCGGCAACCGGAAGAACTTCTTGGCCAGCTCCTCGGCAACCCAGTACGGCACCATGCCCGGCGCGCCGTCATAGGGGTCGACGAGCGTGTCCTGCGCCGGCCGGTTGCCGAGCAGCACCACCTCGGTCCAGTCCCACGACAGGCTGCGGCCATCCGCCTCGGCCTGCGCGGTGACGTCGACCACGTCGTGCCAGCCCTCGAGACCATCCACCTGGCGCTTCAGGCGGCCGTAGATCCCGTCGCGCTGGCCGATCAGCACCTCGTGCACGCGACCTTCGCGGCAGGACCGGTAGCGCAGGCCGTGCCGGTTGGACGGCAGCGAGGCGACCTTCGCGCCCATGCCGAAATTCTGCTCGAGGCTGTTCTGCTTGCGGATCGAGGACGCGATGTCGCACATCCTGAACAGCTCGCCCTCGGTCATGCCGCGCCCGGTGTTCCAGATCGCAAGCTTGCCTGCGCCGTCGATGAAGATCCCGGACAGCTCGACCCGCCGGGCGCCGTCGGGCGCCGTCTGGGCAGCCTCGATGGCGTTGCGGACCAGCTCGCGCAGCATCATCGATTTCGGGCAACGATCGATCATGCTGGCAACGAGGAAGCTCTCGTCGCCGACACGCAACTGCGTGATCTGCGAGTTCATAAACTTCCCTTGCTGCTGCACCTGTTTGAGGAACGGACCCTCAGGTCGGCTCGAACAGGGGCAGGCGCTGCATCTCCGGTACGGTGACGAGGCCCTTGTCGGTGATGCGTATAGCAGGGATCACCGATAACGGGATCAAATTGAATCCCATGTACGGCAGCCGGCAGCCGGCAGCCACCCAGGCCTGCTTGAGCACCGCCGCCTGCGCCGCCACCTCGGTGGCGCGCAGGTCGGAAAGCAGGCCCGCCACCGGCAGCGCCACCATCGCCACGACCGCGCCCCGCTGCACCACCACCACGCCGCCGCCCTGGGTCCGGATCGCCTCGACAGCGATGCGCATGTCGACCTCGGTGGTGCCGGCGACGACGAGGTTGTGCGCATCGTGGCCGACGCTGCTGGCGACCGCACCGTCGCGGAGGCCGAAGCCGCGCAGCAACCCGTGCGCCACCTCGCCCGACCGGCCATGCCGTTCCAGCACCGAGAGGAAGCACAAACCGTGGCTGTCGAAATGCTGCTGCCAGTCGGTGGCGGACCGCAGCTCGACCACCTCGTGATGCAGCGCGATGTCGGTCGGATCGCGTATGGCGATGACGTTCACCCGGCAGGGCGTCTCAGGCAGGGTCGGGGTCAGGGCCGGGCTGGAAGCTCCCGGAGCCGGCAGGTGCACCGTATGATAGGCGGCGTCGGGATACCGGTAGCGCATGGTCGAGAGCTGCCGGTCCAGTTCGGACGTGACACGACCGTCCTCGACCGCGAGCGTGCCGCCGTACCAGGTGTTGCGCACCCGCATCGCGTCATCGAGCAGCACCAGGTCGGCGCGCCGGCCGCCGCCCAGGCCGCCGATCTCGCCGTCCATGCCGAACCGGGTCGCGGCATGCAGCGAGCCCATCGCCCAGGCGGTCTCGCGCCCGATGCCGGCCTTGATCGCCTGGCGCAGCACCCAGTCCTGGCCGAACAGGAACAGGTCGTCGGCGTCGCGGTCGTCGGTGCACAGGCACACGCGCTGCGCGCTCACGCCAAGCTCGGTGACTGCCCGGATTGCCGCCGGCAGGCTGTGCCACGGCGTGCCGGGCGGCCCGCCGCGCAGGAAGATCCAGACCCCGGCCTCGATCAGGTCGGCGGCGATCTCGGCGGTCACCGCCTCGTGGGTGTCGGTGACGCCGCTGGCGGCATAGGCCGCCACGAACTCGCGCCCGTAGACGTGCCCGCTCACCGGCCGGCCACGGCGGAGCGCCTCCGCCACGATGGCGTGGCTGCGCGCGTCGCCCTCGCAGAGCTGCACGAAATCCATCTTCTCCCCCAGCGCCACCGCTTCCGGCCAGCGGTCGAACAGCCGGCCGATCTTGTCGGGCGTGAGGTCGCCGCCCGCGGTCTCGAACACCGGCGAGGTCGCGGGCACCGTGCTCGGCACGGTGAGAAAGATGCTCAGCGGCGCAGCCCGCGCGTCCTCGAGCATCCATTCCACACCCTGGGCGTCACAGACGTTGCCGATCTCGTGGCTGTCGCAGAAGATCGTGGTGGTGCCGTTGAGCAGCGCCGCCTCGGCATAGGCGCACGCGGTCATCATGCTGCTCTCGATATGCAAATGCGGGTCGATCAGCCCGGGTGCCACGATGCCACCCTGTGCGTCGTAGACGCTCCCTGCGTCCCGCGCCCGACCGGCGGGATGCATCGCCGCGATCCGGCCATGGCTGATCCAGAGCTCGCGATCCTCCAGCATCCGCCCGGAATAGGTCGAGAGCAGGCGCGCCCCGCGTATCACCAGGTCGGGCGGCTGGCGTCCGGAGGCGACGGCGGCGAGGCTGCGCGTGACCTCGTGCAGCGGCGGGACGGAGAACCGGGTCAGGCCGGACGGGGCTGCTGTCATGACATCGATGCTAGTGGAAACGAAGCCAGCCGGGATACCCTGCCGGCGCGCGCTCCGTGGTGGAAAGCCGACATGGATGCGTTAGGCTTGGCGCCCTGAGCAGGAACCGCCGGCCGGGGCCATCATGCGGCACGAAATCATCCCGAATCTGCGCTACACGGACGCCCTCGCCGCCATCGACTTCCTGTGCAGGGCATTCGGCTTCGAGCGTCTGGCGGTCTATCTCGATGAGCACGATCCGACGCGGGTGCAGCACGCGCAGCTGACCTGGAGCGACCGGATGGTCATGGTCTACAGCATCAACGACACCGAGTATGCGCGATCGGCAAACACGAAGACCGTGGCCCAGGCCGGTGGCCCGACGGTCGGGCTCTACCTCATCGTCGAGGACGTCGACGCCCATGCGGATCGCGCGCGGGCAGCCGGTGCTGACATCTTCCTTGGCCCGAAGGATCAGCCGTACGGCGGGCGCGGCTACTCCGCCCGCGATCCGGACGGCCATGTCTGGAGCTTCGGCAGCTACGACCCATGGGCTGTCCCGCAGCGCTGATGGCCGGCGACCAGGTGATCACCGCACCTGACCACAGCCACGTGTGACACCGGCCGCCCGGGTCCTGCATAAGCGGACGCATGATCAAAGGCATCCTCACCGTCGGCGGCTGGACCATGGCGAGCCGCGTGCTCGGGCTGGTGCGCGACCGCCTGCTCGCCACCTACATGGGCGTGGGTCCCGCCCAGGACGCCTTCCAGGTTGCCGTCCGGCTGCCCAACATGTTCCGCCGGCTGTTCGGCGAGGGCGCCTTCAATGCCGCCTTCGTGCCGCTGTTCTCCTCGCTGCTGGCGCGCGAGGGCCACGAGACGGCGCGCCGCTTCGCCCGCGAGGCGATGGCGGTGCTCGGTTTCTGGCTGCTGGGCATCACCGTGCTCGGCGAGATCTTCATGCCGCAGCTGATGTACGTGATCGGCTCCGGCCTCGCCCGCCACCCGGCCACCTTTTCGCTCGCCGTCGAGCTCGCCCGCATCACCTTCCCCTACCTGATGCTCATCTGCCTCGCCGCCCTGGTCTCCGGCGTGCTCAACGGGCTCGACCAGTTCGGCGTCGCGTCGGCCGCCTATGTCGCCTTCAACCTGGTCGGCATCGCCTGCATCGTCTGGCTGACGCCGCACGTCCCCAGCGTCGCCATCGCCGCCGCCTGGGGCTTCACGCTCTCGGGCGTGGTGCAGCTCGGCATCCTGCTGGTCGGCAGCAAGCGCGCCGGCATGGGGTTCGGCCTGCCGCGCCCGCGGCTGACGCCGGACATGCGCGAGCTGATGCGCCGCATGGTGCCCGGGCTGGTCGGCAGCGGCATCAGCCAGCTCAACCTCACGGTGGACACGCTCATCGCCACCTGGCTGCCGCCGGGCAGCCTGTCGCTGATGTATTTCGCCGACCGCCTCAACCAGCTGCCGCTCGGCGTGCTGGGCAATGCGGCGGGCACCACCATGCTGCCGGTGCTGACCCGCGAGGTGCAGACCGGCCAGCTCGAGGCGGCGCAGCGCACGCAGAACCGCGCGATCGAATTCGGCCTGATCCTGACCCTGCCCGCGGCGTTCGCGCTGGCGGCGCTGGCGGTCCCGCTGATGGCGGCGCTGTTCGAGAGCGGCGCCTTCACCGCGCGCGCCGCGGTGCTGTCTGCGCAATCCTTGTGCGGCTATGCGCTCGGCCTGCCGTTCTTCGTGCTGGTCAAGGTGCTGTCGCCGGCGTTCTTTGCACGCGGCGACACCCGCACCCCGGTGCAGATCGGCATCAGCACGCTGGTGATCAACTTCGCCCTCAACCTCGCGCTGATGCGCCCGCTCGCCCATGTCGGGCCGCCGGTGGCCAGCTCGATCGCGGCGATCCTGAACACCACGCTGCTGGCCACGCTCCTGCTGCGGCGCGGCTGGCTGCGGCCGGATGCGGCGCTGCTCTGGCGGCTGGCCCGCATGCTGCTGGCCTCGATTGCGATGGCGGCACTCCTGCGCGTTGCGCAGGCGATGCTGCCGACACCGGTGATCTTCATGCACGGCGGCCACCGGCTGCTGGTGCTGGCCGGCCTGATCGCGCTCGGGCTGGCGAGCTACGCGGTCGCGTTGCAGGTGCTGGGGATCGGCGTGCTCGACCAGGTCCGCCGGCAGGTCAGGCGTCGCCTGTCGAGCCGCAGCACGGGACCGGTCTGACATAAAAGATCCATGCCTGATTCAGCCCTCTCGGCATAAAATTTCATAATCCCCAACGAAATATTTTCATTTTGTTCCGTAATGGTCCGTTTTGTGCATCGAAGTGTTCCGGTAATGAAACTGGACGCCGCACCAAATGCGCCGTCGCCCGGGCGGCACTCAGGATGGCGGCAGAACAGAATGGAAGCAGGATGAAGCAAGCTCTCTTGGCATCTTCCACCGTCGACAGGCGTGGAAACTCGTTTCGATTAGTGCTGCTTGCTGGCGCCGGTCTCGCCGCAACCGCAATAAGCGCGACGCCTGCTCGTTCGCAGACAGCGGCCGCCCCCGCAACGACCGTGCCGAACCCGGCCTCCAGCCCGGCCACGCCGCCCACCGCGACTCCCGCCCCAGGTGCTCCGGCCCCAGGTTCTCCGGCCCCAGGCGCTCCGGCAGCCGCAGCAGCGCCTGCGCCTCCCGGCACCTGGGCCAGCACGATCACCTGGGGCCTGCAGG